>JBDSZL010000059.1:0-57525 GCA_039925145.1 Vicinamibacterales bacterium | reverse complement strand
CAAGCTGGGCTAGCCACCGCTCCGCTCGGACGGGGTCGACCGGATACGGTGCCGAGGCGGCGGCCGGTGCCGGTCCGCCGCGACCAGCGCCGCCGGGTGCGCCTTGCGCGGCAGCCGCCTGGCCGGCGCCTGGCGCGCCTTGGCCCGCTGGCGCACCCGGAACGCCCGGGGCGCCGCCCTGACCTCCGGCGCGCCCGCCGCCAGCACCTCCGGGTCTGCCGCCCCCGCCCGCATTCAGCGCCGTGGACCAGGCGAGGACCGTCTTGTACTTGGGTCCCAGCATCACGATCAGTTCTTTGCCTCCACCCATCAGCTTCATCGTGGCGCGCCCACTGGCGTCGCGGACGAGATCGGTGAACACGTCGTCGATCAGGCCGTATTTCTTGAGTTGGATTTGGTCGGCGGGCGAGCCAAAGAAGTTCTCGATCGGCTGGGTCTCGCCGGTCGGAAGCCGCTGCGGGATCTCGATCCAGTGGGTCTTCGCCCCGATGGACACTGTCCAGTCGTCGCGCGTGCCCTCCGGCAACTCATAGATGGGGTGGTAGCCGAGCACCACCGGCATTGGCTGCTCGCTCATGTTGTCGACACGGGTCTTCACTTCGAGGGTGCCGTTCGAGACGCGGTAGGTGACCGTGACCGTGTGCGCGAATGGCCACTGCTTCATGAAGACAGGGTTCTTGTAGAAGTCGAGCCGGCAGATCACCCACGCCGCATTCTTGTCGGACTTTGCTTCAACGAGCGTCCAGCCTTTGTAGCCGCCGACGAAGCCCGTGCTCGGAATGGGACCGCGGACGTTGCCGAGTTCCGCGTCGAAGTTGTATTTCTGGCCATTGGCGTAGAACGCCGTCTGATCCAGCCGGTTGGCGAAGGGATACAGCGGCGGCATGCCGTTGAGTCCGGGATTGGCTTCGAAGGCCTCGGCTGTCGCGCCGCCGGCCCGGACCAGATCCTTGCCCTTCACCTGAATCTTCCAGGCGCGCCCGAGGGTCGTGACAACCGGGACGAACATGTCCGCCTTGGTGTCGCGGAGTTCGACCACGTTGCCGGTCCGTTTGACGGTGTACTGCTGGGCGGCAGCGGGTACGGCGATGACGAGCGCGAGCACGGTGGCGAGCGCGAGAGTTCTCATGGCATTGGTCTCCAGGTGCAGGGACAGAGCATACGGGAAATCGGCGCCCGGTTGCCTCGGGAATGCGGACCAACTGACCCAGCCTCGAGCCTCGAGCCTCGAGCCCCGAGCCCCGAGCCTCAAGCCCCTCTCAGCCTGCGGCCGGCCCCGAGCAGCGCCAGAGAGCCCAGGATGGGACTCGGGACTCTGGCCACAGCTGAGAAGACGCAGTGTGCGGCAGACCTGGGGCGAATCAGAACGCGATGGCGTCCTTGTGGTCGTCGATGGCTTTCACGTCGATGCCAGTGACTTTCTTGACGGCGTCGACGTCGGCAAACGGGCCGTTGGCGGTGCGGTAGGTCACGATGGCGTCCGCGTCTTTCTTGGACAGGCCAAGAACGAGCACCATTTCCTCGGCCTTTGCCCTGTTGATGAAGGTCTTGCCGAAGTTGGCGAGCAGGTACTCGTACACGCTGGTGAGTTCCGCCTCGCTCCCCGTGGCGCCCTTCTCGACCATGTTCGTGATGACCTCTTCCCACTCGGCACTGGTGCGCCGCATCGCGGTCACGCGTCCTGCGTCGTGGCAATCGACGCACAGGCGCGAGAACCGCCCCGCTGCTGCCTCGTCGGATCGATGAGCGGGGGCGTCGGGTTGCTGGATGGGACCAGCGGCAAGGAGCGTCGAGGTGACGAGGGCACTTGCCGTGATCAGGAAAGCGGTACAGGTTGGGTGATTCATCGCCCTGAAGCGAACATAGCACGGGGCGCGTGGTCGAGGCCACCGGCGACCAGAGTGTCCCTGTTCAAAACACCTGCATCAGTTTCCTTGCCGCCGTCGTAGACATTCCTGGCGGAGCGACGTCGGCTCCCACGTCGAGAGATCCGGCCGGTGGCCGGGCTGTTGCCGCACGCAATGGTTGCGTGGGCCAGGAGGCGCGTTGGGGCGATTCCGCTCGATCGCGCGCGATACCCGATGACTCAACAGACTTGCTCGATTGCGATCACGGCGTTGCTGACCGCCTCCATGACGGGAGTGGCCATCGTCAGAGCCGCCGGTCAGGCTCCACCCCAGGCCGCTCCTGCCGCAGGGCAGACGGCGCCGGCCGCTCCGGCGGGGCGCGGTGCCGATCCTGCCGCCCGAGGGGCAGGAGCCGGGCAAGGCGGTGCGCGGGGCGGAGGACGCGGGGGATTTGCGCAGTTCACCCGACCGGTTGCGTCTGCCGACGTGCTCGTTCGGGGCAAGTCGCTCTACGAAGCGAACTGCGCCAGTTGCCACGCCGTCGACCTTCGGGGCACCGCAGACGGCAAATTCCCCAACCTGCTGCGATCGGGCACGGCGTTGAACGACAAGCAGGGCGAATTGATCGGCGCGTCGATCGGCAAGCATGCGCCTGCGATCACGCTCACCCCGACCGACTCGCTGGCGATTGCCGAGTACATCCACAGCGTGCACGCCACGATGGGTGGACAGGGCAGCCCTCCAGGGCGTAACCCCACAGGTGAGTTGAACATCCTCGTGGGCGATCCGGCGGCGGGGCAGGCCTATTTCTCGGCTGCCTGCTCGACCTGTCACTCGTTGACTGGCGACCTCGAAGGCATTGGCTCGAAGTACACGGACCCGCGGGCGCTCCAGAACGCGTGGGTGGCCGGTTCGAGCGGGCGTTTTGGTGGTGGCGGTGGCGGGCGCGGCGGTGGGGGCAACCCGGTCACGGTGACGATGGCCGACGGGTCGAAGCTCACGGGCGCGCTGATTCGCAACGACGACTGGCTCGTGGTCCTGATGCTCCCGGACGGGACGCGCAAGTCCATCGCCCGCAACAACGGCATCCCCAAGGTGGACGTCACCGACCCGAACGAAGCGCACAAGAAGATGGTGCTCGAGCTCGACGATGCCAATAACAAGAAGATGCACGACGTGACCGCGTATTTGTGGACCGTCAAATAGGGGCCCTCGATTCATGAAGAGATTCCTGCTCGTCGGTGTATTCCTGGTCGGTCCCGCACTGGTCCTCGCTCAGAGTGGTGCTCAGGCGCCAGCACAGAGCGATCCCCGGGCAGTGGTGCCCGGGCATCCGGATTGGAAGGGGCAGACCGTTCAGAGCGGCACGCCGGATCCGGCTGCCGGGAGAGGCGGTCTCGATCCGGCAACCATCCTGAAGCCGCTGTCCGATCAGTGGACCAGCTACTCGGGTGACATGAGCGGTAAGCGGTACAGTGCGCTGAAGCTGGTCAACACGGCGACGGTCAAGAACCTGAGCCTCAAGTGGATTACCCCGCTCACCACAGGGTGCGGTCCGAACGGCACCGGACCTGCTGCTGGCGGCGCTGGGGCGGGCGCGGGCGGCGGGGGCCGTGGCGGCGGACGCGGGGGCGGGGGCGGGGGTGGCCCAATCACTCCTATCGTCGTCGGGGGTCTCGGAACCGGCGATGCCAACAGCTGCGGGAACCGCGCGCCAGGCGGCGGCATTCTCTTCGTCGACGGCATCATCTACGCGGCCGCGCCGTTCAACGTGTATGCGATCGACGCGCGCGACGGGACTGTGCTCTGGCAGTACTACTGGAAATTCCGGGGCGGCACCGCCCTGCAGACGCGTGGCCTCGGCATGTGGCACAACTACGTGTACTTCACGATGCACGACGACTGGGTTGTCTGTCTCGACTCCAAGACGGGCAAGGAAGTCTGGCGGCACGAGATCGCGCCGCACGATCAGCAGTACTTCTCGTCGAACGCCCCCATGATCACCGGCGATCACATCCTCGTCGGCACGGGCAACGACCTCGACGCTCCGGCATTTCTGAAGTCGCTCGACCCGCGCACCGGCGCCGTTCAGTGGATTCTCTACTCGACGCCGCAGAACCCTGGCGATCCCGGGCTCGACACGTGGGCCAGTCTCGACGCCGCACGCCACGGCAACGGGGCCACGTGGATTCCGGGCTCCTACGATCCCGACACGCATCTCTACATTTACGGCACCGGCAATCCGACGCCGTCGTATACGCAGGGACGCGGTGAAGGCGACAATCTGTTCACGTCCTGTCTCGTCGCGGTGAACGTCGACACTGGCAAGATGGCGTGGTACTACCAGACGTCTCCCCACGACACGCACGATTGGGATTCCACGCAAACACCCGTGCTGGTCGACGCGCCGTTCAACGGACGCACGCGCAAGCTCGTGATCACGGCTACGCGCAACGGCTACTTCTTCGTCCTCGATCGCACGACGGGCGCGCACCTGTTGACGAGCAAGCTCGGCGTGGTCAACAACTGGGCGCAAGGCCTCGACGCGAAAGGGCAGCCGAAGCGCAATCCCAACAAGGACGCGACGATTGCCGGCTCTCTGGTGAACGGCGATGTGACGAACTATCCGCCGCCGACCTTCTCGCCTGACACCGGCCTGTTCTACGTGCACGAACAGAACTCGATGCGCATCAGCTACCTGACGGAGCCGGATCCGCGCGGGTCGATGGGCCTCGGGGGCACGAGTGGGGGCGCCAATCTGTCGTACGGCACCAACCTGGTGGCGGTCGACTACAAGACCGGCAAGGTGGCGTGGCGTAAGCAACTGAACGGTGGCAGCTCCGGGCTGCTCACCACCGCGGGCGGCGTGCTCGTCCTGAGCAATGGCCAGAATGTCGAAGCCTGGGACGCGGCCACGGGCAAGGGACTCTGGTATTCCCAGATCGGCGGTCTTGGCGCGCCTCCAGAAACGTTCATGCTCGACAACAAACAGCACATGCTGTTCAGCGCCGGCGGGGGACTCTACCTCTTCGTGCTGAACTGAGCGAGGCGCGCTGACGGATGGTATGTGCACGGCGCGTTGGCGCCAGGCCGAGGCAACGCCGTGTTGCCGTCTAGGGACGTGGAGAGAACTGACATGAGCTATTCACGACGTGCATTCGGCAAGTTGGCGCTGGCCGGCGTTCCCGCGGCGTATCTGATCGGCGAAACGAACCTGTTCGGCGCCGCGTTCCAGGCCAAGCCGAACTCGGTGATCAACGGCGTTACGATCGGTGCGATCACCTACAGCTACCGGTCGATGCCCGATCAGAGCGCGTTCCTCGCATAGCAGCAGCCGGCCACTTTCATGGCCCGAGGCGCCGCGTGTGCGTTCGTTGTTCTCGTTCTACTGGCCGCGGCCTCGGCTCAGGAACTGCCCGTTCTGCACGTGACCGTGTTGGCACTCAACACCGAAGGCCGCGTCGTGCCCGTTGCCCGGCACGCGCTGCTGATCAGCGATAACCCCGCGACCGCGGCTCCTCGCCGCGCCATCACGTCCTCCGCAGGCACCACCCAGCTACGCCTCCGGCCGGGCCAGTACGTCGTCGAGTCCGAGGCGCCGCTGGTGTTGAATGGCAGGACCTACGAGTGGGCGCTGACCGTCGAGGTGCCTGCCGGGCGAGATACAACACTCGAGCTGACGCCTTCGAACGCGACGGTCGGGCGTGTGACCGCCGATCTCGAGCGCGACGAGGCGGCGAAGGCACGAACGCCCGTCTCACTGGCGGCTGCGATTTTCGACAAGTGGCAGGCGAGTGCGTTTGCCCTCTGGACCCCATACCTGCACGCGGCCGGAGTGCTGGTCGACGATCGCGGCCTCGTCGCGACGAGCCTTCGCGCAATTGGCACCAGCATGTCTGTTGAGGTGCAGCTGTCACCGGCTCTGAAAGTCACGGGCACCGTGGTGCTGGCCGATCGGGTGACGGACGTGGCTTTGATTCGCGTCCATCCCTCGGCGACTGCTGGTCTTCGGGCGGTTGTTCTTGCGTGCGACGGCGGCGGCGCCGCGGTGGCCGAGTCCGATCGGTATCTGATCGACGTCCCACTCGGCGGCGCCAAGACCATCACGCCGCGTCCTGTCGTCTCGGCCGACAGCGGTGGTGGTCCGGTATTCGCCAGTGACGGTCGCGCCATCGGCGTGGCGTCGTCCGTCCACGACGAGAGTCTGCGCGACACCGGCGACATCCGGCTCGTCAGCGCCGAGGGCATCTGCTCGGCGCTGGCGTCTGTGCGCACGAGCCTCGACGCGACCCCACCACCCGATCTTGCACACCTGCCGGTCGAGCCGGCGCCAGCTGGACCGGCCCGCTCCGAGCGGGCGGCGGCGCCCGGCCGGGTCTTCAGCCTGACGCCGTACCAGTTCTCGACATCGGATTTCGATGTGACGTTTCTGACGCCCGTTGTGCTCGCCGCCGCCCAAGCCAAGCGAGACTGGACCGGGGGCCGCGCCCAGGAGCTGAACGGGCGGCGCGTAGCGACCGACTTCGACAACTGGTCCGACTATGTGATGACAGCACCACCCGTGCTGCTCGTGCGTGTCACGCCGCGTCGGGTGGAGGGCTTCTGGACGAAAGTCGCGCGCGGCGCCGCGTCGACGCAAGGCGCGCAGATCCCGCCCATCAAGCGACTGCGGCCTGGGTTCTCGCAGATGCAGCTCGTTTGCGGTAACGCGCTGGTGACGCCTGTTCATCCCTTCCGCCTTCAGGCGCGCATCACGGAAACCGAAGCGATCGAGGAAGGCCTGTACGTGTTCACCCCCGATGCCATCGGGCCGCACTGCGACACCGTGTCGATTGTCCTGTCATCGGTCAAGGACCCCAATAAGATGGAGAAACGCACCGTCGATCCGCCCATCGTCAAGCGGGTGTGGGACGATTTCGCGGGTCTGCGAGCGACTGGGCCGTAGGAATGGCGCGACTGCTCCAGCACTTCCTGGAACCACCGCATCCGTGCGCGTATCTGCCAACTCGTGAGGCCTCGCTCGAGGTGCGCGTGGCCGTTGATGTGTCGCCGGAGCAACTCGACGAGCTGCTGCAGCGGGGCTGGCGGCGATTCGGCCCCAGCTACTTCAGGCCTGCCTGTCCTTCCTGCCGCGCCTGCGTGCCGACGCGTGTGCCTGTCGCTCAGTTCCGCGCGAGCCGGAGTCAGCGGCGCGCACGGAATCAATCGTCACGACTTCGGCGGTTCGTTGGGAAGCCGCAAGTGGATGACGAGCGCCTGCAGCTCTACGCGCGTTGGCATCTCGACCGTGAGCGTGCAGTGGGTTGGGACTCGACCTCACTCGATGCCGAAGGGTACGCGATGGAGTTTGCGTTCCCGCACCCCTCGGTCCGAGAAGTCGCGTTTCGTGATCCCGGTGATGAGGATCGACTCGTCGGAATTGGCATTGTGGACGAGGTGCCGTCCGGCCTGTCGGCGGTCTACTTCTTCTGGGATCCGGAGCATGCCCCCTCGTCGCTTGGCACCGCCCACATCGTGCGGTTGATCGACGAGGCTGCCACGCGCGGCCTGGAGTACGTGCATCTCGGGTACCGCGTGGACGAGTGCCCATCACTCGCCTACAAGGGTCGCTTTCAACCGCAGGAGGCGCTCGCCGAATTGCCGGCAGAGGGCGATCCGGCGATGTGGCGTGCCGGTGCGGCCCGCGTCACGGTCTGACGGGGGGCCGACCTCTACGGACGCCACTTCTGCCGAGATTCAAGTCACCGGGGGAACGGCCGGTGGAGCTTGCAGTCGGGGTTCAGCCGCACGCCGAAGCCGGGCGCGTCAAGGGCCGAGGCCTTCATGCGGCCGTTGACGGGCACCGGCTCGTCGAGCAAATGCGGGCTGAACATCGGGACCACCGTGTCGGCCGCTGGCGCCATCATCAGGAACTCCGCAAACGGGCTGTTGTGGCGGGTGATCGCGAAGTGGTAGCTGTAGACCGATGACCCGTGCGGCACCACGAGCTTGCCGTGGGCGTCCGCAAGCGCCGAAATCTTCAGCAGTTCGGTCAGGCCGCCACACCAGCCGACATCAGGCTGCACGATGTCGCAGCACTCCATGTCGAGCAGCAGCCGAAATCCCCAGCGAGTCGCCTCGTGCTCGCCAGTGGTCACGAGCAGTCCCTTCGGCACATTGCGCCGCAGCTCCGCGTAGCCCCAGTAGTCGTCGGGCGGCAGGGCCTCCTCGATCCACTTCAGGCCGAACTCTTCGTAGGCGACCCGCGCCAGACGGGTGGCATACTCCACGTCTAGGCTCATCCAGCAGTCATACATCAGCCAGAAGTCGTTGCCGACTTTGCCGCGCATGTCACCCAGGAGATCGAGGTTCTTCTTCAGCCCCTCTTCGCGCTCCGACGGCCCGTGGTGCAGTGGCAGCTTGCCCCCGATGAAACCCATCTGTCTGGCCAGATCGGGACGCGCTCCCGTCGCGTAAAACGTCAGTTCCTCGCGCACCGGACCTCCGAGCAGCGCGTGTACCGGCTCGCCGCGGACCTTGGCGAGCAGGTCCCAGAGCGCCAGGTCGACACCGGAGATGGTGTTGATGACGATCCCTTTTCTGCCGTAGAAGAGGGTCGAGTTGAACATCTGGTCCCAGATCTTCTCGATCGCCGTGACCGGGGCGCCCTCGATGAATCTCGCCAGGTGCTTCTCCACAATCCAGCAGCCCAGCTCACCGCCGGTCGTGACCGAAAACCCCACGGTCCCATCGCTCGCCTCGAGTTCGACGACCAGCGTGCCGAGCACGTTCAGGCCGAAGCTCTGGCGGCTCTGACGATAGTTCTCGTACTTGCTCATCGGCGTCGCGATGTGGTCGTCGATCCAGTGGCCTGTTGACTGGTCGTGATAGTCGGCGCCGCCGCCACGCAGGGTGAATGCCCGGACGTGTCTGATGGTCGGCATGGTCATCGTGTCTCCTCTTCTGTGACTGGCTCAGAGCCGTTGTCCGCTAGGCGCCGTCGCGCGCGCGTGCGTGGTGGGCGGTTGTGCGCGGCCTGAGCCCGGGGCCGATCGCCTCACGCCAAGGATCAGGACGGCGCCGGCACACGCCGCGAGCGCGAGCACATAGAGGCCGGCAGATGATGCCCCGAACGTCGTCGCGGCCCAGGTGCGAACAATCGGTCCAGCGAAGCCGCCAGCGGCGCCCAGCGAATTGACGAGCGCGATGCCGCCTGCGGCCGCCGTCCCGGTGAGCACGCTCGTCGGGAACGTCCAGAACAGCGGCTGCACCGAGATGAAGCCAGCGGCGGCGAACGATAGTGCGACAAGGGCGACGAGCGGACTGCCACTTGCAGCCGCGGAAGCGGCGATGCCCGCGCCAGCCACCGCGAGCGTGATCGACGCCGTCCATCGGCGCTCGCCGGTCCGGTCGGAGTGGCGCGCGATCAGGTAGGTGGCCACCAAGGCGCACGTCCAGGGAATTGCGGTGACGAGGCCCACCGCCGCGCCCACCTTCCTGCCGAGGAGCACCGCGACCTGGGTCGGCAGGTAGAACACCACTCCGTAAACGGCAAGCTGAATCAGGAAGTAGATGACGCCCAGGTACCACACGGTGGGATGGCGGAAGGCCGCCATCACTCCGTGTGGGCGCCGGGCCTGCGTGTCCCGATCGTCGGCGACGGCGGCCTGTAGGAGCCGCTTCTCGTCGTCGCTGAGCCAGTTCGCGCCGGCAGGTCTGTCGTCGATGTAGAAGAACGCCCAGATTCCCGTGGCAGTTGCGAGCAGGCCTTCCACCAGGAACATCCATTGCCAGCCCTTCAGGCCGAACACGCCGTCCATGTCGAGGAGCAGACCAGACAAGGGGCCGCCGAGAATGAACGAGAGCGGCGCCCCGAAATAGAAGAGTCCCATGACCCTGGCGCGCGCAGTCGAGGGGAACCAGTACGTCAGGTACAGGATGACGCCCGGGAAGAATCCGGCCTCGGCGATGCCCAACAACAGGCGCAGCACGTAGAACGTCGTCTCGGTGTGCGCGAGCATCATCGCTGCGGCGATGAGTCCCCAAGTCACCATGATGCGCGCCATCCAGATGCGCGCTCCGACTCTGTGCAGAATCAGATTACTCGGCACCTCGAGCAGCGCGTAACCGGCGAAGAACACGCCCGCACCGAAGGCATAGGCGCCGTCGCCGAGCCCTGTGTCACGTTGGAACGACTCCTTTGCAAACCCGACGTTTGCACGGTCCAGAAACGCGAGGACGTACATGAGCAGCAGGAACGGCACGAGTCGCCAGGTGGCTTTGGTGATGGTTCTCGTCAGCAGCACTGTAGAACTGTCGTCCATCCGAGCCCCCCTATCGTGACCGTCGCGGCACACCACTCAACGTTGCTGCACGATTGTCGCGCAGATCGGCCGTCTTCGACGATCGGCCCGGTTTGTCACGGCCGCGCCGTGTGACTCAACGGTCGCTATCCGTGAGCGGCGTCTGGCGATGACGAGGTGCGACTCGCTACGTCGAACGGACGGGCGTAGACTGGCAGCACCGCCGACCGCCCCGGCGATCTCCCAGGGAGCGACCAGAATGTCTGTCGAAGAGCGTGCGGAACTCGACGAGTCAAAGAGACAGCTGAGCGAGGTCGAACATCGGTTCTTCGATCTCTCGATCGATCTGCTGTGTTTTCTCGACTTCGGCGGCCACTTCAAGAGGCTGAACCCGGCGTGGGAGCTGGCCTTGGGCTTTAGCCGAGCCGAACTGATGGCGAGGCCGTTCATCGAGTTCGTGCATCCGGACGATCGCGAGCGGACGCTCGAGCAGAATCGCACCGTTCGTGCCGGCGGGCATGCACGTGTGTTCGAGAACCGCTACCTCTGCAAGGATGGCTCGTTCCGCTGGCTGCTATGGAACGCCGCGCCAGACTCCGACCACAAGATCATTTACTCGGTGGCTCGCGACATCACCGAACTCAAACGGGCTCAGCATGAACGCGAAGAGCTGGTCTCCCAGCTCCAGACCGCGCTGGCTGAAGTACGAACACTCAAGAACTTCCTGCCCATCTGCTCGTACTGCAAGCGCATCCGCGAGGACGAGAATTACTGGCGGACCGTCGAAGACTATATCTCCACGCATACGAACACGACGTTCACCCACGGCATGTGCCCCAGCTGCTATGGAAACGCGGTTGAGTCGCTGAAAGAGGCGGAGTAGCCTGTGCGCACTATTGGACAGGCCCCGTTGTCCGTCTACTGGCACCGGCAGCTGCCGCCGCTCGACGGCGAGCCGATGGCCGAGCATACCGTTGAAGCCACCAGCACTCGCGTGCCCGGGACGCTTGCCGATCGCGACGCGCTCTGGGACCGCTGCTATCGCGAGCTGATGGTCAACACGGAGCACCGGCTCGAGGACGAAATGACCCGCCTTGGCGGCGACTACGCACACGTGCACGGCGAGACCATCAGTCCTGTGCACGACGAGGCGGCCGGCGAAGCGTGGTTGCACGGCTGCTTCACCTACATGCTGTACCGCCGATCCCCACACAGGTCGTAGCCGCGCCGCTCGACACGACGCTGCTCGGGTCCGGACGTTGTTGGGGCGCTGACGCCCGGGGCTGGAGCCGCGCCTGCGTTTACTTGGCGGGACCCGCGGGAGGGCGCACTGGTCCCGCCGGTGCCGCAGCTTCGAGCGACACGTTCGAGAAGACGACTGTGTCCTTCACGGCCGGATCATGCGAGCACACCGCGAGCCCCACCAGCACGGGGCCCTGGAAGGCGACCTCGGTGTGCACGAGCTCCTTGGGCTGGGCGCCATTTCTGCCGGCATACATGAACATCTTCACGCCGGTGCGGACAAACCTGATGCTGAACGTCCCGGCACCTTCGATGGGCAGGTCGAACGTATTGGTGTCTTCGCCTTTGCGCGGGCGCCACTGGAGAGACGGCATGCCGTTGCCGTGAATCATCACATCCGCGTAGGTCGCGTCGGTGTCGAGCGACTGGCGAACCATGATGCCGCCCTTTCGATGCTCAGCGCCCTGTCCGACGAACTGCAGGGTGGCAGCGACGCTGAAGTCGCCGGTCATCTCTTTCCACACGTACTGAAACTGATCCTGCTTCGCCCACATGTTGATGCCGGCGCCGGCGATCCGGTACTGCTTCGTGGCCGGGTCGAATACGGTTGATCCCGCGAGGGCCGGCGCGCCGACGTCGCCGGCATTGGCGAACACACCCAGGTTGGCGGTTTGCGCCGATACCGACGCGAACAACAGGCAGGTCATGAACACTCGACGCATCGTTGACACCATGTTTCTCTTCGGCCGTGCCGAAGTCCGCGAACTCAGCGGGCGGCGGGTGGCGCCGCCAGTGGTTCGACCGTGATATTCGAAAACTGCACGGTGTTGAGCGCCTCGACGCTGTGGGAGGCCACACCGAGGCCGACCAGCACCGGGCTGCCCAACTGATTCTGCGTGCGACCCAGTTCCTTCAGCGTTTCGCCCTCTCTCGCCAGGAACACCGTGACCGTGGCGCCCTGTCGCATGAGCTTCAGCGTGAAGACGCCTGGCGCCTGCATCGGAAAGTCGAGCGTGTTGGTCGTGTCGGCTTTCGCGCTGCGGAACTGCACGGCCGAGAGCCCGTCACCATGGATGGCCAGGTGCAGGAACGGCGAGTCGGCATCGATGGTCTTGCGCAGCATGATCGATGCCTTGCGGTGCGCATTCCCCTCGGTCAGGAACTTGGTCGTGGCGGTGACGGCGAAATCGCCCGACATCTCGCGCCACACGTAGTGGAACTGATCGGCCTTGGCCCAGATATCTGCGCCGGTGCCGGTAATCTTGTACTGCTTCGTGGCCGGATCGTACTCGGCCGATCCCTTGAGCGGGGGAGCGCCCACATCGTCGGAGTTGGTGAACGCACCGAAGTTTCCGGTTTGGGTGACGGCCGAAACGGCCAGGAGACAGAGCAACACCAGTGCGCGCATGGCGGCATTCTATATGGAAGGCCACCCAGGATCGCGCGTCGGAATTTGCAGGTCCTGCGACGCGGCAGCACCGGTGAGCACCGATCCGACGGACGACGCTCAGGAGCGGGGTGCCCTGCTCGAGGGCGGACAAGGACGGCCTGCCAGCGCCCTTCTGTGCTAACAATCGCCGTGATGATTGCCGTTGAACTCGGTATCGACACGTTTGGTGACGTCACGCACGACTCCACGGGTCACCTGCTGCCGCAGGCCCAGGTGTTGCGTGACGTCGTCGCGGAAGGAGTGCTCGCCGATCAAGTGGGGATCGACGCCTTTGGTGTGGGAGAGCACCATCGTCCGGACTTTGCCGTCTCGGCCCCGGAAGTGCTGCTGGCCGCCATCGCCGCCCGGACGACCCGCGTCAGGCTTGGTTCGGCCGTCACCGTGCTCAGCACCGACGATCCAGTACGGGTATTTCAGCGGTTCTCGACCATCGACGCCATCTCGAATGGGCGGGCGGAGATCACGGTCGGACGAGGTTCGTTCACCGAGTCCTATCCGCTGTTCGGCTTCGACATGGCGCAGTACGAGGTGCTCTTCGAAGAACGGCTCGAGTTGTTCGCCGCCCTGCTGGCAGGCCAGCCCGTGACGTGGTCTGGCCGCACGCGCGCGGCGCTCGATCGCGTCACGGTGTATCCGCCAGTGGAGCACCGTCCGCTGCAAACCTGGGTGGGCGTCGGTGGCAGCCCCGAGTCGGTCGTGCGTGCGGCGCGCCACGGTTTGCCAATGATGCTGGCGATCATCGGCGGCAACCCGTCGCGCTTCCTCTCGTACGTCGACCTTTTCAAGAAGTCTCTGACTGGATTCGGCAAGCCCCCGCTGCCGGTTGGCGCGCACTCGCCGGGCCACGTCGCGCAGAGCGACGCCCAGGCAAAGGACGACCTCTGGCCGCACTACCGCGACATGATGAACCGCATCGGCCGCGAGCGTGGCTGGTCTCCGGTAACGCGCGAGCACTTCGATCGCGAAGCCGGTCCTTCGGGTGCGCTGTGCGTCGGGTCGCCAGCCACGGTTGCCGCGAAAGTCGCCCGGACCATCCGTGCGCTCGGCTTGTCACGCTTTGATATGAAATACAGCAGCGGCACCCTCTCGCACGACAAGCTGATGACCAGCATCGAGCTGTTCGGCACCCAGGTAGCGCCCATGGTGCGCCAGCTGCTCGAGGATGGGCCGGTGCGGTGATAGACGCTGGCCGACGCAGCCCGTCCCACTGAAGTACATTTGATCGCGTGCCCAGCCCCAAAGAGCACGAGCAGTTGATCGTTGCCGGTCACGAGGTCTCGATTTCGAGTCCGCGCAAAGTGCTCTTTCCTGCGGCGGGCCACACCAAGCTCGACCTGGTCCAGTACTACCTTGCCGTGGCCGACGGCGCCCTGCGGGCCGCAGGCGGGCGGCCCAATGTGATGGTCCGTTATCCCGACGGCGTCGACGGCGAGTTCTTCTTTCAGAAGCGTGCTCCCAAGTCTCCTCCTTCCTGGATCGAGCTCGTCTCACTGACCTTTCCATCCGGCCGGACCGCAGACGAGATCGTGCCTCGCAACGCCGCGGCGCTCGCGTGGATGGCCAATCTGGCATGCCTCGAGCTGCATCCACATCCCGTGCGCGCCGAAGACCTCGACCATCCGGACGAGCTGCGGATCGATCTCGATCCTGTGCCCGGCGTGTCGTGGCAGCAGGTGCGCGACGTCGCCGCCGTCGTCGCCTCGACGCTGTCCGAGTTCGGGCTGACCGGTTGGCCAAAGACCTCTGGCCGTCGCGGGATTCATGTCAACGTGCGCATCGAGCCGAACTGGACGTTCGACCAGGTGCGGCGCGCGGCTCTGGCCTTCGCGCGCGAAGTCGAATTGCGCGCGCCGGCTCTCGCCACCAGTAAATGGTGGAAGGAAGAGCGGCACGGTGTGTTCATCGATTACAACCAGAACGCAAAGGATCGGACGGTGGCAGCCGCCTACTCGGTACGCGCCACACCCGATGCGCGCGTCTCCGCGCCGCTGACCTGGGACGAAATCGCCGAATGCGATCCGGCCGACTTCACCCTGGTCACCATGCCCGCGCGATTCAAGGCGCGCGGTGACTTGCACGCCGCGATCGACGACGCGCGGTGCTCGCTCGAGGCGCTCCTCGACCTCTCATCGCGCCACGAGCGCGACGGCCTGGGCGACGCGCCGTGGCCGCCGCAATACAAGAAACAGAAAGGCGAACCGGCCCGCGTCCAACCCTCGCGCCGACGGACGACGAAACATCCCCTGATCGAGATCGGTCGGGCAAGACGCAAAGACGCCGCGCTGGCGGGACTGGAACGATGGCGCCGACGGCACCCTGACGTTGCCGCTCACCTGGAGCCTGCCGACATTCTGGTGGACGCCATGCGCGGCCGCTATTCCACCTGGACGCGAATCCGGGTCAACCTCGAGCATGTGCCTGTCGAGACGCGTCCCGTTCAGGAAGCCCTCGACCCCAACGAGACGCTTGAGGGCAGGCCGCCGAAGCCCTCGCGCTGACTGTGCCCCCGGCACACAGGTGTGACCGTAAGTCACACCATCTGCCATCTGAAAGCTATACGGGTCAATAACTTAGGTGATGGCCCGACGGTTGCGTATGCAGCGGTCATGACAAGACTCACTCTGTTGCTACTGAGCTTTTTGCTTGTAAGCGCGCCGGCCACGGCGCAGACGCCGGACGCTGGACGCGTTGGGCCGCTGATTGAATCGACGAGCATCACAGGTATCGCACTGAACCGGCTGAGCCCGGGGCTTCGTCACGACATCGACGCGCTGGGCGGAACGGCGCTGGATGAGGATGTCCTCAGGCGGCTCGCGGAGCGCATTCAGGAGGAGCATCCGGAAGTGGTTGCCGCTGGTCGGCAGCTGCCGTTGCCGGATGGGCGCGTGCGCGTGGTGTTCCTCGTGGCGCGCATCGAGGACGACAAGCACCTGACGTCGAACATCAACGCGCGGTATCCCGTGACGCACGTCGAGATCGACGGCGTCGATGAGAGCCGGTTCAGTCAGACGCTTCGTGATGACGTGCACGCGCTCGTTGGTCTGCCGCTCGACGCCGACGAGCTCGATCGCCTGGCCGAACGGATGCGGGCGGAGCTGCCCGACTACGACGTCGGTCACACGGTGTCGCGGGGCGACGAGCCAGGGCGCGTCAAGCTTGTCTTCAGGATCAGACAGTCCGAGAGCAGCCGCTGGGTGCACTTCCGGCCCTCACCCTCACCCTCGAAGCTCGTCTACCACCAGCAGCAGGGCTGGAGCGGCGCGATGCACCTGGCCGTACAGGGCGAGCGCAATTTGTTCAGCGTTGGGCTCGTGCGCGGCAACAACGACGATCTGGTCGAGGAGTACACCGGCTATTCATTCGGCATTCAGAATCGGCACGCCGGATCGAAGCGGCTCGGCCTCAGCCTGGACCTGTCGAGATATACGCAGAAGTGGAACGCCCTCACGTTAGAAGAACTGAACCGACGCCCAGACATTCCGGGTGTGTACCGGCGTCGAGTGACCATTCAGCCCACGGTCACCTTTGCGCTGACCCGGACGCTGAGTGTGACCGGCGGGATGATCGCCACTGAACTGACGCCCCTGGCCGAAACGGCCGCTGCAGGGCCCGTGGCCGGATTGCAATCGTCCCGGGTCAATGCAGGAATCGCCGAGGTTGGATTCGACCGCACATGGGGCCAGCGATCGAGCGTGTCTCAGCGGACCGAGGCGAGCTACCGGCTGCAGGCGGGGACCGCCGCCCTGCAGAGCGATCTGATCTACCGGCGCCACATCGGCGAGATCCGGTACCGCGCCCGCCGGAAGTCGAACAGCCTCATGGCCGAGCTGCGCGTTGGCCGTATCACCGGAGAGGCGCCTCTCTTCGCGCGGTTTTCCCTTGGCGACACATCGACCCTGCGCGGCTGGAACAAGTACGACATCGCCCCAGCCGGCGCGAGCCGGATGGTGTATCAATCCGTGGAGTATCGCTTCAAGAACCTGGGGTGGTTTCTCGACACTGGCACGCTCTGGGTGCAGGGAGAGGACGCACGCGTACGCGTCGCGACTGGCCTGGGGGTGTACGCGGAACACGTGACGCTCACACTCGGAATGCCGCTCAATGGGCCCAGGCTCAAGGGCGTGTTCATGGCAGGCATCCGGTTTTGAGGCCGGCCGTGCGGCGTCCGCGCCACTGGTACCCACTACTGACGCTGCTCGCGTTGCTGGTCTTGGCGGCGCCGTTGTGGAGTCAGTCCACGACCGTCCGGGCCGCCGCCGACGCACTGACGGTGCAGTCGCCAGCGCTGCGTTTCATCGAGGGGCCGGTGCTGGCGCGGCTGCGCGATGGGCGTTCGGTGCAAGTCATGTTCGAGTTCAACGTGCTCGCGCGGCAAAGCGGCCCGACCCTGGCGCAGAGCCGGCAGACCTTCAATCTCAGCTTCGACCTGTGGGAGGAACGTGTTGCCGCATCACGTGCGGGCAATCCGCCGCGGTCGATCTCGCACCTCTCGCCGCGGGCGGCCGAGGCATGGTGCCTGGACAACCTGGCGGTGCCGCTGAGGGATCTGGCCCGGATCGGCCGCGACACACCGTTCTGGATCCGGCTCGCGTATCAGGTACACAATCCGACAGCTGAACCGCCGGGCGATCGCGAAGGGGCATTCACGCTGGGAACGCTGATCGACGTACTGAGCCGGCGCCGCCAGGACGGCGAGCTCCGGAAGTCTCTCGAGGCCGGGCCGTTCCGCCTGTCGTCGCTCGGCGGCGCCGAAAGTCCCGTTCCGGCTCCGCCAGCGGCGGCCGCCCCGAACACGGACCGTGGAGCGGGCCGGGTCGAAGGACGCTGATTGAAATGTCCCGACTCCGCAACCGCCTGATCGTTGCCTTCGTCGCCTCGACGATGCTGCCGGTGGCGGCCGCCGGATGGGTGGCCAGCTCGCTGCTCGATCGGAGCCTCGGCTATGGCGCCACCGACGAGCTGGATCGGCTGTCGCACACCCTCGAAAGCACTGCCCGTCAGTTCTATCAACTCGAGCGCGAAACACTTCGGCGTGACTCGAGCAATCCGGCGCAGCTGGCGACGCGGTTCCCGAGCGCCGAGTCTGCCGCGTGGCCCGACCCGGTGCGCGGTTTCTGGGACAGTGGCGAACTGGAGCAGTTCGTCCTGTCCGGCACCGGCGGCGATCACCTGGATCTGATGCGGCGGACAACGGCCGGGGTGGATCTCTATCGGCGCGACCTCGGTGGTATCCGCATGGCCGCGCTCTCGAGCGAGTTCCGGGAGGCGCGAGAGCTGGTCGGCGCGACGCGCGCGCGCGATCTTCGTCGGGGTCTCACCCTCACGCTCGTGCTGCTCATCGCCGGCGTCTGGGTGGTATCGCTCGTGCCGCTGATCTTCATCGCGCACCGGATTAGCCGTCCCATTCAGCAGTTGACCGCCGGGTTGGCGGGTTTCGCGGCAGGTGACTGGGATCGCCGGCTGAAGCCCGGGCGTAACGACGAAGTCGGCCGGGCGATCGATGCGTTCAACCGCATGGCCGACCAGCTCCGCCGGAACCGCGACCGGCTCGTCTATCTGACCCAGATGACGAGCTGGCAGTTACTCGCGCGCAAGACGGCGCACGAGCTCAAGAACTCGCTGACGCCGATTCGGCTGACCGTCGAGGAGATGCTCGCGCGTCAACCGGCGGCCGATCGCGCGTTCATGGCCCAGGCGGCGCAGATCGTCGTGTCCGAGGTCGAGACACTGGAGCGGCGCGTGCGGGCGTTCTCCGAATTTGCGAGCGAGCCGCCCGTCCAAATCGAGCGACTCGACATCAATGCGGTCGTGGCCGACCGCGTGTCGCTGCTCAGGCCCGCTCACGCTGGCACGTCATATTCGTGCAGACTCGACGAGAGGCAGCCAACCGCATTGGCCGCGGCCGACCTGGTGAAGGGCATTTTGACGAACTTGCTGGAGAACGCCGCCGATGCCGCCGGTCCGGCCGGATCGATCCTGATCGTCACGCGCCTCGAAGCTGACGGCGTGGCGCTCGAGGTGCACGACTCCGGACCAGGCTTGAGTCCTGACGCAGCCGACACGCTGTTCGAGCCGACGATCACCTTCAAGAAACACGGCATGGGACTGGGCCTCTCCATCGCACGGAAGAACGCGCTGCTCTGCGGCGGTGACATCACCGTGACGACAGCGGCGCTCGGCGGCGCCGCATTTCGCGTGATGCTGCCGGCCGCTGGCTCCGCCGATGCCGGGACTCCTGCATGACAAGCAAACACCGGATCGCCATCGTCGACGACGAAGCCAACATCGGCCTGTCGCTGCGTCTCATCCTCGAGCGCGAAGGCTACGCGGTGACGGTCTGTGAATCGGTCGCGCAGTTTCACGCCGAGTACCGCGGGGGCCGCGCGGATCTGTATCTGCTCGACGTCCGTTTACCCGACGGCAGCGGCGTGGACCTATTGCGCGCCATCAGACAGCGTGGCGATCCGGCGCCCGTCATCATGATCTCCGGGCACGGCACGATACGTGACGCGATCGACGCCACGCGGAGCGGCGCCCTCGATTTCCTCGAGAAGCCGCTCGCACGCGACCGCGTGCTGCTCGTGGTCCGAAACGCGCTCGAGCGGTCGGATCTCCAGATCGAGAACCAGCGGTTCCGAGAGTTGGTGGGCGACGCCCCGAGGATGATTGGCCAGTCCGCGGCGTTTCGGCGGGCCGTCCACGATGCGACGCAGGTAGCCAGGTCCGATGCCGGCGTGCTGCTGACTGGCGAGTCAGGTACTGGCAAGGAGTTGCTGGCCGCGCACATCCACCACGAGAGTCCACTCGCTGGACGGCCCTTCGTGAAGGTCAACTGCGCGGCCATCCCCACGGATCTCATCGAGAGCGAGCTGTTCGGACACGAGAAGGGGGCATTCACCGGCGCGACCACGGCGCGCCGCGGGCGCTTCGAGATGGCCGACGGCGGAACGATCTTCCTGGACGAAGTCGGCGATTTGCACGAAGCGTCGCAGGCCAAGCTGCTGCGGGTGCTGCAGGATGGCGAATGCCAGCGTCTGGGTGGCGAGCAGCCGATCCGCGCGACGGTTCGGGTGATCTCGGCGACCAATCGCGCGCTCGACGTACTTATCAGCGAGGGCAAGTTTCGAGCGGATCTGTTCTACCGGCTCAGCGTCGTCCCGATTCGGGTGCCGTCGCTGCGCGAGCGCCGCGACGATGTCGGCGATCTGGCGCGGCACTTCCTGGCCGAGTTCTGCAGCCGCAACAACTTCAGGCCGAAGACGATTGATGATGATGTGTTGCCGGTACTCGAAGGGTACGACTGGCCGGGGAACGTCCGCGAGCTGCGCAACGCCGTGGAGCGCATGGCGATTCTTAACGCAGGCAGTCGCATCACGGTGGAATCTATCCCGTTCGACATGCGCACGCCCTCGGCGCCGGTGTCCGCGTTGCATGAGATCCGCCACTCGGCGGAACGCGAGCGCATTCTGCAGGCACTCGATCAGACGAGCGGGAACGTGTCGAACGCGGCGCGTCTGCTCGGCGTGGAACGCACGAGCCTGCACAAGCGCATTCGCACGCTCGGTCTCGAGAGAAAGGCGCGCACGCCCCGCGGCTAGCGTCCGGCGCCGAACACGTGCTTCAGTTCGTAGGGTGTCGTGACCTCGAGCTGGTCGTAGCGGCAGTCGGCCGGCGGTTTGTCGGGTCGCCAGCGGAGGAAGACGGCGGCATGGCGAAAGCGATCGCCCTGCAGGTGGTCGTACTTCACTTCGCAGACGCGCTCGATGCGGAGCGGCTCCCACGACAGGTCCTTACCCGCACTCCAGCGGCTCTGGCTGCCGGGCATCCGCGTCGATCCGTCAGGGCCCGCCTGTGCCCAGTCGCGCCAGGGGTGGCCATCGAGGGCGCCCGCGCGCAGCGGCTCCAACTCGGCCGCCAGTTGCTTGCGAACCGTCATGGTGAACGACGAGGTCACACCCACGTGGTGCAGGCGGTGGCGATCGTCGTAGAGACCCAGCAGCAGCGAACCCACGATACCGTGTCCGCTCTTGTGCCAGCGAAATCCCGCGACCACACACTCGGCGGTACGTGCGTGCTTGATTTTCAGCATCGCGCGTTTGCCGGGCTGGTACAGGCCATCGACAGGTTTCGCGATGACGCCATCGAGCCCTGCGCCCTCGAAGCGCGCGAGCCAGTCGACGGCAACGCCGTGCTCGCGCGTCATGGGCGTGAGGTAGATCGGCGGGCGTACGCCGCTGAGAAGCTGCTCGAGCTGGGCCCGCCGTTCGTGCTGCACGGTTCCACGCGCGTCGCGTCCGCTGGCGGCGAGCAGGTCGAAGGCGACGAATGAGGCCGGAATCTCTTTCGACAGCTTGGCGACGCGCGAGGCGGCCGGATGCAGCCGGAGCTGCAGCGCGTCGAAGTCGAGCCCACGATCGGTGGCGATGACGATCTCGCCGTCGACGACGCAGTTGTCAGGCAGACCCTCGAGCAGCCGGTCGCGCAGCTCCGGGAAGTAGCGATCGAGAGGCTTCAGGTCGCGGCTCTGGATGAACACGTCGCCATGGCCCCGGAACACGAGGGCCCGGAAACCGTCCCACTTCGGTTCGTAGAGAAACCCATCGCCATCCGGTATGACATCGGCGATCTTGGCGAGCATTGGCTCGACAGGCGGCTCGATAGGGAACGTTGAAGGCGACGGCATCTGACTGGTTACCGAGAGCTAGGGTTCGTCCACGGTGAGAATTTGATTCGGCTTGATGTTGGTCAGCGTCTGGGCTCGGCCGCTTGGCCACCGCAGGGTGATGCGGTCGATCACGATGGCAGCGCCCACACCGACGTGGATTCGGATGTCGTTGCCGCTCAAATAGCTTGCTGCGTTGTTCACGTCTGCCACCTGTCGCTTGCCGCCGGCCTCGACCTCCACGTGCGTGCCGAGACCGAAGCGGTTGCTCTTCGTGCCGCGCGCGCGCAGCGTAATCCAGTGATTGGTGGCGGCGCTCTGATTCTTCAGCAGAATTGGCGCCTCTCCCTGATTGGAGATGACCACATCCAGATCCCCATCGTTGTCGAAGTCAGCCACCGCCAGGCCGCGGCCCACGTGCCTGGCCGTGAAGGGCGGCCCGCTCCGGTCCGAGACGTCGAGAAAGCGCCCGCCCACGTTCTCGTAGAGCAGATTCCTTTGCGCAAAGGTGGAGGCGGGGCGATACAGGGGGACGTTGTCGATGACGTGACCGTTGGTGATCACCAGATCGAGGTCGCCGTCGTTGTCCATGTCGAAGAGCTTGGCGCCGAATCCGACCGGCCCGAAGCCTGTCCGCAGGCCGATGCTCGCCGACACATCCTGAAAGGCACCGCCGCCCAGATTCCGGTACACCGAGTTGAGCTCGTCCTCGAAGTTGGTGACGAAGATGTCGGGCAAGCCGTTGCCATCGATGTCGGCGCAGTCGACGCCCATGCTTCCCTGCGGCTTGCCGTCGGTACTGAAACCCACACCGGCGCCGTACGCGATGTCCTTGAAGGTGCCGTCGCCGTTGTTGCGGTAGAGAAAGTTTCTCACCTGGTCATTGGCGACGTAGATGTCGACGTTGGCGTCGCCGTCGACATCGCAGAAGGCCACTCCGAGTCCCTTGCCCGCAGGGTTGGCGATGCCGGCGGCGCGGGAGATATCGGTGAAGGTCCCGTTCCCATTGTTGCGGTAGAGCCGATCGGCCTGACCGTCGAAAATTGTGGGGCCGCAATACATGCGGTAGCCCTCCTTGTGGAGCCCGCAGAATGGGTCGTCCGCCGTGCGGAATGTCAGGTAGTTGGCGACGTAGAGATCCAGATCTCCATCGCGGTCGATGTCCACGAAGCCGGCGCTCGTGCTCCAGTCCGAAGACGGTCCAGCGACGCCGGCCGCGGCGGACACGTCGCTAAACGTACCGTTGCCGTTGTTCCTCAATAGGGTGTTGGCGCCGAACGCCGTGACATACAGATCGAGAAAGCCGTTGTTGTCGAAGTCGCCGACGGCCACGCCGTACCTGTAGACGCCCGATGTCTTTGGCGTCATGCCACCAACGCCAGCCTGTGCGGTGACGTTGCTGAACGTGCCGTCGTGGTTGTTGTGGTACAGCGCGCTGGCCGATCCCGGAGCGCCGTTGACGAAGAACAGATCCTCGAACCCGTCGTTGTCGTAGTCCAGCCATGCCACGCCCGACCCGAGCGTTTCGAGAATGCGCTTGTTCGGCGTCGCCCCCCAGTCGTGGACGAACGCGATCTTCGCTGCGGTCGTCGCGTCCACGAACCGCGACGGCGCGGCTGTGCCGGCCGGCGCAGCCGCACGTTGCGCTCCGGCCCTCGAGCCGGGCACGAGACCCGTCATCATCACAAGCGCGACGACCAGGGCGCCCCAGGTCGTCGCACTCACTTCGATCCTCCTGGCGCGGCAATCTTCTGGTCGAGCAGTAGACGACGATCGGCCGCGAGTGGCACGCCCAGGACGGCGGCGCGCACGGCATGATCGAGCGCCAGGCGATATTCGCCACGCCGCAGATACACCTCCGCGAGACGCTCGTGCGTGCGGCCCTGCTCCGGATCGGCCTCGAGCGCTTTGGTGAACGCGGTGGTGGCCTCGAGCAGCCGGCCCTGGGCCATCCTCAGTTCTCCAAGCTCGAGGCCTCGGGCGACCGACAGCCGCTGATAGGCCACCGGATTCTGAATCATCAGGGCACTACCGGGCGCTGGCAGGAGCGCGAGCTGAGCGTCGGCTTCGCGCAGGAGTCCCTTCAACCGGTACCCGCGCGCCAACTGAATACGGATGTCGGGTCTCGCGGGAGCCAGGCTGGCCGCACGGGTGAGCGTGGTGACTGCGGCGTCGAGGCGGCCGGCATCGACATATGCAGTACCCAGGGTCAACTGCACGTCGGGGATGTCGACGCCCGACTGCACGAGCTGCTCCATCTCGCGAATCGCGTCGGCGTGCTGGCCCAGATCGAGCAGCGCGAGTGACAGGTGGTAACGAGCCTCCGTCAGCGAGGGGTCTGCCTGCAGCGCCTGCCGAATCAGCTCGACCGATCGGGGCGCATGTCCAAGCCGCCGTTCCGCTTCGCCGAGGAGGGCCGTGAACTGAGGCTGTCCCGGCGCCTGGGAGAGGGCGAGTTGCAGCTCGTCGCGCGCCATATCGGTGCGACCGAGATCGAGATAGACGTCTGCCATGTAGAAGCGGGCGGCCACGAGACTCGGGTCGATTTCGAGTGCCTGCCGGAACTCGGCAATGGCTTCTCCCTTACGCTCGGGGGCACCTTCGCCCACGTACGCGTTGCCGAGCAGCATGTGTGCTTGGGCCGAACGGGGATCGATCGCAAGAATAGCCTGAAGCTCGCGGATGGCATCGCCGATGCGGTCCATCCGCACGAACAGATCGGCCGCCACCCGCTTCAGCCGCTCTTCGACGGACGGCTGCGCCGGCGCCACCTGCGCTGTGGTGGCCAGGGCAGGAGCACAGAGCGCCGCCGAAGGAGTGAGGCCGGCCACCAGCCAGATGACCGCGGTGAAATCGAGACGCCCCATTTGTGTCCGGCTGAGGCGATGGTGTCGTCTGGTCCGCTGCGGTGTCAAGCTTTCGGGGACACGAAAGCGCGGGAAGTGCGACAGAATAAGCCGCCGGGCGCCGAGAACCGCAACAATCATGAGTCAGCTCCTCCACGCGTGGTGAGCCTCCCGACGTGACATCCACGCAGACGGTCAATCGTGTTGTGGTCGCCGTTCCACTGGCCCTGCTGCTGGCCGCCGCCGTGGGTGCCTACGTGTATCGACACCGCGCCGGCGGGGTGCCTTCATCCGAGTCACCGGCCTACGAGCAGCTGACGCGCCGCTTCTACCGTGGATTGGCGGCGCTGCAGGTCGGCCTGATCGACGATGCGAAGGAACAGTTCACGCAGGCGACGCGCGCCGTGCCGGGCGAGCCGGCTTCGTGGGCGAATCTCGGCCTCGCTCACATGAGGCTTGGAGAGTTCGACGCGGCCGCTGTCGCGATCGAACGGGCAGCCGCGCTCGCGCCCGAGAGCGCTGACATCCAGCTGCTCTGGGGTCGTCTCGAGACGTCGCGGGGCCGCCATGCGGAAAGCGTCGCGCGCCTGCAGCGGGCCGTCGACCTCAGCACTCGGAACCTTCGCGCGCGCACGGCGCTGATCGAGGAGATCGAAAGCGGTGGAGAGCCAGGCGCCGACGACCAGGCGCAACGCCTGCTCGAGGAAGTCGTCGCGCTCGAGCCGGGCAACCTGGCGATGCTCGTCGAGCGCGCATGGCTCGCGGCCAAACGCCACGACGCCGCGCTGCTCGACGACTCGCTCCGGCGGCTGCAGCCGCTGGCCGCCGCATGGCCTGGAGAGGCCGGCGAGCGCTTCCGGACGGTACAGGACGACGCCAAGGCCGCGCGGTTGCCAGATGCCGCGCGCTCCCTGGCGTTCTTGCGTAACGTGCTGGCGCCACTCCCGACATTCGCCGAGGGGCGCCGGCGCGTCACGCTATCGGCCGAGCTGATCGCCGATCCGATTACGACGTTCCTGCGTGTGCCGGTTCCAGTCGGGCAGCCTGCTGCCGCCGATCGGGCGCTGACGTTTGTGGACGCGCCGATCGCCGGCGCCCATCCACTGCCGTTCGCAGGAGTCGCCGCGTTCTCACTGGACGGCGTCCAGGCCCCGGCTATCTTTGCGACCGATGGCCGTTCGATTCGACGCCTGGACAGGGCTGACGATCCGACGCTGACGTTGCCGGCGACGTCGACAGCGCCGGCACTGACGCCGGCAGCGTCCCAGCTCGTGCCGCTCGACTTCAACAACGACTTCAAGATGGATCTGCTGGTGGTCGCAGCCGGCAGGCTGACGTTGTTGATTCAATCTGCCGACGGTATCTTTCGCGACGACACGGACCATGCATTCCGTGATCCGAAAGATCGTCCGGCTCACGCCACGGATGCCTGGGGCGTCGATCTGGACATGGATGGCGACCTCGATGTCGTCGTGGGCTCGCCGAGCGACCCGCCGGTGGTGTTGAGAAACAACGGTGACGGCACGTGGCGCGCGACGCATCCGCTTCCCGGCGTGATCGGGCTGCGTGCCTTCAGCTGGGGCGATGTCGATGCCGACGGCGATCCAGACATCGTGCTCGTCGACGGTCGCGGCACGCTTCAGGTCCTGGCGAATCAGCAGGCGTCTGTGTTCGACCGCGTCTCCTTACCGAACCAGCCCGACATCGTCGCGGTCGCTCTGGGCGACGTGAACGGCGACCAGGTGCTCGACGTCGTGACGATGGACCAGACCGGCACGATTCGACGTGCATCGATGGCCGCCGGCGAGTGGCATCAGGAGCCGTGGGGCAGTTGGCCAGCGCATCGCTCGTCGTCGCTCGTCCCCGGCGCGGCGCGGTTGGTGCTCGCCGATCTAGACAACAACGGCGCGCTCGATCTGCTGGCGTCAGCGCCGGGCGGCAGCGCGGTGTGGCTCGCCGGCGAAGATTTCTCCCTCCATCTGCTGGATTCGGTGGTCGATGCGGATATCGCCGGCGTCATCGATCTCGACGGTGACGGGCAGCTCGATCTCGTGGGCCTCGCGGCAGGCGAGCCCGTGCGCCTGCTCGGCCATGGCACTCGCGGGTATCACTCTCACGTGGTGCGGCCGCGCGCGCAGGCTGCGGCGGGCGATCAGCGCATCAACAGCTTTGGAATCGGTGGAGAGGTCGAGGTTCGATCGGCGCGCCTGGTTCAGAAGCAGATCATCACGGGCACGAGCGTGCACGTGGGACTGGGCAGTCGCACCGCCGTTGACGTCACCCGGATTGTCTGGCCCAACGGCGTGCCGCAGGCCGAGTTCGACCCGCGGGTCGATCAGCCGCTCGTGGCGCAGCAGCGCCTCAAGGGATCCTGTCCCTGGGTGTTCGCAGACGATGGCAAGGGGATGCAGTTCGTCACCGACTTCCTGTGGCGTTCGCCGCTGGGCCTCCGCATCAACGCGCAGGACACGGCCGGAGTGACGCAGACCGAAGACTGGGTCAAGATCGACGCCAGCCGGCTCGTCGCGCGCGACGGCGCCTACGACGTGCGGATCACCGCGGAGTTGTGGGAGACCCATTACGTCGACTCCGTGTCGCTGATGGTGGTCGATCATCCCGCCGACACCGCGGTGTTCGTGGACGAGCGCTTTGCGAGACAGGCACCGGCGCTCGCCGTGCAGTCGATGCGAGCACCGACCCCTGTCGCACGCGCGTGGGATCAGGCTGGCGCGGACGTGACGGGGCTCGTCACGCGCAAGGACGGCCGCTACGTCAGCACGTTTGCGCGCGGTCAGTATCAAGGTGTGGCCGAGGAGCACTTCGTGGAGATCGAGTTGGGGGCGCCGCTCGAGCCGGGCGTGCCGGCGTGGCTGCTCGCCAACGGCTGGATCTATCCCACCGACAGCAGCATCAATGTCGCCATCGGTCAGGGCGGCCGCGTGACACCACGGGGTCTGTCGCTCGAGGTGCAGGATGCCCGTGGGCGGTGGGTCGTCGTGGCGCCAGACCTCGGGTTTCCTGCCGGCAAGAACAAGACAATTCTCGTGGACCTGAGCACCGTCGAGCGGGCGGGTATTGCGGGGGCGCGGCGTCTGCGTCTGCGGACAAACCTCGAGATCTACTGGGACTGGATTGCGTCTGCAGATGCCGGCGGGCAGATGCCGGCGAAACAGGTGAGAATTGCACCGGCACGGGCAGACCTGCGCTACCGCGGCTTTTCGGAAACGCAGACGGCCGGGCGCGATCAACCGGAGACGCCGCTCTACGATCGGCTGGCGAACACCGCACCGCGCTGGCGCGATCTAATCGGTTACTACACGCGCTTCGGCGATGTGCGCCCACTGCTGGCCGGAACCGACGATCGATACGTGATGATGAATGCCGGCGACGAATTGAGGCTGTCGTTCCCCGCGCCACCTGCGCCGCCGAGCGGCTGGACCCGAGACTTCGTGCTCATTGGTGACGGCTGGAACAAGGATGGCGACTTCAACACGCAGTTCTCGAAGACGGTCGAGCCGCTCCCCATGCACGGTCGGGGATACGGGGCGTCTGCCGGTCGGGCATTGGAAGCCGATCCCGTGTACCAGGCGCATCGCGACGACTGGCAGACGTTCCACACGCGCTTCGTGACACCGCGCACGTTTCTCGAGGGGCTGGGGTTCGACCGCCCAGTCACTCAGCCATGACGACCGAGCGAGGAGAGATGGACCGGGGAACGGGCGTGGCGCGGCAAGCACCCCGTCCACGCCGCGGCGTCGGGCTCGTGGCCGCCGCGCTGACGCTCGGGTCGATGGCCGCCGTCGTCGCTCTGAATCGTGCAGCCGCAGGGCCCGAATCGTCGCCGCACGAGGGAGCGACAAGCGCACGGCATGGCTTTCGGCTGACTGAGAGCGCGAGGCAGCTCGGCATGCAGGCCACGCACGAGGGCCCGACATTCGACGCGAAGCTCGCGCACATCATGCCGCAGGTGGCGGCGATGGGGGCCGCCGTCTCCATCGCGGATTTCGACCGCGACGGATGGCAGGACGTTTACGTCACGAACAGCGCGGAGAACAGCCTCAATCATCTCTATCGCAACAATGGCGACGGCACGTTCACCGACGTGGCGTCGGCGGTAGGTCTGGCGGATGTCAACCGCGCGGGCACCGGAGTCTCGATGGGCGCCGTATGGGGAGACTTCGACAACGACGGCTACGAGGATCTTTTTCTGTACAAGTACGGGCGCCCCGAGCTCTTTCACAATCAGGCGGGCAAGGGCTTCGTCCGCGTGACCGATCGCGCGGGCCTGCCGGCCTGGGTCAACGCCAACAGCGCCATCTGGTGGGACTACGATCGCGACGGCTGGCTCGACCTCTTCCTGGCGGGCTACTGGGACGAACGCCTGGATCTGTGGCACCTGGACACCACGCGCATCATGCCGGCCAGCTTCGAATACGCCGAGAACGGTGGACGCAAGTACGTGCTGCGAAACCGCGGTGACGGCACTTTCGAAGAGACGTCGGCGGCGTTGGGCATCGAGTCGCGCCGCTGGACGCTCGCCGCGTCGGCCGCGGATCTGAGCGGTAGCGGCTATCCGGATCTGTTTCTGGCTAACGACTACGGCGTCTCCGAGCTGTATGTGAACCAGGACGGCAAGCGGTTCGTCGAGGCCGGGCGCGACGCTGGGGTCGCCCGCACGCCGAAGAGCGGGATGAACGCGTCGTTCGGCGACGTCTTCAACGACGGCCGCCTCTCCATTTACAAGACGAACATCTCCGAGCCAGGCGTGCTCGTTCAGTCCAACGACCTCTGGGTGCCGACGGGCAAGAACCACGCGCGCGGAGCGGAGTACGAGAATCTGGCGTCTACGCTCGGCGTCGACCTCGGCGGCTGGAGCTGGGGCGCGCAGTTCGGCGATTTGAACAACGACGGCACCCTCGACCTGTATCTGGTGAATGGCTACGTGTCAGCCGGCGAGCGGACGAGCTACTGGTATGACTTTGCGGAGATTGCCGTCGGGCACAGCCAAATAATCGGCGACGCGCGGAACTGGCCGGCGATGCGCGGGCGCAGCCTCTCCGGCTACCAACGCAAGCACGTCTGGCTCAACGATGGCGTGGGACGGTTCCGGGATGTGGCGCAGGATGTTGGCGTCACCGACACCTACGACGGCCGGGCCGTCGCGCTCGCCGATTTGTCGAACAGCGGCGCCCTTGACGTGATCGTTGCGAACCAGCGTGGACCGCTGCTGGTTTACAGGAACACCGTGAGCGAGGGACAGCATTGGATTGCTTTCGATCTCGAGGGGACCGCCAGTAATCGCAGCGCGATAGGCGCGCGCGTCGACGTGCAGTGGAACAGCCGCCGGCAGGTGCAGGAAGTCAGCGGCGGCACGGGGTTCAGCGCGCAGAATCAACGCGGGCTGCACTACGGGCTTGGGCGCGCCAATGCGGTCGACCGGGTCGTGATTCGGTGGCCGTCGGGGCGGGTGCAGACAATCGATCGGCCGGAGATCGACCGCCGCCACCACGTGAAGGAGCCGGCATGAGCGTCGATCCCGGACTCGCACCTCCGCCAGCGGCCCGTCCGCCTCGCGGGCTTGCGGTGGCGCTCCAGAGTCGGTTTCTGCCGCCGCTGCTTATCACTTCCATCCTCATCGCCGCGCACCTCACGTTCGGGATTCTCGAGGCCTACCAGCAGACGGCGGTCGCCATCGTCACCGCCATCGTCGCGGAGTTGCTGCTCGGAAAGGCCGCGTACGGCCGCTGGCCGCACCCGGCCAGCGCGTACATCTCGGGTATCAGCGTGGGCATCCTTGTCCGGTCGCCATTCGTGTGGCCCTACTTCTTCGCCAGCCTGATCTCGATTGCATCGAAGTACGTGCTGCGGTTGAACGGCCGGCACCTCTGGAATCCATCGAACTTCGGGGTGAGCGCCGTGTTGTTTCTCGCGCCCGCGACGGTCTCGCTCCTGGGCATCCAGTGGGGCAACAACATCTGGCCGATGGCCGTCATCTGGCTGCTCGGATTCGTCATCGTCTGGCGCGTCGGACGGCTGCACGTGAGTGCGAGCTATGTCGTCGCGTTCTTCGCGTTCGGCCTGCTGCGCAGCGCGATCACCGGCACGCCCTGGCAGGCCGCGCTCGCCCCCATCACCGGCCCGATGTATCAGCTCTTTATCTTCTTCATGGTCACCGATCCGAAGGTGGCCGTTCGGTCCGTTTCCGGTCAGGTTGTCGTGGTGATTGCCGTGGCGTTCGTCGAGATGATCCTGCGGCTCAACGAAGTCATCTACGCGCCTTTCTACGCGCTGTTCCTCGTGGGGCCGGCGGCGCTCCTCATAGAGGCCGCACTCGAAGCCCGGGCAACCGTGCCTGTGGGCTCAGCGGCACCAGGTCGGAGGGCGGTTTGACCCCGTACCTGCGCCGAGCCGTATAATCCCGGGTTAGCGGCGCTCGACCGCCAGCCGGGCGGCCGCGAGGCGCCGGCTATTTCCGGTCAGGCTGGATACATCATGCGTGCAGAGGCAGCAGCAACCTCCCGTCAGAGCTCGTCGACGACCTTCGTCGAACGCCTGAATTCCGAGTGGCACGAAGGGGCTTTGCGCGTGTTCATGGTCATCGTGCTCGCCCACTGGGCCGAGCATCTGGCGCAGGCATTTCAAATCTACGCGCTGGGGTGGCCGGTGCCGGCCTCGCGCGGCGTGCTGGGCCTCTACTATCCCTGGCTGATCAAGTCCGAAGCGCTGCACTACGGGTATGCCCTCGTGATGCTGATCGGATTGTTCCTGCTGCGCAAGGGATTCACCGAGCCGAGAGAACACCGGTGGTGGACGATTGCGCTGTGCATCCAGTTCTTCCATCACATCGAGCACGCGCTGCTCCAGACCCAGGCGCTCACCGGCCATTACTTCTTTGGGCGGCCGGTGCCGACCAGCCTCGTGCAGCTCTGGATTCCACGCGTGGAACTCCACCTGTTCTACAACACCATCGTTTTTATCCCGATGGTCATCGCGATGTACCACCATATGTTTCCCTCGGCGAGCGCGGCCGAGCCCCGGTGTACGTGCGCCTGGCACCGTGGCGTCCGCGCTATCGCCTGACGCGATACGCGCGTAGACTGCCTGCCATCCACGTCAGCGCGCTTGCGCTTGCGGCGGCGCTGTCCGCGGTGGCGTGCACCCGACCGCAGCCGGCCCATGACGACGTCGTCGTCCTCCAGTTGACACTCACGCCAGCAGCCCCTCGCGTCGGCACCTCTGCCCTGGCGGAGGTGACGGTACGCAGCCCTGGCAATCGTCCAGTGACTGGCGCCCGGATGACCGTTGACGCCCGAATGCTGCATCCGGGCATGGCCCCGGTCATCGAGCCGGCGGTTGACCACGGGGATGGCCGCTATACGGCGGCCGTATACTTCTCGATGGCTGGCAGCTGGAGCATCTCGGCCACGGGCACCCTGCCGGACGGGCGTTCGATCGATCGTCAGCTGAGTAACGTCACCGTTCGTCCGCCCGACTAGACGTCGCACCAGGCGTCTGCGGCCCGCGCAAGACTTCTATGGACCCGATCGGCGATGCGATCCGACCCGACACGCGGAGCATGAGCGGCGTCGACCTCCTTCGCTGGCCGATTGTGGGGCGCTGGCTCCGATGGCGCCACGCCCGCACCTCCGCGCAGTTGTGCCTGCTGCTCGTGGCAGTCGTGCTCATGCTGCATGGGATCTTCGGGCCGCAAATCGCTCCAGCCAACCTGGCGACGGTCCTCACCTGGGTGCACTATCGAGGTCTGCTCGTGGTGGCGCTCCTGGCTGCCGGTAACCTGTTCTGTACCGGGTGCCCGTTCGTGCTCACGCGCGATTGGGCGCGCCGGCTACATATTCCGACCTGGCGCTGGCCCGCCAGACTGCGGGGCAAGTGGCTCGCTGTCGTCCTCTTTGCCGGCGTGCTCTTCGCCTATGAGCTCTTCGACCTGTGGGCGCTCCCACGCGCCACAGCCTACCTCGTGCTGGCGTACTTTCTCGTCGCGATGGCGACCGATCTGCTCTTTGCCGGTGCGTCGTTCTGCAAGCACCTCTGCCCGGTCGGCCAGTTCAACTTCATTGCTTCGACGATGTCGCCGCTCGAGATCGAGATTCGAGACGAGGGCACGTGCCGATCGTGCCGTACGCTCGACTGCATCAGCGGGCGGCGTGCGCCGGACGCGCCGGCGAAGGTGGTGCAGCGAGGATGTGAGCTCGGGCTGTTCCTGCCGGCCAAGGTCGGCAATCTCGACTGCACGTTCTGTCTCGACTGCGTACACGCGTGCCCGCACGACAACGTCGCGCTCGCGCTGCGGACGCCCGGGCTCGAACTGGTCGACTCACGCCGCCGGTCCGGCATCGGGCGCCTGACCACCCGGCTGGACCTGGCGGTGCTTGCCATGCTCTTTGTGTTCGGCGCGCTGGTGAATGCCTTTGCCATGGCGGCACCTGTGTATCGCGTCGAGCGGTGGATGGCAGAGGTGCTCCGGACAACCTCAGAATCTGTCGTCCTGGCGGCGCTGTTCGCGCTCGGACTCGTTGTTGTTCCGATGCTGCTCGTTGGAGCCGCGGCCACGGTGAGCGGATTGCTCGCTGGCACACCTGTCCAAGATTTTCGACGAGCCGCCATTCGCTACTGCTATGCCCTGGTCCCGCTCGGGTTCAGCGTGTGGGTCGCGCATTATGGCTTTCATCTGCTGACCGGCGCGCTCGTGATCGTGCCGGTCGTTCAAAGCGCCGTCGTCGATCTTCTGGGGTTTGCTGCGCTCGGACTACCGCTCTGGCGCTGGGCGGGCCTCCGGCCGGGCACCGTCTTCCCGATTCAGCTTGGTGTCGTTCTGCTGGGGACGCTGGGTTCGCTGGGCGTCCTGCAGGTCATGGCGCGGTCAGATCATCCAGCCCGATTCATTCGCGCCATGCTGCCCTGGGCCGTCGTCATCGTCGTGCTTGCGGCAACGGTCATCTGGGTACTCGTGCAGCCCATGGAGATGCGCGGGATGGGGTTCAACGGCTGATGGTCAGGCGTCTCGTCCGCGCGTTCGGGCGGGCGGGTGCCGCCATCATTTTCGCATCCACCGCTGTGAGCGCGCACAGCGGCCCACCCTTTCCCGTGGTCTCGAACCGTATCGCGGGTCCCTATGACATCTCAGTCTGGGCCGATCCGGACAGCACCGATGACGGCGCGCCCGGCGGCCGATTCTGGCTGACGATTCAGATTGCGCAGAGTGCAGGCACGCTGCCGACCGCGACGCGCGCGACCGTCTCGATTCGGCCGGCTGATACGGCCGGCCCGGTGGGCACGGCCGAGGCCCAGCCTGTAGCCCACGACGTGGGACAACAGTTTGCGGCGTTGGTGATGGACCACGAGGGGAGGTTCGCCGTGCATGTGGCCGTCGAAGGTCCCCTGGGATCCGCGCAAGTCGACACCGAGGTCGATGCCACGTACGATTCACGTCCCGCACCGGCGCTGATGGTTGTTTTCCTCGCGCCATTCCTTCTCATCGGGTTTCTGTGGGTCAAACTGCTGCTGCGACGAAGACGGGCGACATGATCGACGATGCGATCAGGCAGGGCTGAATCCGGACTGCTCCAGCAGGCGTTGCAGCTCTCGCGGTGTGGCTTCGAGCTTTGAGGCGCCGGCCAGCAGGTCCGAGGCCAGCGCGGGATACCAGTCGCGCCGGGTGCGGTCTCGCAACCCCGCGATATCGAACGGCGTAATTGCCGCGTCGATGCGGTCGAGGAGTGCGGCTCGCTCTGTAGCATCAGGTCGGGCAGCGGCGATGGCGGCACACGCGCGCAGTTCGGCTCCGAACTCTGGGTGCTGGTTGAGCAGAAAGCCGGGAGCCAGGTGCGGACGTGCCAGTCGGCGCGCTGCCTCCGTATAGCTCGCCGCGGCGAAGTAGAGCAGCGTCAGCCTCTTGAAGAGCCCAGTGTCGGTCATGGAGGCGTACAGCGCGGCGACGAGCTGCTCGGTGACATCCAGCTCGTCGCGAGTGGTCTGAGCGTAGTCGGCGAGCGCCGCCTCTCTCGGACGACCTTCGCTGCCCGACTCGAGCAGAGCGAGCAGGCGGAGGAGCCCGAGCAGTGTCAGCGGAAATCCTGTAGACAGCAGCGGATCGATGACGCCGGCAGCCGACGGCAGCAGCGCCCACCGGCGGCCCACAATCTGACCCGATCGAAAGGCCAGCCTGGGCACGTGGACGAATGGCATCGTCGCGCGTGCGCCACGAAACTGATCGGCCACTGACGGCAGCAATGCGAGCAGTCGATCCCAAGCCGCCTGTCCTTCAGCGGCGCCGATACGCGTCGCGAGCGCGTCGGTGAGGGCGGCGCCGGCGCTGGTGATTCCGTTGTTGAAGCGCAGTACCCAGATCCAGCCTCCAGGAAACACGTGATGGAGGGCGGCAGCGTCTGGCGGATACGGCGGAACGGGACCTCGAGGCGCGTCACCGGCCCAGAGCGCGACCTGCTCGAAATGGGTGTAGAGGCCCTGCGTCGGCGGCAGCCACCGCAGCGGCTCGCTGCCAGACCCGAGCGCGCGGGCCATGAACCCGCGCGGGCCGCTGGCGTCGATCACAAAGCCCGCGGTGATATCCACCGCGCGTCCGTTCCGCGACCCGCGTAGCCGCACGTGCGTCGGCGTCTCTGACGCCTCGTCGAGACGCGTATTGTCCAGATAGATGGCGCCGGCCGCCTGCGCGTCGGTGACGAGTGCCAGGTCGAAGTCTGGCCTGTACCAATGGGTGTCAGCGATCTCGTTGTGCGGACTTGCGGCCACGAGCAGCTGTCGGCTGCGATGCTCGTCGTCGACGAAGCGCTCGCCGAGGTTGTGAAACAGGAACGTGAAGCCGCGCTTGAGCCCGACGGCCACGTCGGGCCGCGCACGTTTCCACGTGCCCCACTTCGAGAACGGCCGAATCTGCGGTAGCCCGTAGCGATCTGCCAGCTCTTCGAGCAGCAGGTTCGTCAGCGGGGTGGTCGATTCGCCGATGGCAAAGCGCGGATGGCGGCCGCGCTCGATGAGCGCGACGCGCCGCCGCTGTGTCCTGAGGACCAGTGCCGCCAGGGAGCCGGCAAACCCAGAACCGATCACGGCCACGTCTACGTCGAGGGCGTCGACCGGTGGACCGTTCACGCGCGGGCGCCCGCGTTGCTCGGCGCACCGAGCGCTCCGTCGGAGATGCGGGTGCAGTGCGGACAAGGATATTCCGGTAGAGCAGCCTGGGACGCGTTCATCGCGTGCAGGCGGGACAGGTGGCTTTCGAGGCAGTCGGGGCCGTGGGCGAACCGGTCCAGGTTCCACGTATCCGCGAAGATGCGCACCCTGCGCCGTGTCTCTCGTGCGCCGCGAAGACCGAGCGCCAGGCTGCGTTCGAGGTCGGTCAGCGACGGCCCGTGAAAATCGCCCGAGCGCGCAACGGCGTCGAGCGCTCCGTTGCCCGTGCGCGTGGGAATCAATGACACAACGGTTGCGCCGTTGTCGATCGCGGTGTCCACGGAACGCATCAGCCACTCATCCTGCTCGCGCTCGGGCACGAACGGCGGCGAGACGAGCAGGAACACCCGGAGGTCGGCGCCCATGGCGCGGAGACGGCTGGCGGCGGCTCGAAAATCAGCGATCGTCATGCGCTTGTTCAGGCGTTCGAGCGCGACAGGATGTGCTGTCTCGAGACCGATGGCCACTTCGAGCGCGGGTGCCGGATCACCCGTCCCAGTCGTGTGGAGCGCGTCGATGAACAGGGCGGTACGATCGTCAACAAGCCGCGGATGCGACTCGACGATCACTCTGTCGAGACCTGCCAGCTCGCTTGCGATGGCCGGATAGTCGCCCGTCGGCACGGCAAGCGGGTCGAAGAAGCTGCCGGCGTTGTACAGCTTCATCTGCGCAATCGGTTCACCCAGACTTCGCAGAGTTGCTCGTGCGTCGGCCGTCTGTGCCGCGATGGCGCCTGGCGGCGTATCCGCCGTCGTCGTGTGCTGCCAGAGATCGCACATCAGGCAACGCCAGGGGCACTCTCGTCCTGTCAGAAACACTGTCGCCGATCGCACAGTGCGTCCATGACGGTCGAGCTCGTTCTCGAGCAGCAGGCCCTGTGAACGCCAGGGATCGAGCGCCGTTCTGGGTGGGCGCTGCTCGAGCACGAATCGATCGCGTGCCGCGGGCTGGAGGGGGTAGTCGGCCACCGGTGCGGCTACGCGTAGATCCCGTGAAACGCGCGACGGTAGGACTGCTCGTTACCGGAGAGATGCTCGTGCATCGCCTCGGCCGCGATCGCGCCGTGCTGAAAGCGGCGCTTCGGAAACACGGGCATGTCGACGCCGGTGAGGCTTTTCACCCCGGCTTGCACGATAGCGCCCTTCAACGCGTAGAGCGTCGGCACGTCGTAATTGGTCAGCGATACGAATGGAATTCCTTCGGCCACTTCGACGACCGCGGGCTGCACGTACGGGCTGAATCCGGTGAAGCCGTAGTGGCGGGCCGGCGCGTAGGTGCGCACGTAGCTGCGGCTGAGACCACCGCTGTAGGTGAGCGAGTGTTTGATGCGTCCCACGCCCCAGCCTTCGTGGTAGAGCATGAGATTGTCGAGGACGCTCCGGATTGTCAGCTCCTGATTCTCCTCGATGGGGTAATCCTTCAGATTCTCGTCGCCACCGTCGCCGTCCGCCAGATGACGCCAGGAGGGGTAGCGCTCACGAATCCCCCGGCACAGTTGCAGGCCCATGGCCGCACACTGCACGTCGAGCGCCTTGTAATCCTCGATCACGCGCAGCGTCTCCTCGACGTCGAGCGCATCGCCGGCTGCTTCAATCGGCTCGAGCAGGAGCGACAGTCCGACCCGCGACAGAAACGTCCGGGCCTGATCGAGGTCCGGCCCGGAGCCGCAGTCGAGCACGAAGGCCTTCAAGCGTGACGGCGACAGCCCGAGCCGCAGCATCGTGTGATACACCACCAGCAATACCGCGCCGCTGTCGATGCCGCCCGAGAACGCGACGCCGATCGGCTCCTGGCCCGCTGACTCGGTGTCTACGTGATGCAGCCACTTCTCGACTTCCTGCGCCATCGCTCCGATGTACTGGGCGCCGACCTGTTCGATGCTCGCCGGCAGCGCGTTCATGGCAGGCGTAAAGAACCGCGTGTAGCGCGGGTCCGGATCGGGACAGCCGACGAGCGCGATCTCGACGACATAGTGGGCGGGCACCATTCGCGTGTAGCTGGGGTGAAATTGATCGGCGAGTCCGTCGGCGAGCAGCGCCTGATGCAGGGTGTCGATGCGGTCGGCCACGTACAACGCGGGCCCCTCCTGGCGCTTCGCCAGAAAATAGCGCATCGGGCGGTCCATCGAACGTGCCAGCCGTACGGTGATGCCCTCGGTGGCCACGATGGCGAACGATCCGTCGATCCCGCGCACCGCCTGCGGACTGCCGGTCAGTACGCGCCGGCGCGCCTCGGCCAGGTCCATGCTGGGGAATCGGTTGCACGCCGGATCGAGGAGATCGACCACGCGGCTGATGTACTGGGACATGGGCGGATTCTCCGGCATCAGTCCGCGTGACGCAAGCGGCCGATCCGCTGACGTCGGACATCTACACCTACTCGCTCGTCGTCGCCGGCGCCTGGCCTCCGCATGGGTGAACGCACCGGATTAGGTGTGACAATCGACGCATGAGGCGTTCGGGCACCGCCGATCTTCCGCTGCATGGCGGCCGGGTTCCCGCTTGGCTCGCCTCGCGCATGACAATCGGTGTGCTGCGCCGCGGCCTCGAGGCCGCCAGACTCGGGCACTCCGACAAGCTGGACGGGATGAAACGGTTGGATCGTTTTGTTCGCGCGATCGAGGACCACTACACACCGGAGGCCGACTTCCATGCTGCCCTCGCCCACGAACGGGCGATCTCGCCCTCCCTCGGCGGGCGGACTGTCTTCGACAAACCTCGCGCGGCCAAATCCCGCCAGCTGTCGCTGTTCGAACGCGAAGGCTCGTGACCCGCTGGCCGCCGCGGGCATGCGGCGGAGGGGTCGAGGGCTGTTAAGCTAGGGGCGCCAACAGGCCCTATATGAAGCAGACGCTGACCTTCTCCAAGACGCTGTTCCGGATTTCGCTCCTCATGTCCCTCGCGGCGGGCCTGAGTCTCGTTGCCTCCTGTAAGAAGGCCGCGCCCCCAGCGCCTGCCGTGGGGCCCGACGTCTGGGCCACCGTAGACGGCCGTGAAATTCGGCGCGAGGAGGTCGAGAAGGCGTACCGCGGCGCACTCGAACAGGTACCGCCCTCCGACGAGGACGCGATGACCGCCAAGCTGGGCGTGCTCGACGAGTTGATCAGCCAGGACATCCTGCTCGCCAGGGCGCAGGCGCTGGCGGTGGCGCCAACCGACGCGGAAATCGACAAGGCCTTTGCGGATCGCAAGGGTGCGCTGACCGAAGAGGCCTTTCAGCAGCAGCTGCGGCAGCGCGGGTTCACGGCCGACGATCTGAAGCGGGGCGTACGGCGCGAATTGACGATGCAGAAGGTGATGGAGCACGAGGTGCAGTCCAAGATCAACATCACCGATCCGGACATCACCGCGTTCTACAACCAGAACCGGGCGCAGTTCAACGTGACGGAGCCTCAGGTGCACCTCGCGCAAATCGTCGTCACGCCCGGCCGCGACGCCCAGATCACCAACCGCCTTCAAGACGACGCGACCTCGCCGGTTGCGGCGCAGGAGAAGATCAAGATGCTGATGGATCGGTTGAAGACGGGAGCGGAGTTCGCCGCGCTCGCGGCCGACTATTCGGAAGATCCGCAGTCGGCAGCACAGAGCGGCGACCTGGGAATGGTGCCGGTTTCTGCCCTCGACCAGGCGCCTCCACAGCTGAAGGCTGCCGTGGGTCGCATGCAGCCCGGCACGGCCAACGTCATCTCGATCGGACCCAATTACGCGATCGTCATGCTCGTTTCGCGCGAAGCGCCCGGACAACGCGATCTGAGCATGCCCTCCGTTCATGACGGCATTCGCGACATGCTCAAGGCACGGAAAGAGCGCCTACTGCGCGCGGCGTACATCTCGGCCATGCGCAGCGACGCCAAAGTGGTCAACTACCTCGCGCGGCAGGTGGTGACCGCAAACGGTCTGCCGCCGGCCCGTTGACGCGGCGCGGCTTGCGCTCTATTCCGAAATCGGTCAAGGTAACCCCCTGTCGCGCCGGCTGCCGTGACGCAGCCGTCGTCGACGTGAGTGCCCGTGTGGCCTATGGTGATCGACTCTCTGGTCGCCAGATTTCTCGACGACGTGCCGCTCGTTGCTGCGGGGAGCGATGAGCGAGGCTACATCTGCGCCTTCAACTCCGCGGCCGAGCAGCTCACGGGTTTCTCCCGTGACGAAGTGCTCGGGCAGCCGTTCATTGCGACGCTCGTCCCCGAAGCGCACCGCGCCGACGTGCTGGCGCGATTCAGAGCGGCGAACGCCGCCGCATTAGCATCTCCGCACGATAATCCCTGGCAGCTGAAGAGCGGCGAAGAGCGCCTGCTCGAATGGCGCTGTTTTACAGTGCCCACCGGGCGTGGGGCCACCATCCTCGGACTCGGGATTGACGTGACGCGGCTGCGCGCCGAGCAGGCGTGGGGAGCGGCGCTGGCGCGACAGGCGGTCGAAACCAATCGCGAGAAGGACGAGCTGATCGTCACGCTGTCCCACGAGCTCAGGCAGCCGCTGCAGGTGGCCGCGCTCGGCATCGAGCTCGCGGGGCAGTCGCGGGATGAGAAGACGCGCGGGCAGGCCCTCGGACGTGCCGAGAGACAGATCCGCGTGCTCTCGCGGCTTACCGACGACTTGCTCGACGCGACGCAGGTGGTCCGCGGTCAGATCAGACTCGACCGCACAGAGATCGACCTGCGCCCGGTGGTCGAGGAGGTCGTGCAGGAGACGCGCGAGCTGTCTGGACGCCACCAGTTCACGCATGGCTATCCGCCCACCCCTGTCATCGTGCGCGGCGATCGGCGCAGACTCCGGCAGGTTCTGGTGAACGTCCTGACGAACGCGGTGAAGTACACGCCGGCCGATGGCCGAATCGATGTCCGGCTGGAGACGGCAGATGCCGACGCGGTGCTACGCGTGTCTGATACCGGCGACGGCTTGCCACCCGACGCGCTGGAGCGCATTTTCGATCTGTTCACACGCGCGACCGTGTCGGGCAGCGGCGGCGTGGGCATTGGGCTGGCCGTCGTTCGTAGCCTGGTCCACGCGCACGGGGGCACGGTGACAGCGCACAGCGATGGGCATGGCCTCGGCAGCACGTTCGTGATCACGTTGCCGCTGCGCGAGGGTTCGGACTAGCGCGCTTGCGGCGCCTCGCGCCAGTGCATCATGGGCAGGCCTGCGACAGCGGCGCGGAAATACGGAATCCGCGTGCCGCGGAGCGATCCGATGTAGACCGTGCGAAGGTCCGGGCCGCCGAACGTCACGCTCGCCATCCGCAGCTGAACGCCTGCCGGGGTGTGCACGGCGCGCCGACCCCGGTATGATGAGCGCGAACCGCGCGAACATCCGGATCAGCTGAATGGCCACACACGCGAGCGCCGCCGCCCCTGAACGTTTGACCGCCGTCTCGCGCGTGCGCTATCGCGTCGTGGCGCTCGGCACCACGCTGGCGATGGTCACGTATCTCGATCGCGTGTGCATCTCCAAGCTGGCGCCGAACATCATGAGCGATCTGAATCTGGACAAGATTCAGATGGGCTATATCTTCAGCGCCTTCGCACTGGCCTACGCCATTTTCGAGATTCCGACCGCGTGGTGGGCCGATCGGCTCGGCACGCGCGCGGTCCTTACGCGCATCGTCATCTGGTGGTCGGTGTTCACGATGGCCACGGCGGCGGCCTTCACGTTCCCGGTGATGCTGATCGTGCGCTTTCTCTTCGGGATGGGGGAGGCGGGCGCGTGGCCCTGTGCGGCCCGGTCGTTCTCCCGGTGGATCCCGAGCCGCGAGCGTGGCACCGTGCAGGGCATCTTCTTCGCGGGCGCGCACCTGGTGGGTGGGGTCACGCCGCTCCTTGTGGTGGCACTGCTGCCGTATCTCCATTGGCGCGCCATCTTCCTGTGCTTCGGTGCGATTGGGTTTCTCTGGGCGCTGGCCTGGCATCGCTGGTACCGGGATGACCCAGCGGAGCACCCGGCGGTGAGCGCCTCCGAGCTGCAGTACATCCTGGCCGAGCGGCCAGCCGATTCGGTGCACACCGTCGGCTGGGCCTACTGGGGGCAGCTGCTCCGCAGCCGCAACGTGATTGCGCTGTGCATCATGTACTCGGCCAACAGCGCCATTTTCTTCTTCTGCATCACCTGGTTGCCCACCTACCTGCACGAGCGTCACGGGTTCGATGCGACCACGCTGGGGTTCCTCTCGGGTCTTCCTCTGCTCGTGAGCGTGCCGAGCGACTTGTTCGGTGGCGTGATCACCGATCGTCTGGTGCGGATCTTTGGGCTGCGCGTGGGCCGCTGTTCCGTGGGGGCGATCGCCTACGCCGTCGCGGCAATTTCGTTGGCGGCGGCCGCCATGTCCCCCACGCCCATCGTGGCCGCCGTGCTCATCGCAATTGCGACAGCGGCGGCGATGTTCACGCTGGGCGCCACCTGGGGCACCTGCATCGAGGTGGGCCGCAACCACGTGGGCGTTGTCGGTGCCGTGATGAACACCGCGGGCCAGATTGTGAGTCTGCTGTGCCCGCTCATCGTGGCCTATTCGGTCGAATGGTTTGGCAACTGGAACCTGCCGCTGTACCTGATCAGCGCGCACTTTGCCGCCGGGACGATCTGCTGGTTCGTCATCGATCCCACGCGTCCCGTGTTTCCGCCGTCTCGGTAACAGGACCGCGCCTGCCTGGCCACGCGGGCGGCCTGAGTTCTTCACCCAGCAGAAGGTCGTCGTGGAACGCTGGCCGAAGGCGTGGACGCGAACGTTCTGATCGGGCACGACAGACTCGCGGCCTCTGCATTGAAACGGCCGCCGGTCAGGTCTCCCTCAGTCATCGGCCCCCATCGGCGGCTGCGCCGGTGCGACCACCTTGCGGACGAGGCCGCCGTGCTTGATTTCAGGCAAGAGCAGCACGGTGGCACCGAGGATCATCAGGGCCGACAGCCAGCCGGTGGCCGCGATGGACCAACGCGCCACCACCGCGAACCCGATGATGGGCGCGATCATGGCGCGCACGCCGGTGAAGAATGTGTGGACGCTCATGTAGTCGGCCACACGCTCGGGCGGCGCGATCTTGGTGACCCAGAGACCCCACGCCACATCCCCGCCCGCGACCGACAGCCCGTAGACGATGGCCGACAGCACCAGACCCGTCATGCTGTCGCTCATGAAGAACGACGTGATGCCCAGCGCAAAGCCGACGTTGAGGCAGATCCGGACGACGAAGAAGTTGGCGCGATCGAACAGCCATCCCCAGACGGGGCTCAGCACGAGCCGCGAGATATTGGGGACGATCCCTGTGAGCAGCGCGATGACATCGGGCGCCAGTTGCAGGTGATAGCGCGGGTTGGCCAGATACTCCACGCGCAGTGGCAGCATCATGAGATTGGCGAAGCCCATCAGCATCCACGAGATCAGCGTGGTCCGAAACATCCGGTCGTCGCGCACAAACCGCAGCGCGCGAAACGGATGACCGCCCTCCGACAGGTGCAGCGGTGCCGACGGAATGCGCCAGAGGCACCAGGCCGAGAAACCCAGCGCGGCGGCGAAGAAGGCCAGCATCAACTGGAAGTGGCCGATGTCGGCCGACAGCAGCGCGCCGCCACCAAAGCTGAACGCGGCGGCGCTCACGATGCGGATCATGAACGTGCGCGCGAAGAAGCTGCCGCGGGAGCTGTCCGGATAGTTGTCCTGGTAGATCTGCGTGACCAGCGGGATGATGGCGCCGGTCGCGGCCATGGCCAGAATGGTGGTGACGACGAACACCGACTCCCAGGGCAGGAAGGCGGCCACGAGGATTGCGAGTCCACCGCCGGCCGCGAGGTACCCCGCCGCGCGGGCGACGGGCATACGGGCGGATTCCACGAGCGCGACGACGAGCGGCGTGGCGAGGTACCCGACGCCGAGCCCTGCTGCCACGCAGCCCTTGGCCAGCGCCCCGGCCTGAAACCAGCGGACGGCGATGATGAGCAGGAATGTGGTGTTGGCGGTCTCGAGAATGCCGGAGGCGACAGATCGATAGCACTCGTAGCGATAGGTCTGAGCTGTCCGGTCGCCGGTCGCCACGTGCGCAGTTTATCGGCCGGTGTCGGACATTGCGAGTGTGCCTAGTCCTGCACAATCCACCCGTCGCGCAAGTTGATGATGCGGCTGCCGTAGGCCGCGTTGGTATCCGAGTGCGTCACCTGCACGATGGTGGTGCCTGCCGCGTTGAGGGACTTGAACAGCTCCATGATCTCCTGCCCCTGCGCCGAGTGGAGATTGCCGGTCGGCTCGTCTGCGAGCAGGACCTTGGGGTTGGCGATGACGGCGCGCGCGACGGCGATCAGCTGCTGCTGTCCACCCGATAGCTGGTTCGGATAGAGATCCTTCTTTCCGACAATCTGAAAGCGATCGAGGATGTCGGCCACCATGCTCTGCCGCTCTTTCTTCGGGATATCGCGGTATGAGAGCGGCACTTCGAGATTTTCGTACACCGTGAGATCGTCCAGCAGGTGGTAGCTCTGGAAAACGAAGCCGATGTGCTGTTTGTGGAGTTGCGCACGCTGCTTCGGACTCAGGCGGTGGACCGGCTGGTCGAGGAAGTCGTACTCGCCCGACCACGCGGCGTCATGCATGCCGAGGATGTGCAAGAGGGTGGACTTGCCCGCGCCCGACGGTCCCATGATCGACACGAACTCGCCCTCGCGAATCTCGGTCGAGATCTGCCGCAGCACGTAATACCGCGCCGGACCCTGGGGATAGGACTTCTCGAGGTTGCGAAGCGAAATCAGCATGTTGGCACCTGTGCACGCGCGAGACGCCGACGAGCTTATCCCAGCCGCCTGACATGTGTGAACGCCACACACTGCCGGGCTCCGCAATTTCGCCAGAAGCGGGCGCGGGGTGCGGTAAGATGCCGACGTTTCCGTTCGCAAGCACGTTCTGGCCGCCGGTGCCGGCAGAGGGATTGTCCATGGTGATTCGTCGAGTGCGTCCAATGTCGGTGGCAAAGGTGGCTGGCGCGGTGTACGCGCTCATCGGCCTGTTGATAGGCGCGTTGGTGTCGCTCGCGGCCCTGGCCGTCGGCACCACCATGCCGGCGGAATCGCACTTTCCTGCGGCCCTGGGCTTGCTGTTCGGCGCTGGGGCCATCATCGCGCTCCCGATCTTCTACGGGGTGATGGGGTTTGTATTCACCGCGATAGCGGCCGCGATCTACAACCTCGTGGCCGGTGTCGTGGGAGGCATCGAGATCGAGGTTGACGGCGACCGCTCGTCGAGCCACACACCGACGCTGACCTAGACGGGGCCGCCGACGCGAGGAGCGCCATGAACAACGCGCGTCAGAAAGCACAGTGGTCCGCGGTCTGCGCCATCCTGCTGTGCCTGGCCGGTTGCAGCCGTCAGGCCGCCTATCCCAGCCGCCCGATCACGCTGGTGGTGCCGTGGGGCGCCGGGGGCGGCACCGACGCAGTCGCGCGCGCCCTCGCCAGCCTGCTCGAGCGCGACCTCGGTAAACCCTTGAACGTCGTGAACCGTACCGGTGGCAGCGGCGTCGTCGGCCACCAGGCGATCGCGACTGCCGTACCCGATGGCTACACGATCGGCATCATCACCGTGGAAATCACGATGATGCACCACCAGGGGCTCACGGATCTGACGGGCGCCTCGTTCGCGCCGCTCGGGCTGGTGAACTACGACGCGGCCGCGGTGCAGGTGCGCGCCGACGCCCCGTACCGCTCGCTCGGCGATCTGCTCGAAGCAATCAGACTGCATCCCAATAGCCTCAAAGCCTCCGGCACGGCGCAAGGCGGAATCTGGCACGTCGCGCTGTACGGGCTGCTCAACGAACAGAAGATCGCGCCGGCGTCGGTCCCCTGGGTGCCCAGCAACAGCAACGCAGCGGGCTTGCTCGATCTGGTCGCGGGCGGCGTCGATATCGTCACGGGCTCGCACCCGGAGGGCCGATCGCTCATCGACAGCGGCAAGGTCAGAAGCCTCGCGGTCCTCGACGACCAGCCGACGAGCCTCTATCCCGCCGTTCCTACCTCGCGCGAGGCGATCGGCAGCCAATGGAAGATGGGCGTGTGGCGCGGGATGGCGGCGCCGCGCAATATGCCGCCGGAGATCCAGGCCCGGCTCGAAGCCGCAGTGAAGAAGGCATACGAGGCGCCCGAGTATCAGGAGTTCTCGGCCAGCCGGGGCTTCTCGAAGCGGTGGGCCGGGCCGGACGAGTTCGCCCGCTTCATGGCCGAGTCCGACAACCAGATGGGCGTGGCCATGAAGGCTGTCGGCCTGGCGCGATAACACCGACCCCGTCCGCTCCCCCTCGGTCACCACACGACTCGCTCATATGATGATGCCCCGCGCGCTGATGATGACGGTCCACCTGCATGAAGTTGCCTGACACTGCCACTGGCGGGGTGATCCTCGTGTTCGGCCTGGCCGTTGCGCTGTACGCCCGCACGTTCCCGCCGATGCCTGGCCAAAACGTCGGACCTGGACTGCTTCCCACGGCAATCGGTGTCATGCTCGCCGCGCTTGGCGCCGTCATCCTGGCTTCGGGCCTTAGCGACAAGCGGACGGAGATCGTGGCCAGCGCCAGGTGGACTCGCCCAATGGCGATCAAGGTCATCGCCGTGATCGCCGACCTGGTCTTCTACATCAGCGCTTCCAATACACTCGGCTTCTTCATCACCAGCTTCGTATTTCTCTGCGTTCTGCTGGCAGCGTTCGGTGCAAACCGTCGCGCGCTCGTTCCCGTCAGTGCCGTCGCGACCCTCGCCATTCACTACGGGTTCTACACGCTGCTACACGTCCCGCTGCCCTGGGGCCTTCTCGAGCGCATCGCGTGGTAACGCACATCCTCGAAGCGTTCGCGCTTGTCTTCGATCCGACGGTGCTGGTGGTCGTCCTGCTCTCGGCCTTGTTCGGGCTGTTCGTCGGCGCCATCCCGGGCCTGACGGCGACGATGGGCGTCGCCCTGCTCGTGCCCGTGACATTTTTTCTGGCGCCAATCCCAGCGGTGGCCTGCATGGTCACGGCAACGGCCATGGCGATCTTTGCGGGAGACGTGCCTGGGGCGCTGCTGCGCATCCCGGGCACGCCGGCTTCGGCGGCGTATTGCGACGAAGCCTATGCGATGACACGCAAGGGCGAGTCTGAGCTGGTGCTCGGTGCGGGCCTGCTCTGCTCGACACTCGGCGGACTGTTCAGCGTCCTCGTGCTCATGACGGCCGCGCCAGCACTGGCTGAGACTGCGTTGCGGTTCAGTTCGTTCGAGTACTTCTGGCTGGTGCTGCTCGGGCTCACGTCCGCGATCTTCGTGTCGCCCGGCAGCCAGGTCAAAGGCCTCGTGTCGCTCATGCTCGGGCTGCTCGTGGCCAGCGTTGGATTCGAGAATCCCGCGGCGTTTCCCCGATTCACCTTTGGCAGCGCGGCGCTGATGAGCGGCTTCCAGCTCATCCCCGTGATGATCGGGATGTTCGCCGTAGCCGAGATCATCCGGTACGCGGTGTCGTCAGAGGGCCCACTTGACGAGGTCAAGCAGACGATCGGACGGGTCTTCCGCGGGCAGGGTGCGGTGCTCCGGCAATATCGACTGCCGATCCTGCGTGGCAGCATCCTGGGCACGGTCGTCGGAGCCTTGCCCGGCGCTGGTGCGGACATCGCCGCGTGGATTGCCTATGGCGTGTCGAAGCGCTGGTCCAAGACGCCGGAGCGTTTCGGCACAGGCCATGTGGAAGGCGTCGTGGAGGCCAGTGCGGCCAATAACGCCGCGCTGGCGGGTGCCTGGATTCCTGCGCTGGTCTTCGGCATTCCCGGCGACTCGATTACCGCCATCGTCATTGGCGTGCTCTACCTGAAGGGACTGAATCCAGGGCCCGCCATCTTCGTGGAGCACCCGCAAAACATCTACGCGGTGTTTCTGCTGTTCCTGCTCGCCAATCTCCTGCTGCCGCCACTCGGCTGGCTGCTGATCAAGCTCGCGCGCAACGTGCTGCACGTGCCGCGCAGCGTCCTGATGCCCGTCATTCTCCTGTTCTGCGTCGTCGGCGCTTTCGCGATCAATAACACCGTGTTCGACGTGGGCGTGATGCTGGCATTTGGCGTGCTCGGATTCCTCATGGAGGCCAACGGCTTCCCGATCGCGCCCACGGTTCTTGGCGTGGTCCTCGGCGGCATGTTGGAACAGAACCTGGTGACCTCGCTGATCAAGGCCAACGGTCACCCGCTGATGTTCGTCGAGCGTCCCATCGCGGCCGGCCTCGGCGTGGCCACTCTGCTGGTGTGGCTCTCGCCGCTGATCTTCAGAAGGCGGAGATGAGGCAGCGGCTCGGGTGCCGTATCAGGCGCGATGTGGAGCTTGCGACGCGACAGTTTGAATCCGAGGCTCATCGGACAACTGAATCGACAGTCCACGCGAGGAGCAACAGATGAAGCGGCGAGACGTCCTTCGTTCCCTTTCGCTGGTCGGCGGCGCGTCGCTGTTGGCATCCGCCGCCAGGTTCGTGCGCATCACGCAGACGGCCAACGTGCCGGATGCGCCGCCGTTCGCCGTGCAACGGCTTCGGCTGTACGAGGCGCCGGCTGCGACGCCTGGGCGCTAAGGGACGCAGGGCGCGCGTGTCGCTCGCCCGTCTCCGCATGCTGCTGCTCGCGCTCTGGATACTGTGCGCGGGCAGCGCCGTTTATCTGTTTCTGTTTCACCGCGACTTCGTCCAGCGTGAGCTGGGCGGAGTGGTGGGCGCGTCAGCCCTCATGGGAGGCGCGCTCTACCTCCTCCTCGGGTGCGTGCGCGGCTTCACGCTGATTCCCTCGACGTCGCTCGTCGTGCTGGCGGTCGCATTCTTTCCGCCGCTGCGGCTCTTCTTGCTCACGCTCGCCGGCATCGTCGTATCGTCAGCCTCGATCTACGTCTTCTCGGAGGCCCTGCACCTGGATGAGCTGCTGCGCCGCAGGCACGCGCGCCAGTACGACCGCGTCCGCGATCTGCTCGAACGCCACGAGTTCCCGATCATCGTGGGCTGGAGCTTCTTTCCACTCGTGCCCACCGATCTCATCTGCTACCTGTGCGGCATTCTGCGGGTGAACATGGCCAAGTGCCTGCTCGGGGTGGCGCTAGGCGAAGGCGCCATCTGCGGCATCTACATTTTTCTGGGCGACTACCTGCTCCGCCTATTCCACCTGAAGGGTTGAACCTCTACGTCTGACGACCGATCGTGCCTTCCAGCTCGACCAGGTAATCCGGTGAGGACACGTGGGCGATTCGTCGCTGCACGAGCGCATGCCGGTCTTCGATGATCCGCAGCATGGTGGCGCTGAAGCGCCGTCGGTCGGCGAGCGCGCCCTCCAGATACGCGTGATGCCGCTGCCAGAGCGCGTTGTCGTGCCGTTGTTTGGCGGCGAGCCGCGCGCGATACCAGTCGCTTGCGAGCAGGGATTCACGCGTGAACAGGGCCCTGATGGCAGGGTCGCGTTCGTCGCGGCCTTCGAACTGCCCGTGCGCCATGATGTGGAGCAGCGCCTGGAGCGGCGGGCAGCAGTCGTCAATCGATCCGTCTGCGAAGTACTGCAGCGCCACGCGCTGGTACGCTTCCATGATGTATCGCACGCCATCGGCATACGACTCGATGTCCTGCGTCTCGGGTCGCAGAATGGACGTGTCGAACACCTTGTCGGGATTGTCGAAGATGCGGCCGAAGTAGCGCCGCACGAACCGGCTGGTGATTCTGAAGCCCAGTCGGCGGGCGGGGAGCACCGCGCCGTCCCACTCGATGTCGGGCACCGGCTCGAGCAGGCGCTCGCGAACGAGAAATGCCGGGTCGCGTTCCGCTGGCGAGATGCGCGCCCACACCTCCGGGACGAGCAGGCTGATGTCGTGATCGAACCGGTGCTGCGGGCCGACATGCCCGGCGGCCGTCGAGAAGCCGGCGAGCCCGGTCAGGATCATGCTGACCAGCGCCGCATTCAGATCCGCCGCGGCGCGCAGGGCGTTGAAGGGACCCTTGGTCAGCGCACCTTCGCTGCCTGCCGCGGTGGTCGATGGACTCTTGCCCGTCAGCGAGCAGATGTAATCCATGAACAGCTCGGGCAGCTGCTGGAAGTGGATGGGATTGTAGACAGCCAGACTTCGAATGCCCCACGCTTTCTCTGGAGGGTTGTTGCGGCGGCCCGAGAGCACCGTGCCGACCGGGACATGCAGCGCGTGGTCGTGCGGGAGCGCGCGCCAGAGGCGCGATCCCATCTCGGCCACGTAGCGCGGAAATGGATCGGCCATGTCGGGTCGATCCTGGAGGTACCGCGGGTTCTTCGTCGGCACGCCGCCGACGCGACGCGGATTTGCCGAGCACACGACGTACCCACTGTCCCCTTCGTGTACCGACCGCAGCAGGTCTTTGACCGGCTCGGTGAAGGCATCGAAGTCCACGACCTTCTCGAGCATGTCCCGCACCTGATCGCGCGAGAGGGGCTCGAAGTTCGAGATGAAGTTCACGTCGCGCCGGGCCAGGTCTGACTCCGCCTGTTTGTCCAGTCCTCGGTGCACCGCATCGTCAGGCCGCTGGAAGAGGCGGTACTCGGTGTTTGCCACGAACTTGTACGACGGGCCCTGCCAGCGGGTGAGGTACTCGGGCAGCGGCCCGAGGGCCGTGCCGGGGACGACGACCGACGCCGAGATGTCGTCCTCTGTCTGCACCTTGGCAGAGGGGTAGAAGTCCTGGCGTACCTTGAAGGTGCGCCAGCCGTGATCGCCGCTGAGACCGACGCGCAGGTACGTGCCCACCAGTTTGCGGTTGTGCAGCTTCAACTCATGTCCGGGCGAGCCGTTCACGGTGTCGACACTGAAGTGTTCGCGCCAGTCAGGCCCCCACGCCGGGTCGTGGAAGCGCTTGATGGCGAACACCAGCACGAGGATGTGCGCGGGCAGTTGCTGAAGCCAGCTGTTGTACGGATCGGTGTAGTCCTCGGAAGGCGTGAGCAGCTTGATCACGCTGCCGAGCGAGCGCTGGCCGCTCAGGATCGGGCGGCTCGGAAAGCGATCGTAACGCTGCTCGGCCAGTACTTCGGGTCGCCAGCGGTCGGTGTAATCGCGCTCGAGGATCTCGTCGATGATCGCGGCGTCTCGCGCGAAGTCCGAGACGAACACCGGTCCGTACTGCATGTAGTCGACAATCGGTTTGCTGATCTCGCTCTTGCCTCCGCCCGACACGGTGCAGGGCTTGTGGCAGAACAGACCTTCGCCGGCCGTGCCGATCAGGCGCCAACTGGGTGCGGCCGGGTGCTTCTCCATCCGGACGCTGTAGCCGGACGGAGCCATATAGACCTCGTCGGGCAGCAGCGGGATGCTGCGGGTTTCACCAAGCCGCTGCCACGAGATCGTCTGCGTGCGCAGATCGGCCAGCGCATCCTCCGGAATGTAAATCAGATGTGGGAACCGCCGATCCACGGCGTGGCCGGCGGGGCGCACATCCATCACGTGTCCGTAGTCGCGCTTCACGTCGTCGAGCGTCCGGCCGTTGTATTGACGGCTGTTGGCCTGGAAGGAGTCACCGAGCGCGTAGCTGGCGAACACGACGGCGCCACCCGCGTGCTCCTCTTCGACGTTGCCCATCAAGTTGGCGGCGTAGCTGATCTGCGTCTTCACTTCCTTCTTGCAGTACCCGAAATAGTTGTCCGCGATGATCGTGATAATGACGCCGGCATCGGTGCGGCAGGTCGCCTTGAAGGCGTCGCCGTCGTTGTACAGCTCGTCGGGCGAGCTCCAGCACATGCTGTCGGCGCGCTGGCGGTCCGTGGCTTCGCTGATATGCGGCAGGCCGACGTCAACCTTGCGCACACCTTGCAGATGGGTCGCCAGAACCACGCAGCCGGTGTGGCCACTCCAGTGCGACACGTCGAGTCCCGCGTCGTTCTCCACGAGATAGGGGTCGCCGGCATTGCCAAAGATCGACTCGACGAAATCGAGATTGCTCGCGAGGGATCCGGGCGCGAAGAAGCGGGTTTCCATCGACAAGCCCGGCGTGTATCCGGGCACCGATGGACACACCGTCGGGCGCAGGAGCAACGACAACCACGTGCGCGCCTGCTGCGGCTGATTGGCGGTGAACGGGAGACGGAGCAGATCGTCGGGTGGCGCGACCGCGAGCTGGAACAGGCGGACGAAAGTGGCGCGCGGTACCTCGCGCTTGTCGCCTGGGACGGGGAGGCCACCCGCTGCAATGTGAAACGTGCCGGCGCTGGTGCGGCGATCGCTTCGCGGGTTGTGCAGCACGCCGTTACGCACCCGGTACGAGGTGACGATGTCGTTCCGGAAGATGTCGCCGTCTGCCGGCAGGGACAGAACGCGTGCGAGGCCGTGGGTATCGAGGATGAGCGTCCGGCCGGGCAGCCGGAGGGCCTCGCCCCGCGGCAGTTCGTCGTGGAAGTGGTGATTGAGGAATTGCTCGATGCGCGTATCAGCCGGACACCGATAATCCTCGAGCAGCCGCGTCTTCTCGTCGAAGTTCGCGAGCAGCCCGTGCGCCACGCGGACCAGATCGGCGGCGCCGCTTGCGGTTGATACCGGCTGCCCGTGTGCGGCGAGCTTCAGGTTGATGTACTGCAGCAGCTCCGTTCGCCGAGCCTGCCGCTCCTCGGGAGTGAGGTCGTGGTCGAAGCCCAGCGTCAGGGGTTGGGACGGGTCGTCCGGGGACCGTGTGCGAAGTGGGTCGTCGTCGTTCTGTGGATGGCAGTGGCTCAGTGCGCCATCGGAGTCAGGCATCTGGAGAGGATTGTCACATCGGAGCTTCGCGTTTGGCAATTTGACAGCAGCGTCAGCACTCCCACGAGCTTGTCGCCCGGCCGGCGATGCGATCTGACGCCGTCAGCTTCGGGTCATCGGGCACACCCACGACGTGCTGCGCGTAATCGGAGAACATCGGGCCGTTATGACAATTCGCACGGCCCTGACTCTCGAATGCGGCCATGCCACGAACCTGGTCTTCACGTCAGTGTGGCGCACAGAGAGCGGTCCGCTGATGAAAGCTTTGTGACAGCCGCGAGTTGAAATCGTGGCCATCGGGCTGCATGGGGGACAATAGGGAGATGACGACCGTTCCCAGTGCCCCCGCTGATGCCACCTCGTTTGCCCGACTCGGTCTGAGCGCCTCGCTCGTCAAGGCTGTGGCCGGGTTGGGCTATGAAGAGCCGACACCGGTCCAGGTGGAATCGATCCCGATCGTGCTCTCCGGCCGCGACCTCTTTGCCCAGGCCGCCACGGGCACCGGCAAGACGGCGGCTTTCGTGCTTCCGATGGTGCACCGCCTGCTCGAAGGCGACGGCGGCGCTCCGGCGGCCAAACCCAAGGCCGGCGCGAGCCGCGGTCGTCCGCGGGGCCTCGTGCTCGTGCCGACTCGCGAACTGGCGATGCAGGTGGCCGAAGCGACCCACAAGTACGCGCGGGGTACGGGCCTCTGCGTGGTGCCGGTCTACGGCGGCGCCCCGATGTTCCAGCAGATCAGAGCGCTCGATCGTGGCGTCGACATCGTTGTCGCCACGCCCGGGCGGGCGCTCGATCACCTGCGGCGTCAGTCGCTGAACCTCGAGGCCCTGCGCATTCTCGTGCTCGACGAAGCGGATGAGATGCTCGACATGGGCTTTGCCGAGGATATCGACACGATTCTGGAAGCCACGCCCGTGACGCGTCAGACGGCGCTCTTCTCGGCCACGATGCCGCCGAGGCTTCGCGCCATCTCCGAGCGGCACCTGCGCAATCCGGCTCGCATCACCATCGCCCGCGAGAAGACCGCCGCGGGCCAGTTGCCCCGCGTTCGCCAGGTAGCCTACGTGGTCGCGAAGGCCCATAAGGGGGTGGCGCTGCAGCGCGTCCTCGATGTCGAGAATCCCGCCTCTGCGCTCGTGTTCTGCCGCACCCGGCTCGAGGTGGACTCGCTGGTCGAGACGCTGAACTCCCACGGTTATCGCGCCGAGGCGCTGCACGGCGGCATGCAGCAGCGGCAGCGCGAGGTCGTGATGGAGCGGTTTCGGTCTGGCAAGGCCGATCTGCTCGTGGCCACCGACGTGGCAGCGCGCGGCCTCGACATCCAGCAGTTGTCGCACGTCGTCAACTACGACGTCCCGTCGGACCCTGACGCCTACGTGCACCGCATCGGCCGGACGGGGCGCGCCGGTCGTGAGGGGACGGCCATCACGCTCGCTGAGCCGCGCGAGCATCGGCTGTTGCTGAGCATCGAGCGCGTCACCCGGCAGAAGATCGAAGTGGCGAAACTGCCGACCGTCGCCGATCTGCGTGCCCGGCGCCTCGACCTGACCCGCGCGTCGCTGCGCGAGCGGTTGCTCGCCGGCGATCTCGATGACGTGCGCGTCGTGGTCGAGACGCTCGCGCAGGAGTTCGACGTCCTCGATGTGGCCGCCGCAGCCGTCAAGCTCGCGCACATCGCCCTGCAGGGCGATGGCGACGATGAAACCCGCGAGGTGCCATCAGCCGTTCCGAGCAGCGCGCCGCTGCGTGGCGCAAAGGTCCAGCGCGAAGCAAGACCTGCCGGATCTCCTGGACCGCGATCCGCCAAACCCGAGCGGCGGTTCGAACCGCGTGAACAAGGGCGTGGCGTGGCGCGCCTCTTCGTCGGAGCCGGGCGGCGGGCGGGCATCCGCCCCGCCGATCTGGTAGGAGCCATCACGAACGAGGCGGGCATCACGTCGCGCGAGCTCGGCGCGATCGAGATCTCGGATCAATTCTCCCTGGTCGAGGTGCCCGAGGACATTGCCGATGCCGTGGTCAACGCCATGAAGAAGGCGACCCTCCGGGGGCAGAAGGTCCAGGTCCGGCGCCATCGCGAAGAGGCGCCGTAGTCGCCAGCGCGAGGTCCTGTCAGGGTCAGACACATTCGCGACGCTTGATAGTGGGCCACGCGCGGTGTCTTATATACCGCGGAGGCCGTTATGTTTCTGATTCGCGACATCATGTACTGCAAACCCGGGAAGGCTCGCCCGATGGTCGAGAAGTTTCGAGCGCTGTCGAAACTCACCGCCCAGATGGGATTTGGCGGCATGCGCATCATGACCGACGTGAGCGCGGAGCGCTACTGGACGGTAGTCTCAGAAATCGAGGTCACCAGTCTCGAAGAGTACGCGGAGACCTCGCGCAAGTCGATGTCGCTGCCAGAGTTTCAGGAGGCGATGAAGGGGTATCACGACCTCATCGACCACGGCCGCCGCGAGATCTATATGCTCGAGAGCTGATCGGCCGCAGCGATCTACTTTCGCCGGGTCTCCTTAGATACGCCGGGAGACCCGGTGTCGTATCTATCCCCGTGACCGACCTGCGTCAGGCTTGGCCCGTGCCTGCGCGGCCGCGTCCCATCGTTGTGATCGGCGCCGGTGCGATGGCGGCGCGGCCCGCGGCTGGACACCCCTGATTGCCGGGGAGTAGACTTCCTCCATCCATCCAGGATGAACAAAACGCCGGGAATTCTATGAGGCGCCTCGGGTTTTGCCTTGCCGTTGTGATGGCACTGGCGACCATGATGTTTGCCCAGACGCCGGTGCGGCCTGGCCCGATCCGGACCGTCGTGCCTGTTCGAAATATGCCGGGGGCCGCGCCGAGCGTCAGGCCCGCGCCTGCTGCAGCCTCGGTGGTGCCGGGGCCGGTGCCGCCGACGTTTGCGACCTACTGCTTCGATTGCCACGCCGGCACTATGCCCGAAGGCAACTTTAACCTCGAGAACCTCCTGGCGCAGCCATCAGTGGGGGCGCACTGGGAACAGTGGGAGAAGGTGGCCGACGCCCTCGAAACCAGCCGGATGCCGTCGCCCGAGGCCTTGCAGTTTCCGAGCGATGCAGAGCGCAAGGCAGCGGCGGCGTGGGTCCGGTCCTCTCTGAAGGCCTACGAGGTTGCTCATGCGGGTGACCCGGGCCGTGTGACCGTGCGACGCCTGACCAGCGGCGAATACGCTTACGCGATTCGCGATCTGACCGGCATCGACATCGCGGTCGGCATCGATCCGTCCAGCGACTCGGTGGGCGGCGAGGGCTTCACGAATTTCGGCGACGTCCAGTTCGTCGAGGATGCCAGCATCGAGCGGTACCTCGAAGCCGCAAAGCTCGTGGCCGATCACGCCGTCATCGGCGCGGGACCGCTCGGGTTCTATGCTGATGCCGGTCAGACGGGCCTGGAGCTCTCCGCGTTGAGCCGCATCACCGACATGTATGCGGCCAAGGGGTTTCGAGTCGTCTCCGGCGAAGGCGGTCGACCGTTTGGTCTCGACCGTTACGGCAAGGCGTTCTACGTCGCCTGGTACTACAAGCACCGCGTGGCGCTCGGAGATGCGACCGCGACGCTTGCGGGACTGGCGGCCAAGGACGGCATCACGGCGCGGTTCGCGCAGCACGTGTGGACGGTCCTGAACCGGACCGACACGCTGTATCCCGTGCGAGAGACGGTCGACCGGTGGCGGAGTCTGCCCGGGCCTACGCGCGATGTGAAGGCATGGCTCGCGAAGGCACGTGCCGGGACCGACGACATCTACAAACAACTGACGACATGGCCGAGCTGGTTCTTCGCGCGCGGCGACGTGGCGGCCGGTGGCGCGGGCGATGAGAGCCCGCTCATGTTCGACGACAAGTCACTCGAGGCAGAGCCGACCCATCACTATGCCTACGCGCTCGGCGGTCGCGGCGCGCGCGGCGGACGGGGGCCGGCGCCGGGGCCGTCGAAGGTGTTTCTCAGTTTCACCAACGTCAACCCGAGCGCAGGCGTGAAGCCGGTTGCCATCTGGCGCAACCCACGGATCATCACGAGAGCCGCCGTTGCCCCGGCGCCGGTGCCCGCGACGCAGCCGTTGCGAGCGGTGCTCTCTCCCGCTGCGGCGTCGAGGCTGGGGTTTGGGACGAGTCCAGACGGGAGTACCGTCGGTCCAGACGACTTTGCGACCCAGTCGACGGTCTCGTTCGAGATCGACGTGCCGCCCAGCGGGAACACCCTCGAATTCCAGGCAGATGTCGAGCTCGGTCAAGACAAGAACGCGGTGATCCGGCTGATGGTCTCGGACCGCGACGAAGGCTCATCGCGCGACGCGGCGCAGCGCGTCATTCTTGGCGAGCCGCAGGGGCCCGGCTACAGAACGTTCCGCGCAGGGATGGCGCAGTACGTCGAGCTGTTGCCGCCCAACTCGCAGGGCGAGGCCAATCCCGCTGACAAGGATCCAGTGCCCGCGCCGTTCGACAACACGTACAACAGTGCTGAACACGATGCGTTCGTGCTGAAGGTGAAGTATCAGCGCAACGATCGATTCTTTACCGAGAACATCGTAGAGGGCGCCGGCCGCGCGCGGCTGAACCAGGCGTGGAACGACCTGTTCGGCTCCTGGCCGTATCACGACGCGTATCTCGGCATGCTGGCGGAGCACTACAAGCTGTCGCTGCCGAGCCGGCAGATCAAGGATTTCACGCCGGCGATGATTGCCGCGCTCCCCTCTGAGGTCCGCCCGCACGTGCGGGCGCTCCGCACGCACTACGACGAGGTCACGCGCGTGCAGACGCTGGCCCAACCCGGGCACGTGCAGAAGGCGATCGCCTTCGCCAGCCAGGCGTGGCGCCGCCCGTTGACACCGGTCGAGAAGACCAACCTGCGGGGGTTCTACGACCACCTCCGCACCGTGCAGCGGCTCGATCACGAAGCGGCCCTGCGCGCGCTGGTCGCCCGGATCCTGGTGTCGCCCGCGTTCCTGTATCGTGTCGAGGCGGACGCGCGTGGCCCCGAAAAGCCACTCACCGGCTACGAGCTCGCGAGCCGTCTGAGCTTCTTCCTGTGGTCGTCCATCCCTGACGCCGAGCTGCGTCGCGCGGCCGCGGCAGGCGAGCTCGCGAATCCCGACCTGCTCGCGAAGCAGGTCAAGCGGATGACCGTGGATCCCAAGGCCCGCCGTCTCGCCACCGAGTTCTTCGGTCAGTGGCTCGGCTTCTATCATTTCAATGAGTATCGCGGCGTCGACACCGGACGCTTCCCCGAGTTCACCGAGGAGGTGAAGTCGGCGATGTACGACGAAGCCAT
>JBDSZL010000058.1:0-37965 GCA_039925145.1 Vicinamibacterales bacterium | reverse complement strand
AGCGACTCCGAGGAGGCGTCGCGGAACACGAGAAACGTCTGGTCGCCCTTGGACAGCGCGAGCACCGCGTCGTCGACGCTCATCGGCTTGACGGCGTAGCGCCGCGATCGAATGACCCGGGTCTGCGCCTCTGGGGCCTGATCGTCGGCCGGCGCCAGATCCCGGACAGGCCTGCCGGCGTCCTTGCGACGCGTCTTCCAGCGGTCGGACAGCCGCAGCGCCTGCTGCTCCACCTTGGCAGCTGCCGCGGCCACGGCACTGGCCGCCCGCGTGTGCTTGCCCACGCCAACCAGCATGTGGTCGCCCCGCGCGTGCAGCGTCAGCTCGCACGTGAACAGCTGTCGCTGCTGGCTGATGACGCATTGCGCGGAGATCGCGCTGTCGTTCAGCAGCCGATGGAGGTGAGACAGTTTCTTCTGGACTTGCTCGTGGACGGCGTCGGAAACCACCAGGTGACGCCCGGTGACAGTGAAGTTCATCATGTGGGGATAGACCGCATTCAGTACAGGATTTTGCGCTGATTCGACGTCGGAATCTTCAGCTCCTCCCGGTACTTGGCAATGGTGCGTCTGGCCAGCACAAGGCCCTCGCGCTGCAGGATGCTCATGATTTTGGAGTCGCTCAGCGGCCGCCGCACATCTTCGGCTTCGATGATCTTGCGAATGCGCTGCTTGATGGTGACCGACGAGACGCTCTCCCCGTACGAGCTGCTGATGCCGCTGTGAAAGAAGAACTTCAGCTCGTAGACGCCCTGAGGCGTGTGCACATACTTGTTATTGACGACCCGCGACACCGTGGATTCGTGCATGCCAATGTCGGTGGCGACATCGCGGAGCACCAGCGGACGGAGGTGCTCGATGCCCTTGTCGAGGAATGCGCGCTGAAAATTGATGATGCTCGTGGCCACCTTGACGATCGTCTTCTGCCGCTGATCGACCGACTTGAGCAGCCACAGGGCCGCCCGGAATTTGTCTTTGACGTAGGCGCGCGTTTCGTCGGACGTCTCGCCGCCCTTATCGAGCAGCCGCCGGTACACCGGGCTGATCCGCAGCTGCGGCAGGCCGTCTTCGTTCAAGGTCGCGCGGTAGCCGTCCTCGGTCTTGATGATGTACACGTCCGGGATGACGTACTGCGAGTCTGCCGGCGTATAGCGGGAGCCCGGTTTGGGATCGAGGTGCTTGATGACCTCGAGATGGTGCTTGACGTCCTCGAACTCGCACCCGAGCGCCTTGGCCAGCTCGGGGATGCGATGGTTCTGTAAGAGACGCAGATGGTCGCGCACGAGCGTCTCGACCGGAGATCCTTCGAGGCCGAGATGCCGGACTTGCAGCAGCAGACACTCCTGCAGGTCGCGCGCCGCGACACCGACCGGATCGAACGCCTGGACCTGCTCGAGCGCGTGCTCCACCGCTGTCACGTCCCACGGACCGAGCGCGGCAATCTCGTTGACTGACGCCACCAGATACCCGTCGTCGTCGACATTGCCGATGATGGCGGCGCCAATCTCACGCATCAGCTCGTCGTCGGTCTGCAGGTTCAGCTGCCACATCAGGTGGTCGGCCAACGAGCCTTTGCTCGACAGGGTGTTCTCGATCGGCGGCAGTTCTTTGACCTCGGCCTGCGGCTGCCGCGGCCGGTAGCCATCGTCGAGGTACTCCCCGAAAAAGTACTCGTAGTCCTGGTCGTCCCAGGTGTCGCCCTTCTCGTCGGGCTTCTTCTCTGCTTCGACCGGTTCGGTAGACGGCGTGGCTTCCTGGGCCGCCAGCTCGTCGGTCGGCACCTCCTCGAGCATGGGGTTCTCGACCATCTCCTGGTTGAGCAGCTCGGCCAGCTCGAGGGTCGACATCGGCAGCAGCTTGATCGCCTGCTGGAGCGACGGCGTCAGAATGAGCTTCTGGACGAGTCGCGCGTGAAGTTTCTGCTGAATGCCCATGGAAATCAGGTGCCTGAAGTCAGACTCATCTTAGTCCAGCCGGAAATCGGCGCCGAGGTAAATCCGCTTCACATCCTCGTCGGCAGCCAGGGCATCCGGTGTGCCACTCCTGAAAATGACCCCGTCGTGCACGATATATGCGCGGTCGGTGATCTGGAGCGTCTCTCGCACGTTGTGGTCGGTGACGAGCACGCCAATGCCCTTGTCTTTGAGATGTACCACAATCTTCTGAATGTCGGCGACTGCGATAGGATCGATGCCCGCAAAGGGCTCGTCGAGCAGGATGAACTTGGGGGCGTTGACGAGCGCCCGCGTGATTTCGACGCGGCGGCGCTCGCCGCCCGACAGGGTGTATGCGGGGGAGCGCGCCAGGCCCGTGAGCCCCAGTTCCGACAGCAGTTCCTGCAGCCGGGTGCGGCGCGTACGGCCGTCGATGGGCAGCGTCTCGAGAATGGCCATGACGTTCTGCTCGACCGTGAGACCCCGGAAGATCGACGGTTCCTGCGGCAGGTAGCCGACGCCTTTCCGGGCCCGCACGTACATGGCGTCGGAGGTGACGTCGTGTTCGTCGAGCAGCACACGGCCAGCGTCTGGCCCGACCAGCCCCACCACCATCCCGAAGGTCGTGGTCTTGCCCGCTCCGTTGGGCCCGAGGAGTCCGACGATTTCGCCCGATGCCACGTCGATGCTCACATCGCGGACTACGGTGCGGCCGCCGTATGCCTTTGTCAGCCGTTCAGTCCGAAGTGTGGCCATCAGTTCAGGGACCCCGTGCACGGCAGACCGCTGCTGAACCCGCCTGGGTTTTCCTCGGCCGGAAACGACGGTACCTCCTGCCCGCTGACGAAATAGCCATACCGGCCGATCGTCTCCGAGCATTTACCGTTCTTGTCGCGGCTGCGCACCCGGACGGGCCGGCCGGCCTTGCCCGTCAGCGTGTAGCGTCCAGAGCCGCTCTCGTAGACGAGCGTGTCGGCCACAGCTTCGCGGCCTTCCTTCATCTTGGAATAGACATCGACCTGCGCGTCGAGCCGCTCCACGCTTCGACTTTCCTTGGCAAGGATGAGGACGATAGTCTTCGCCGTCGTGTCGCCGTCGGCAACCGTCGCTTTGGGCGGCGTGGTGGTCAACCTGGCGGGTACACCGCGGTAAACGGCCCGACGCTCAGACTCCTTGTACTCCATCGAGTCGGCGGTGAGGCGGTACTTCGTGCCCGTCGACGCAGCGTCGGTGAGCAGAAACGTGGAGTCGACGGCGCCAGACGTGCTCAAATCATGCGTCTCATTGCCGACCAGCACCTTGAGGCCCGCGACGCGGCTATCGCCCTGGCTGATGGAAGCCGGGGCGCCCTCGACCCCGGCGTACCGGGTCTGTTTGCCTTCGTACCAGAACTCTGTGCCAAACCCGATCGTGGAGTCGGTGCCGGTGAAGAGCGAATTGGAGGCGGTGGCTCCAGGCTTGGCGGCCGCGGTGACCGTTTTGACGTCGCCCCGCGCGTGCAGGTACTGGGTGTTGAGATCGACCTCGACGTACTCGCGGGCGTCGACCGTGATATCGCCGCTCGTCACATTGGGAGGCCGCCTGACGCCTCGCGGATCCGGCTTGAGCGTCAGCTTGCCCGCAGACGCAAAGTAGGTGCCGATGTCGGCCCGGCCCGATACATCGCTGTCCTTGAAGCTCACGTCGCGTTGAAACTCGGCCTCGTCGATCGCGTCGAGCTGCCCCTTCAACTTCAGCGTGAGCATCTGTGCGGTGCCGGTACGCTGCGCGGGTGGCTTGCCCGCCGCGCGAAGCGTCTCGACGAAACTCACGCCACCGCTGAAGAGCGCCGACGTCAGCCCGATCTTGTCGTCGCCGGTCGAGACGAGCACCGGTGCGGTGATGACACGCTCGGGTACGTCGGCCGCCGCGGGTGTTCTCACCTCCACGCGATCGTGCGCGTCGAGCTTTGTCACGGTGGTCCCATCGGGCGCCGTGCCAAGCGTGATCACCCCGGCGGTGACGGCGCGGCGTCCCTGAGCATTAACGCTGACCATGCTCGCCTGGCGAGTGAGCAGCGCCCGCTGCAGCACCTGAGTTCCCGGGTAGAACCCCAGGTCGATATCCTGCGCGTGCATCTCTGGCGACGCAGATGTCTTCCCTGGCGCGGGCATCACCGCAGCGCTGCCGCGCAGCTCGATGACCTGGAACTGCTGCTCGTCCTCGGACAGATAGAGGGTGGAGCGGTCGGCCGTCATCACATCGGCCCCGTGCGCGATTCGCGCCTGCTTGTCGAATTGCATCGCACGCGTGGCGCGGTTGAACACGAGCGTCTCGGCTGTCGCATCCACCGGATCCGGATTGGCGGTATCGGCCAGCGTGGTCATGTGCGCCTGGGCCAGCAGTCGGAAGACGCCCGTATCGCGCTCGTAGATCGCCCCTTCGCCCGATCCCGACATGCGTCCACGCGTGAACGTCACGGGACCCGGCATGTTGGTGATGCCCACAGCGTCATCGTAGGTGGCCGAGTCGCCCTCGACCGAGGCGCCTTCGCCCGTCTTCAGCCGCACGTGCTTGGTCATGTGCAACGACGATGGTGCCTGGTTGCCCTTTGGGGGCGCGCTCATCGTCGCCAGGCCTGCCCAGATCTCGGTGCTGTCCTTCTTGAAAAGGATGTGCACGCCGTCGAGCTCGATGTGGCCGTCCTGATGCGTGCGCGTGCCGCTGAACTCCATCCGGTACCGCTCGGTGTCGTTCACCTGGCTGACCTGCACGCCTGCGCCCGACTGCGAGGTGACCGTGGGATCGATCTGAGTCGTCATCGGCGGCAGGTTCTGCTGCGGAGGCCGCTCCCGCGTCAAGACGTACAGCGCCACAGCCGTGCCGAGCCCGACCACCGCCACGCCCAGACGCGCACCACGCTGCCAGTTCACGCCAGCGCCCCTGCCGGCAGGCGGATGTCCGCGACGGTCAGCTCCGTGGTCCGCTCGCCTCGGTAGTCCGACTCCTCGAGCGAATATGCCAGCTCGAGGCCGAGACGATTGGCGGTGAGGTACTCGGCACGTTCCCCGGCACGCCAGGCCATCGCCCGGAACGACCGACTGCCCTGCTTGACCATCAGCGAGAGATGCCGCTCTTTCAGCTTGCGCGGCGCGGCGATGAGGTCGATTGGCGAGGCGCGAAACACAGGCTTGGGGTTTGCGGACCCGAACGGGCCCAGCCGCAGCAGCGCCTGCACCACCGCGCCCGAGATCTCTCCGAGGCTCAGCGGTGAGTCGATACGAAGACGCGGCACCAGGTCTTCGGGGCTCAGCGCCTCGTTCGCGCGCGCCGTCAGTCGCTGACGAAGCTCGTCGAGCCGGCAGGCCTCGAGCGTCACGCCCGCGGCCTGGCGGTGCCCGCCGAACTGCAGAAAGATCTCCGCACAGGACTCGAGACTCGCGAGCAGGTCGAATCCTGGAATGCTGCGGCCCGAACCACGCGCCAGGCCATCTTCGATCGACAGCACGAGCGTCGGCTTGTGGTACGTCTCCGCGAGTTTCGACGCGACGATGCCGAGCACGCCGCGGTGCCAGCCGTCGCCAGCGACGATGAGCATGTTGTGAGCGCCCACGTTCGGGTCGCGATCGACCGAGCGCTTTGCTTCGGTGAGAATCGCCAGCTCCTGCTCCTGCCGCTTGGTGTTCTCTGCCGACAGCTGCCGCGCGAGATCACGGGCGCGCGCGCGCACCTCGTCGGTGCGGCCGCGCATCAGCAGCAGATCGAGCGCCAGATCAGGCGTGCTCATCCGCCCGGCCGCGTTCAGCCGCGGGGCCAGCACGAAGCTCACGTGAAAGCTGTCGAGCTGCTTGCCGAGCAGTCCACTCTCTGCCAGCAGGGCTTCGAGGCCGGCCCCATGCGGCCCGAGCGACAGCGCGCCGAGTCCGCAATGCGCGAGGACGCGGTTTTCGCCGACGAGCGGCACCACGTCGGCCAGGGTGCCAATGGCCGCAATCTTCACGAAGTGCGGCAGCCATTCGGCACCGCGGCCGCTTGCCGTGAGGAGCGCCTGCACGAGCTTGAAGGCGACCCCCACGCCGGCCAGCATCTTGTCCGGATAGCTGCAATCGGGCCGCTTCGGGTTGATGACCGCCAGAGCGGGCGGCAACCCGGCCTCGGGTTCGTGATGATCCGTGATGATCAGGTCGAGACCCAGCTCGCGTGCGCGCAACGCCGCCTCGGTGGCGCGGATGCCGCAGTCGACCGACACGATCACCCGCGCCCCTCGCGCATGAAGGCGTTCGATGGTCGCCGGCTGCAGGCCATAGCCGTCCTTCAGCCGATCGGGCACGAAATGAATGACCGACCCGCCCAGCAACTCGATGGCGCGACGCAGGATCACCGTCGCCGTGATGCCGTCGACGTCGTAGTCACCATGAATCGCAATGAGCTCGTTGCGGGCGATCGCACCCATCAGGCGATCGACGGCCTCGCGCATGTCCTTGAGGCGATACGGATCGAGCAGTTGCGACATGTCGGGCGTCAGGAACAACCGCGCCGTGTCCGGGTCGTGAAAGCCGCGCTGGCAGAGCAGGCGCGCAATCACGGGGGGAACGCCGATGGCTTGTGCCATGGCCTGAACGTGATCGGCGTCGCAGGGCACGTCCTCCCACACGCGTCGCTGCATCAACGCGCCTGTCCCGAACCTCGGCCTGACGCCGTGCCCGAACGGCCAGCGGGGCGCGCCGGCTGGGCGGCCCCGGCGCCGGACACCGGCGCGGAGCCTTGGCGGGGGGGCTGCGGCTGGCCTTGTGCCACATCCTCGGTAAAGGCGTGGCCCAGCCGGCCGATGTTGCGGAACTTCTGGTAACGGGCGTCGAGCCGGGCCGGCCCGGCCATGCGCGCGAGCTGCTGTAGATGGCGCCAGAGCGCCGCGTCGACGAGCTCGGCCGCGCGGGCGTAGTCGAGGTGCGCCCCGCCGGTGGGCTCCTTCACGATCTCGTCGATGATGCCCATCTGCAATAGATCCGGCGCCGTGATCTTGAGAGCCTCGGCCGCGTCGACCTTGCGCGCCGAGTCGCGCCACAGAATCGCCGCGCAGCCTTCTGGCGGAATCACGCTGTACACGCTGAACTCCTGCATGAGCACGCGATCCCCAATGGCGATGCCGAGCGCCCCGCCACTGCCGCCCTCGCCGCACACGATCACGACGACCGGCACGTCGAGCAGCGCCATCTCCCGCAGGTTGAAGGCAATGGCCTCAGCCACGCCCCGTTCCTCCGATTCGATCCCGGGATAGGCGGCCGGTGTGTCGATGAACACCATGACCGGGCGCTTGAACTTCTCGGCCAGACGCATGATCCGGAGTGCCTTGCGGTAACCCTCCGGCTTGGCGTACCCGAAATTCCGGTAAATCTTCTGCTTGGTGTCGCGCCCCTTCTGGTGCCCCACCACAGCGACCGACTCGCCATGGAAGAACCCGAAGCCGGCAACGATGGCTTTGTCGTCGGCGAAGCGGCGGTCGCCGTGCAGCTCCAAGAAGCCCGGAAACAACCGCTCGACATAATCGAGCATGCAGGGTCGGTTCGGATGCCGCGCCACCTGCACGCACTGCCACGGGCGCAATTGCGAGAAGATCTCGGCGCGCAGTTCAGCCGCGCGCGCCTCGAGCCGCGCGATCGACGCGCGCCGCTCTGCCGTCTGCGGCATCAGGCTCAGCGCCTCGATTTCCTTGAGCAGCACGCCGACAGGCTCTTCGAAGTCCAGTAGCTCAGGCATAGAGAGGTCCTGCGGTCCCGATCACTTGAGCACCACCGATCCGGTGCCACACACGGCTTCGACATCACGCACGAAGGTCTCGTTGGGTTTGACACGGCGCGCCGTGGCCACCCGCACGCGCAAGAGCGCCGCACCGCCATTCACTTGAACAATGACCGACACACGGCGATCCCCCGGATGCCGGTCGAGCACGTCGGCGAGCTCACGCATCGTGCCACGGCCCAGCCCCTTGCCGGCCAATCGTATTTCAACCGCCCGGATCGCCCGCTCGCGGATGACGTCGAGCGGCGTAATCTCGGCCACCACGAGCCGGCACGACTCTTCGTCCTTCTCGTACTTCCCCCGCACGAGGAGCATCGCGTCGTCGACCACGAGCCCGCCAAAGCGGCTGAAGGCCTCGGGGAACACGACGGCTTCGACCTTGGAGGCTTCGTCTTCGAGCGAGAACACGGCCATCCGATCGCCGCGCTTCGTCTTCAGCGGCCGCAGCCCGCTGACGACCCCCGCGATGGCGCAGTCCGGATCGGACTCGGTCATGTCCTGCAGCCGCTTGGCGCCGGCGATGGCAATGGCCTCGGCATAGCGCTGCAACGGATGGCCCGTGATGTAGAGACCAAGCGCTTCCTTTTCGAAACCCAGCGCTTCGGTCTCCGTCCACCGCCTGGCCGCCGGCAACGCCGTGTCGTCGGAGACGATCTCTGGCTCACTGTCGCCGCCGAACAGCCGCGACTGCCCCTGGTCCCGGTCCTTCTGGTGACGGTTTCCGTGATCGAGAATGCGATCGAGGCCACCGAGCAGCCGCGGCCGCCAGCTCAGGTAACCGGCCCGCCCCGTGGGCGACAACGAGTCGAACGCCCCCGCCTTGATCAGGCACTCGATGACCTTCTTGTTGACCAGTCTCAGGTCCAGGTGTTCGGCCAGCTCGAAGAGCGACCGGATGCGGCCGCCAAGCGCCAGACGGGCATCGAGGATGGAACGGATGGCCCCCTCGCCAGCACCTTTGATGGCACCAAGACCGAACCGCACCCCTTCGGGTTCGACCATGAATGCCCAGCAACTGGTGTTGATGTCTGGAGGCAGCATGGGGACGCCAAGATCGCGGCACTCGGCCAGATACAACGCCACCTTATCGGAGCTCTGTGACTCGATGGTCAGCAGCGCCGCCATGAAATGGCGCGGATAGTTGGCCTTGAGGTACGCCGTCTGGTACGCCAGCAGCGCGTAGGCGGTCGAATGCGCCTTGTTGAAGCCGTAGCCTGCAAAGAAGTCGATGAACTCGAAGATCTTCGTGGCCTTCTTCTCCGAGATGCCGCGCTCCTTGCAGCCCTGCATGAAGTGCTCGCGCTGGGCCTGCATCTTCGCGGCGTCTTTCTTGCCCATCGCGCGGCGCAGCTCGTCGGCCTCGCCGACCGTGAAGCCCGCCAGCTCGATGGCCAGCCGCAGCACCTGCTCCTGATAGGCGATGACGCCGTACGTTTCCTTGAGGACGGGTTCCATCGCGGGCACTTCGTACTTGACCTCGACCCGCCCCTGCTTGCGCGCGATGTAGTCGTCGACGACGCCGCCCCGGAGCGGGCCCGGCCGGTAGAGCGCGTTGAGGGCGATCAGATCCTCGAGGCACTGCGGCCTGGCCTTGCGCAGCGTGTCGCGCATGCCCGAACTCTCGAACTGAAACACGCCGTGCGCCTGGCCGTTCTGGAAGAGCTGATACGACTTCGCGTCGTCGAGCGGCAGGTTTTCGAGGACAATGACGTCCCCCGTCGTCTCTTTGATGTGCTTGACGGCATCGTCGAGCAACGTGAGCGTGCTGAGGCCGAGAAAGTCCATCTTGAGCAGACCAATCCGCTCGATCTCCTTCATGGCCCACTGCGTCGTGATCTGGCCTTCGTCTTTCTGACTCCGATAGAGCGGCACGAACTCCGTGAGCGGCTTCGGCGTGATCACGACGCCGGCGGCGTGCACCGAGGCATGGCGCGTCATGCCTTCGAGCCGCCGGGCGACGACGAGCAGGTCGCGCACGCGCGGATCGGTCTTCTCGAGCTCAGCGAGCTGCGGCGCTTCCTTGAGCGCGAGATCGAGCGTCATCTCGAGCTGATTGGGGATGAGCTTGGCCACGCGGTCCACATCCGACATGCTCATTTCCATCACGCGGCCCACGTCGCGGATGGCCGCCTTCGCTTTCATGGTGCCGAAGGTGATGATCTGGGCGACGTTTTCGCGGCCGTACTTCTCGGTGACATAGGTGATCACCTCGCCGCGGCGCCGCTCGCAGAAGTCGATGTCGATATCGGGCAGCGACACGCGCTCGGGATTGAGAAAACGCTCGAAGTAGAGGTTGAAGTGCAGCGGGTCGACGTCCGTGATCCGCAGGCAATAGGCCACGAGGCTGCCAACCGCCGATCCACGCCCTGGCCCGACAGGGATTCCCCGCTCGCGCGCGTAGCGCATGAAGTCCCAGACAATCAGGAAATAGCCGGGATACTTCATCTGGCGGATGACGGCCATTTCGAAGACGAGACGCGCTTCGTAGTCGGACTCGGGATACCGCTGCGCCTCGACCGCGTTCCGTTCGCGCCACCGCGCCATGCGCTCCGTGAACCCCTGGCGCACCACGTGCTCGAAATACGAGTCGGTGGTGTAGCCCTCCGGCACATCGAAGTTCGGCAGGTGCGATTCGCCCTTGGGAATCGTGACGTCGCACCGCTCGGCAATCCGCACGGTGTTCTTCAGCGCCTCGGGGTGGTCGCCGAACACCCCCCACATTTCTTCTGGCGTCTTCAAGAAGAACTGATCGCCGTGATACTTCAACCGCTTCTCGTCACTGACGCTCTTGCCCGTGCCAATGCAGAGCAGGACATCGTGCGGATGCTGGTCGGTCATCCGCAGGTAGTGCACGTCGTTCGTGCACACGAGCGGCATCTCCAGGTCGCGCGCAATGGGCAGCAGACCGTTGTTGACCACACGCTGCTCGGGAATGCCCTGGTCCTGCATCTCGAGGAAGAAGTTGTTCGGCCCAAGAATGTCGCGGTACTGCGCCGCGGCGTCGAGCGCTTTACGCGCCTGGTCGCGGCGGATCCCGGTGGCCACCTCCCCTTTCAGGCAACTGCTCAGGCCAATCAGCCCTTTGGCGTGAGCCGCGAGCAGATCCTTGTCGATGCGCGGCTTGTAATAGAAGCCGTCGGTGTAACCGGCCGACACCAGCTTGATGAGATTGTGAAACCCCTCGTTCGTCTCCGACAGCAATACGAGGTGATTGGCCGTCTCTCCCGGCTGCCCCGACCGGTCGTTGCGCGCGCCGGGGGCGACATACACCTCGCAGCCGAGAATGGGTTTCACCCCACGCTTGCGCGCCTCGTCATGAAACGTCACGGCCGAAAACATGTTGCCGTGCTCGGTCACGGCGACCGCGGGCATCTTCAGCTCGGCGGCACGATCGAGCATCTCGCCGATCCGGCAGGCGCCATCGAGAAGCGAGAACTCGGTGTGGAGGTGGAGATGGACGAACTCTGGCATTGGTTGATCAACTGGCTCGCGGGGCCCCACCCCCGCTCACGCGCTCAGCGCCGCTCCTGGCCGTCGCGGGCGTCATTCCTTCAACGGCTCGCGGGGCCCCACCCCCGCTCACGCGCTCAGCGCCGCTCCTGGCCGTCGCGGGCTTCGCGATCATTCCCATTCGATTGTCGCGGGGGGCTTCGAGCTGATGTCGTAGACCACGCGATTGATCCCGCGAACTTCGTTGACGACGCGCGATGAGATGGCGCCGAGCAGATCGTGCGGCAACCGTGCCCAGTCGGCCGTCATGCCGTCGCGACTCTCCACGGCTCGAACGGCAATGGTGTACTCGTACGTGCGGCCATCGCCCATCACGCCGACACTCTGGACGGGCAGAAGGACGGCGAACGACTGCCACACCCGGCGATACCATCCCGCCTTCTTGATCTCGTCGACCACCACGGCGTCGGCGCGCTGCAGCAAGAGCACACGGTCGCGCGTAATGGGACCGACGATACGCACCGCCAGGCCGGGACCCGGAAACGGCTGCCGCCACACGAACTCGTCGTCGAGTCCCAGGGTGGTACCCACCAGCCGCACTTCATCCTTGAAGAGCTCGCGCAACGGCTCGACGAGCTTAAAGCGCATCCGTTCCGGCAGCCCGCCCACGTTGTGATGACTCTTGATCGTCGCCGATTGTCCGACCACCGAGATGCTCTCGATGACGTCCGGGTAGAGCGTCCCCTGAGCCAGATAGTCGAACTCGCCGAGCTCGAGCGCGCGGCGCTCGAACACGTCGATGAACGTGCCGCCGATGATCTTGCGTTTCTGCTCCGGGTCGATCACCCCTTCGAGTCGATCGAGAAACAGGTCGGAGGCGTCGACGAAGTCGAGCGGCAGTCCGAGCCGCACGAACCGTGTCTTGACCTGCTCGGCCTCGTTCAACCGCAACACGCCGTTGTCGACGAAGATGCACGTGAGCCGATCGCCGATCGCCCGATGCAGCAGCACGGCCGCCACGGTGGAATCAACACCGCCCGAGAGCCCGCACACCACCCGGCCGTCGCCGACCGTCGCGCGAATGCGCGCGATGCTCTCATCCACGAACGACGCCATCGTCCAGTCGCCGCGGCACCCGCAGACGTCGAACGCGAAGTTGCGCAAAATGTCGATGCCCGATTCGGTGTGTGCGACTTCTGGGTGAAACAGCAGCCCATACAGCCGGCGGGACACATCCTGTATGGCGGCAACCGGGGCATTGGCAGACGTGGCCACGACGGCAAACCCGGGCGGTGCCGCCGCGACGAAGTCGCCATGGCTCGCCCAGACCCGCAAGGCCGACGGGATGTCGCGAAACAGCTGCCCCTCTTTCGCAAGCTCCACAGTGGCGTGGCCGTACTCACGACTCGCGGCGGGCTGCACCGTGCCGCCGAGCGCATGCGTCATCAACTGCATGCCGTAACAGATGCCCAGGGTCGGGGTGCCCAGCTGCAAAATGGCCGGATCGATCGTCGGCGCCCCCTCCTCTGACACGCTGCGGGGCCCACCTGAAAGGATCACGCCGACCGCGTGCCGCCGCCGAATCTCGGCCGCGGTGATGGTTGGCGGGACGATTTCCGAATACACCGACAGCTCGCGGAGCCGGCGCGCGATCAGTTGCGTGTACTGCGAGCCAAAATCGAGAACGAAAATGGTCTGATGTGTCACAGGCGGCTGGGGTGTAGCAAGGACGAGGCCGAAGGCCCGATGGGAACACCGCTATTATAAGCGTGTGCGCACGTCGACACACACGAGATGTTGGGGTCTCGCCATTGCCGTCGGGCTCCTGCTACCCAGCTCGCCGCATACAGCCCCGGCGTCGGGGCAATCGGCACCCGCAGGGCCGCAGACACCAGCCACAACGACGCCCGCGTCACAGCCGACTGCCGCACCCACTCCCGCCACGCAGCCGGCGTCGTCTCAACCCCCGGGTCCTTCGCCATCCGGCGCGTCCGTTCCGCCACCAGCGGCGCCCGCTACCGCGGCCACACCGGCTGTGCGCGGTCCCGCGGCGGCGCCCTACGCGCTGAGCTGGTCGAAAGACGTCGACGTCAGCACCTCGGCGCTCGTCGTCGTGGGCAACCTGTTCATCACGGCCGGCCAGGGCACGCCCCTGCAGGCGCGCGCTCGCACACTGGGCGATGTGGCGTGGACGTCGACGATCACGGACACTGCCCTCCTCACGGTCGGCGATGATCTGGTGTTTGCGGCAGGGGGCGGCCACCTGCGGGCTCTTGACCCTGCCTCGGGTATGACCCGATGGACAACAACCATTGCCGAAGAGACGCAATGGGTGACCCCCGCCGGGGCGATAGTGCTGACCAGTGGAGGTTCAGAGATTCGGGCGCTGAGGACCAGCGACGGCAGCGAGGTCTGGCGCGTGGCTCCGGGAGCCGCCGCGTCGACCCGAGTCGCGCTCGACGGAACGGTGGCGGTCGTGGGTCTGGCCGATCGTGGCCTCGTCGCGCTCGACGCCAGCACCGGCACCGAACGATGGCGCTTCGTGCTCGATGAAGTGCCTATTGCCGTGGGGGCCAGCCAGGGCGTCGCGTACGTGGGACTCACGAGCGTGACGACGTGCGCATTCACGGAGGCGGCGGGCGCCAAGATCTGGTGCTCGCACCCGCGCGTGCCCATCACGGGCGATCCCATCATCGACGAGCGCAACATCAACGTCGCGCTGTTCGACGGCACGTTCCGCGCGTTCGATCGGCGTGGCGGCACGCAGAAGGCCATGGAACCACTCGGCGGCAGACCCGTCGCCGGACCGCAGCGCGCAGGCACGACACTGGCGGTGCCGCTCTCGAACGCCTCCATCATGTTCGTCGGTCGCAAGGCGGGCCAGATTACCCGTCTGGCGCCTCCCGGCACGCAGTTGCTGCTGCAAGCGGTCATCACGCCCGATGGTAAGACCGTCGTCACGTTGATTGCGTCGCCCGACGGTGGTCGCGCGCTGTCGGTCTACGAGCTCAAGCCCCCCGCGGCGAAATGACAGGCCGGGGCGCGGCGCGAACGCTTCGCTCGTCCATTGGCCAACGCTCTTCGGAAAACCGCCGATACTGCGTCTGGCAGGCCGCCAGCGCAGACAGCGCCATGGACTCGAAGACGAGCCCTCTCAACACCCACGCTGCGGCCTGAAGCGGAACCAGCACGAGACTGGCAAACGGCACGTAGGTGACCAGCGCCAATCCGGTGGCCGCGAGCAGCGAGCCCACGGCCGCAAGAATCTGCACCGCGCCAATCACACTGAAGATGCCAATCACCTGCCGCGCATCTTCGATCACGAACTGTTTCAGCCGCGAGACAGCCACGCCGATCTCGCAGTCATCGGTCACGACGACGACGCGCACCAGATCGTAAGTGAGATTCACGATCGCAATCGTGACGATGCCGATGCTCGTGGCGGCGAGCACGACGAGGGGCCACGCCGGGAGCCATGGCGACCGCTCGACCGAGGAAAGGCCAAGCGACACGACAGCCACGTAGGTCAGTCCAACGAACGCGTACCCGGCGCCCAGCCAGAGCGCGAGGCGCACGGCTCGTCGGCTGAACCGCCTTGATGCGAGCAGCAGCGACTCGAGCCGGTAGACGCGGGCGCGTTGTAGCGCCTCGGTACCGAACGGGATCCGGTGCACGTCGCCGCTGGCCCGATCGGCCTCCACCACGATCGCGAGCGTCCCCGCTTTCACGACGAACATGATCGCTTCGCCGCCGATCCCCACGACAGCGAGCGCCAGCAGGAACAAGGTCAGAGCCAAGGGCGCCGTCGCGAGCGACGCGAGAATAACGTCTGCTGTCGCTCGTACGCCTTGCGACAGCAGCGCGGTCGTGTCGGCGCCGACCAGCGTGGCCAGACCGAGCGACGCCCCCAGTACGGGGATGCTGACCGCGGCCTTGTACAGGGATTCGGCGGTGAACCCGATCAGCACGATGGGCCAGTTGGCCACCACGAGCAGCGCGCCCCGTTTGACAGCAGCGCGCAGAGGCAGGATTCCCATGAAGTGCGAAGCCGTCGAGCCGGCCGGCTGCGTATAGTAGCTGGTTTTTTTGGTATCCTCGCCGAACAGATCCCTCCTCGCGTGTGTCATTGCCCATTCGGCTCCTCATCGGCGCCCTGACGCTTTCACTCGCGGCAGCTGCGGCCGGACTGGGGTGGGAGGCGGATCGCTTCGGCACGTCCATCGAAGCCACGAAGGATCGCCTCGAGCGCGAGGTGCGCGCCCGCATCGCCGAACGGGCAGGCGATGTGCAAACGCTCGCCGCCGCGGTGGCCCAAGAAGGGCCCTTGATCGGCCGTGCCACCACGGATCGCGACCAGCTCCCGGCGCTATTCGACCGGCTGACAGGCCTGGCCGCGCCGGTCGATCAGCACGGCGTCGCCGTGACGCTGTACGTGCCGGCTCGATCGGGCCGCACGTTTTCGGTTCTCGCGTGGACCAACGGCCCGGGCGAACGCAGTCTTTCATCGGAACGCCTGAACGGCCCGGCCGCGCTCTTCGTGGCACCGGGCAACGCCGGCATGCGGCTGATGGCGCTGCGGCCTGTCGAAGTCGGAGGTCGTCGGGTAGGCGTCGCGGTGGCCGAAACCGTGATCGCACCAGCTACCGGAGCCGACGCATCGGCGCTGGCCCGTCGAATCACCGAGGCCGGTCCTGCTCCGCGCTACCTCGCCACCACGTTCGGCCCCGTCGCGCTCAACCCGCAATTTTCGAGGACCCGCGATGACCTGACGCCGGTCAACGGGTTCATCGTGGCCGATCCGGACGGCGCCGCGTTGGTAGAGGTGCACTTCGACCCGGTACAACTGGCGCAGGCCAGGGCGATGTTCCGCAGGCGCGCACTCGCCCTGAGTCTGCTCCCGTTGCTCGGGGTGACGGCGCTGCTGGTACCCGTCACGATGGCACGGCGGCGGATGGGACAGCCCGCCCGCGTCTGGATCGGCTGGACGCTCGCGGCGAGCGCACTGGTTGTCGTCACGGCCCTCGCGGCCGACGCGCTGCTGCAGTGGGTCGGCGCGTCCGATCGCGCCCACCTGGTGATGGCGCCCGCGGCCCTGCTCGCGCTGGTGGTGATCGTCGCGGGAGGCTGGTGGTGGCGTGCCGCCCGGCGGCGACGGCCGGCAGCGTCAGTGGTCAGGTTTATCGCCGAACAGCTGGCCGGTGGCGTGGCGCTCGCGGCCGCCGTCGAGGCCATCGCCCGGCTCCTCGCGGCAGAAATCACGCCCCGCGCCCTCGACAAGTGGGAGTTCGTGCTGCTGCCCTTCGACGTAGATGGCCTGGTCTTCCTGGGCCACCTGCTGATGGCCGAGCTCGCCCTGGCCTGGGCGGGCGCGCTGGTGCTGGCCACCTGCGCCGGACGCTGGCGCACGCACACGCCCACGCGTCTGATGGCGCTGAGCTTGTGGCTGGTGCCGTCCGTGATTCTGCTGCTCGTGCCCACGACCCGCGCCCATGCCATCGGCTCCGCCTGTCTGACGGTCATCGTCGCCGGGTGTGCCTTTGCGCTGGCGGCTCCACGACTCCGCCGCTATTACCACCACACCACTGAATCGATGCGCCTGCTGCTGGCGCTGCTCGCGCTGCTGGCCCCGCTCGTCGCCATCTATTCCATCGAGTCGGTCACGGCGGATCGGACCGTGCGGTCGGTCATCGAGCACGATTATGCGCCCGCCACCGCGCGTCATCCACAGGAGCTTCAACGGGAGCTGGAGAGAACGAAAGACGACATCGATGCCCTGACGATGCTTCCGGCGCTCGTGTCGGTCGTCCCCGCCCCCGACAGCCCGGTGGCGTTTCCGGATAGCCAGCCGGCGTTTCTCGTCTGGAGTCAGACGCACCTGCTCCGTTCGCGGGTCATCTCAGATGTGGAGCTGTACGGGTCCGACAGGGCGCTCATCAGCCGGTTCGCTCTGAACCTGCCGCAGTACCTCTACCAGTCGAGCGCGCAGACATGGCAGGGCACGGGCTGCCAATGGGGCGACGTGTTCGGCGAGTCGACCCCCTTCGGCGCAGAGGCCCGCAACATGCTGCATGTCGAGCGTGGGATTTGCGACGCCGAGGGGCGACTGCTCGGCGGGATCGTCGTGCATGTCGCGAGCAACGACTATCAGGCTCTGCCCTTCGTCTCGTCGGCAAACCCGTATTACGAAGTGCTCGGCGCGCCTCCGGGCAGCGATACGGGGCCCCGGCTGCCCGATCTGCAGGTCGGCGTCTACGGCTGGAGTCTTCAACCGCTCTTCACGTCCGGCGGTGTCGCCTGGCCCGTCAGTCAGGCGATCTTCGATCGTCTCTACAATCCCGGCGAGCCGTTCTGGACCGTGCTGCAGGGCGACGGCCGGACGTATCACGTGCACTTTTCCCAGAACCGCGTGGGCGTGTATGCGCTCGGGTACCCCACGGCGACCGCATTCGAACACGCCTCGCGGCTGGCCGAAATCACGGCACTCGCCGGCGTGTTCTTCGTCGTGCTGCAGATCGGCGCCGCGCTGGCGGCCCCGCTCACCCAGAGGCTCGCCGCGCCGCTGCGCCTGCTCTTCCACGAGATCCGCACGAGCTTCTACCGCAAGCTGTTCCTGCTGTTCGTCGGCGCGGCGGTCGTCCCGGTCGTGGCTTTCGCGCTGCTCTTCGGCGGCTACATGAATGCGCGCTTTCAAGCCGACGTGCAGTCCGAAGCCAAGAGCGTGGTGACCGTCGCCCGCCGTGTGTTCGAAGAGCTCTCGGCCGCGGAGCTGCGTCCCGGCGAGCCTCGGGCGCCGAGCGACGACGTGATGGTCTGGATTCGACAGGTGATCGGACAGGACGTCAACCTGTTCGAGGGATCGGAGCTACAGGCGACGAGTCAGCGCGACTTGTTCGATTCGGGCCTGCTGCCGACGCGGACGCCCGCGACGGTGTACCAGGGGATCGCGCTCAATCGGCTGCCCACCCTGGTGGCCGAGGATCAGCTGGGCAACTCGCAGTACCTCGTGGCCGCCGCGCCGGTGCCGGCACGCGGCCGCGACGCCGTGTTGACCGTGCCGCTCGCGCCACGGCAGCGCGAGCTGGAGCGCGAGTCAGACGAGTTCAACCGCGGCGTGCTCATCGGATCGATTCTCGTGGTGATTTTCGCGGCGGCGCTCGGGGCCTCGATGGCCGCGCGGGTGGCCGATCCAGTGGCGCGGCTCACGCGCGCCACCCGCCACATCGCGGCCGGGCGGCTCGACGTGCGAATCGTCGCGGACACCAACGACGAACTGCGGCGGCTCGTCGACGACTTCAACACGATGACCGCGACGCTCCTCGCCCAACGAGCCGAGCTCGCGCGGACGAATCAGCTTGCCGCCTGGAACGAAATGGCGCGGCAGGTCGCGCACGAGATCAAGAACCCGCTCACGCCGATCCAGCTGGCGGCCGAGCACCTGCAGCACGTCAACGACGATCGGGGACGACCGCTCGGGCCGGTGGCCGAGCACTGTCTCGTCACCATCCTGGGGCAGGTGCGGCTGCTGCGTCAGATTGCTTCTGAATTCTCGAATTTCGCGGGCCGGCCGACGGCGCACCTCGAGGCCGTCGACCTCGCCGGGCTGGTTTCCTCGGTCGTGGATCCGTACCGCGTCGGCGCCAACGAGCGCGTGAGGTTCGACGTCCGCCTGCCGGAGGCGATGCCACCGGTGCGTGCGGATCCCACGCTGCTGGCGCGCGCCTTCACCAACCTGATTGAGAACGCCATCCAGGCCATGCCGCTCGGCGGCGCGGTGCTCATCGCCGCCTATGTGGGCGACGATCAGCTGGAGCTGACGATTCGCGATACAGGTGTCGGAATGGATCCGACGACCCTGGCCCGCGCATTCGAACCCTACTTCTCGACCAAGACTGCCGGGTCGGGGCTCGGGCTCGCCAACGCGCGGCACAACATCGAGATCGCGGGAGGAACGGTGTCGATCGCCAGCGTCGCCGGCGCCGGCACCACGGTGACGATCACGTTGCCGCGGGAGGATGTCCGTCGCGATGCGAGCGCAGACGGGTCATCCCCATCTCGATGAAGGCGGACAAGAGATAGCCGTACGAGACGATCACGAGGGTGACCCTCGGCTGCAGCGCCACGAGTGCGATCATCGCGGCGATCAGCAGCAGCTTGATGTACGAGGGCGTCCAGCCGAAGTTGATCGTCTTGAAACTGCGGAACTTGATGGTGCTGACCATCAGGGCCGCGGGCACCAGCACGACGACCAGCGCGGCCATGGTATTGGGATACTCGACCACAGGCCAGGCGTACACCGTCGCCGCGATGACCCCGGCCGCGGCGGGTGACGGCATGCCGACGAAGTACCGCTTATCGGTCTGCACCGGTGTCTGAATGTTGAATCGCGCCAGGCGCGTGGCTGCCGCGGTCACGTACACGAAGCCCGCGGCCCAGCCGGTCCGATCGAGCTCCGACAGCCCCCATGCAAAGGCCAGCACGGCGGGCGCCAGGCCAAACGAGATCACGTCGGCCAACGAGTCGAACTCGAGTCCGAACGCACTGGCGGTGTTGGTCATGCGCGCGATGCGCCCGTCGAGCATGTCGAGGACAACGGCAAAGCCGATGAAGGGCGCGGCGCTCACGAGCTCGCCGCGACTCGCATACACCACGCACGCGTAGCCGCAGAACATATTGCCGACGGTGATGATGCTCGGCAGCAGGTAGATCCCGCGGCGGTAGTGGCGCGGATCCTGTCTCGAGCGGCGTCCGACGCCGATCTCCGGTTCAATCATGCGCGCACTCCGGGCGACAGACGGGCAATCACAGTTTCGCCCGCTCGTACCTGCGCGCCCCGGCTCACCAGGACGGCGGCTGAGGGGGGCACGAACACATCCATCCGTGAGCCGAATTTCATCAGGCCGATGCGGTCGCCCGCGTGCAGCACCTGTCCGGCCGCCACTCGACAGACCACGCGCCGCGCGAGCAGCCCCACGACCTGTCGTGCCACGACAGGCACACCGGCATGATCGATCCAGATTTCAGACCGCTCGTTTTTGTGGGCGTCCGCCTTGAACGCGGCGCGGAAGGATCCTGGCAAATACAACACCTTGGTAATCCGACCCGCCACCGGTGTGCGATTGATGTGCACGTCGAGGACGGAGAGAAAAATCGTAACCTGCTGCCACTGGCCGTCTGGTGCTTCGTCCGGGCGCGAGGGGCCGGCGTGCATCACGCGGCCGTCAGCCGGCGAGAGCACGGCGTCCGGGTCGACCGGAGGCGAACGGGTCGGGTCGCGGAAGAACAGGGCGATTGCGAGCGGCAACAGAGCCAACGCGGCGGTGGCCGGCCATGGCACGAAGCTCGCCACCGCGGCCACAGGCAGCAGGGCGATCAGGACGAACGGGGTGGCAGCGGGGTCGATTCGCACGGCGCCTGACTCTACGCAACACCGGGCGCGCGCGCCACCACTGACGCACGCGCCCGGTGTCCTCAGTCTACGCGATCGGGCTCAGGAGCCGGGCCGCGACTGCTCGCGCACGGTGGCCACGATTCGGTCTTTCAAGGCCAGCTTCCGCTTTTTCAAAGCGGCTTCTTCGTATTGTTCCTCGCGGGAGAGATAGCCGAGAGCGGAGAGATGATGAAGATGCTGATCGAGGGCGTGATGCTCTGACACTAACTGCCTGAAGGCGTCGTCGTGCTGGAACAACGAGGCTGTCAGGCCGTCTAGCTGGAGCTCGGCGTCTGCCATGCTCTGCCTCCTTTCGAGAGGGCCCTGTGACCCATCGGGGAGTGACCGGGGCGCGATCCCGATCATGGGCAACCTACCATAGAAAAGGACTCCACGGATCAGCCGTTGGCCGGCCCCTCAGGGTAGGCCGCGCTTCCACAGGATGAGGGCGTCCTCACGGGGCTGCTGGTAGTAGTCGCGCCGCACACCTTCGACGTGAAAGCCCAGTCCTTCGTACAGGTTGCGAGCCATGCTGTTGGAGCTGCGCACCTCGAGCGTCGCCGACGCGGCACCGTCAGTTACGGCGGCCGCGATGACGTGCTGGAGCAGATGGCGCGCCAGCCCCTGACGCCGCAGCGCCGGATCGATGGCGAGGCTGTTGATGTGCAGCTCGTCGAACACCAGCCAGCACGCACAGTAGCCCACGAGCGCCCCGGCCCGCGTCCGCATCACGTAGAGCCTCGCGACGTCGGTGTGCTCGAGCTCCCAGCGAATGGCCTCGGCACCCCAGGGATTGGTGAACGTCTGGCGCTGCAACTGCTCGACGGCGGGCACATCGGTGGCCGACGCGCGCGCGATCGTGAACGGCAGCACCACGCGGGCCGATCGCGCTCCGGCCCTGTCGCGCGCGAGCTCCGCGTCGGGCCGGCGGATATAGATGGGACGCAGCGCGTGCGGGGCACCGGCGTGGGACTCGCGTCGATGGGCAATCACCGCGGCCGCTTCGGCGAGCGGGCACGGGGCAGGCCGGACCTCGGCCCCTGGAAGCGCGGTGGTCAACACGTCGGCATGGCGCACGGCGCCATCGCCGACGAACACGACCTGTCGGCCCCCGGCCTGCGCGAGCACCTGCTGCGCGAGCTCGGCGGGGGTTGCGACACCAGGCGGGATGAGCGGGCGGCACGACTCGATGATGTCTGCGCCGTCGGTGTCGAACGCGGCGAAGAACACTTCGTGGCGCTGCGCGTCGACGCACGGCACCAGCAGGGCCGGTTCTGTGGCGTTATTGAGCCAGGTCGTGGCCAGGGCGTCCAGCGCCGGGATGCCGAGCGCGCGGCGGCGCGCCGCCATGGCGAGTCCTTGCACGGCCGCCATGCCGACGCGGATGCCCGTAAACGAACCAGGACCGGACACGACGGCGAACAGATCCACGTCGGCCAGCACGCGGCCATGGAGCGCGAGCCAGCTCACGACCTCGCCGGGCAGGCGCTCGGCCTGGGTCGGGCTGGGCTCACCCGCCCGCGCGTGGACCAGACCGTGATCCCACAGGCCGATGCTCCCGCCCCGGGTCGTCGTGTCGAGCACGAGAATGACCATCCGGGCAATGTTATACTCCCGCATTGTTCCACCTCCGCCCGCGCACCAGTCGGACTGCTCCCGCTCGACCGTGACATCCTCTTCTCCCTCGTCCGCCTCCATTCCGGCGCAAGCCGCGACGCCGGCGATGCGTCAGTACCTCGACGTCAAGCGTCAGCATCGCGACGCGATCGTCTTCTTCCGGATGGGCGATTTCTACGAGATGTTCTACGAGGACGCCCTGACCGCGTCCCGCGTGCTCGAGCTCACGCTGACCTCGCGCGCCAAAGACGCGCACGGTACGGCAATTCCGATGTGCGGGCTGCCCTATCACGCCGCCGATGCGTATCTCTCCCGGCTGGTGCGGAAGGGTTATCGTGTGGCGATCTGCGAACAGGTCGAGGACGCGCGCAAGGCCAAAGGACTGGTGAAGCGTGAGGTCACGCGCATCATCTCGCCCGGCACCTTCACGGACGCGTCGTACCTCGACGCCAAGGAACCCGCGTTCCTCGTCGCGCTCAAGACGCCTGCGACGATCGGCGATCCCTGGGGCCTGGCGTGCCTCGATGTCTCGACGGGTCAGTTCGCCGTCACGGAGTGCGCCGGCGCGGGCGCCGAAGACGCCCTGGCGGCAGAGCTCGCCCTGCTCCGTCCGCGCGAGCTGCTCGCCGCCGACGAGGTGGATATCGCGGCCATCATGGCTCGGCTGCCCGAGTGCCGCGTCACGCGCGTCGAGGCGTGGCAGTTCGACGCATCGCGATGCGAGGAGCGACTCTGTGCGCAGCTGCAGGTCGCGGCGCTCGACGGCCATGGGCTGACGCATTCTCCCCACGCGGTCGCCGCCGCCGGCGCATTGCTTGCCTATCTGTCCGAAACGCAACGCACCGAGCTCACCCACATCCGGGACATCACCCTGCGTGTGGCGTCCGATGCATTGGCGATCGATCCGGTCACGCTGCGGCACCTTAATGTGGTCGAAGGCGTGGATGGCGGCCGCAACGGCTCACTGCTCGCCGAGCTCGACCGAACCACCACGTCCATGGGGGGACGCATGCTGCGCCAGTGGCTGCTGCGGCCGCTCGTTACGCTGGCGCGTATTCAGGATCGGCTCGACGCGGTGGAGGATTTCGCGTTTCGATCGGCCGATCGAGGCAAGCTCCGCGACGCACTCCGCGGCGTGCATGACCTCGAACGTCTGATTGCGCGTGTCTCGCTCGGCACGGCCGGCCCCCGTGACCTGGTCTGCCTCGGCGAGTCATTGCGCCTGGTGCCACGGGTGCGCGCAGTCACCGCCGATCTGCAGGCACCGCTCGTCAAAAGCCTGCTGGCCGAGCTCGACGACCTCGACGATGTGCGCAACAGCATCGCCGCGACGCTCGTGGACGAACCGCCGGCACTCGCCCGCGAAGGCGGCGTGATCAGCGACGGCATCGACGTCGAGCTCGATGACCTGCGCGCGATCAGCCGCGGCGGCAAGACGGCCATTGCTGGCATGGAAGACGCCGAGCGCGCGCGCACCGGCATCGGGTCGCTCAAGATCAGATACAACCGGGTGTTCGGCTATTACATCGAGATTTCCAAATCGAATCTCGCCGCGGTGCCGACTGACTACATCCGGAAGCAGACCGTCGCGGGTGGCGAGCGGTTCATCACGCCGGCGCTGAAGGAGTTCGAAGACAAGGTGCTCGGCGCCGACGACCGCATCTCCGCACGGGAGATCGAGTTGTTCGAACAGCTCCGGACAGCCGTCGCCGACCAGGCGCCGCGCGTCCTCGACACCGCCCGGGCCCTGGCGGCGCTCGACGTCCTGAGCGCGCTCGCGGACACGGCCGCCGCGTGCAATTTCACGAAGCCTTTTCTGCACGAAGGCGACGAATTTCAGGCGACCGACGCGCGGCACCCCATCGTGGAGCGCCACGTGTCTGGCGCCTTTGTCCCCAACGACGTGCACCTGGACGGCGGCGCGCGACAGCTGATCATCCTGACCGGTCCGAACATGGGTGGTAAGTCGACGTTCCTGCGTCAGGTGGCCTTGCTGGCGCTCATGGCGCAAGCCGGGTCGTTCGTCCCCGCACGCAGCGCCAAGCTCTCCATCGTCGACAGGCTCTTTGCCCGCGTCGGCGCCTCGGACAACATCGCCCGCGGCCAGTCGACGTTCATGGTGGAGATGCAGGAGACGGCTGCCATCCTGCACGCCGCCACCGACCGCAGCCTCGTCATCCTCGACGAGATTGGCCGCGGCACCGCCACCTTCGACGGTCTGAGCCTGGCCTGGGCCGTGGCCGAGCACCTGGCGTCGAACGACAAAGCCCGACCCCGCACGATTTTCGCCACGCACTATCACGAGCTCACGGATCTCGCGGACGCGCTCCCCGGTGTGATCAACTACCACGTCGCCGCGCGCGAGTATCGCGACGAGATCGTCTTCCTTCACAAGATCGTCCCGGGCCGATCCGATCGCAGCTACGGCATCCAGGTAGCGAGGCTCGCTGGCCTGCCCCCCTCGGTGGTCCGCCGCGCGTCCGAGATTCTCAAGTCCCTCGAGCAGGACGAGCTGCAGCGGGGCGGGCGCCCGAGCCTCAACGGCACGCCGGCACCAGACTCGCGGCAGCTGCCTCTGTTTCAGGCGCCCACCGCGGCACATCCGGTGCTCGATCGACTGCGCGCACTGAATGTCGACCGGCTCACGCCGCTCGAGGCCTTGAACCTGCTCGCGGATCTGCGGCGCGAGGCCGATTCGTGATGCGCCGGGTGGCACTGGCCGCGCTCGTGGCCGCTTCCGCCTGCACCCTGTCCACTCCCCCTCGGTCCCCGGCACTGGTCGTCGGCATCCGCATCTCGCCCACCAATCTCGATCCCGGGATTGGCATCGACGAGGCCTCTCAACGTGTCGGCCAGCTCGTGTTCAGCTCGCTGTTGAAAATCGACGACAAGCTCCAGGTCGTGCCCGATCTGGCGGTGCGCTTCGAGACCACCGATTCGCAGACCTACGTGGCAGAAATTCCCCACGGCGTGCGGTTTCACAACGGGCACGAGATGACGTCTGCCGACGTGGCCTTCACGTTCAGGCGCTACCTCGACCCGGCGTTCGTCTCTTCGAAGAAGGGCGCGTACCGCGCCATCGCCTCGATTGACGTGCTCGATCGGTATACCGTGGCGTTCCGTCTGCGCCAGGCCTCGGCCGCATTCCCCATCAACCTCGCCGGCGCAGGCATCGTGCCGGAAGGCACGGGGCGCGAGGCCGCGCGCGCCCCCGTCGGCAGCGGCCCCTACCGCCTGACCGAATTCGTTCCCGACGACCACGTCACGCTGGTGCCCTTTCCCGACTATTACGCCGGCGCTCCGAAGAACGCCGGGGTCGTCCTCAAGGTCGTACCCGACGAGACGATGCGAAGTCTCGAGCTGAGAAAGGGGGACGTGGATCTCGTGGTCAACGACATCGCGCCGGATGTCGTGCACGAGCTCGAGCAGCGCGACGGGCTTCGTGTTATCCAGGCACCCGGCATCGACTGGGCCTACCTCGGGTTCAACCTGCGGGATCCGATCCTGCGCGATCCGCGTGTCCGCCAGGCGATCGGATACGCGATCGACACCGAGGCCATCGTCAAGTACCTCCGACGAGGTCTGGCGCGGCAGACGCCAGGCATTCTTCCATCTGTGTCGTGGGCATCTGCGCCCGATGTCTTCCACTTCAGCTACGACCCCACCCGGGCGCGCCAGTTGCTCGACGCCGCGGGCTTCGCCGATCCTGATGGAGACGGCCCGCAACCCCGGCTCCGTCTGACATTGAAGACGTCCACCGCCGAGGAGCCGCGTCTTCAGGCGTCCGTGATCCAGCAGCAGCTACGCGAGATTGGTATCGCGCTCGATTTGCGCTCCTACGAGTTCGCCACGCTCATGGCCGATGTCGTGCGTGGCAACGTGCAGATCTACTCACTGCAATTCGTTGGCGTGACCGATCCAGACATGCTCAGACGCGTGTTCCATTCGTCGCAGGTGCCGCCAGAAGGCTTCAACCGTGGCTACTACGCGAACCCCGCTGTCGACCGCCTGCTCGATCGCGCCGCGGTCTCGCTCGTGCCGGCCGAGCGACGCGATCTCTACGTCGAAGCTCAACGATTGATTGCCGACGAGGCTCCGGTGATCAGTCTCTGGGCGAAGACAAACGTCGTCGTCAGCCAGGCGGGCATCTCGGGGATCACGCTGTCTCCCACCGCCGACTTCAGATTTCTGCAGTTCGTGTCCCGTCAGTAGTCCAGATTAGAATCAAGGCTTCATGGGCCGCCGCAAGTCACGCTTTCTCCGCAAGCCGGTCGAGCCGTTCGTCGTCGAATCCGGACTCTCGGCCGACGCAGTGCTCGAGCGGATGGAGCGCACCTCGTTCCAGGGACGCAACCTCGGCACCGCGCGCCGCATCTGGGAGCGCATGCTCGCGGCCGACGTCACGATCTTTCTTGGCACGGCCGGAGCGCTCTCGGCCGGGGGCATGCGGCTCGCCATCGCCCACATGCTCGAACGCCGCTACGTCGACTGTCTCGTCTCGACGGGTGCCAACCTGTACCACGACCTGCACGAAACGCGCGGTCGTCGGCATTACATCGGATCGCCGACGCTCGACGATGCCGCGTTGGCGGCGGAGCGGATCGATCGGGTGTACGACACGCTCGCGAGTGAAGACGACTTCTGCAAAAACGACGAGTGGATTGCCGCGTTCGTCCTCAAGCTTGAACGGCGTCCCTACACGACCCGCGAGTTCCTCTACAAGCTCGGCGAGTACCTCTGGCTGGAAACCGGCAACGACGGCATCCTCACCGCCGCCTACCTGGCCAACGTGCCGATCTTCTGTCCGGCCATCGCCGATTCCTCCATTGGGATGGGGCTCTCGCAGGCTCGCCACCGCGATCCGACGGCCGGCCACGTGGACGTCATCGGCGACATTATCGAGTCGGCCAACATCGTGATCCGCAAACCTGCTACGGCCACCATTGTGCTCGGCGGGGGCACGCCCAAGAACTTCATCAACCAGGCGAGCGTCCAGGCCGAGTTCTACGACGACCGCGTCGGCGGTCACAAGTTCGCCATTCAGATCGTCACCGACGTCCCGCACTTCGGCGGCGCCAGCGGATCGAGCCTCGAAGAAGCGCAAAGCTGGGGCAAGCTGTCGATCGAATCGGAGAAGGTCACCGTGCACGCCGATGTGACGCTCGCCCTGCCTCTGCTGCTGACGGCGCTCGAGAGCACTGCGCATGAGTCGAGCCGTCGTCGTAGACGTCCGGAGTTCGACCCGTCCGGCCGCGTCCTGGTGATGAACGGTCACGCGCTTGCCGACAACCGCTTCCAGGAGCCCTGATGTCTGACCCGTCCGACCGCTACCAGCCGCACGCAGACCCGTTCGGCGGGGAACTACCGGAACGGCGGTCGTTTGCCGACTCGGCGGCGGTGGTGTTGCCCGTGCCATTCGAGCGCACGACGTCATACGTTTCAGGTACGCGGCTCGGCCCGGGTGAGTTGCTGCGCGCGTCTGCCCAGGTGGAGCTGTGGGACGAGGAGCTCGGGGTCGACCTGCACGGCCGCGGCATGTTCACGCTCGGCGATGTGGACTTGAGCAAGGGGACGCTCACCGATGCCATGGCCGAACTGCGGCGCATCGCCGGCAATCTGCTCGATACCGGGAAATTCCTGGTCATGCTGGGCGGCGAACACTCGATCACCTCGCCCGTGGTGGCAGCCGCCGCCGCGCGCCATCCGGGCCTCAGCGTGCTGCAGCTCGACGCCCACGCCGATTTGCGCGACTCCTACCTGGGCGAGGCCCACAGCCACGCCTGCGCCATGCGGCGGACGCTCGACTTCGCGCCAGTCGTGCAAGTGGGCATCCGGAACATCTCAGCCGAGGAAGCGGCAGCACTGCCGTCGCTGCGGAGCACAATTTTCTACGACTGGAATATGCGCAACGACCCGCAGTGGATCGATCGCGTCGTCGCGTCTCTGTCCGAGACGGTGTACATCACGATCGATCTGGACGGGTTCGATCCGGGCATGGTGCCGGCGGTCGGCACGCCGGAGCCTGGCGGTTTCTCGTGGCGCGAAGCCACCTCGCTGCTCCGCAAGGTATTCGAGCAGCGCCGCGTCGTCGCATGTGATGTCGTGGAGCTATGCCCCATCGCGGGGATGGTTTCCTCAAACTTCATCGCGGCGAAGCTCGTCTACAAGCTGCTGACGTATCAGTTCGCGCTCGGGCAGCGCTGACCGGACCACCCGAATCCAGGTGCGCGTCGGCCGGCTGGAGGATGCCAGATCCTGCGGCACGGTGTTGGGAAACACGCGCGTCGCGCGCGATTGGTGAAGTAGCACGGTGTATAAGAGACCGGGTCTCCCCGATTATCACGGAGACCCGGTCTCCTGATCTGATGATCGCGGAGACCCGGTCTCCTGACCCGATGATCGCGCCGACCCGGTCTCCTGACCGGCGTCGACCTTAGTTCAGCGCCGTGAGCTGCTGGCGTGCGGCCGTCGCGTACGTGGACTCGGGAAACTCATCGACGACCCGCTTGAAGGCCGCGCGAGCATCCTGAGTCTTGCCGGCCTTGAGATTGGCGCGCGCCAGCTCCATCAGCACGCCATCCAGCGGCAGCGCGGTGTCACGCGCGGCGGCCAGATCGGTGTACGTCTTGATCGCCTCGTCCTGCTTGCCATCCTGCATCAGCGCTTCTGCCAGACCGAGCCGAGCAAGCGCGCCCCGGAATGACGAGGCCTCCGCGTCGCCGACCTTCCTGAAATTGTCCGCGGCTTCCGCAAAGCGGCCCGCGGCCAGCAGTTCGGAGGCCAGCTGATAACGGGCAACATTGGCCGCGTCCGTGTTCGGGTACGCCGCGATGACTTCCTGATAGGCCTTGATCGCCGCTTCCGCGCGCGCCTTCTCCGTGGGGAATGTGCCAGGCGTTTGCGCGGCGCCTGGGAGAGTTGACGGCGGCGCCACCTGCCCCTGAGCGGTCGCCATCGCGGTGCCGAGCAACGCGCCTGCCTGATTGGCGGTGTGCGCCCGCCAGTAGAAGAAGCCCCCGGCGATGGCCAGGATCAGGACCGCGACTCCGGAGAAAAGCAGAATGCGGCTGCGATCCTCGACGACGACTTCACTCACCCGTCCGGCCGTGTGGGCGAACTCGTTCTGCTTCAGATGATGGCGTTCCTGAGATTTCATAAGCTCACTGGGGCTTGGGGCTCGAGGCTCGGGAGCTCGGGGGCTCGGCGCCAAAGGTCAGAAGTTTAGCAGAATGGCGGGATAACCGCCCCACGCGGACTGGACATAGACCGGTGCTATCGTCGCTCTGGTCATGACCGCAGACATCGAGGTTCCCCGGTTCTCGCGACTGGCTGTCGCTGACCTCACACGATGAAGCCCTACCGGCGCGGGCGCGCTGGCGTCCGGACGGAGCTACGTCCATGAAGCTGAGAGGCTGTTGATGCGCACGCTCAAGTACACGTTGCTCGGGGGCCTCGTGGTCGGAACCCTGGACGCGCTCGACGCGATGATCTTCTTCGGCCTGCGAGGGGCGAAGCCCGGGCGGATCTTTCAGGGGATCGCCGCCGGCCTCATCGGACCGGCGGCACGTGACGGAGGCATGCCGACTGTCGTCCTGGGCATCGGATTGCATTACTTCATCGCGACGATGATCGTCCTCGTCTGCGTCTTGCTCTCACGGGGCGTTCCAGTGCTGCGGCGCCATCTCATTCCCGCGGGGATGGTTTACGGCCTTGCCGCGTTTCTGGTCATGTATCTGGTCGTGATTCCGCACTCCGCGACCGGCGGCGGAGGGTTACCCCGCGGCGCAGGCCTTGCGAACGCCCTGCTGATTCACATGCTTGGGGTCGGCGTCCCTGCGGCATTTGCCGCAAGGGCCGCGGCAGCCAAGCGTCGCTGACGGTCACGGCTGCCGCACGAGATCGAGCTGTCGACGCCCGACCGCCACGAATCGTTGGTGGGCAGCGCGCTCCCCGGTCAGACGTCGATCTGACCACCGCCATCTGATCACAGTCCAGACTGTAGCCCAACTATTAACAGTCCTTGACTGGGTCCATCGCTTTGCGCAGACGATCAACCTCGACGCGATCGCCGAAGTCCGGATGCTCAACAACTCGTACCGCGCGGAGTACGGCCAGCCTGTCCTTCACGTTGAAGGACTGGTGGCAGGACCAGCACGGCGCGCGCATCACGGCCGGGCCGTCGAACTGGCAGTGGTTCATGGCGCATTACAAGAACACCGCCCGCGGGTTCACGGGTAACTACACCAAGGTGGTGCGCTCAAATCTGGTCTGGGACACCGACTTCGGCATGCGGCGCCAGACCGAAGTGTTCTACCCGCTGAGCGAGGCAGAGTGGGCGAGACGAACAAGACGGTGGCGCAGCTACGCTGTGCCGCAGTTCCATCCGGAGTTGAATCCGGCGGTCGCGTACAGCGGCGCGACCGGTCCGGCGTCCTCGTGTAAGCTCAGCGTCTCGGCGAAACGCAAAGGCGTGATCGTCCGGGCGCGAGCGACGGCGGCCGGGTGAGGACGCTGACGTTGTAAGTGCTGGCCGCGTGTACGCGCGGCACGTATCGAATGGGAAACCCATGAGAAAAGTGATTGTCGGCGCAATGGTTTCGATGGACGGCGTGATGCAGGCCCCGGGCGGGCCGGACGAAGACCCCACAGGCGGATTCAGGTTCGGCGGCTGGGTCGCCCCTACGGGGAACACTGACCCGGTGTTCGGCGAGGAAGTTGGCAAGTTGTTCGGCGAGCCGTTCGACCTGCTGCTCGGGCGCCGCACCTACGAGATCTTCGCGGCTCACTGGCCGTATGCCGAAGGCGGGCCATACGATGACATCGCAAAGACCTTCAACAGGATCACCAAATACGTGGCAACGCGCAAAGGTGTGGACCTGACGTGGAAGGGCTCGATGGCATTGCGCGACGCGGCGGATGACGTGGCGAAACTCAAACAAGAAGACGGTCCGGCCCTGGTGACGCAAGGCAGCACAGAACTCGTGCACGCGTTGCTCGCCGCCGGCCTCGTCGATGAGATCCGCACGTTCACCTTCCCGGTGCTGCTTGGCAGGGGTAAGCGCTTGTTTGCAGAGGACGGTCAGCCTCGCGCGTTCACATTGACACACAGCGCCGTTTCGCCGAGCGGGCTTATCGCCGCGACGTATGTGCGCGGCGGCGAGGTGAATACGGAAACCATCGACGGCGCGCAGGAACCATCAGCCGCTGAACTGGCGCGTCGAGAGAAGCTGAAGCGGGAAGGCTAGATTACCGAGGCGATCCCGCCCCTCGCTTCCAGCGTTGATTGACTAGACGTGCGGCCTGCCATGCACCGAGACCCGCCATCAGCAGGACGGGCCCAAAGTGGCCGAGCAGGGAGTGTGCGGCGTCATCGATTGGGCAGATGAGCTGAATGGCCGCGGCCCCCGTGGCCATCGCGGCCGAGGCGGCGAGCGCACTGGCCCAGGCAGGCCTCAGCGGCGCGGCACGGCGCAACATGCCGAGCAGAGCCACGGCGGGAATCAGCCCGATGGCCACGACACGACTGACGCAGATCGGCCAGTGCGAGGCGTTCGCAAATCCGTTCCCGGCCCTCGCCACAGCAGCAAGGAGCAAGACAGCCCAGATGCCCCCGACAGCCACCGCTGAGCTCCGCAGCGCACGCGACCTTTCGGCACCCGGAACGGCCAGCACCAGCGCCGCTGCGGCAGCGACCGCCGCCATGCCCAGAGGCAGAACGACGAGCCAGGCAAAGAAGGGCTGACGAAGAAGCGTGCCGAGCCCGGGTCGACCGCCAAACACCGCTACCCCGGCGGCACCACACGCGGCCGCCAGCACACACCACCAGAGAAACCGGACGCTCGGGGGCGACAACGGTTTCACCGGAGCGAGGCCGTCAGCCAGATTCGCGATCAGATCGTCGGTCCTCATGACTCTCGGCCCCCGAGCAGACGCCGCAGGGCACGGTATCCGCGATGTGCGCTCACCTTGACGGCCGACTCACTCATACCCAGGCGCTGACTCACCTCTTTGACCGACTGATCCCTCAACTTCAGCGCCGACACGATTTCGCGCTGGCGCGCGGGCAACGCGTCGAGCGCCGCGCGAATGCGGACCGGGTCGGCGTCGCTCACCTGGCCGCCGGCCGGTCCGGTTTGGGCGGGCTCCGGAATGACGTCGGACGCGATCTCCCGAGACCCGACGCGCCGTTCCTTGCGGAGCACATCAATCATCCGGCTCGACAGAATGGCGTAGAACCACGGCGCAAAGGGCCGACGCGAATCGTAGGTGCGCCGCGCCCCGTGCACAGTCATCAGCGTCTCCTGCGCCACATCGTCGAGCCACGGTACGTCGCCAAGACGATTGCGCGCATACTGCCGCGACGTCGCCGCGAGCAGCGTCAGCAATTCGGCGTAGGCGGTCGAGTCGCCGTGCTGGGCGAGGATCATCAGAGCGGTTGCCCGCTGTTCCTGCTGCGAGGTCATCGGCCCGTCGGGCACAGCCTACTACGGTCATCAGCGAGCTGTCAGACAAGCATCAAGAATCAGAGACGCGGGCAGGGGCCATACCCTGCCCGCGTCTGTCTGTCGGCCGTCGATTTTACCGAGCGACGATGCCGTTCGCGCCGGCGGGCAGCGACACTGAACCGAGGGGCTTCAGCGCGCCGTGCTCTTCAATGCGGAACGCCGCGATGGCGCCTGCGCCTGGTCGCAGCGCGTAGAGGTACCTGCCGTTCTCGGACATCGTCACGTCCGTCACCCCGCCTCCCGTTGTCGCAGTGACGCCGTTGGCGTCCAGGAGAGCAATCGTCCCATCCGGTTTGATGCTGAACCCGCTCACCGTGCCGCTGCCAGTATTGGTCGTGTAGAGAAAACGTCCGTCGGGCGACACCACTACCCAGCAGGCGGCAGTTTCCGTGGTCGGCACGCTGGGACTGACGACACCGAACGTCGCGCTGCTCGTCAGCTGATACGACGAGATCGCGCTCGCATTCGCAGCGCCGCCGAACGCTTCGGAGACGAAGAACTGATCGCGCTTGCCGAATGCAAAACCAAACGGCGTCACTCCGGACGACGCATATGACGTGAGCGCACCGAGCGCACCCGTCTCATCCACCGGGAACACATCCACGCGGTTGGTCGCCTTCTCGGTCACGATCAGGCTTTCGCCATCGGGGCTGAGCGCAACCTCCGCCGGTCCAGTAGACGTGGCAGACAGGGCGCGCTGAGATCCGGCGATCATGGTGAGTGCGCCACCGCGCGAGAGCCGGAAACCGACCACCGAGTCCGCGCCGCCGACACCGCCGCCCGCATTGAGCACATACACGAGTCGGCCCTGCACGGTGACGCTGATGGGACGCAATCCACCGGAGGGTGTACGGTCACGCAATGTGAGGCCGTCCCCGGTCGTCTCCAGCACAGAGATGTCGTTGCTGCCGGCGTTGACGACGAGCATAAACTTTCCGTCGGACGTCATGACAATGCCGCCCTGGTTGCCCAGCGCATCGCCACTGCCCAGGCCACCAGTGCTGAAGGCCTGTGCGAGCGTGAGCGCGCCGTTGGCGCCGCGTCCGAACATCAGCACTTCGTTGCCCGCGGCACTGTTGCTGGCCGAATAGACAGACCCGACCGCGTCCTGTGTCCGGGCCGTCGTCGTTACACCGGCCGCGACGATCACAGCGGCGATCAATGCCGCACCGATCCTTCTGCTCTTCATTGTTCTGCTCCTTATTGAATTGGGCCCTTGCTGGGCGTTCAAAGGCTCCTACGCAGAGAGCTCGACGCCGGTTACATCGAGGAGGAACGGCCGCCCCATGTAACCGCGTGCTGGATTCATCCGTAGTGAAGCCCGAAGGAGATTTCGCAATGACCACTCGACGAATGATGATGGCTGCACTTTCTGGCTTGAGCGCCGCTGGGCTTCTGACGGTATCGCTTCTGGCTCGTCAGCAACCCGGCGCGCCGGCCATGAGTCACGACATGCCGATGCCAGCGGCCGGCATGTCGACAATGACAACCGCTCAGAAGATCGCGAACGCGATGGAGGCTGCGCCCGCGACCGTTGCAGCGCGCGCGACAATCCTCGACTGGCCGGCAAAGGAAGGTGCCGCTCCGGCCGTGCTGCGGACTGGCACTAATGGCTGGAGTTGCTTTCCGGACATGCCTGACTCGAAGGGCAGCGATCCCATGTGTCTCGACGCGACGTGGATGAAGTGGATGGAGGCATACCTGGCCCACAAGAAGCCCGCCCTCACGCACATCGGGATCGGATACATGATGGCACCCGGCGGCGGCTGGGCCAGCAACACCGACCCGTTTGCCATGCAGGAAACCGCCGCCAACCACTGGGGACACCATGCCCCGCACATGATGATCGTCGCACCCAACACCGCTTCGCTCGCCGGCATGTCTACTGATCCGGCCAATGGCGGGCCCTACGTGATGTGGAGCGGCACTCCGTACGCACACATCATGGCGCCGACCATGGCAGGGGCGATGATGGGGTCAATGGCGCGCTGACATGGGACGTGCGCGCGGGGTTGCGACGCGTGACTGAGCGGCAGCGAGGGCGACGTAACGGGCGTCGCCCTCGGCCCTTGCTTGCGCGAACGGTCGTTTGCCGATGCGGTCTACCGTTCAGCGACGACGTCAATGCCTTTCAGGCGAAAGTGCCGCGCAGCGGTCAACATGTGTCGATCGTTCGTATACACCTCGCGAAAGCCATTCTCCTCAGCACACGTCAAGTGCAAGGCGTCACCCGATCGAATGAATACCGTGCTCGGGAGTTGGATTACCATTTGGCGGGCCTTGTCGACGAGCGCCGACGTCATAGCGTACCAGTGCCATACGCCGTTTCCCTCGTCTTCCTCGAACTCTCCAAGGACCGCTGACATCTCCCGACGGGTGATGTGGCGTTCCCTGGCATGCCGCTTCAGGATCGAGGCAAACTCGATGCGGGCCAGTTCGCATGATGCGAGGCCATCGGCTCGGTGCGCGACATCGCGGACCCGCTCCGCACCAGGCTCGTTCAGGTAACACTTCGCGATGTACGCCGCGTCAAAATAGATCAACGGTCGCCGCGCGTCTCTGCTTGGTAGACCACTGAATCTACAGGTATCCGCGAACGCTTACCGATTGCGTCCTCGCGATTCGGAAGGGGGCGCCCGCCAGAGGTGAGATCCACGGGGTGCAGCGCTGCCACCCTGCGACCCCGGTCGGTGACGACCACCGGACCTTGGCTGGCGGCATGACGAACCCAGCGCCCCGTCTTCAAATGCAGCTCACGAATCGAAATGGTCTTCATGTCACACATTGTGACACACGGGCTTAGGTGGCGGTCGTGGAGCGGCGGGTACCGGACCGCTCTCGGCCCGGATCGGTGACCCATTGGCACGGACTGCATATCCCGGTGGATCCGATGGCAGCCGTTCAATCCGATCAAGCCCGGCGCACGGCACGACTACATCTTTTGGCCTGTTCGAACTACCTGTCGAACGGCAGAACATCGTGCTCGCCAACAGCGAGCGCATCCGAACGGCAATTCTCGATGACAAGACCTCGAAGCTCGTGGCATTCGCGTCGAACGACCAATCGTTGACCATGCAGCAGGGGACGTTCGAACCGTTGGGATCAGCGCCCCGGTAGACCGCGAGTAATCACGTTCCCACCAAGTCGGTCGACCCAGAGGCTGCCGGCATGGCCGCGATGCGGGATGTGGTCGCATTTTTTCGGTATGCCGAAAGAGACGGCAGTGGCACGCCCAATCCCCTGTTCGGTCGGGTACCGCATGTAATTGCGATGGGCAACTCGCAGTCGGGCCGATTCGCGAAGGCGTTTCTCAATCTGGGTTTCAATCGTGACGAGCAGGGCCGCATCGTGTGGGACGGCCTGAACGCGCGCATAGCCGGCATGCTTGGTGGCTTCAACACACGCCTCGGCAAACCTGGCGACATCGCCGAGCTGTACATGCCTGGCGCAGATGGGCCTCTGTAGTGGAGCGACTACCAGGACAAGACGCGCGGACTTCCGGTGTGGGGCCTGCTGCATCGCTGCGCCGCAACGCAGACATGCCCGAAGATCACCGAGACCTACGGTGGCCCCGACACACGCGGCCGATCTCGTCAAGCAGCGGCTGCTGTTACCCGATGATGCGATTCGGCTGCTCGAACAGGTGCTGAGTGACATGACGGCGAGCCGGTTACTGCGCTAAGACGCACACGCGGGTATTCGACGCGAACGAGTCACCCGAAGTGCTGCGCGAAAAAGAAAAAGGGGCACGGTTGCCCGTGTCCCTTTTCATCGTGCCCGACGGTCTCCGAGATCTGTTTTACTTGCCCGGTGCTTTCGCGCTGGGCGTGTCGTCGGCCTTGAGATCGCCCATCGCGTACTGCATCAGCGCCAGGTAGTGCTGGCTCATGTTCTTCATCGCGTAGATGCTCTCATCGTGGCCGCTCGATTCATAGAACACGCGGCCCTGGCCCTCGCGGCGGATGTAGCTGAGCGCGTAATCGCCATCGGTGCGCGCGGTGTTTGCCGGTTCCAGGTCCTTCGTCGCCTGAGGCATCGTGTTGTAGTTGACGCTGGTCAGCACGTGGACGTTGGAGCGGGAGAACGAGTCTTGCGCGAACGTGTAGGTCTCGTCGATGACTTCGAAGTCCTTGCCTCCGAACATGACGGTGAGGGGGCTCTTGGGGTCGTCTACCTTCACGGGGATGTGGGTGCCGTTGCCCCAGTGAAACTTGAAGTAGCCGCCGATGATCTTGTTGAACTCCGGCCACGTGCCGGCCGCGGGAAGAATCGTTGAACCGCGTCCGACAGGAGTCGCAGGCGCGCCCCCGGGGGCGCCTGCACCACGGCCGCCCGCGCCGCCGCGACCACCGCCGGCTGGCTGGGGCTGCGCCGCCGCGTACCGCGCGGCGAAGTCGGCCTGCTCGATGCGGCCCGACTTGTCCGTGTCCATTTTGTCGAACCAGTCGTTGGCCATCGCCGTCAGTTCAGCCATCGTGAGCTTTTGATCGCTGTTCTTGTCGGCCTGAGTTACAACCGAGGCCGCCAGTTGTCCGCCAGGACCCGCGGCCGCTCCGCCCCGGCCGCCACCGCCACCGCCTCGCGCGGCCGTGGCTGGCTGATCGTTGGGGCAGGGCGTGTGATAGGAGTCGGTCGCGGCGTGAATGCCGCCGAGGCCCTTCCCTTCACGCACGAACGCAAGCAGTGCCGCGCGTCGCGCATCGGTCGCCGCTTTGTCGCCTGGCTGGTCGAGGAAGCAGCCTGTCGTGCTGTCGAGCAGGATCGCGTCGTACTGCTTCAGGTTCTCGGTGTTGAAGTCCGCCGGATTGTAAGAAATGGTCGTGGACCATGTTCCGAGCTTTTCGCCCATGGCCTTCATCATCGCGGCTTGAATCGCGATGGACGAGTGCACGAACCCGTGCGCTGGCGTCTCGTTGTCGATGCCGTAGACCAGCAGCTTCCGTGGCTTGGCAGGTTTGGCATAGGCCTTCTCGGGCAGGGCCGCCATCATCGCCGCCACATGCTGCGGGCACGGCGTGTGGATGCCGGTGCCACAGGTCGGCGCCGCCCCCGCCGCGCCGCCGCGTCCTCCGCCGCCCGGGCCGCCCGCGGCCGCCGCTGGCGCGGGAAACAGGGCCGTCAGGGTCGCTGACAGTTGATCGGGCGCAATCGTCCCGGTCCGCGCCGCATCGGCATCGCTGAACCAGTGTTCGACCGTCATCAGGAGCTCGGCGCGTGTGACCACGCCGTCCCTGTTCATGTCGGCTCTGGCGAAC
>JBDSZL010000057.1:0-42172 GCA_039925145.1 Vicinamibacterales bacterium | reverse complement strand
GGTGATGATCGGCGTGTTCGTTGGCGCCTGGGTCGTCCTGGCGCGGACCGCGTTCGGTCGCCACGTGCTGGCGGTGGGCGGCAACCTGCAGGCCGCCTGGCTGTCTGGCGTTCGCGTCGCCCGGGTGCAGCTCGCCGTGTATGGCCTCGCGGGCCTCTCGGCCGGCGTCGCTGGCGTGCTGGTCGCGTCGAGACTGAGCGCTGGGTATCCCCGCGCCGGCGAGTATTACGAGCTCGACGCGATTGCCGCCGTGGTGGTCGGCGGGACAAGCCTCTTCGGGGGGCGCGGGTCGATCTGGGGCACGCTGGCCGGCGCGTTCTTCATCGGTGTCCTGAACAACGCGCTCAATCTGTTTCACGTGAGTTCGTACGACCAGATGATGGTGAAAGGCGCCGTGCTGCTGGCAGCCACATCCATCGATCGATCGCGCGATCGCTGACACCGGCGCACGTCGCGCCGTTGCGATTCTCGAATCGCACAGACGGAACCGTTATGTCCATGGCAGCAGTGCGTTGTGCGGTTCTCGGGGCGGGGCGTATCGGCCAGATTCACGCGGCCAATGTCGCGCATCACGTTGCTGGCGCCACACTTGCGGCCTACGTCGATGTCCGGCGCGAGGTCGCCGACGGCTGGGTCACAGGCTCGGCGCGGCACACGTGTTTACGGACTACCGGGAGGCTCTCGACCACCATTCCGCCACCCGAGTCGTTCATCGCCACCTCGGGTGGGCTGTTCCTGGACATGACCGTCCACGATCTCGATATGGTCCGGTTCGTCACCGGTCGCGAGGTCAGGGCCGTCTCCGCGTAGGCGGCGGTGCTCGTGGACGCGATGTTCGCGTGCGCGGGAGATTGGGACACGGCGGTCACCACGCTCAGGCTCGACGGCGGAGCGCTCGCCACCATCGACAACAGTCGCAAGGCCGTCTACGGCCAGGATCAGCGCGTGGAGGTGTTCGGGTCGGGCGGCATGGTCACCTCTGCCACCCACACCATCGACCGGGTCGTCCATGCGACGGGCTCCGGCACTGTTGCGGCGCCTCTCGTGCCGTTCTTTCCCGAGCGCTACCTCGACGCCTATCGTCTCGAAGTGCAGGCCTTTGTCGACGCGGTCCGACACGGATCGCCCGCGCCGGTGACCGGTCAGGACGGGCGCGAGGCGGTGGTGCTCGCGCTGGCGGTGGCGCAGTCGGTCGCCGAGGGGCGGGTCGTGTCGGTCAGCCGGTAAGTCCTCCAGCGGTCTTCAAGTCGCCGTGCCGATGTGCGCCTGGCGCCCAGTCCGGATACACTGCGGGAACCGGACACCTCCAATGCGACGTCTTGTCGTGGTCGTTTTCGCGCTGCAGATCATCACGCTGGGTGTGGTTGCTCGAACTCAGCAGCCGGCGTTCCGTGCAGCGGTGGACCTGGTCGACGTCGACGTCTCGGTGCTCGACCGGAATCGACTGCCCGTGCCGGCGCTGCGGGCCAGCGACTTCACCGTCCTCGAGGATGGACGCCCGCGTCCCATCGTCGCCTCGGACCCGGTGCCTACGTGCTGAACGTCGACGTGCGACAGGGCAACGACACGGCCTCGCGCAGCGTGAGGTTCGCAGTCGAGCCATGAGGATGGCGTCTCGTCCCGCACAAGGCAGACCACGACGCCTCGTCGCGGCGACCGCGATCGCTGGCATCTGCGCTGTCGTGTTCCCGGGCGTGCTGGCACGACAGGCGCAGGAGCCGCCGACGTTTCGCGCTGGCGTCGACGTCATCCAACTGGATGTCTCGGTGCTCGACAAGGACCGGCGGCCAGTTCGCGGCCTGACGCTTGCCGACTTCACCGTGCTCGAGAATGGCAAGCCGCAGCGGCTCGTCGCGGCGACAGGGGTGGACGCGGCCGATCGCGATCCAGTGCAGTCTGCCTGGATGCAGTACGTCGTCGAAGACGTGGCCGTCAACGACCTGGGTGACGCGCTTGGTGATGGACGCCTGTTTGCCATCGTGTTCGACGACAAGAACCTGCCTGGCGACGACACAGACATCATCGTCTCGGCGCGCCAGGCCGCGAGGCACGCGATCGATCAGATGGGCCCCTCGGACATGGCCGCCGTGGTGTTTGCGCAGCAGGCCGGCAAGACCCAGGATTTCACACGCGATCGTCAGAAACTGCTCGCGGCGATCGACAAGCTGAACCCGAACCCTCCGCAGTGGATCGAGCCGCCTTCCGGGGCTCGCCCTCCCATTCAGGGCGACATCCAACGCACGAGCGGCCTCCGGAGTCGCAGCGTGCCCGAGCTCGAGCAGCCCGCCGTGCCGACCCTCGCTGCCGTCGTCTCACGAATGTCCCTTCTGCCGAACAGACGCAAGGCGATCCTGTTTGTGACTGTGGGCGTGCCGGTCACGTTTTCAGATCAGCGATGCGCGGTCCTTCCGCAGACGATGAAGACAGTCTTTCGTCGGGCCCAGCTTGCGAATGTCAATATCCACACGATCGATCCCGGGGGCTACAGCGGCTACCGTGAGTACCTGCGATTGCGACTCGCGCGCTACGGCCGCGACCTTGGGATGCGCGGCCAGTGCATGCCCGCCACCGACGTACGGCAGTTGCACGATTTCATGCGCATCACGGCAGACAACACCGGCGGCCGCGCCATTGTCGAAACAGATGCTGTCGAAACTGGAATCGATCGCATTTTCGAGGAGGACGGCTCGTACTACCTCGTCAGCTATCAAACCGCTAATCCCGAGCCGGATGGCAAGTTCCGGAAGGTGGAGGTCAAGGTTGGCCGTCCCGGGCTGACCGTGATGACGCGCTCTGGCTATTGGGCCCCGAGTCGCGGGGGAGGCTCCGCTGAGACGCGATTGGCCGGAGCGCCGACGTCGACCGAGCTGACGCTGGCGGGCCTGGCCGCTCTTCCCGGTCTGCCGGTTCAGCTCAACGTCGTGCCGATTGGACGCGCGGCAGGTGCCGACCTGGCAGACCTCGCCATTGCGCTGACGACGCGTCTACCGAACGTGCAGGGACAGGCGGCCGACACACTGACACTGACGCGCACCGTCTACGATGCAGACGGCCGCCCTGGTCCGCCGCAGCGGGAGGTCGTCTCGCTCCCGGCCGGTCCAGTACCGGCAGAGGAACATCCCTTTGGGATTCTGCGTCGCATGACGCTGGCTCCCGGTCGCTACCAGGTCGGCTACACAGTTCAGAGCGCGCTGGCTGGGAAGAGCGGCAGCGTCTACACCGATCTCGAAGTGCCAAATTTTTCAGGCGCTGCTCTGACCGTATCAGGCTTGGTGCTGGGGAGCGCACCAGGCGCTGGTGCCATGCTCGACGGTCCGCTGGCCGGGTTGCTGCCGATCGTGCCCACAACGGCGCGCGAATTCTCACGGTCGGATGTGGTGAGCGCCTTCGTCCGGATTGCCCAGGGTGGCAGCACCCCGCTGACCGGTGTGACGATGAAGACGGAGCTGTTCAGCGGGTCCAATGCGGCCGCGCTCTCCGAGAGCGCGACGCTGCCCGCCGCCGCCTTCGACACCGGGCGGTCGGCGGATTACCAGGTGAAGCTGCCGCTCGATCGCCTGGCGCACGGTCCGTACCTGCTCAGCATCACAGCCAGAACCGAGGGCGGACGGACCAGCCGGCGCGATCTGCTCTTCCGGATGCGGTAGCCGCCGGGCGTAAGCCTTCTGCCCCGGGCCGTCGTAAAGACCTCCAGCACCCGATGACCTGCTGCTCGACCAGCCAACCCACCCCGTCACGTTTGTTGTAGGATTCCCGAGCTTATGAATCAGCGCACCGCTTCGCCTCTGGATACTGGCAATCCGTACCTGCCGTTCATGTTGCTGCTCTTCGTCGGGAGTGGCTGCGCGGCATTGATCTACGAGGTGGTGTGGTTCCAGCTTCTCCAGCTGGTCATCGGGTCTTCCGCTGTCTCGCTGGGAGTGCTGCTCGGGACCTTCATGGGTGGCATGTGTCTGGGCAGTTACGTGCTGCCTCGGTACCTCGACACGCGGCACCATCCGCTGCGCTTGTACGCCTATCTCGAGATCGGGATCGGCGTCATGGGGCTGCTGCTGCTGTTCGGGATGCCGCTCGTGAACGGCCTCTACACCGGCATCGGCGGCGGCAACGTCTTCTTCCGCGCCATCGTCGCCAGCATGTGCCTGCTGCCGCCCACACTGCTCATGGGGGCCACACTGCCGGCCATTGCCCGGTACGTGGAAGCGACGCCAAGGGGCGTCTCCTGGCTCGGGTTCTTCTATGGGGGCAACATCGGTGGCGCGGTCGTCGGCAGTCTGCTCGCCGGGTTCTACCTGCTGCGTGTCTTTGACATGGCGATCGCGACATACGTAGCCGTGGCCTTGAACCTGCTGGTAGCCGCGGTCGCCACCGCCATCTCCGCCCGGGCCGTATACGTCCCCGCCTCGTCCACCGCTTTCGAGCAGGCCGCCGTGGCACCAGGCGCGCGCGCTGTGTATCTGACCATTGCGTTGTCCGGCATGACCGCGCTTTCGTCGGAGGTCCTCTGGACGCGCCTGCTCTCGCTGCTGTTTGGCGCGACAACGTATACGTTCTCGCTCATCCTTGCCGTGTTCCTGTTCGGGCTCGGCATTGGCAGCAGCGTGGGCTCGGCAATTGCCCGCGGAGCCTCGGAGCCGCGCGTGGCGCTCGGCTGGTGTCAGATGCTGCTCTGCGGGGCCATCGCGTGGGCCGCATGGATGCTGACCACCTCGCTGCCGTTCTGGCCCATCAATCCTGCGATTACCTCCGATATCTGGTTCAACTACCAGCTCGACATGGTGCGCTGCCTCTGGGTGGTGCTCCCCGGGGCGATCCTGTGGGGCGCGAGCTTTCCGCTGGCGCTGGCCGCTGTGGCCGCTCCGGGCCAGGACCCGGGACGACTGGTCGGTGGCGTCTATGCGGCCAACACCGTGGGCGCGATCGTGGGCTCGCTCGGGGCGAGCCTGATCATCACGCGGTACATCCACAGCCAGCACGGCCAGGCGGCGCTGATCATCATCTCGGCGCTGTCCGCGCTGCTGATGCTTGCGCCGGCGGCGGCAGGTGCGGGCCGTCATGGCATCAGATGGGCGACGGCGATTGCGCTCGTGCTTGCGACCGGCGGTGCAGGACTGCTGGCGCGGCGCGTGCCGCCCGTGCCAGGACTGTTGGTCGCGTACGGCCGATACGCCGCGACCTGGGTGGGCCTGAGTAACATCATCTATGTCGGCGAGGGCTTGAACGCGTTTGTCGCTGTGTCGCAAACCTCGACAGGCGTGCGCAACTACCACAACGCCGGCAAGGTTCAGGCGTCGAGTGAACCGCAGGACATGCGACTGCAGCGCATGCTCGGCCATTTCACGCATCTGATCCCCAACACCCCGAGCAATGCGCTCGTCATCGGCTGCGGCGCGGGTGTCACGGCGGGAGCCGTGTCCATTGGGCCCGACGTCAAGCACATGACCATCGCGGAAATCGAGCCGCTCGTGCCCGCCTCGGTGTCCAAGTATTTCGGCGAATACAACTACAACGTGGTTGATAACCCGAAGGTGACAGTGCACATCGACGATGCGCGGCACTTTCTGCTCACGACGAAGCAGAAGTTCGATGCCGTCACGTCCGATCCGCTGGATCCGTGGGTCAAGGGCGCGGCGACGCTCTACACGCGCGAGTTCTTCGACGTCGTGAAGCAGCACCTGAACCCGGGTGGAGTCGTGACGCTCTTCGTGCAGCTGTACGAAAGCAACGAAGCTGCGGTGAAGAGCGAAATCGGCACGTTCATGGAGGCGTTCCCCAACAGCGTTGTCTGGGGGAACACCAATAACGGTCAGGGATATGACCTCGTGCTGATGGGGCAGCTCGAGCCCATCAGGATTGATGTAGATGCCCTCCAGGCGAAGATCGACAACCCCCGCTATGCACAGGTGCGCGAGTCGCTGCGCGAAATCGGCATCGCATCGGCAATCGAGCTGGTGGCCAACTATGCTGGCACGCCTGCCGATCTCGCCCCGTGGCTGAAGGATGCCCAGATCAACAGAGACCGCAATCTCCGCCTCCAGTACCTCGCGGGCATGGGCTTGAACATGTACCAGAGTGGTCCCATCTACGCGAACATGCTGCAGTACGCGAAGTACCCCGAGCAGATGTTCACCGGCACTCCGGAGACGCTGCAGACCGTCCGCGCGGCCATCCAACGGCAAATGGGGCGGTGAGATAGACTTCCCTGACGGGGAACAGACAGGCCATGGCACGACACCGCGACACCAAGCTCGTTCGGCGTCTATTGCTTGCGGTTGGGCTGCTGTTCACTGTCGCGCTGCTCCTGAACCAGGGGCTCGCCCTTGCGTCGGGCCCGCTGACGCTCCCAGAGCGGTTGGCGGATCAGGAGTTCTGGCGGCTCAGCCAGGACTTCTCTGAGCCAGGCGGCACTTTTCACTCAGATAATTTCGTGTCGAACGAGGGCCGGTTTCAGCTGGTGATTCCCGATCTGGTGCACCGGACGAAACCAGGCGGGCTCTACATCGGCGTCGGACCCGAGCAGAACTTCAGCTACATCGCGGCGACCCGGCCGGCCATGGCGTTCATCGTCGATATTCGCCGGGGCAATCTGCACGAACACCTGCTGTACAAGGCGTTGTTCGAGATGTCGGCGACGCGCGTCGATTTCCTCTCGCGGCTGTTCTCGCGCGAGAAGCCCGCCGGCCTGTCCCCCGCCGCGACGCCCCAGCAATTGTTCGCGGCCTTCGATGCGGTCCGTCCAACCGACGCCCGCTACAGACAGAATCTTGCGGCGGTGATCGAATGGCTGACCAAAAAGCACGGTCTGCCGCTCTCCGCGGAGGATCGAGAGGGGATCGACTACGTCTACCGGACGGCGTTCTTCGCCGACGGTCCTGAGCTCGGCTACCAGCTGACGGGTACGGGGCGAACCACACAGCACCCCACATACGCGCAGATGATGTCGACCGACGATGGGCAGGGCCGGCAGAGAAGTTACCTGGCGAGGGAGGAGCCTTTCCAGTTCATGAAGGATCTGGAAGCCCGAAACCTCCTCGTGCCTGTCGTGGGAGACTTTGGCGGTCCGAAAGCCCTGAGGGCCGTGGGCCGGTACGCGAAAGCGCAGGGGGCCATTGTTTCGGCCTTCTATTTATCCAATGTCGAGCAGTATCTGCGGCAGGATCTGAAGACCGGCGCGTTTTGCGCCAACGTCGCCGCCATGCCGCTCGATGCGTCGTCGACCTTCATTCGATCGATGGCTGGCCGAGGGTTCAGCCGGTCGGGATCGGTGCCTGGCGGCCTGGGCATGTTTTCGCTCTCCCTGGGTGAAATGCAGGCCGAAGTGAAGGCCTGCGCCCCGGTAGCCGGTGGCGGCGCGCGACGGTGATTCCAGCGGATCTGCGGCAGGCGGCGACGCGTCTGGCGCGGCCGTTTGGGCTGGGGCGACCGGGGAAGCGAGGCGTGCGCCTCAGGGGGCTCGGATGCTAAGTCGATCGCTGGCCCGTGTCGTGATTCTCGTTGCCGGCGCGCTCAGTGTGCTGGCGGCCAGCCAGCAGAAGGCGCCCGTTTCGTCGTTGCCCTCACGGCTGACCGACCGCGAGTTGTGGCAGCTCTCGACCAGCCTCTCGGAGCCGGGCGGTTACTTTCGTTCCGACAATCTCGTCTCCAACGAGCATACGTTTCAGTACGTCGTGCCGGCGTTGGCGAAGCAGGTGACCCCGGGGGGCGTCTACCTTGGGGTCGCGCCCGATCAGAACTTCACGTACATCCTGGCCACCGCGCCGCAGATGGCATTCATCGTCGACATCCGGCGGGGGAATCTGCTTCAGCACCTGCTCTATAAAGCCCTGATTGAGCTGTCACGTGACCGTGCCGAGTTTGTCTCGCGCTTGTTTTCGAGGCCTCGGGCACCGTCGCTCGCGCCCGAATCGACTGGGGCGGCACTGTTTGCGGCTTTTGGCCTCGTGGAGGCCAGCGAACCGTTGTATCGCCAGAACCTCGCCGCGGTCACGGATCGGCTGGTCAAATATCACCACTTCACGCTCTCGTCAGACGACCTCGAGCAGATTGACGCCATCTACTTTGCGTTTTTCTCGGATGGCCCAGAGATTCAGTACTCGGTAGGACCGGGGTTCGGGGGGAGGGGACGGGGTTTCAGGTTTCCCAGCTACCAGGACTTGATGACGGCCACCGACGTGGAGGGGGCGCCGCACAGCTACCTGGCGAACGAGGCCAACTACGCGAAGCTGAAGGACATGGAAGAACGCAATCTGATCGTGCCCGTGGTGGGAGATTTCGCCGGGCCGAAGGCGCTGCGGAGCGTCGGGCGGTACGTGCGGGAACACGGAGCCGCGATCTCGACCTTTTACGTCTCGAATGTGGAGCAATATCTCTATCAGGACGGGATTTTCTCGGATTTTGCCCGCAATGTGGCGACCTTGCCGCTCACCAGCGCGAGCACGTTCGTGCGGTCCGTCTCGGCCCGGTCCGGGTATGCGGGCGAGAACCTGGGGCCCGACGGCCGGGCGACGGCCCTCTATCCCATTCGCGCCTTCGTCCGGGACTTTCAGGCGGGCCGGCTCCGGACCTACTACGATCTCAACGCGCTGTCGCGGTGAGGCCGAGCCAATCGGCTGGTCGCGGTGGCAGACACCGTCTGTCTGCGCGCTTGACCCACTTCGCACCCCATGCTAATCTCGCAAGGTTCTCGACGAACCTGGGACACCCTATCTAGGTTCGCGTCCAGCAGAAGCCGCTTCCGCTTCCTGGTAGTTTCCGCGTAACCGGTGCGCCGCTCATGGCTGCGCACCCCGGTTGCCACGCTGAATGAACAGCAATAGGGGAAAGTCTCTGGCGCCGAGCTTCGGCTCTTAGGCCCGAGACGCCGATTGAGCGCCACCCGTGGCGCGGCCAGTCGTGTTTGAGATGAGCGGGCGCGGATGCCCCCATCCTCAAAGAGATGAATTGCCACCGGCAGTAGCCGGCGGGTCGAGAGTAGAAACCGTATGCCGACAATCAGCCAGTTGGTCCGTAAGGGACGCGAGAAGGTGCTCACGAAGACCAAGAGCCCCGCGTTGCAGAGCAGCCCGCAGAAGCGCGGCGTGTGCGTTCGCGTGTTCACCCAGACGCCGAAGAAGCCCAATTCCGCCCTGCGTAAGGTGGCTCGCGTGCGGTTGACCAACGGTATCGAGGTGACGACGTATATCCCGGGTGTTGGCCACAACCTGCAGGAGCACTCCTTGGTGCTGATTCGTGGCGGCCGCGTCAAGGATCTGCCGGGAGTGCGCTACCACGTGGTCCGTGGGACGCTCGACGCGGTGGGCGTGGCGGCCCGCATGCAGGGGCGGTCCAAGTATGGAGCGAAGCGTCCGAAGAAGGGCTAGGCTCGAGCCCCGACGGGCTCGCCAGTCGTCGTCAGTCCCGGGTCGCACAGGCCTGGCTTTGAGCGAAGCGAACAACTATGCCGCGTAGACGAGAAATTGCGAAGCGTGAGATCCCGGCCGATCCGATCTACAACAGCCCCCTGGTGACCAAGTTCATCAGCACGATCATGCGTGGGGGGAAGCGGTCGACGGCCGAGCGAATCATGTACAAGGCGCTCGAAATCGTGAAGGAAAAGTCGGCTGACGACCCGTTGAAGGTCTTCAAGAAGGCGATCGACAACGCCAAGCCGAGCCTCGAGGTCAAGTCGCGGCGCGTCGGCGGGTCGAACTATCAGGTTCCGATTGAGGTGAACCCGAACCGTCGTCTCTCGCTCGCGATCCGCTGGGTGGCCGGCTATGCCCGCGACCGGGGTGACGGCAAGACCATGCAGGAGAAGCTCGCCAACGAATTTCTCGACGCCTCCAACATGCGCGGTGGCGCGGTCAAGAAGCGCGAAGACACGCACCGGATGGCCGAGGCCAACAAGGCGTTTGCTCACTACCGCTGGTAGCCGTCAGTTCAGCACCCAGGACCCAAGGATCCCGTAATGCCCCGTCAAGTTCCACTCACGCGCTGTCGCAACATCGGCATCATGGCCCACATTGATGCCGGCAAGACGACAACGACCGAGCGCATCCTGTTCTACACCGGCATCACCTACAAGATTGGTGAGGTGCACGAGGGCACGGCCGTGATGGACTGGATGGAGCAGGAGCAGGAGCGTGGCATCACGATCACGTCGGCAGCGACGACTTGCACGTGGCGCGATCACCGCATCAACATCATCGACACGCCCGGACACGTCGACTTCACGGCCGAGGTCGAGCGCTCGCTCCGCGTGCTCGACGGCGCGGTCGCGGTGTTCGATTCGGTGGCGGGCGTCGAGCCCCAGTCCGAAACGGTGTGGCGGCAGGCCGACAAGTACCGCGTCCCTCGTATCTGCTTCGTCAACAAGATGGATCGCATCGGCGCGAACTTCGCGCGCACGTTCGAGCAGATCAAGACGAAGCTGCAGGGCAACCCCGTCGCGATTCATATCCCTATCGGCAACGAAGACCAGTTCGCCGGCGTTGTCGACATCGTCAAGATGAAGGCGATTCGGTACCTGGACGAGACCATGGGCGCCGACTACATCGTCGACGACATTCCGGCCGATTTGCTCGCCGAAGCCCAGATGTACCGCGAGCAGCTCATTGAAAAGGTGAGCGAGGTCGACGACCAGATTCTCGAGATGTACCTGCATGGGCAGGAGGTTCCCGAGGAACGGATCAAGGCCGCTCTCCGCAAGCGCTGCATCGAATCGGTGCGCGGCGAGAACGCGGCGTTCGTGCCGGTCATCTGCGGGTCGGCCTTCAAGAACAAGGGCGTACAGCCCCTGCTCGACGCCGTGGTCGACTATCTGCCGTCGCCGCTCGAGATTCCCGCGATGAACGGCATCAACCCGAACGCCGACCCGGGCGCCGATCTGATTGCACGTCCGGCAGCCGACGATGCGCCGTTTGCGGGGCTGGCGTTCAAGATCATGACCGACCCGTTCGTGGGACAGCTCACGTTCATTCGGGTTTACTCCGGCGTGATGACGTCGGGGATGGCGGTCTACAACTCCACGAAACAGCGGAGTGAGCGCATTGGCCGGTTGCTGAAGATGCACGCCAATAAGCGCGAGGAAATCAAGGAAGTCTACGCGGGTGATATTGCCGCGGCCGTGGGCCTCAAGTCTGTCTCGACGGGCGACACGGTGTGCGACGAGAAGTCCCCCGTGATTCTCGAGGCGATGGACTTCCCCGAGCCGGTCATCTCGCTGGCCATCGAGCCGAAGACCAAGTCCGACCAGGAAAAGCTGGGCATGGGCCTCGCCAAGTTGATGGCCGAAGATCCGACCTTCCGGGTCAAGACGGATCCGGAAACGGGTCAGGTCGTGATTTCCGGCATGGGCGAACTGCACCTCGAGATCATCGTCGACCGCCTCAAGCGCGAGTTTGGTGTCGAGGCCTCTGTTGGCGCGCCGCAGGTTGCCTACAAAGAGACGGTGACGCGCCCGGCCGATGGCGAAGGTCGCTACATCAAGCAGACCGGCGGTCGCGGTCAGTACGGCCACGCCAAGATTCGTCTGGTGCCGCGCAAGCCGGGCGAAGGCTACCTGTTCGAGAACAACATCGTGGGCGGCACGATTCCGAAAGAATTCATCAAGCCGATCGACATGGGCATTCGCGAGGCCATGACGACAGGGGTGCTGGCCGGCTATCCCATCGACGACGTGTTGATCGACCTGTACGACGGCTCGTATCACGACGTCGACTCGAACGAAATGGCGTTCAAGATTGCCGGGTCCATGGCGTTCAAGGACGCGGCCAAGCGCGCCAATCCGGTTCTGCTCGAGCCGGTGATGCGGGTTGAAGTGACCGTGCCCGAGGAGTTCATGGGCGATGTCATCGGCGACCTGACGAGCCGACGTGGACACCTGCAGTCGATGGAAGCGCGCGGCGGGACGCAGATCATCAACGCGCGCGTGCCGTTGTCCGAGATGTTCGGCTATGCGACCGACCTGCGGTCACGGACGCAGGGACGCGCGTCCTACTCGATGCACTTCGATCGGTACGAGCCGGCGCCCAATTCGGTCAGCGAAGAAGTCATCGCAAAGGTTCAGGGCAAGTAAGCCGCAATTTCGAGGCCCCGACGCACGCGTTGGGCCTTGAGTGAGAGTGAGCAGATGGCGACACCGTTCAGCGAAAAAATCCGCATCCGCCTGAAGGCGTATGACTACCGTGTGCTCGACCAGTCGACGACCGAGATTGTCGACACGGCGAAGCGAACCGGCGCGCGTCTGGCCGGGCCGGTGCCGCTCCCGACCGAGAAGAACAAGTGGACCGTGCTGCGGTCGCCGCACGTCGACAAGAAGTCGCGCGAGCAGTTCGAGATTCGGACGCACAAGCGGCTGATCGACATCTTCGAGCCGACGCCGCAGACCGTCGACGCGCTGATGAAGCTCGATCTGCCGGCCGGTGTGGACGTTGAGATCAAGGCGTTCGGCAAGGAACACAAGTAAGGCTTGCGGCTTGCGGCTTACGGCTCACGGACACGGTCCCTGAACCTGAGCGCGCGCCGAAGCCCTGAGCCTCGAGCCTCGAGCCTCGAGCCCGAAGGGGTTTTTTATGGTGACCGGAATCATTGGACGCAAAGTGGGCATGACCCAGGTCTTCCTGACCGATGGCACTGTGGTGCCGGCGACGGTCATCAAGGCAGGCCCCTGTGTGGTCGTGCAGTCGAAGACGAAGCAGACCGACGGCTACGAGGCCGTGCAGCTGGGACTCGTCGATGAAAAGGCGGCCAAGGCGAACAAGCCGACCGTGGGGCACTTCAAGAAAGCCAACGTGCCGGCGGCGCGCGTCACGCGCGAGCTCAAGCTCGCAGCGGGCGGCGAGGCGCTGAAAGAAGGCGACCAGGTGCTGGCCAGCATGTTCAACATGGGCGACTGGGTCGACGTGATCGCCACCAGCCGCGGCAAGGGTTTTCAGGGCGTTGTGCGCCGGCATCATTTTGCCGGTGGCGCGGCCACGCACGGGTCGATGTTCCATCGCGCGCCCGGATCGATTGGTGCGTCTTCGTTCCCCTCGCGTGTCGTCAAGGGCATGCGGGCGGCCGGACGCATGGGGGCCGACCGCGTGACGACGCGCAATCTGAAGGTGGTGAGCGTCGACATGGAGAACCACCTGCTGGTGTTGCGCGGGGCGGTGCCTGGAGCGCCAGGGGGCGTGGTCGTCGTGCGGCGTGCCGTGGCGCGCAAGCCCGATCCGAAGCCCCAGGTCGAGAAGAAAAAGGGCAAGAAGTAACTTTCCCAGTCAGGAACAGATCGCATGACTCTCGATGTCGTGAACGGCGAAAACACCAAGGTCGGCTCGGTCGATCTGAATGACGAGGTCTTTGCGGGCCCCGTCAAGCGAGATTTGATCTGGGAGTCGGTGGTTCGGTCCAATGCCGCCGAGCGGCGCGGGACGCACAAGGCGAAGAACCGGGCGCTCGTCAGTGGCGGCGGCAAGAAGCCGTACAAGCAGAAGGGAACCGGACGCGCGCAGGCCGGATCGACGCGCTCGCCGCTCTGGCGCCATGGCGGCACCGTGTTTCCGCCGCAGCCGCGCAGCTACGACTACGCGCTGCCAAAGAAAGTAGAGCGCGGCGCGTTGCGCGCGGCGCTGACGGCGCGGCTGCGTGAGGGTGCGGTCATCGTCGTCGACGAGCTCCGTGCCGGCGAGATCAAGACCAAGGCGGCGGCCGAACTGCTGACGCGCCTGGGCGCGACGGGGCGCACGCTCGTCGTGGACCTGCAGCTCGACGAAAAGTTCGTCCTGTCGGCTCGCAATCTCCCCGGGGTGACCCTGGTGCAGAGCGGTCGGCTGACGGCGCGCGACGTGATGAACACGAAGCGCATTATTGCGACACGCGCCGCGGTCGAGCGGCTGCAGGAGGTGTTGGGATGAAGTTGACCGACGTCATCCGCCGCCCGCTGGTCAGCGAGAAGACCACGATTGCGCGCGAGAGTTCCACGGTGATCGTGTTTGCGGTGCACACCGACGCGACAAAGATCGACATCAAGCACGCCGTCGAGAAGCTGTTCGGGGCCAAGGTCGAATCGGTGCGCACGGGCATCATGCACGGCAAGGTCAAGCGGCAGGGCAAGTTCTCCGGCCAGCGGTCCGATTGGAAGAAGGCCTGGGTGAGGCTCAGGGACGGCGAAAAAGTGCCGGACTTCCTCGAAGGCGCCTAACCGCACGTCAGCACAGGGATCAGAACGATGCCTATTCGTCAATACAAACCGACATCACCGGGCCGCCGCTTTCAGAGCGTGCAGGCGTTCGATGAGATCACGACCGACGCGCCGTACAAGCCGCTCACCGAGTCGCTCCCACGCACCGGCGGGCGCAACAACCGCGGCGAACTGACGTCGTGGTGGCGCGGCGGCGGTCACAAGCGCAGCTACCGGGTGATCGACTTCAAGCGCGACAAGTTCAACATCCCCGGCAAGGTCTCCACGGTCGAATACGACCCGAACCGCAGCGCACGCATCGCGCTCGTGACCTACGCCGACGGCGAGAAGCGCTACATCCTGCACCCGCTGGGGCTCGAGGTGGGCGACCCGATCATGTCGGGCACGACCGTCGACATCCTGCCGGGCAACTGTCTGCCGCTCGGCAACATCCCACTCGGCACGATGATTCACAACGTCGAGCTGAAGAAGGGCAAGGGCGGGCAGATCGCGCGGTCGGCCGGCTCGGCGGTGCAGTTGGTCGCCAAAGACGACGCCTATGCGTCGGTCAAGATGCCATCGGGTGAGATCCGGCTGATCAGCGTCGAGTGCCTCGCGACGGTCGGACAGGTCGGCAACCTCGACCACGAGAACGTGTCGATCGGTAAGGCGGGGCGCAACCGGTGGCTCGGCAAGCGGCCGCACGTGCGCGGCGTCGCGATGAACCCGGTGGACCACCCGCTCGGCGGCGGAGAAGGCAAGACCTCGGGCGGCCGTCACCCGGTGACGCCGTGGGGCAAGCCGACGAAGGGCTACAAGACGCGGCGCAACAAGCGCAGCGACAAGTTCATCGTGCAGCGCAGAAAGAAGTAGACAGGGGCACCATGGGCAGATCACTCAAAAAAGGACCCTTCATCGACCTCCACCTGCTCGAGAAGGTAGAAGCGATGAACCGGGAGAGCGACAAGAAGGTCATCAAGACCTGGTCGCGGCGTTCGACCGTCGCCCCGGAAATGGTGGGCCATACGATTGCGGTTCACAACGGGAGGAAGTTCATCCCGGTGTACATCACCGAAAACATGGTCGGCCAGAAGCTTGGCGAGTTCGCCCCGACGCGGTTGTTCAAGGGGCACACCACCAAGGCCGAGAAGGCCGCCCAGATGTCGGGTCCCAAGGGAGGCTCGTAAATGGCAACCGGGCAGGCCACTACGAAGTACGTGCGCACGTCGGCCCAGAAGGCCGGGCTCGTCCTCGACCAGATTCGGGGTTCTGACGTCTCGCGCGCCCTCGCCACGTTGAAGTTCTCGCGCAAGATGATCGCGAAGGACATCGAAAAGGCGCTGCGGTCGGCCATTGCCAATGCGCAGCAGAAGCCCGAGTTTGGCGGCGACGTCGACCGGCTGTTCGTGACTGGCTGCTGGGCCAATCAGGGGCCGAGCATGAAGCGTATTCGCCCTGCCCCGATGGGCCGCGCGTTTCGCGTCGTCAAGCGGATGGCGCACCTGACGGTGGAAGTCGCCGAGCGGCCGGTGAAGCGGAGTGCCACGGTGGCGCCGGCGGCGCGGCCGAAGCGACCACAAAAGACCAAGCCGGCCAAGCCAGCTGCCGACCAGGCCTGAGCGGGCGACAGACGATCGACTGAGGACGAAGGACTCTTATGGGCCAGAAAGTTCATCCGTACGGCTTCCGGTTGGGATTCAACAAGACGTGGCGGTCGCGATGGTTCGCCGACAAGGACTACGCGAAGCTGCTGCACGAGGATCTCAAACTCCGGGGCGAACTGAAGCGGCGGTTCTCGCACGCCGGTGTGGCCCGCATCGACGTGGAGCGTGCCGCCAACAAGCTCAAGGTCGACATCCACACCTCGCGTCCGGGCATCATCATCGGGCGCAAGGGCACGGAGGTCGATCGGCTGCGGCAGGAGCTGCAGAAGTCGACCGGTCGCGAGGTGTTCATCAACATTCTCGAGATTCAGAAGCCCGAGCTCGACGCCCAGCTCATCTCGGAGTCGGTGGCCATGCAGCTCGAGAAGCGCGTGGCATTCCGCCGGGCGATGCGTAAGGCGGTCGAATCGGCGCTTCGGTTCGGTGCGCGCGGCATCAAGGTGCGCGTGTCCGGACGGCTGAACGGGGCCGAGATTGCGCGGTCCGAGTGGTATCTGCACGGGCAGCTGCCGTTGCAGACGCTGCGGGCCGACATCGACTACGGGTTTGCGGAGGCGTTCACCACCTACGGCTGTATTGGCGTCAAGGTGTGGCTCTACAAGGGCGAGCGTCTCACGCCCCGCGTCGGGCGCGAAGAAGAATACCGGCAGCCGCGCCGCGCGGCCCGGGCATAGCGACGTCCGCGAGGCCACGCACGCGTAGAAGCGGGGCCGAGCGCGCGAGTGGGGCTGGGGCCCCACGAGCAAACTGAGGAATTGTCATCATGTTGATGCCGAAGAAGGTCAAGTACCGCAAGCAGCAGCGGGGTCGGATGCGCGGCCTGGCGTGGCGCGGGTCGACGGTTGCCTTTGGCGACTACGGCCTGATGTCGCTCGAGCCGTGCTGGCTGACCGATCGCCAGATTGAGGCGGCCCGTGTCGCCCTGACCCGCGGCATCAAGCGCGGCGGCAAGGTCTGGATTCGAGTGTTTCCCGACAAGCCGATCACGAAGAAGCCGCAGGAGACGCGCATGGGCAAGGGCAAGGGCGCGCCCGAAGGCTGGGTGGCGGTCATCAAGCCGGGTCGGATCATCTTCGAGATGGAAGGGGTCTCGCCGGTTGAGGCCAAGGCTGCGATGCGGCTGGCTGCGGCGAAGCTGCCGATGAAGACGCGGTTTGCGACGCGCTTTGCCGAGGAGAAGCAGCTATGAAGGTGGTCGAACAACTGTCGGAGTTGCGGGGCCTGTCGGCTGACGACTTACGCCAGCGATCGAGCGAGCTCGAGGATCAGGTGTTCCGGCTGAGGATTCAGCGGTCGATGGGGCAGGCTGAGTCTGGCAACAAGATTCGCCCGCTGCGCCGCGAGCTGGCGCGTGTCAAAACGGTTCTGCGCGAGAAGGGCGTCTAGCGATGGCCAAAGTGGAAATCATCGGCAAGGTGGTCAGCAACAAGATGGCCAAAAGCGTGGTCGTTACCATCGAGCGGCAGGTGCGGCACGGGCTGTACGGCAAACAGCAGCGGTTGACGTCGCGATTCATGGCGCACGACGAGAAGAACGAAGCCAAGATCGGCGACAGTGTCGCTCTGGTGCCGGCCCGGCCGCTGTCGCGGCGGAAGCGGTGGGTCGTCACGCGCGTCGTGAAGCGGACAAAGGAGCTTTAGTCATGGTCCAGATGCAAACCGTGCTCGACGTGGCGGACAACTCCGGCGCGCGCAAGATCTCGGTGATCAACCCCGTGGGCGGATCGACGGGCCGCTACGCGCGGCTCGGCGACATCGTGACCGCGTCGGTGAAGGAAGCGACGCCCGATGCCACAGTGAAGAAGGGGCAGGTCGTCAAGGCGGTCATCGTGCGGACTCGCAAGGAAGTACGGCGCCGCGATGGCAGCTACATCCGCTTCGACCGGAATGCCGCGGTGCTTATCAGCGCCGAAGGGGATCCGATCGGGACGCGTGTGTTTGGGCCGGTGGCCCGCGAGCTCCGCGAGCGCCGCTTCATGAAGATCATCTCGCTCGCACCGGAGGTGCTGTAGCGCGGGCGTCGTATCCGCGGCCTGAGGGCCCGGATGCCGAGCGGAAGCAGAAATCATGAGTAAAGTCGCACTGGGAATCAAGAAGAACGACACGGTCCAGGTCATCAGCGGCCGGGATGCCAGCACGAGTGGTCGTGTGCGGCGTGGACGCGTGCTCGAAGTGCTGCCAGACAAGGGGCGCGTGGTGGTCGAGGGCGTCAACATCATCAAGCGCCACACGAAGGCCAATCCGCAGAAGAACATCAAGGGCGGCATCGTGGAGCGCGAGGCGTCGTTGCACCTGTCGAACGTCCAGCTCGTGTGCCCGGAGTGTGGTGCACCGACGCGTGTGGGACGACGAGTGCTCGACGACGGCACGCGGGTACGGTTCTGCGTGAAGTGCAAGGGAGTGGTGGACAAATGAACCGTCTGAGAGAGCGATACCTCAAAGACGTCATGGCGGGGCTCCAGAAGGAGTTCGGCTACACGAACGTCATGGCGGTCCCCAAGATCACGAAGGTGGTCGTGAACATGGGGCTCGGCGAGGGCACGCAGAACGCGAAGGTGGTCGACACCGGCGCCGAGGAGTTAGGCAAGATTACCGGCCAGAAGGCCGCCGTCACGCGGGCGACCAAGGCGATTGCGCAGTTCAAGCTGCGCAAGGGCATGCCCGTCGGTGCGATGGTGACGCTGCGCGGCGACCGGATGTACGAGTTCCTCGATCGCCTGATCGCGATTGCGCTGCCGCGTGTTCGTGACTTCCGCGGCGTGTCGCCGAAAGGCTTCGATGGGCGCGGCAACTTCACCCTCGGACTGCGGGACCAGCTGATGTTTCCGGAGATCGACTACATGAAGGTCGATAAGTCGCGCGGGATGAACATCTCGGTCGTCACGACGGCCAAGACCGACGAGGAAGCCCGCCGGCTGTTACAGCTGATCGGCATTCCGTTCCGGCAGAACTAGTTCGACTTTCAGCAGAGACAGAGATCAGGACAGCACACGATGGCCACGACTGCAAAGACCGTCAAAGACCTTCATCAGACGCCGAAGTTCGCGGTGCGGCATCGCAACCGGTGCCGCAAGTGCGGTCGGCCTCGTGCGTATCTGCGCAAGTTCGCGCTGTGCCGTCTCTGCTTCCGCGAGCTCGCGCTGCGGGGCGAAGTGGCCGGCGTCATCAAGAGCAGCTGGTAGACAGACCCTCTCGCGGCGGTGCGTGCGTCGACAGGCTCGAGCGACTCGAGCACGACGCAGACCACACCGCGGGTTGCGGTCGAGGAAAGTGTTGAGGAAAAGGCAGACACATGACTGACCCGATTGCAGACATGCTCACGAGGATTCGGAATGCCGTGCACGCGCGCCATCAGCGCGTCGACATTCCCACGTCGCGCTTCAAGATCGACATCGCGCGCATTCTGGAGCAGGAAGGGTATATCTCCGGGTTCAAGATGATCGAGGCCGCCGAGGAAACGCCGCCGGTCATTCGGATTGCGCTGAAGTACGGCCCTCGCGGCGAAACGGTCATCTCTGGCATCGAGCGCGTGAGCCGCCCCGGCCGCCGCGTGTATCTCGGGCGCACGGATGTCCCCAAAGTGATGGGCGGGCTCGGCACCAACATCCTCACGACCTCACAGGGCGTGATGACGGGGCGCGACGCCATGAAAGCCGGCGTCGGCGGCGAAGTCCTGTGCAACGTCTGGTGAGGATCTGAGATGTCTCGAATTGGCAAACGACCGATTCCCATGCCCCAGGGTGTGACCGTCAAGGTGCACTCGGAGGCGGTGGAAGTCAAAGGACCGAAAGGCACGCTCCGGCAAATCGTGCCGCCGGGAGTGAAGTTCGTCGTCAAGGGCACGGATCTCGTGGCCGAGACCGAACGACCCGACCCGACACTGAGCAAGTTTCACGGACTGGCGCGCAGCCTCATGGCCAACGCGGTCGAGGGCGTCACCAACGGTTTCAAGCGCGAGCTCGACATCGTGGGCGTCGGCTACCGTGCCGAGGTGAAGGGCAAGCAAGTGGTGTTTGCCCTGGGGTACTCGCACCCGGTGGTGTTCGAGATTCCGCCGGGTATCGACGTCGTGATCGACAAGCTGACGCACATCACCGTGACCGGCATCGACCGCCAGGTGGTGGGGCAGGTGGCGGCCAACATGCGCCGTCTGCGGAAGCCCGATCCGTACAAGCAGAAGGGCGTCCGCTACACGGGCGAGGTGTTGAAGAAGAAGGTTGGCAAGACGGGAGCCTAGTGTCGCTCGCGCGACCTCGAGGTGGCGCGGCCCGATGCTCTGAGAGACGACGATGAGAATTCGCACCAATAAGGATCGACGTGAGCGGATTCGGTTGCGGCAGCGCAAGCGGATTCACGGGACAGCGGAGCGGCCGCGGCTGGCCATCTTCCGGTCCGTGGCGCACATCTATGTGCAGGTCATCGACGACATGGCCGGCCAGACGGTGGTCTCGGCGTCGAGCACCGAGCCGTCGCTGAAAGAGACGTTCAGCGGCACGACGCGCGGCGGCAACCTCGCGGGAGCCGAAGCGCTCGGCCAGGTGATCGCCGAGCGGCTCAAGGGGAAGGGCATCACGCGGGTGGTGTTCGATCGCGGCGGCAACCTGTATCACGGGCGTGTGCGGGCGGTCGCCGATTCAGCCCGCAAAGCCGGACTCGAGTTTTAGTCGAGTCTCGACGCGTTTCGAGACTCTGCAGAGGAAACATGGCGCAATCTCGTGAGAAAGTCGATCCGTCCGACGTCGAGTTGAAAGACACCGTGGTGTCGATCAGCCGCGTGACCAAGGTCGTCAAGGGCGGCAAGAATCTGAGCTTCAGTGCCCTGGTTGTCATCGGCGACGGCCATGGGATCGTCGGATTTGGCATCGGCAAGGCGAAGGAAGTGCCCTCGGCCATCAAGAAGGCGATCGAGGCAGCCAAGAAGAGCCTGGTCCGTGTGCCGATGGCGGGAACGTCGATTCCCCATCCGGTGCTGGGACGCTTCGGCGCGGGTTCGGTGCTGCTCAAGCCGGCACCAGACGGCACCGGGATCATCGCAGGCGGCGCGGTCCGCGCGGTGGTGGAATCGGCGGGCATCCACAACGTGCTGACCAAGTCGCTCGGATCGGCCAACGCGCACAACGTGGTGCGCGCCACGTTTACGGCACTGGGCCTGCTCAAGGATCCGGCCGCCGTCGCGCGGCTGCGGGGCAAGGACCTCGAGGAAATGATGGGCGCTCCGGCTCGCTGAGTCGGCGCGAGGAGATGGAACAGCCATGAAGTCGCTGAAAGTGACACAGCTTCGAAGCGGCATCGGCTTCGACAAGAAGCAGACGCTCGCGTTGCGGGGCCTCGGGCTTCGCCGGATTCGGCATTCGGTCCAGGTCGAGGACACGAAGGCCATCCGCGGACTCATTCTGAAGGTGCGGCATCTCGTCCAGGTGGACGAGTAGTCGCCGGTTTCGAAGGAACATAGCGATGTCTCTCAATAACCTGCGTCCGCCCCGCGGCGCCAAACATGCGAAGAAGCGAGTGGGCCGCGGCCCCGGGTCTGGCCACGGCAAGACCGCCTCACGCGGGCACAAGGGCGCCCAGTCGCGATCGGGCTTCCGGTTCAAGCGCGGGTTCGAGGGCGGACAGATGCCGCTCCACCGGCGCGTGCCGAAGCGCGGCTTCACCAATATCTTCCGGGTGGAGTATGCGGTCGTGAACCTCGACATGCTGAGCGAGGTGTTCGACGCCGGCTCCGAGGTGACGCCCGACGTCCTGCGTCAGCGTGGCCTCGTGCGCGAGAAGGCGTCGGTGCCGGTCAAGGTGCTCGGTCGGGGTGACATCTCGAAGCAGTTGACGATTCGGGCGCACAAGTTCAGTGGTGCGGCCGCCAAGAAGATTGCCGCAGCGGGAGGTGTCGCTGAAGTCATTGGCTGAGGTGGGGCATGCGCGGTCGGGTGATCGCGTGGCCATGGGAAGTGGGGGCAGAATCGTGATGAACGACGACATGGGGAGCGGCCGGCGGCGCGTTCTGGTGATCGACGCGGAGAGATCCGCGGGCGATGACCCGAGCGTCCGCGACGTGGCGTCCCTCGTCTCGTTCTCGGAATGATCTATGGATAGCCTCAGAAATATCTTCGCCGTTCCCGAGTTGCGCAAACGGGTGCTGTTCACGTTCGGCATCCTCGCGGCGTACCGGGTGGGCGGGCACATCACGACTCCGGGCATCAACGCCAACGCGTTGCTGGAGCTCACGAAAACAGCGGCGAGCAGCAACCTGTTCGGCCTGTACGACATGTTCTCGGGCTACAACCTCTCGCAGATGACCGTCTTCGCGCTGGGCGTGATGCCGTACATCAGCGCGTCGATCATCCTGCAGCTGCTGACAGTCGTCTGGCCGTACCTCGAGCGGCTGTCGCACGAGGGCGAGCTGGGGCGCCGCAAGATCACGCAGTACACGCGCTACGGCACCATTCTGCTCAGCGTGGTGCAGTCGCTGGCGATCGCCGTGTTCCTCGAGAATGCGGGCCGCGCCGGGGGATTTGCGATCGTCGACAACCCGGGGCTTGGGTTCAAGCTCATCACGGTGCTGACACTGTCGACCGGATCGGTGCTCGTGATGTGGCTGGGCGAGCAGATCACCGAGCGCGGGATTGGTAACGGGATGTCGCTGCTGATCTACGCCGGCATCGTTGTCGGGTTCCCGAGGGCGGCCCTCACCACGATCTCGCGGCTGCAGACCGGTGAGCTTGGGCCCGTACGAATGCTGCTCGTCATCGTGCTCATGATCGCGGTGGTCGGCGCGGTGGTGTTCGTCGAGCGCGGTTACCGGCGCGTCACGGTGCAATACGCGCGGCGAATGGTCGGGCGGAAGATGTACGGGGGTGCGAGCACGCACATCCCGCTCAAGGTGAACACCGGCGGCGTCATGCCGGTCATCTTCGCGTCGTCCATCCTCGCGTTCCCGCAGACGATGAAGCCGATGTTTCCGGTCAACGGCTTCGTGGAGCGGACGATCACCCAGCTGGGCATCGGCTACCCGCTGTACAACCTCGTCTATGTCGCCCTGATCATCTTCTTTGCGTATTTCTACACCGCCATCATCTTCAATCCCGATGACGTGGCCGAGAACATGCGCAAGTACGGCGGATTCGTGCCTGGCATCAGGCCGGGCAAGCGGACCGCTGAGCACATCGATGCGATTCTGGCGCGGGTGACTCTCGCCGGGGCGTTGTATCTGGCCGCCATCGCGCTCCTGCCGGAGCTGCTGTTGACGGGAATCAAGGTGCAGCCGATTCCGTTCATCGGCGATCGGCTCGACGCCGTGATGCCGCGGTTCATTACTGAAGGTATGCAGCTCGGCTTTTACTTTGGCGGCACGACGCTGCTGATTGTGGTGGGTGTCGCGATGGACACGGTCCAGCAGGTTGAATCGCAGCTCATCATGCGCCATTACGATGGCTTCATGAAGAAAACTCGAATCCGTGGCCGCCGCAGCTAGGTCTCATCAAGTGTCTGTCCGGCTGGTGATGCTGGGCCCTCCCGGAGCGGGGAAGGGGACGCAGGCCGAGCGATTTGCCCGCGAGCGTCGCATTCCGCGCGTGTCCACGGGCGACGTCCTGCGGCTGGCGTCGACCGGCGACAGCGAGATCGATCAGCGCGCGAAGTCGCTGATGGATGCGGGCCAGCTCGTCGACGACGACCTCGTCATCGGCATTGTCCGTGAGCGGCTGGCGCAGCCGGACGCGGCCCAGGGGTTCGTGCTCGACGGATTTCCACGGACGCTCGTGCAGGCCGAGGCGCTCGATCACCTGCTCGACGATCGCAAGCCGCTTGTGATCATCGACATCGAGGTGCCCGAGGAGACGCTGATTCGGCGGCTGAAGAGCCGGTTGATCTGTAGCCGGTGCAGCACGCCGGCGACGCTCACGGCCAAGGTGTGCGCCAAGTGCGGCGGCACGCTGGTGCAGCGGCCCGACGACGAGTTCAAGGTTGTGCTGGAGCGGCTGAAGGTCTACGAGCGCGAGTCGCAGCAGATTGTCGAGTTCTACCGTCGCCGGCCGGCGTTCAGGTCCGTCGATGGAGATCAGTCGCAGGACGCAGTGGCTGCCGACGTGGCGGCCGCGGTGGCCTCCGTGGTGGGCGGACATCCATGATTATCTGCCGCTCCGAATCCGAGATCGAAAGGATGCGGACTGCCAACCAGCTCGTGGCCAGTGTGCTGGGGGCGCTCGAAGCGGCGGTGGCCCCTGGTGTGACCACTGAAGATCTGGATCGGCTCGCCGAGCGGCTGGTGAGGGAGGGCGGCGCCGAGCCGGCCTTCAAGGGCTATCGCGGATATCCGGCTACGCTGTGTGCCTCGATTAATGACGAGGTCGTGCATGGGATTCCGTCGGCCCGGCGCGCGCTCGAAGCGGGAGACATCATCTCGCTCGACATCGGCGTCAAGGTCGGTGGGTTCTACGGCGACTCGGCCGTGACCGTGCCCGTAGGGCCGGTGCCCGAGGCCACGGCGAAGCTGCTGCGAGTGACGCGCGAGTCGCTGGAACGGGCGATTGAGAAAGTTCAAGTCGGCGGGCGGCTGTCAGATCTCGGACACGCGGTGCAGCAGTGGGTCGAGAGCAACGGTTTCTCCGTCGTCCGCGAATTCGTCGGGCACGGCATTGGGGAGCGGCTTCATGAAGAGCCGCAGATTCCCAATTACGGAGAGCCTGGCCGCGGGCCGAAGCTCGCGCCGGGGATGGTGTTGGCGATCGAACCGATGGTCGCGATGGGCAAGCCCGAGACGAAGGTGCTGCGCGACGGCTGGACGGCGGTGACGCGCGACGGCAGTCTGGCGGCGCATTTCGAGCACACGGTGGCCGTGACGGCTGCTGGGCCGCTGGTGCTCACGGCCCGGGGTGGCCGACCGGCCGCATCGGTCCATGCCTGACGGTTCCGGCGGCGCCGAGCGTGGCTCGGTGCCCGGAACGGTCGCGGCCATTCTGCCGCGGGCGTTGTACCGCGTGACGGTTGGCGACGGGCGGGAAATCGTGGCGCACGCGGCCTCGGGGCTCGGGCGCAACTTCGTAAGGCTCGTCGTCGGCGACCGGGTGACGGTCGAAGTCAGTCCGCGCGACGCGGGTCGGGGCCGAATCGTTCGGCGAGGGTAGAGAGCGGTTTTCGGGAGTCGGCCGGAAACAGCGAGGGCGTCAGAGATGAAGGTCAGGGCATCGGTTAAACGGATTTGCGACAAGTGCAAGGTCGTGCGTCGGCAAGGTGTCGTGCGCGTGATCTGCTCGAATCAGAAGCATAAGCAGCGTCAGGGCTAGACGGCGCGGCTGCGGTCGAGGGGCGGGCGCCCCTGACCAGCCGCGACGTGGCCACGAGAGAGGTTTCAGAGATGGCTCGCATCGCAGGGGTGGATCTTCCGCGGACCAAGCGCGTCGAGATCGGCTTGACGTACATCTACGGCATCGGGCGGCAGCGCTCGGCAGACATTCTGTCTGCGGCCGGCGTGAGCGTCGACATCCGGGTGAAGGACCTGTCGGAAGACGACGTCCGCAATATCAGCCGGGTGATCGAGGAGCAGGGCCGGGTGGAGGGTGACCTCCGCAAGGAGATCTCGCTCAACATCAAGCGTCTGGTCGAGATTGGCAGCTACCGCGGGGCCCGGCATCGCCGGAATCTGCCGGTGCGCGGCCAGCGCACGCGGACCAATGCGCGCACCCGCAAGGGGCCGCGCAAAGGGGCGATCGCGCGCAAGAAGGTCGAGTAGGCCGGTGGCGCGCGTCGCGCGCCCGTGGTAACGAGAGACAGCAGGACAGAGACGATCATGGCAAAGACAGCAGCGCAGGACGGCCCGGACAGCGGCAAAGGCCCAAAGAAGAAGAAGGCGTTCAAGAAGCGTGGCGAGAAGCGTGTCGTGCATCACGGCTTCGCGCACATTCAGGCGTCGTTCAACAACACGATCGTGACGATCACGGACGCCGAAGGGCACGTCATTGCCTGGTCGAGCGCCGGGTCGATCGGCTTCAAGGGATCGCGCAAGGGGACGCCATTTGCGGCCACCCAGGCGGCGATGGCTGCCGGCAATACCGCGAAGACCTACGGGATGCGGTCGTTGGAAGTCCGCGTCAAGGGGCCTGGCGCCGGACGCGAGTCGGCCGTGCGCGCGCTGCAGACGGTAGGTCTGGACGTGAAGTCGATCCGCGACATCACGCCGATTCCGCACAATGGCTGCCGGCCGCCGAAGCGCCGGCGCGTCTAGTACGCCCGGTTCAGAAGATCAGAAGTTCGACGTTGACGTTCGATAGAGGTCACTAATGGCTCGATATATCGGTCCGGTCTGCCGGCTCTGCCGGCGCGAGGGCATGAAGCTCTTCCTCAAGGGAGAGCGCTGCTACAGCGAGAAGTGCGCAATCGAGAAGCGCAACGTGCCGCCCGGCCAGCACGGCCGTTCGCGCAAGGCGAAGATGGTCGGCTACGGCGTGCAGCTGCGCGAGAAACAGAAGGTCAAGCGCACCTACGGCGTCCTCGAGAACCAGTTCCGCCGGTACTTCGAGGCGGCCGACCGGCAAAAGGGGATCACGGGCGAACTGCTGCTGCAGATGCTCGAACGCCGGCTCGACAACGTGGTCTACCGTCTGGGCTTCGCGACGTCCCGGGCGCAGGCGCGGCAGCTCGTGCGCCACGGCCACTTCACGGTGAACGGCCGCAAGGTCGACATCCCGTCCTATGCCCTGCGGCAGGGCGACACGATCGCCGTCCGCGGGACGAGCGCGCAGAACGCCACGATTGGACACGCCATGGAAGAAGTGAAGGGCCGGGGGATCCCCGAGTGGCTTTCCTTCGATTCCGGCAGCTTCTCCGGTCGGATCTCGCAGCTGCCGTCGCGCGAACAGATCAACCTGCCGGTCCAGGAGCAGCTGATCGTCGAGTTGTATTCAAAGTAGTCAAACCGTCAGCCGGCGCGTGGCGCCGGCCCGCGGAGAGGCCAGTTGCCGGCCCGCAGCTCTCAGACCTGCGGCGGGAGGCCGGTGACACACTGCAGGTCTGGCGGCGCGGTACGCGCTGCAGGCGAAAGGACATCAACAATGTTGTGGAAGGGTTTTCAGCGGCCAAAGCGGCTCGAGTCCGAGCGCGAAACACATACAGACCGGTTTGGGCGGTTTTACGCTCAGCCGTTCGAGCGCGGGTTCGGGACCACGGTCGGCAACTCGATGCGACGCGTGCTGCTGTCGTCGATCGAAGGCGCGGCGGTAACCGCGGTCAAGATCGAAGGCGTGCTCCACGAGTTCTCGCCCATTCAGGGTGTCGTCGAAGATGCCACGGACATCATCCTCAACCTGAAGCAGATCCCCATCAAGGTACACACCGACCAGCCCAAAACGCTGACCGTGCGCGCCATGAAGCCGGGTGAAGTGAAGGCCAAGGACATCGAGGCCGACGCGGACGTCGAGATTCTCGATCCCGAAGCGCACATTGCCACCGTCAGCGAAGGCGGGCGGCTCGAGATGGAGCTCCGCATCAAGCGTGGCCGCGGCTACGTGTCGGCCGACAAGAACTTCGACGAAGACCTGGGCATCGGCTGGATTCCCATCGACTCCGTCCACTCGCCGGTCAAGCGGGTGAACTATGTGGTCGAAGCCGCCCGTATCGGCCAGACCACCGACTACGACAAGCTCACGCTCGAGGTCTGGACCAACGGCGCCGTCACGCCCCGCGACGCGGTGTCGCTCGCGGCAAAGCTGATCCGCGACCACTTCACCATCTTTGTCGGCCTCGACGAAGCGGCCGATCAGCCGCTCGATGGCGGCGCGGATCCGGCGTCGGCATCGGTCAACGAACATCTCGAGAAGAGTGTTGAAGAGCTCGAGCTGTCGGTGCGCTCATACAACTGCCTGAAGAACGCCAACATCCGCACGCTGCGCGAGCTCGTGCAGAAGACCGAAGGCGAGATGCTCAAGACCAAGAACTTCGGGCGCAAATCGCTGAACGAGATCAAAGACATTCTGGCCACGATGGGGCTCAGCCTCGGGATGCGGCTGGAACACGGCGTTCAGGACTAAGGACGACCGTTTCAGCAGGCCTCGCAGGCCGCCGAAACACGAAGGACTCAATCATGCGTCACAGAGTGGCATACCGGAAACTGGGCCGAACCACGGAGCATCGACTGGCGATGCTTCGTAACCAGGCTCTCGATCTGATTCAGCACGAGCACATCCAGACGACCGTGCCGAAGGCCAAGGAGTTGCGGCCGTTCGTCGAGCGGATCATCTCGGTCGCCAAACGGAGTCTGGACGCGCCCGAGGGCAGCTCACGCCACGTAACGGCGCGGCGCGTGGTGGCACGCGACATTCCCGATCGCACGGTGGTCAAGAAGCTGTTCGACACGATCGCACCCCGCTATGTCGGGCGCGCCGGCGGGTACACGCGCCTGATGCGTCTCGGCTACCGCCGTGGCGACAGTGCTGAGATGGCGGCGGTCGAGCTCCTCGGAAGTGAGTACGACCCCAACGCACAGGATGAGAAGACGAAAGCGGCGGCAGTGAAGCCCAAGAAGACCGTCGGTGGACGGATTCGGGAGGCGCTGAGCCGCAAGAAGTCCGACCAGGATCAGAAGCCCGCGAAGCCCGCGCGCACGTCGAAGGGCGTGGGCAAGAAGGTCACGACTCCACGGAAAGCTGGCGGATCGTAATCGACCGCGGCAGCCAGACCTCGTTCGAAGACAGGAGCCCGCGCATCAGCGGGCTCCTGTGCTGTACGGGCGCCCCTCTACCGGCGAGTCCGGCTCGGGCGCGGCGCCCTGGATTTCGTCGTCGCTTTCGAGCGCGCTGGGACTCGCTGACCAGTCGCCGGGCGATCGGCAGGGGCGGCCGCACCGATGCGGTCTGACAGCATCCCGGCGGCGACGGCGTACGAGTTCGAGCAGTTGTAGTCGAGCAGCGCTTCGTAGTTCGGGTAGGCCAGGAAGAATCGCTGCTGGCCGCGCACGAGCGACGCGGCGATGGGCGAAGTGGGCAGTGGGGCGCGGCCTGGCAGACGGACACCGATCGCCTGCCAGTCGCTGAGCGGCCTGGCGACCGTCAGTGCCCGAATCGCACGGCAGCCGGCGGTGCGCATCGCCATCTCCCGATCGATCCGGGCGAGCACCGACGGGGCGACGATCACTTCGCGGCCCCATCGCTGTCCCGCAGTCCATCCGGCATTGCGCAGGTATTGCCCCATCGATCCGAACACGTCGGCGGTCGACGACCAGATATCGATGCGGCCGTCACCGTCGAAGTCGACCGCGTGTTTGAGGAAGCTCGACGGCATGAACTGAGGCTGTCCCATGGCCCCTGCCCACGAGCCCTTCATCTCGCCCGGCGCCACGCCGCGGTCCACCATCGTCAGCGCGTGCAGTAGCTCCGTGCGGAACAGTGGCCGCCGGTTGTCGTAGGCGAGGGTCGCGAGCGCGCGAATCGTGGGGTAACTGCCGGTGAATCGGCCGAAGTTCGACTCGAGGCCCCAGATCGCGATCATCAGGGGACCGGGCACGCCATAGGTCGCCTCCACCTTGTCGAGCAGGTCGTGGTGCTTTCGCGCCATGTCACGCGCGGAGGCGATGACCCTGGTCGAAAGCCGCTGCGCGACGTAGTCGTCGAGACTTTGAACGGTTTCGGGCTGTGTGCGGTCCCGCGACACGACCACCGGCTCCGGCGTCAGGGTGTTGAGAGCCGCGTCGAGCGTCTCTTCCCTGAGTCCGAGACTGCGCGCTTCCACGCGTACGCCTTCAAGGAACTCCTGGAAGGATTGCGCGGGCACCACCGGTTCCTGGGGCTGGCCGCGCACCAGGGCTCCGGCCAGGGCCACCGTGGCGGCAAGGATCGCAAGCCGGGTGACACTGCTGGCCGGTGTCCGGCTCGGTCGCATCTTCATTCCTCTTCTTCTTTCACTTCTCCGTGCTCGGCCTTTGCGGCAGCCACGATCTTCGCATGCAGGTGCGCTGGCACCTCGTCGTAATGCGACAGCTCCATGAAATACGCCCCCCGGCCTCCCGTCTGTGATGTGAGGGTCTGTTCATAGGCCAACATCTCAGCCATCGGCACGAGCGCTTTGATCACCGTCGCGCCGCCTCGTGTGTCCATGCCGGAGATGCGACCTCGTCTGGAGTTCAGATCGCCCATCAGATCGCCGGCGTAGTCTGAGGGCGCCTGCACCTCGACGTTCATCACCGGCTCGAGCAGCGTCGGGCGCGCGCGCGACATGGCATCTTTGAACGCCAGCCGGCCCGCCATCTTGAACGAGAGCTCGTTCGAATCCACGTCGTGATACGAGCCGTCGAATACCGTCACCCGGAAGTCCACGACCGGATAGCCTGCCAGGTAGCCGCGCAGACGCGCTTCCTGAATCCCCTTTTCGACGGCGGGCACGAACTGCCGCGGGATGGCGCCTCCGAAGAGGTCGTCGACGAACTCGAACTCGCTCCCGCGCGCGAGCGGCTCCATCCGGATCTTGCAGTCGCCGAACTGGCCGTGTCCACCCGTCTGCTTCTTGTGACGTCCGTGGGCCTCGACCTTGGCCGTAATGGTCTCCCGGTAGGGAATGTGCGGCGGCTTGAGCGTGACTTCGACGCCGAACCGTCGCCGCAACTTTGCGACCGCCACTTCGATGTGCTGTTGGCCCTGTCCGGCGAGCAGTAGATCGTGTGTCTGGGGATCGCGCGAGTAGCCGAGCGATGGATCTTCCTCGCGAAGGCGCTGGATGGCCGGACCGATCTTGTCCTCGTCGGCCCGGCTCTTCGGCGCGATCGCGTAGGCGAGCACGGGCGTCGGGAATTGCAGCGGAGCCAGGCGAAACGCCGCGTCGCGCTGTCCGAGCGTGTCGCCGGTATGGGTGTCCTTCAGCTTTGCCACGGCTCCCAGATCGCCCGCATGGAGTTGCGCGACCTGCGACTGCGTCTTACCTTGCAGCACCAGGAGGTGGCCGAGCCGTTCTTCTGCGTCGCGTGTGAGATTGCGCACGCTGCTGTCCGACGTCACCACGCCTGAGACCACGCGAAACAGCGAGACGCGTCCGGCAAACTGATCCGCAATGGTCTTCCAGACCCACACCAGGAGCGGACTGTCATCCTTGGCCTGACGCACCGTTGCCGCGCCAGAGGCGTCGAGACCGGGAAAGGCACGGTCGGCGGGCGACGGTACGTACGTCACGATCGCGTCAGCGAGCGGTTGAATACCGATGTTGTGAAGTCCGGATGCGCAGAAGACGGGAAAGAGCACGGCGCCTCGAATCGCCCGCGCCAGCCCCGCCGTGAGCTCTTCCTGGGTGAGCGTGCCCGTCTCGAAGAACCGCTCCATCAGCGCATCGTCGGCCTCGGCGACCGCCTCGATGAGCGCCTCGCGGGCGGTCTGCGCGTCTGGCTGAATGGCGTCGGGTATCGAGATTTCAGCGAGCTTGCCGGCGCCGTCCCGGTCGAAGGAGTATGCGCGCATGCCGACCAGGTCTACGACGCCCGCGAAGTCCTGTGCCTCGCCGAGCGGCAGCTGGACCGGGACGCACGATCGGTGCAGGGCGCCGCGCATCGACTCGAGCGTCCGACTCAGGCTCGCGCGATCGCGGTCCATCCGGTTGCACACGATCAGCCGCGGGAGGTGCAGTTCATCGGCCGTCGCCCAGGTCTTTTCGGTCGAGACCTGCACGCCTGACACACTATCGACTACGACGACGGCCGCGTCGACGACATGCAGCGCGGCACGAGCTTCGCTGATGAAGTTGCCGGCGCCTGGCGTGTCGATGATGTTGATCTTGCAGCGGCTCCACTCGGCCCAGGCGAGGGCGGACGAGAGGGTGTGTTTGCGCGCGACAGCTTCTTCGTCGTAATCGGTCACGGTGGTCCCGTCGTCCACCTTGCCCAGCCGGTTCACGGCACCCGCAGCGTACAGGAGCGCCGAGGCCAGCTGCGTCTTGCCCGCGCCGCTGTGTCCGACCAGCGCCACGTTGCGTATCGCTGCTGCGTCGAAGACCTTCATTGGGGCAACCCTCCGATAGGCCGAAGAATACAGGAGTCAGGCAACCCCGCCAAAGACGAAGCCGCTATAAGGGGCGTGCAGGCCGGCGCCCGTCTACTCGTACCGCAGCGCTTCGATGGGATCGAGCCGCGATGCGCGAATGGCGGGAATCGTGCCGAACACGAGGCCGACCGTGGCGGAAAACCCGACCCCGATGGCGAACGACCACCAGGGCAGCGAAATTGGGAACCCGCTCAACCAGTGCACCCCCACGCCAATCAGCGTGCCGAAGATCACCCCCAGAACGCCCCCGGTCGACGTGAGGAAGATCGCCTCGATGAGGAACTGCCAGAGAATCTCGATCCGCCGGGCCCCAAGGGCCTTGCGCACTCCGATCTCGCGCGTCCGCTCGGTGACGCTGATCGTCATGATGCTCATGACCCCGATACCGCCAACCATCAAGGCAATCGACGAGAGGACGACGAGCGCCAGGAATGTCGCGCTGCTGATCTGATCCCAGAGCGCGAGGAAGGCGTCTTGTGTCACCAGATCGAAGTCGTTCGGCTCGTCGAGCCGCAGGCCGTGGCGAATGCGCATCACCTGCTCGACCTCCACCATCGCGTCGTCACGGCTCACGCCCTCGCGTGGCACCGCGGCGATCATCACCGGACGCGTCTCGCCGCGCGCCCGTGCGTCCACCTTGATGCCGTACTGCTTGGCGTAGGTCGTGAACGGGAGCACCACGAAATCATCGGCCCCGATATTGAAGCCTCCCGGGCTCGGCCGCTTTGCCATCGTCCCGATGACCGTGTACTCCTCGAAGCCGATGCGCACGTGCTTGTCGATCGGATCCAGATTGGAGAACAGCGCCTGCACGATCGTCTGGCCGAGCACCACCACGCGGTTGCGGCGCTGCACTTCGCCGGCGGTGAAAAAGCGTCCGGTCTCGATCGCCAGTTGCACGGCAAACGGCCAGCGTTCGGTCGTGCCGAACACGGCCACCTGCTTCGTGCGCTGGTTACCGTAGTAGATGCGTGCCGACTGGCTGCCCGGGCCGCCACTCCCCAGCGTGATGTCGACCACGTTGATCGAAGAAGCATTGCGTTCGATCGCGTCGGCGTCGGCGGGGACGATATTTGGTCGTTTGAGCAGTTCCTGAAAAGACTTGCCCGATGACATGCTCACCGCCGACATCTTGGTCACGTAGATCGTGTCGGGGCCAAGTCCTTTGATCAGATCGCGGAAAGACTGGTCGAAGCCGCGAATGAGCGCGGTCATCCCGACGATGGATGTAATGCCGATGACGATGCCGAGCACCGTGAGGAAGGACCGCAGCTTGTTGCCGCGGACCGTGTCCCACGACATCGAGATGATTTCACCGAACAGGCCGGACCGCATGTGCTATTCGCGCCTCAGCGCTTCGATGGGGTCGAGCGATGCGGCACGCATCGCGGGGTAGATGCCGAATCCAAGTCCGACGATCGCGGTCATCGAAATCCCGAGCACGACCGACCACTGTTCCACGATCGCCGGCAGCGGACTGACCTTGCTGATGCCCCATGCGACGGCAAAGCCGAGCAACGTGCCGATCAGGCCGCCGAAGGTCGACAACGTGATCGACTCGGTCAGGATCTGCCACAGGATGTCGCGCCGCCGGGCGCCGAGCGATTTGCGCAGACCAATCTCGCGCGTCCGTTCGCTCACGACCATCAGCATGATGTTCATGATGACGATGCCACCAACCACGAGCGACAGGCTCACCACGCCAATCAGGATGGCGAAGATGCCCGATGTCGCGCGGCTGTAGAGATCGAGAAAGGTGGAGGACGTCAGCAGCCCGAAGTTGTCGCGCTCCTTGGGACGGAGACGGCGCTGGACGCGCAGGGCCACGCGCGCCTCGTCCATCGCCTGAGCCACCAGGCTCGGCGTCGTGGGCCGTACCGTGAGCTCCAGCGACTGGCGCGACCCGTAGATGTGCTGATAGGCCAGCAGCGGCAGCACCAGCCATTCGTCCTGCGACTGGCCGAGGAGCGCGCCCTTCTTGGGCCCCACGCCCACGACACGGACGTGTACTCCCGCCACCGTGATGAGCTTGTCGAGTGGATCGAGCGGCCCGAACAGCCGGTCGGCGGTGTCGAACCCGATGACCGCGACCGGCCGGCCGGCGTCGTATTCGGCCGGGGTGATGGCGCGGCCGCGCTCGATCGTCGTCGACGGCAGCGTGTTGTACTCGCGGGTGACGCCGCGGACGCTGATGCTGTCGAGTGACTCGCTGCGAAACTTCACCTGGGCCGAGTTGCGCGCTTCCGCCATCACGAACCCGATGGACGACCCGTAGTCTCGCAGCGCCCGGGCGTCGTCGAGCGTCACGCGCGGGTTGCTCTCCGCCGCCAGCAATTCGTCTTCGGTGGTGGTGATCCCGCGACGCTGAATCGAGAACGCGTCTGCGGCGAACTGCGACTGGATGATCTCTTCGACAGACGCGTTGAGACCCTGGACGAGCGACACGACAGCGATGATCGACGTCACCGCCACGATGTTGCCGATGACTGTGAGAAACGACCGCAGCTTGTTCGCCCAGACGGCCTGCAGGGCGATCGTGACCGCTTCGAAGAACAGGTGCATCAGCGTGGGGCGGGAGAGACGGGCTTCGCGGCGGCGCCCTGGACGGTCACGGCGTCACCCTCTTTCAGGTTGCGCACGGAGGCGAAGGGACCCGTGATCACTTCATCGGATTCCTTGACGCCACTGAGCACCTCGAAATACTTCTCGCCGGCAATCCCGGTCTTGACGGGCACGAAGGCCGCCTTGCCGCTATTGATCATGAAGACCCCTTCGATCTCCTTGCGCGTCTGCCCCGGTTTCAGCTCCGCAGGCGGCGCCATGATCGTCGACTTGGTCTTGCTGCCAGGGGCGACCGGTTCGGGCTTCACGACGTTGCCTTCGGGATCGACGATCAGCTCCCGGACCGTCATCGCCTGAATCGGCACGCTCAGCGCCTTGTCTCGGGTGGCGGTCGTGATTTCGGCCGTGCACGTGAAGCCCGGACGCACGTCCGGCACCTTGCCGTCGATGGTCACCACAACCTTGAAATTCGTCGCCCGTCCGGTCGCCTGGCCCGTCGTCTGGATCGGGCTGTTGCCGACCTCCGTGACGTGACCCGAAAAGGTGCGGTCCGGGATGGCGTCGATGCTGACCTTGGCGGGCTGGCCGATCTTGATGAACGGCACATCGGTTTCGTCGACCTCGATCTCCGTCTCGATCACCGAGAGGTCCGCAATCGTCAGGAGCACGGTGCCGGCGTTGTTCATCGTGCCGGTGACCACCGTTTCGCCCTCTTCGATGTTTCGACGCGTGACGATGCCGGCGATGGGCGAGACGATGCGCACCTTATTGAGGTCGTAGCGAGCGCTGCTGACGTTGGCCTCTTCCTGACGGATGCGCTGCTCCTGCGTCCGTACCGACTGTTCGCTCAGCAGCAGGTCGGTGCGGCGCATCTTGACGTCGTTCTGGGCCTTTTCGAACTGGTCACGTGCGAGCAGCCCGGCCTTGAACATGCCCTCCTGCCGGACGAGCACGTCTTCGGCCTGCTGGAGCGAGAGCCGGGCGTTGTCGACCTGTGACCGGGTCTGGTCGAGCTGCGACTTGGCGGTCGCGAGGCTTGCTTCGCGATTCTGAACCGTCGTCTCGAGGTTGCGGGGGTCGATCTGGAGCAGGAGCTGGCCCTTTTCGATGACGTCACCCTCGGCCACGGCCAGGTTCGTGACCTTGCCCATCGTCTCGGCGCTGACGTCGACCTTGCTCTTGGGCTGCACCTTTCCGCTGGCCGAGACGATGGCCTGCAGATCGCGGCGCGAGATCTTCTCGACCGTCACGCTCGTCGCGTCGGTCCGACGGTAGCGCACGTTGGCATATCCGACGCCACCGAGCACGATAACGAGTCCTGCGCCGATGAAAATCTTCTTCTTGCGTGTCATGAACTACCTGGCTCCGGAACGAGAGAACGCGAGCGTGACGCCTGCCATCAAGGCTAGATACACAACGGTCAGGACCACCGCCGGGACGGTCGCCTTGCGGCGATACAGCACGCCCAGCCCAATGGCGGTGACGATGAGCTGCCACAGCATGAAGATGCTGAGGGATCCAAGAAAGCTTGCGCCGAAGCCGCCCGGCTCGAGCATCGGGGCCACGGCTCCGAGGTTGAACGGGCCCGCTTGGCTGTACGTGTCCTGGAAATATTGAATCGGCGCGCCCACCACCGCCCCCAGGGCACTGATGACCTGCGAGTGAGTCACGACGGCCAGCACCTGTTTGAATGTGGCCGCGCCACCGAGCACGGCGTTGAATACGAACCAGTAGACGGCCGCCACGAGCAGGGAGACCACTGGAATGAAGATGAACATCGACCCGATCGTGAGATACGGGATGTACGGCGCCCGCCTCTCCATACCGGCGTACATCTCAGGAGTGGCTGAGGTCCCCATGAACTTCTCCATCTGCTGGACCTGCGAGTCGAGCATCGGCTGCCGGCCCCTGGCCGTAAACTGAGGCCCCCCGAGAGCCATGGCCATCACCACGCACACCAGGAACAGCATGCTGGCCGGGCGGGGAAACCGTTTGACGACCTCGAAGGTCGCGCCCGGAGACGTCACGATCCCAAGCGCTCTCGCGAGTACATTCTGGTCGGGGACTTCGGTAAGGACGGCGTCATTCATGCGGGGAGCACCTCGTGGAGGCTGGAAGAGCCGTCGAGAATTGTAACCGGTCGCACCTGACTCTACGATTGTTCCAGTCCGGTTGTTCGTATTGAGTCGCCCTTCGCTGAACATCGCGGTCCCGGCCCTGATACCCTCGTGTCCATGCCGCGAGCTCGAATGCACCTGCCTCTTTGGACCATCCTCCTCCTGGCGGTCGGCCGCGTCGCTGGCGCGCAGCTGGTGTTCGAGTCGGCCGGTGAGCGCGCGCTAGGCATGGCCGGAGCCTTCGTGGCCGTCGCCGACGACGCGACTGCGACACACTGGAACCCGGCGGGTCTCTCGATCGGCGGCCCAGCCGGAATGACAATAGGGACATCCCGATTTCAAAACGGTGATCAGAAGGGGTTGCCCAAAGCGGGCCTCCTCAGGCGGACTGGCACGCTCACGAGCATTGGCGCCTGGCCGCTCGGAGTCTCCTACGGCCACTTTCAAGTGACGACACTGACGGGAGGCGAGGGCCAGGGAGACGTCGTCACGGCTCAGACCTTTCGCACGAGCCAGTATGGCGTGACCATCCTGCAGACCGTCCTGCCGGGCGTCGTCGTGGGTTCTACCGTCAAGCTCCTCCGTGGAGAGGCGCTGAGCGAGCCCGCGCAAGGTGGGTCGGCCGAAGCCGCCCTCAAATCCGGGGCTCGCCTCCGGGGCGACAGGGAAACCGCGCTGGACCTGGATCTCGGGGTCATGGCCACCGCAGCGAGGGTGCGCCTGGGCCTCACGGTGAAGAATCTGCGATCCCCGAAGTTTGGCGAGCTTGCGGCCCCCAATGGCCTGCTGCCGAGGCAGGGCCGGGTCGGGATTGCGGTCATTCCTGCCAATGGCTTGACCCTTGCTATGGACGTCGACCTGAACACGGTCGACCTTATGGGCGGCCTTCGTCGCATGGGTGCGTTCGGGGCGGAGGCTGCGTTGGGCTCTCGTCTCAGCGCGCGGTCAGGGATTCGCTGGAGCCTCGTGGGCTCCAGGAGGCCGGTCGGCGCTGTCGGGCTCAGCCTGGCGGTTCGGCGGGGCCTCTGGCTCGATGGCCATTACGCCAAGGGCCGTCTGGATGAGGATCGGGAGCTTGGCGTGGCGTTACGCGCCGGCTTCTGATGTTCCGCCGGTCATCTTCCCCCGATTGATACCCACGCCCCGGTTGTCCCGGGGCAATGTGCGATTCCGCCCTCCGGGTGGCCGTGTCCGAACATCATGGCCGTCCGCCTTGGCGAACTCCTCCTGCGCGAAAAGCGCCTGACTCCCGTCCAGCTCCGGGATGCCCTGAATCATCAGCGGCAAAACGGGGGACGGCTCAGCACCAGTCTGGTCCGGCTCGGCATTCTGGCCGACGACGACATCACGGACGTGGTGAGCCGTCACTGTGGCGTCCCGGCCATCAACCTGCGGGAGTTCGAGCTCGACAGTGCCGTGGTGCGTCTGATCTCGGCCGAAAGTGCCACCAAGTACAACGTGCTGGCCGTCGCCCGATCGGGCACGACGCTCACGCTCGCCATGGCCGACCCGACCAACGTCTTCGCCATGGACGACATCAAGTTCATGACCGGGCTCCACGTCGAGCCCGTGGTGGCCTCCGAAAGCGCCATCCGCGAGGCCATCTCGCGTCATTACGGCACCAAGACGCCCGAAACCCAGCCCGTGCAAAAGGGTGGCTCGGACGTCGCGAGCCGCGCGCTCGAGGAACTCGGCCAGGACACCCGCGGCGACCACATCGAGGTCGTCAATATCGCCGAGGAAATTGATACTGCGTCGCTCGAGCGCCAGGGCGGCGAAGCGCCGATCGTCAAACTCGTGAATGCGTTGATGCTGTCGGCCATTCAGAAGGGCGCGAGCGACATTCACATCGAGCCGTACGAGAAGGACATGCGGATCCGGTTCCGCATCGACGGCCAGCTGCAGGCGGTGATGACTCCCGCGATCAAGTATCGCGACCCCATCGTGTCGCGCATCAAGATCATGGCGCGCCTCGACATCGCCGAGAAGCGCTTGCCGCAGGACGGCCGAATCAAGGCGCGGTTCGTCGACCGCGGCACCAACCGCGATATCGACTTTCGCGTGTCGGTGCTGCCCACGCTTTTCGGCGAGAAGATCGTGCTGCGCCTGCTCGATCCCGAAGGCCTCAAGCTCGACATGACCAAGCTCGGCTTCGAGCCGTCGGCGCTCAGCCGGTTCGACGCGGCGATTCGCAAGCCATGGGGCATGGTGCTCGTGACCGGACCGACCGGGAGCGGCAAGACCAATACCCTCTACTCTTCGCTCGCGCAGATCAACGAGCCCACGGTCAACATCATGACCGCGGAGGACCCCGTTGAGTTCAACCTCCCGGGCGTCAATCAGGTGCCCGTGCGCGAGAACATCGGTCTCTCGTTCGCGCAGGTGCTCCGCTCGTTCCTGCGTCAGGATCCCAACGTCATCCTCGTCGGTGAGATTCGCGATGCCGAGACGGCGTCGATCGCCGTGAAGGCCGCGCTCACCGGCCACCTGGTCCTCTCGACGCTGCACACCAACGACGCGCCAAGCAGCATCAACCGGCTGGTCAACATGGGAATCGAGGCCTTCCTCGTGGCCAACTCGGTCAACCTGGTCTGCGCTCAACGACTCGTCCGCCGCATCTGCACGGGTTGCAAGGAGCCGCACGACATTCCCGTCGCCAGGTTGATCGACGCCGGCGTTGCGCCCGATCTGGCGGCCACATTCACCCCCTCGCACGGCCGCGGGTGCGATCGCTGTCACGGTTCCGGCTACAAGGGGCGGGTTGGCGTGTTCGAGGTCATGGAGATGAGCGAGGGCCTGCGCGAGTTGATTCTGGCGAATGCTCCTGCCAGCGAACTGCGCAAGCGCGCCGTCCAGGAAGGCATGCTGACGCTCCGGATGAGCGGGCTGCTCAAGGTCGGCGCGGGCCACACGACACTCGAAGAAGTTGTGCGCGAAACGATGTGACGCGCGGTACCGACTATGAACCTACCTGATTTGTTGAAGACGACGATGGAACTGGGCGGATCGGACTTGCATCTGTCCATCGGCTCCGCCCCGCAGGTCCGCGTCAACGGGCACCTGCGGCGGCTCGAGCAGCCGGTGCTCACGCCGGATGTGATCAAGACGCTCTGCTACAGCGTGCTGACCGACGCGCAGAAGAAGAAGTTCGAAGAGACGTGGGAGCTCGATCTGGCGTTCGGCCTGCGCGGCGTTGGGCGCTTCCGCTGCAACGTGTTCAACCAGAAAGGGGCGGTGGGCGCAGTCTACCGCCTGATTCCCGACAAGATACGGCCGCTCGAGGAGCTGGGGCTGCCGCCGGTGCTCGCGGAACTGGCAGACCGGCCTCGAGGTCTCGTGCTCGTCACAGGCCCTACCGGCAGCGGCAAGTCGACCACGCTCGCGGCCATGGTCGATCGCATCAACATGGCGAGGCCCGCACACATCCTCACGATCGAAGACCCGATCGAGTATCTCCACAATCACAAGACCGCCCTCGTCAACCAGCGCGAGCTGCACGCCGATACGCAGTCGTTCACGAAGGCACTCCGAGCGGCTTTGCGCGAAGACCCTGACGTCGTGCTCATCGGTGAAATGCGCGATCTCGAGACCATGGAAGCCGCGCTCAAGCTGGCAGAGACGGGGCATCTCACCATGGCGACGCTCCACACCAACTCGGCCGCGCAGACCATTACGCGTGTCGTCGATTCGTTCCCGGCGCATCAGCAGTCTCAGATCCGAACCCAGCTCTCGCTCGTGCTCGAGGGGGTCGTCTGCCAGGCGCTGTTGCCAAAGGCGAGCGGCGAGGGGCGGGTGGCCGCCCTCGAAATCATGGTGGCCACCCCTGCCATCCGCAACCTGATTCGCGACGACAAGATTCATCAAATTTACGGAACCATGCAGGCCGGCCAGGAGAAATACGGCATGCAGACGATGAACCAGGCGCTGGCGCGGCTGGTTGACAAACGGATCATCACGCGCGACGCGGCGTTTGCCACCTCGTCGAATCGCGATGAGTTGATCACGATGCTCGATCGCGGTGCGCCGCCGCCCGCAGCAGGCATGAGTCCTGCTGCGCTGGCCGCTCGCCGCTCCTTGCAGGGAGTGCAACGATGACCACGTTTGCGTGGGTCGGCCGGACCCGAACCGGCCAGATTGTCAAAGGCGAGCGGCCCGCCGCGTCGAAAGACGCACTGAGCGAGACGCTCAAGCGCGAGCAGATTCTGGTGACGCAGATCGCGCCTGCGGCCGGCAGTGAACGCGTCTCCGGCCGCGTCAAGGCCAAGAGCCTCGCCATCTTCACGCGGCAGTTCTCCGTCATGATCGATGCCGGTCTGCCGCTCGTCCAATGTCTCGAACTGCTGGCCAAGGAAGAGCCCGACAAGAAGCTGGCCAACGCCATCGAGCGGGTCAAGGCCGACGTCGAATCGGGCACCTCGCTCGCCGACGCCATGCAGAAGCGGCCGTACGCCTTCGACCAGCTGTACACCAACATGGTCGCCGCTGGCGAAGCCGGCGGTATCCTCGACACGATCCTGAAGCGTCTGTCGACCTTCATCGAGAAACAGGCAAAACTCATCGGGCAGGTCCGCTCCGCGATGATCTATCCGATCGCCGTCATGAGCATCGCCATGGTCGTCGTCATGGTGATCCTCTGGAAGGTCGTGCCGACGTTCACAGCGCTGTTCGAAGGGCTCAACGCCACCCTGCCCCTCTCGACCCGTGTCGTGATTTGGCTCAGTAAGAAACTCATTATCTTCATGCCCGTCATCGTCGGCTTCTTCGTGGGCGGGAGTTATCTCTTTAAGCGGTACTACGCGACAGCTGCGGGCCGGATGCGCGTCGACTCCACGCTCTTGAAGATGCCGCTGCTCGGCATCATTCTCCGAAAGGTCGCGGTGGCGCGGTTCTGCCGCACGCTCGCCACCCTGCTGAGCTCGGGCGTGCCGATTCTGGCAGGCCTCGACATCACGGCCAAGACGGCAGGCAACGCCGTCATCGAACAGGCGATTGGCCAGGTACGGGCGCGGATCGAGCGCGGCGAGACCATCGCGCAGCCGCTTCGGGCAACTGGGGTGTTCCCCACCATGGTGGCGCAGATGATCGGCGCCGGCGAGAGCACGGGCGCCCTCGACACCATGCTCGCGAAAATTGCGGAGTTCTACGAAGACGAAGTCGACGTCGCCGTCGCCGGCATGCTGACAATTCTAGAGCCGGTGCTCATCTGTTTCCTGGGAATCGTCGTCGGCGGCATCGTCATCTCGATGTACATGCCCCTGTTCGATTTGATCAGCCAGATGTCCTAGTGTCGCGTCACACGAGTGAAAGCGGCGAAACGAATCTGTCTGCGGGATCAGGACTTTTGCGAGTGCGGGCTGGAAAGCTCAACGACTCGTTCTCGTAACACCAAGCGGAATAGGGAATTACCGGATGGGGCCTTTGGGCGGTTCCTGGCACCCCAGTTGCGATATGTCCGATGTCAGCCATCCAGCGTGTGGCGAGCCGCCGCGAATCGCGGCGCAGTCATCAAACTCATTCGTTGATCAACCAAGGAAGCAGGGGACATTGAAGAAAAACAGAGAACAGGGCTTTACGCTCATCGAGCTGCTGATCGTCGTGGCGATCATCAGCATCATCGCGGCCATTGCGGTGCCAGGGCTGCTGCGCGCGCGCATGACGGGCAACGAGACGTCCGCGATCGCGTCGC
>JBDSZL010000056.1:0-5623 GCA_039925145.1 Vicinamibacterales bacterium | reverse complement strand
GGCCGCGATGATCCAGCAAATGGAGTGGTACGACCGTTATCTCGAGAGGGGCGCGGTGGATCGCAGCGCGAACACGACGCCCGGCAACAAAAAGGGCGGCCTCTCCAACATCGTCGAAAAGGCGATGGGCTCCATCGTCAAATCGGGCACCATGCCCATCTCTGGTGTGCTGCCGGCTGGCGAAAAAGTGCGGCAGCGCGGTCTGATCTTTGCCTCGACGCCAGCGAGTGACTTCATCTGTGGCACGCTGCAGCTGGCCGCGGGGATGAACCTGCACGTGTTCACGACAGGGCGGGGCACGCCTTACGGCCTGGCGCCCGTCCCCGTCATCAAGGTCGCGACCCGCACTGACCTGGCGCGCCGGTGGCACGATCTGATGGATCTGGACGCCGGCCGCATTGCCACCGGTCAGGCCACCATCGAGTCAGTTGGCTGGGAACTGTTTCAGATGATGCTCCAGGTGGCCAGCGGTCAGAAGACGTGGGCCGAGCACTGGCAGTTGCACAATGCGCTGGTGCTCTTCAATCCGGCGCCGATCACGTAGAACGACGACCCAACCTCCATCGCAAATACATCTGTCTACCTCTGGTCGCCGGCTACGTAGTAGCTGTCAGAGGTCAGAATGATGCTCCGCCGCCGCTCAGCCGTCGCTATCCTGGTCCTGGCACCCCTTCTGGGGCCCGCCACGGGGGCCGTCTTCGCTCAACAGCCGCGCGTGCTCCCCCAAACCTTGCACGAACGCGGTGTCGACCTGCGAAGCGACCTTCCGGGTACTCCCCGCAATGCCTCGGAGCTGCGAGAGGAGTTCCGGCAGTTCATGCGGCGCTACCCGCCATCCCTGCTCCAGCTGCTGCGACTCGATCCGACCCTGATGTCCAACGAGGCATTCCTGGCGGCATATCCGGACCTGATTGCCTATCTGCGGGCGCGTCCCGAGATTCGGCGGGATCCGACGTTCTTCGTCGGGTCGAGCGGGCAGTCTGACGCGCCCCCGCGGACTGCCGAACAGGAACGGTTCAGCGCGATGATGCGGATGTGGCAGGACACGTCCGCGGGGCTGTTCATCTTTGCCATCGGGGTTGGCATCGTGCTCACGTTCACCTGGGTCTTGCGATACTCCGTCGGTCACCGCCGATGGCTGCGGTCGACCCGGTTGCAGTCCGAGTTCCATGGGCGGCTCATCGAGCGCATCGGTTCGAATCAGGAGTTGCTGGCCTACATCCAGTCGCCGGCAGGCAGCCATTTTCTGCAGGCGGCGCCGATTGCGGCCGAGCCGGCCTCAGTCAGCCTTGGCGCCCCAATCAACCGGATTCTGTGGTCGACACAAGTGGGCATCGTGGCGGTATCGGTCGGCGTAGGGCTGCTGATCGTTCGCCGCTACATGTTCGAGGAAGTGGGACAGATGCTGCTCGTCCTCGGATCGCTTGCCGTGTCGCTCGGAATCGGGTTCGTGCTCGCGGCTGTGGCATCCTACTTGTTGTCGCACCGGCTCGGCCTGCTCGACAAGACGATTCATCGTCAGGGTGACGCACCCGCGGCGTGACCAGGCAGGAGCGACGTCCCTCTATGTCCACGCGCGATTTGACAGCTCCTGGCGCCCTCGCGCTGACGTCCGACGACGACTCAGCGGTTGCCGAGGCGTCGCGTGCGCTGCACATGGATGAGGCGGCATTCCGGGGTTTCTACGACCGCACCGCGCGGATGCTGTGGGTGTATCTCTACCGGATGCTGGGTGACCGGTCGGCAGCCGACGACCTGCTGCAGGATACCTACAGTCGTTTTCTCAGGGCACGCGTGGCCTTCGAAAGCGAGACTCACCGCAGGCGGTACCTGTTTCAGATTGCGACGAATCTCTCGCGCGACCGGCACCGCTACCACGCCGTCCGTCCGTCGCATGTCTCTCACGACGAGGTGCCCGAAGCTGCAGAGCTCTCCGTGGATGGGGCAGCGTCGCTCACGTCGCGGCTGCAACTCGAGCAGGCTCTCGGCTCGCTTAAACCTCGCGAGCGTCAGATGCTGTGGCTCGCCTATGGCTACGGAGCGTCGCATCTGGAGATCGCCGACGTTGTGGGCATCCGCGCCAACAGCGTGAAGACGTTGCTGCACCGGGCACGCCGCAAGCTGGCAGGGTTGCTCGGGCGCCCGGAAGGCCGCTCATGAGCCGGCCGACGAGTTGCCCGCGCGAAGACGAAGTGATGGACGTTGTGTCGCTCGGTCAGTGGCCTGACCGCGCCGACGACGAGTTGAGGCGGCACGCGACGTCGTGCGAGGTGTGCCGGGATCTGGCCCTCGTCGGTGTGTCACTCCATCAGCTGTCGGATGTCATGTCCAGCGAGGTCCGCGTGCCTGATGCGTCTCTCGTGTGGCGACGGAGCGCGATGCTCGCGCGCGACGAGGCCGCCGAACGCGCGTCGGCGCCGATGCTGGTGGCCCATGTCTGGGCGTTCGTGCTCCTGGCGGTCGTCGGCGCTGCGTGGCTCGCCGGACTGATTCCCGCATCGGTCGTGCCCGCCTTGCCGAGTGACCAGTGGTGGACGCCGCTCGGCGAGCGCATTCGTAGCGTGGCGGCGGTCGACATCGACGCGTTCGCGGATCGATGGGCGGGGCTGGCGGTTGTCCTGCGCTGGGGTGGCGTCGGGCTGGCGGCCCTCATCGTGGCTGCCGCGGCGGCGTGGTTGCTCGTGTTGGTCACCGACAAGAACGAAGAGCGGCCGGCCGATCCTGCCAATCGACCCGCGTAGTCATCAGGCGATTCCAAGTTCAGCACCTCTGCGGCACCGACTGCGGCCACCCGCGTCGCTCATCACAACGCTTCGATGATGCGCGCCGGCCAATGTCGCGCGCGCACATCTGCACCTCCTCACTTCTTCAATCCCGACAACGGATTCTCGGTCCGCAGCTGAGGGAAGCGGCTGAAGTCCCGATCAGCGGACAAAAGAGTTTTCACACCATTCCGAAGACACAGCGCAGCGATGCGCGCATCGTGCACCGCGCCGCCCTGCACTTTGGACGCGGCCAGTACCGGCCCCAGCGCGTCGAAAAACCCGTCACCCTCGTGTAGCAACACGAGGCTCGGGGATTCGAGCCAGTAGCCGATCTGGACCAGCGCCTCGGCCGCCGGTGTGGCTGGCCGGTAAATCTTGGGATGGGTGACGATGGCATAGAACTCGTAGAGGCAGGGCCAAGGGATGGCCCAGGAGGCCCGTCCCTCAGCCAGATCGGCGACGACGCGGTCGGCCTGCGTGTGGAACGCGGAGTCGGCGCGGTGTGCGTATACCAGCAGGTTGGTATCGACGGCAACCATGGGCTACCCGATCCGGTAGATCAAGTCCCGAATGCTCTGCCAGTCGCCTTCTGTCACGCCGGGGTGCCGCCCCCTGCCTTTGAACGGACGCCGCTTCAGTCTGAACGTCCCGTGCACATCTGGCGCGGCCAGTTGCTGCCGCAGCGCCCGCTCGACCACTTCGCGTAGCGTCTTGCCTTCCTGTCGCGCCTGCCGCTTCGCTCGCGTCAGCACGTCGTCGGCGATCTCGATCGTGGTCTTCATATGGGTAACCATATCCACCAAGATGGCGAGCCGTCAAACCCAGCACCGAGTCCTTGCGCCAACGGCATTCTCCTCGAGGGCAGGCTCGCCGAGGTGGGATGCAGCCGTGGCGTCGTTCAATCTCAACCGGAAAGGCGACGCGCGCGCCTTTGCCGCGAAGGTCAGCGACGATGAAGAATTGGGACAGCGTGCGCGAGACCTGATCGCCAGAATGCGATGACTCGGCGCATACTGCTGGGCATCAAGAGGAGCACATCGACATGGATCTTTCACGCAGGCAGGTGATCGGGGGAGCCGTGGCCGCAATCGGCGCGGCCGTGGCAGGCGGTTCCGGATCTGTGGAAGCGCAGGCATCGCGGCCGCCGGCCGCGCGTACGCGTCCGGCCAACGAGCCCTTTGGCTACTGCCTCAACACCAGCACCATCCGCGGCAATAACCTCGACATCGTCGGGGTCATCACCGCTGCGTCGAAGGCCGGCTTCCACGCCATCGAGCCCTGGATTAACGAGCTCGACGCCTACACGGCGAAGGGCGGGACACTGAAGGACCTCGGCAGGCGAATCGCCGATCTGGGCCTCACCGTGGAGGATGCGATCGCGTTCAATTCGTTCGAGGACGACGATGAAACGCGGCGCGCCGCGGCGATGGAGAAGATGAAAGCCGACATGGACAAGGTCGCGCAGATCGGGGGCACGCGCATCGCCGCCGTCCCGGGCAACGCGCGCGCGCCAATCTCCCTCGACAATGTGGCGAAGTACTACCGTGAGGCGCTCGAGATGGGCGAGAAGATGGCCGTGCAGCCGCTCCTCGAACTCTGGGGCACCCACCCGGTCATGGGGCCGCTTTCCCACGGTCTCTACGTCGCCGCGGCCACGGGCCGGCCGGACGCGAGCATGTTGCTCGACATCTTTCATCTCTACAAGAGCGGCTCGCCATTCACGGGACTCAGACAGGTCAACGGCGCGTCGCTGCACATCATGCACATCAACGACTACCCGCAGGTGCCCGATTCGTCGACGCTCAATGACGGCAATCGGATTTATCCCGGCGACGGCGTCGCGCCCTACAAGCAGATTCTCCGTGACCTGCGCGACAGCGGCTTCCGCGGGTTCCTGTCGCTGGAACTGTTCAATCGCGACTACTGGACGAAGAGCGCGGACGAAAATCTGACGACGGCGATGGAGAAGATTCGGACGACGGTCAGGGCCGCCCTCGCGTAGAAGCTTGTTGGGGAGGCCGGGCAGAAGCGAAGGAGCATGACGGAGGCGTGCCGCGCGTACACCGGCCACGCCCGGAGTGTCGCGCGTTCGAAAATCGGATCAGACTCAGCCAGCCGACATGACTCTCGTGGAGATGACTGACCTAGACATCGTGCGCAGGCGTTACCGGCAGTTCGCCGAGACGGAGTGTCGAGGACACTCCGACCTGTACGACACTCTGTCGACCGGGTTGGCAAACAGCGACGAGCTGGTGCGGTTCATCGCGGCGCGACCCGTCACCCAGCCCAACCTGTTCTTTGCGGCGGTGCAATACCTCTGCGGTCCCGCCAGTATGCCGGCGACGCCTGGAGAGCTGGCACACTTCGTCAGCGCCCACGCCGGCGACATCGCTCGGCTCATGGAGCAGCGGAGAACACAGACCAACGAAGTCGGCCGCTGTGCGGTGCTCCTGCCGGCCCTGCCGCTTGGCCCGCTCGCCCTGCTGGAGGTGGGAGCCAGCGCCGGGTTGTGTCTGCTGCTTGACCGCTTCTGCTGCGACTACGGCGAGGCGAAGGCTGGTGACACCTCGTCGACCGTGAGGTGTTCGTGCGTAACGGTCGGACTCGACATCTCGGCTGTCGCCATGCCGGCGATCGCCTGGCGTCGCGGCCTCGATCTCGCACCGGTCAACGTCCGGAACGACGACGATGTCCGATGGTTGCTGTCGTGCGTGTGGGCCGACCATCCTCTGCGTCGCGAACGTCTGTCGGCGGCGATCAACATCGCACGTGACAATCCTCCCAAGGTGATGGCCGGCGATCTGGTCCACGACCTCGAACGGGCGGTGCACGACGCGCCAATCGATGCCCACCTCGTC
>JBDSZL010000055.1:0-9756 GCA_039925145.1 Vicinamibacterales bacterium | reverse complement strand
ACGCTCGACGCCGAAGAGGTGCTGGCGGCGGTCGAGCCCCTTGTGAACCGCCGGCTTCGCGCGCGTGGCCAGTCGGACGATGACGGCATGGCCGGCGATTCCTGGGCCAATGGTGCCCCGCTGCTCGCCGGGTGGGCGGCCGCGTCGGTGCAGGGCCTGAGCGCCCTGGCGCCGCGATCGGGTCGCTATCCCGTGCGGCTCGGGAGCACCGCCACGGGGGAACGGACGGAGCCGGTGGTCTTCGACGCCTGCGCGGCGCGCGCGAACGGCTACAGCCTGCACGCCGGTCTCATCGTGCCGGCCGGGCAACGCGAGCGGCTGGAGGGCGTGTGTCGGTACGTGCTGCGTTCGCCGCTCCCACCGCTTCCTTCCCGTTGACGGCTTAGGAGAGCGTGTGTATCTTTCCTAATCAGCTTAGGAGACCAGCGCATGCCACCCGAACCCGCCGGCCTGGTGCCGGGCACACTGGAGGTCCTGATCCTCAAGGCGGTTTCGCTTGGCGAGCTGCATGGGTATGGCGTCCTGTTACGTATTCAGCAGATGACCGGCGGGGCGCTGAGAATCGAGCAGGGGGCGCTCTATCCCGCGCTCTACCGCCTCGAACGCCAGGGACTCGTCGATACGGAGTGGGGCACCTCCGACAACGACCGGCGCGCGAAGTTCTACCGTCTGACCGTCGCGGGCCGGAAGCGCCTGCGGGAAGAGACCGAGGACTGGAATCGGATTGTGGCGATCATGGCTGCGGCGCTGACGCACCGTCTGCCGGCGGAGTAGCGGCTCGTCGTGCGCCACTATCTTCGCCCGTTCGTTCGCCGGCTTCTCGGCCGACCTGGTCTCGACGCCGACCTCCAGATCGAGGCCGCCACGCACCAGGCGCATCGCGCTGACGATCTGGTACGACAAGGCCTGTCCTACGCCGAGGCGGCCCGCCGCGCGCGCTTGGAGTTTGGCAGCCTCCACCATTACCGCGCGCAGGTGAGGAGCGACCATCCGTTCTGGTCGATCGGTATCTGGTCCGAACAGACGCTGAAGGACGCACGAATGGCCTGTCGGCGGCTGCGCGCCACGCCCGTCTTCACGCTCTTCGCCGCGACGTCGCTTGCGATCGGCGTGGGCGCCACGACCGCCGTGTACTCAGCCGTGGACTCATTGCAGCATCTCGCGTCACTACGAGTACGCGATCCAGATACGTTGGTGTTCCTCAGCACTGGCGCATCGCGCAACTTCAGGCAGTGGACCCTGTCTCATCTCGACTTTGCCGAGCTTCAGCGAGCACCCGCGTCGATGGCGGGTTTGGCCGGATCGGTCGTGCTGTCTCGGACGGTCTCTGACGCGACTGTGGCCAAGGTCGCCATTGGCGAGGCCGTCACCGGCGCCTACTTCCCGACGCTTGGCGGCTCCACGGTGATCGGCCGGGCGATTCAGCCGGCCGACGATCGCGCAGATGGGCCAGCGGTCATCGTGCTCGGCGAGCGGTTCTGGCGGCAGACGCTTGGCGGAGATCCGGCGGTCGTTGGGCGCGTGCTGCGTGTGAGCGGGCATCCCTTCGAGGTGATCGGCGTCGCATCGGCATCGTTCGAGGGACTCACGGGTCGGCCGGCGACACCATCCGAGTTCTGGATTCCCCTGGCAGTGGACGACACGGCCGGATCGGGCCCGCCGCCAAGCAGCCTCGGCAATCAGGACCGCAACAGGCGGGAGATCATCGCCATCGGCCGGCTCACGGCCTCCACATCCATCGCCTCCGTCTCCACGGCGCTTGCCACGGTCGGCAGCGGGCTTGACCGCGCCACTCCGCTCCCGACGCCCGACGGGGCGCGCGTCCCGCCGACGCGCGGATGGTCCGCCACATCTGCCGCCGTCGTCGCCAGGGGCGGGGAACCCGAGATCGTCACGAGCGTCGTCAAGGGGCTCGTCGCCCTCGTCCTGCTCATTGCCTCGGCCAATATTGCCAATCTGATGCTCAGTCGTGGGGCGACGCGTGAAAATGAATTTGCCGTGCGATGCGCCCTCGGGGCATCGCGGTCGCGCTTGATCAGGGAACTGTTGATTGAGTACGCGATGATCGCGGCCCTCAGCGCTGTGGGCGCGTACGTGGTCGCGCGGATACTCTTCGTCGTGCTCGCAGTCGACCTCCCGGTCGCGCGATGGCTGATCGTCCGCCTCGATCCGCAGATGAACCTGGCGGCGCTCGCGGTCTCGGCGACCGCTCTTGTGACATCGCTCCTCGTGTTCGGCGTGGGGCCGGCGTGGCAACTGACGCGTTCGGCTGGAACCGCGGCCCGTGCGCGCTCCGCCTCGACGGCCGTGTGGGGCAGCCGGCGACGATCGATCGCCTGGCAGGTGGCGATTTCAACCGGCCTGATTCTGATTGCCGGATTTTTCGTGCGGGTCACGATCAACGGGCGGGGCCACCCATCAGGCCTGGACATCGACCGGCTCGCGGTGGGCGTCGTCGACTTCAAGACCGACGGCTGGACCGAAGCCCGGGCACGACCCGTGATTGACGCCATCGTAAAGACGGCGGCGGGGCAGCCTGGAATTGAGGCGGCGTCGCTCTCGTCCGGGTTGCCCTTGGGCTTGGATTTTACTCCGCGTGCCTCGGTCGCCACGCCCGAGCGTCCGTTCGTAGACAGCCGGTCTGGTATCGAAGCGTGGCTTATCACCGCCACCTCGGACATCTTTCGAACCATTGGCGTGCCCATCGTCCATGGGCGTGCGTTCGATGCCCGGGATGTGGCAGGCACGACACCGGTGGCGGTGGTCAGCGAGGTGACCGCGCGCCAGATCTTTGGGGAGACCGATCCCATTGGGCGCCAGGTGCTGTTGCGGAATCGCATCAACATGATGGACCGAACGACTGTGAGCCAGCTCACCATCATCGGCGTCGCTCAGGATACCGACACCGATGTGGTGCATCCCAACCGAAGCAACGGCACCGTGTATCTCCCGTTGGCGCAGCACTACGAGCCCACGCTGGCCTTCGTGACGAGGACCGCCGGCGACCCCGCCGATCTCGTCGAGCCGATGCGACGCGTCGTGCAGATGGCCGCCCCGGACGTGGCGATGTTGCCGCGGGCCGGCACGGCATCCGTCATGCTGTTTCCCCAATATGAGTTGCTTCGGATGGCGACCGGCCTCACGGGATCGTTGGCCGGACTCGCCATCCTGCTCTCGATGATTGGACTCTACGGGGTGCTGTCGCAGGTCGTCACTAGCCGTACCCGGGAGATGGGTATCCGCAAGGCACTCGGCGCACTGCCCCGTCAAGTCCGCCGCCTCATTATTCGCGACGGTCTGCGACCCGTCATGCAAGGCACTGTTGGGGGCCTCGCGTTCGGCACGGTCTGTCGATTCCTCCTGCGGGCGCTGTACCCGGACGTCGCTATTTTCGACCTTGTTGGATTCGTGATCGCGGCGGGACTGCTCACGGCCGCCGCGCTCGTCGCCTGCCACATACCCGCGCGGCGCGCCTCTCGCGTCGAGGCCAACGTGGCGTTGAAGGACCTCTGACTCACCCCAAACCGCCGCTCAGCGACATGCTCCCTGTTAGGCTCCACGCGCACCCACCGGGGCGGATGTCTGAGAAGGCAGAGTGTTTTTAGTCTGGCGGCGCGGCGGGACGACGTCGGACTGTGGCGAGCCGGGTGCCGCCGCGCCGGTGGACTAAAAACGCGTTGGACGAAACCGCGGGCTGGGTGCGGGCCTTATGGGGTTTGTATCGAGGCGGAACCGGACCGCGCGCGTCGCGTGCGGTCGTGCGTGCGTGCCCGGACGTCCCGTCGCCGTCGGCGCGGGTGCGTTGGAGGGCGATGCGGCGCCCCGCGCCCCCGGGTCGGACGGTCGGATCGTCGGGACGATGGCCTCGGCGGCACACGTCTCCCGAGCCGTGACGAGGGCGGCATCGCTGACGGTGGCGGCGCGAGGTCGGGCGGGCCGATCATGAAGTATCCACGCGCGTGGCGCCCACGAGCGGCTCGACGACCCGCATGTGCCCGCCCTGACAGCGGGGACACCGGCGCAACGAGCGCCCGGTCAGCCGCTCGTAGCGGTCGCGATAGTTGCCGGGGTCCGGTGTCTCGTCGGCGATCGGCGGTGGCCCGGTTGTCCCAATCAGGGCGCGGCACTGGGCCAAGTGCTCGCGCCGGTGACGATTCCCCAAGAGGCCGTAATAGGAATCCGATGGAAGCCTGACGGCAGCACGTGCAGCAAGAACCGGCGGATGAATTCCGGCGCGGCGAGCGTCATCGTCTTCGGCGGCGCTGCGGGGCCCGCGCGGTAATCCTTGTAGGCAAAGCGCACGTGCCCATCGTCGAGATCGATGAGCCGCTGGTTGGCGAGGGCGACGCGGTGGGTATAGCGGCCGACGTAGTCGAGCACCTGTCGCGCGCCGGCAAAGGGGCGTTTGGCGTAGACCACCCACTCGGTGTGCCGCACTGGCTCCAGATGCTCGGCAAACCCGTGCGGATCAGCGAGCGCGTGGAGCGCCCCGGCGAATCGGAGCTGGCCCGCGTCGAAGGCGGCCTGCAACGCCGTCAAGAAGAGCCGGCGGAAGAGGCGGGACAGGACGCGGACGGGCAGGAAGAAGCCCGGGCGGCAGGCCACCCAGCGCGTCCCGTCCGGGGCGAGGCCGCCGCCGGGGACGACGCAATGCAGATGCGGATGATGCACGAGGGTCTGTCCCCACGTGTGGAGCACCGCGAAGAAGCCGATGGCGGCCCCAAGATGTTTCGGGTCGGCGGCCAGGGTGCGCAACGTCTCGGCGGTCGCCCGGAAGAGGATGCCGTAGACCGCCGCCTTATTCTGCAGGGCGATCGCGGCGACCGCCTGGGGCACCGTGAAGACGACGTGAAAGTACTCGGTGTCGAGCAGGTCCGCGGTGCGGGCGTCGATCCAGGCCGCGCGGGCCAGCGACTGGCAACTGGGACAATGCCGATTCCGGCAGCTGTTGTACCAGACGCGGCGATAGTGGCAGTCGTCGCACTGCTCGACGTGGCCGCCGAGGGCGGCGGTGCGACAGGTCTCAATCGCGGTCATCACGCGCCGATGCGCGACGGGGAGCGACGGCCCCGCGTGGGCACGATAGGTGTCACCGGCGCGGCGGAACACGTCCGCCACCGTCAGCGTGGCCCGATCCACGGCCGGCGGCTCAGCGGGGCGTGGGGGTGGAGGCCGGGGACGCCGCCGCGCCGAGGCGCGGCAGCAGATCCAGCGGACTCGGCGTCGCGCACACCCGCGTCGTGGCGATCGCCAGATAGCGCGCCGTCGTCGCGAGACTCCGATGGCCGAGCAGCAACTGAATCGTGCGGACGTCGGTCCCGGCTTCCAGCAAATGCACGGCGAACGCGTGACGCAGGGAATGCGGAGTGATCGGCTTGGTGATACCGCTGCGCCGATGGGCCTGCTGACAGGCGCGGTCGACCGCGTGGGTGGTGATGGGACACCCGGGGCGATCGCCGGGGAAGAGCCAGTGCCGGGGGCGGCTCAGGCGCCACCACGCGCGCAGGATCGCGAGTAGCGTCGGAGAGAGCATGACGTAGCGGTCCTTCTGCCCCTTGCCCTGCTCGACGCGCAGGACCATGCGCGGGCTGTCGATCGCCGACACGGTGAGGTGCACGGCCTCGGAGATCCGCAGGCCGGCGGCGTAGCAGGTCGTCAGGATGGTGCGGTGCTTCGGCGTCTTGATGCTGTCGAGAAACTGGACGACTTCGGCCGGGCTGAGCACGACGGGCAAGGTCTGCGGCATCTTGGGCGCCGGAATCACGGCCGTCACCGACCACGGCTTCTGGAGCGTGACCGCGTAGAAGAAGCGCAGCGCGGCCACGGTGATCACGATGGATGCGGGCGCCAACTGTCGCTCGTTGGTCAAATAGATCTGGTAGGCCCGAATCTCCTCGGGACCCAACCGCGCGGGCGACCGGCCGAAGTGCCGCGCGAACCGCGACACGTGCTCGAGGTACGCGCGCTGGGTCAGGGGGGACAGGTTGCGGACCTGCATATCTTCGAGCATGCGTTGGCGAAGTGGGGTCATCGACAGCTCCTGGCGCACGCGCGCGGCCCATCCCGGCGCGTGGGTAACTGGAGCGTATCGAGGACGCGGCGAGTCAGCGGTGCGAGGAACTCAGATGGCGGGACGAGAGCGCGCGACCGGCGTACGACCTACCGCGAAGCGGTTTAGTCCAACGCCGCTTATGTCGCTAATGCTTCCTTCTATCCTCGAGTCACGAACGACCATAGCGCTACACCTGAGATACACATCGAGTTCATAGTGGTTCGCATATGGGAAGCGTCTCGCCGTGAACCACCAGTCTGGATGAGACCGACCCCGAGTCGTTTCTCGGCGCCGACGAGATCGGACGCCATCGCGCGATAAGCTGCAGCCGATCGGTGCCGAGACCGGCCGCAACGCTCCGTGCCCTTGCGGCAGCGGCCGCAAGTTCAAACACTGCTGCCTCGCCAAGGCTGACTCCATCGAGCAGTCCCGCATTCGCGTGCGTCGCGCGGAGGGCCGTGTCGTCGATGCGCTGTTCGCGTTCGCGCTAAAACGGTTCGGCAAGCCGTTCTTTGAACATGCGTGGCTGGACTTCTGGGCCGGCGAGCCGCCCGACGCTGACGAGTTCACGGACATTCCCGAGTTCGATTCGATGTTCGTCCCGTGGTTCGTGACGGGATTCATCCGCGATCCGCACGGTGAGGGCATCGAGCCAGATTGGCCGGACGAGCCCGTTGGCCTCTATTGGCTGCGAACGGAACAGCCATTGATCGATGCCCTCGAACGGGCGTGGGTGACGGCGGCGTGCGCGAGCCCAATGAGCGTCTTCGTCGTCGAGGGCGTCGAACCGGGTCTGAGCCTCGACATCCGCGACCTCTTCACCGGCCGTCGCTTCCACGGCCTGGAGCAGTCCGCGTCGCGGACCGTTCATAGGACCGACCTTCTTTTCGTGCGTGTCGTCACCGCCGGCGGCGTGTGCCTGATGTTCGGCATGGCGCCGTTGGCGGTGCCCGCACGTCTACACCTCAGCATTCTCGACTGGCGCGACCGCGTCTTCAGACGACGAACACCAACGCGACACGATCTGATGGACTGTGATGTGGAGATTCGCGATCTGTATCTGGAGCTCGCGCCAGAAATCCGGAACCCGGTCATGCCTCAGCTCCGAAACACCGACGGCGATCCCCTGGAGCCGACGACGCTTGTCTACGATCTAACGACCGCCGTTGCCGACGTGTTCGAACGGCTGAGGCCGCTCGAAGATGCTGGGCGAGGACGAGCATGTGAGCGACATGGAGACGGACAACGCGGGCACGATGACGAGCGTCGTCGTGAGCTGGGTCAAAGCCGGCAATCGCAAGATGAACGCGTGGGACAACACGATCCAGGGGACGCTGCGCCTCACGACCGGTCGGCTGACCGCGGAGGTGAACTCCGCCCGGCGCGCCGATCGCCTGGCCCGAGAGATCAGGCGCCTCCTCGGGGGTGCGACCGTGTTGCGGGCCCGGTCGGTCGAGAACGTCGAACGGATGGTGAAAGGTCTTCAGGTGAAGCGCGCCCAGGCGCCTGAAGGTGCGTCGAACCGTTCGCGGATGGCGAACGGCCCGCGGAGTTCGACACGTTGGAAGACGAGATGCACCGACAGCATCTGGAAGCATGGGTCTATACGCGCGTCCCTGCACTCGGTCATCGGACGCCGCGGCAGGTCGTCCGGACGGTTCGTGGCCGCGAGCGGGTCGAGGCCCTGTTGGCGGGCTTCGACGGGAGTCACGCCGATGCGCGCCCGGCCCGGCGCGACACGTGGTCCGCGCTGCGGCGCACGCTGGGATTGAATCCGCTGGCGACACGGGAATGATCGCGAAGCGACGCGAAGTCTGCAAGACGTCCGGGCCGATGTTCTCGTTAGTGAGAAGGAGGAGGTCGAGCGGTTTCACGCGCTCGTCGTGAGTTCCCAGACGTGCTCACCCTTGAGCACGTCGGCGGCAAAGTGCAATGCCGCAGCGAGCCCCTTGGGTGTGAGCTGGGGATACTGCGCCAGCATCTCGGCGGGCGTGGCTCCACTCGCGGCCAGCTCGAGGAGGAATTCCACGCTGAGGCGCGTCCCTCGCACGCAGGGCTTGCCCGCGAGGATCTCAGGAGTGGAGACGATCAAGTCTTCAGTCATGGCCGGCCGCGTCCATTGTAGCCCGCAGGCTGCGCGACGAAATGGTCAAGAACGTGGGAACAACTTGGGAACAGAACCGCCCGAATACCAGCCAAAACAACCGATCACGACGAAACAGAAAGCAAGACGAGCCAACAACTTGACGCTCTCTGGACTGGCCAGGAACCAGCTAAGTTAGAAGGCGCAGGAGGCATCAATGCCGACCCAAACGTTGATCGAGAAAATTCAGAGCTTGCCTCCGGAACGGATCGAGGAAGTTGAGGATTTTGTCGATTTCCTGCGGACGCGCGACCGGGACCGTGCCCTGGTCCACGCCGCTGCCCGCCTCTCCGAGGCCGCGTTCAGCAAGGTCTGGGACAATCCGGACGATGCCGAATACGACAGGCTCTAGATTCGGCGACGCGTCCTCGTCCCGTTTCCGTTCACGGACCAGACGGCCGCGAAGCGGCGCCCAGCGGTCATCATCAGCTCCGACGCGTATGATCGCGAGCGTCCGGATATCATCGTCGTCAGCCTGTGCCGCATCGACGTCGTTCGCCGAGTACGTGGTCGTGCGAATCGATGCGCCCAAACGCGCGTAGCGTAGTAGCCGCTCGTGGCCACGCCGAGCGCGCGGCAAAGCGCCTGGACGCCGGGAATCCTACGCGGCGTGACCACGCCTGAACCGGACCTTCACATCGATCCGTGAGCCGAGCCTGTTGATGATCGACATCAGGCGGTCCACCGAGAACCGTCCCAGGTCGGCATTTCGGATGCGCGAGAAATCGGCCGCGGCGATCTTCGTGCGGGCCTGTGCCGCACGGACGCTCAGGCCGTGACGGTCAAGGGCTTTGATAATCTCGGCCGCGAGCAGCGCCTTCAATTGCAGCACATCGGCACTGGCGTGTCCCAGATCGCGAAACACGTTACCGCTCCCGCGCACGATCTCCAGCTTCTCGGTTTTCATCGCAACATCTCCTTGAGACGCTTCAGTCGGTCCTTGACGAGGTCGATCTCGTGGGCTGGTGTCTTGATGCCCTGCCTCGATTTCTTCTGGAACGCGTGGATCACCCAAATCTCGTCAGCGAGCTGTACCGCGTAGACGACGCGGAACGCATTGCCTCGGAAGGGGAGCGCAACCTCGAACACGCCGGATCCGATGCCCCGCATCGGTTTCGCAATGTCGGCCTTGCCACCCTCGGCCGAAACGGTCAGCGCGGTCAGGCAGATGGACTGCGCGCCTTCCGGGAATGCCTCGAAGTCCTTCAGAGCCGCCTTCACCCACGAAATGGGGCGTGTCCGTAATGTCATGGTCGCGGTTCCCCTCGGCCAATTCTCAATACATGTTGTCAGATATGACAACACAAATCAACGGTGACCAGCCCAAGGACGTGGGAACAACTTGGGAACAGAAGCGCCCGAATACCAGCGAAAACAACCGATCGCGGCAGAACAGAATGCAAGACGAGTCAACAACTTAGCGCCGGCTGGATAGTCTGCAAAACCTCCATCCCCGGTTCAATTCCGGGCGGCGCCTCCATTTTTAACTTCAACGCACTCAGCGACTTGCACGTTTTGTCCCAGTGGCCCTTTCTTAAGATGTGGGAACACTTGGGAACCA
>JBDSZL010000054.1:0-98863 GCA_039925145.1 Vicinamibacterales bacterium | reverse complement strand
GTATTCGTTTCATCACCACGTCAGCACCCCAGAACATGAAAAATGTCGATCGTCAGCGATCGGCCGCGCCTACTGCGGGTCGCCCCAGTCCGAAAAGTCAACGCTCACCCGGCCGTTGACGCTCACTTCGCGTCCGGCCTGGTCCGAGCCGTAGAAAGTGATATCGGCAATCGTCGAAATCGCGACGGCGCCGCCACCGTTGGCGAGCAGACGCAACGGCGCCTCCTCTTTGGCCTGCACGCGCACCACCGGGAAGGTGCCACTGCCACCGCTGTCCTTGACCGTGACCGTCATCGCGCCGTCGAACGGATAAGGCACGTCGACGCCGGGCGTCATGCGCCCATCGGAGCGCAGGAACTGCACGTGGTAGCGGTTGACGGTGATGAAGTTACTCGTCGACGGAGTGTTGGGCGTGGTGCTGCTGCCCGGGTCCTTCAGCCCTAACCGGAAGTCCACCTTGCCCAGGTCGCTGTACGTCGTCGGCACGCCGATCGCCGATCCGGGCACCTTGACGACGGTGAGGACGTCGGAGGCCAGGGTGTTTCCAAAGCGGTCAGGAGTCGCGCCGGACGCGGCCTGAATCGAGTCGACGATCAGATACGCCGGCGACTTGCCGTTCGTCTGCGCCTGCGTGCAACCGGCTGCGGAGAGGGCCAAGCCAACTGTGCCGGCCAACGCGCCCGCGATGGCGACATTCTGGCGAGACAGGTGGCAAACGAATGATGCGCACGTGGCGCGGAAGTTGTCGCGTCTCATGACTATCCTCGGATGATGCGTGGCGTGATGAAGATCAGCAGTTCCTGGCTCTCGGCCCGGATGTCGGTGCGCTTGAAGAGCCAGCCGAGCAGCGGAATCTTGCCGGCGCCAGGCGTCTGATCGTTGTTTGTGGTTTCCTGGCTCTGCACGATGCCGCCAATGACCGTGGTGACCCCGTCGGGCACCTGCACCTGCGTCTCGGCGCGCTGTGTGTTGATGGACGGGTTGCCGTTGACTGCCCGGCTGAAGTCGGGCGTGCCGTTCTCGAGGACGATTCGCATGATCACGGTGTTGGCGGCCGTAATCTGCGGCGTCACCGTGAGCTTGAGCGCCGCATCCTTGAACTGCACGGTGATGGTGTTGTTGGTGACCATCTGAATGGGCACCTGGAACCCCTGCGTGATCTCCGCCATCTTGTTGTTCTGCGTCGTCACGCGCGGCGTCGACAGAATCTTGGCTTTGCCCTGATGTTCGAGGGCGGAGAGCGCCACGTCGAGGCCGAATGCCCCGTTGATGGCGCCGAGGGAGATGCCCAGCGCGGATGTGGCACCGGTGGCCGGCAGACCGATTGCGGTGGCCGTGCGCTCGAGCGGCGTGGCGCGCGGGTCAGTCGGTCCCTGCGTCGAGTTGTCTCCCTGCACGCGCCCACCGACCGTGCCGCGATTGGGGAACCCCATGCCCGTGGTGTTGCCCAGCTCCGGCGCCACGCGCCCGTTGAAGCCCCACTGCACGCCGAGTGCTTTTGCGGTGTCGTGATTGGTCCGAAGAATCTTGGCCTCGATCTCCACCTGCGGTTCGGGCCGGTCGATCTCGGACACGAGCAGCTGAATCTCCTCGATATTGCGCGGCAGGTCTTTGACGATGAGCATGTTGGTGCGCTCTTCGAACTCGACACTGCCCCGCTCCGACTTCATGTGGGCGTCGCCGAGGAGCTTGCTCACGACCGCGGCCGACGCGTAGTTGAGCCGCAGACGCAGCGTCTGCAGATCCGGCGCGGCCTCGCTCGCCTTCTTCTGGCGGGTCTCATCGTCGAGTTCTTTCGTGCGGGCTTCACGTGTGAGCACGCGGAGCACCGTGCCGTCGAGCTGATAGGTCAAACCGCTCGACTTGAGGACGACTTCCATGACCTGATCCCAGGGCACCTGCATCAGCTTGAGGTCGACCGCGGCCGCTGAAGGCACCGACGGATCGATCACAAGGTTGATCCCGCCGATTTCCGACAACTGCCGGAGCACCGTGCGCAGACTCGCCGCCTGGTAATCCACGTCGATCGTGCTGCCACTGAACTGGCGCAGGCCTCCCGCGACGGGCACCCCCTGTGGTTCGGCTCCGACGCCCACGAGCGTCGTGGCAACAGTCAGAACCGCGGCGCCCACCAAGTAACGAAGTTTCTTCATTGGACTTCCTCTCCAGCCGGGCGCAACAGCTTGCGCACCGGAGTCGCCGGCATTCCGGCATCGACCTGCTCGACAAAGACCACGCCCTGGCTGTCGATGCTCTGAACGACCGCATCGAGCAGCCGATCCTTGGCGCGCGTCACGAATGACTGTTTGTTCGGACCTTCGAGGATGGCGAGCATGGTGGTGCCGCTGCGCACGATGCCCCGCACGGTGATGTCGGCCAGCACCAGCGACGCCAGCCCCGAGCGCGGGCGGCCGCTCGAGGGGCCGCCCGTCGCCGATGCGCGTTTGGGCATGACCAGGCTCGAAAACGGATCGCGCCGGCCGCCGTCGTCGTAACCCGACGCCACGAGATCGCCCACGCGGCTGCCGAGCGCGATGGGCGCGGCCGTCCCGCTGATGGCGGGCACGCGATCGACCACGACGGGTGCTACCGCGGGAGATTGCGCCAGCACGGCGCCGGCGCCAGCGATCCAGATGATGACCGCGGCGGATGCGAGGTTCTTCATGGCTGCACTCCCGACGTCGAGGCGAGGTCTTTCTTGAACACGAAGGTGGTCGCCACGCAGGACACGCTCACCGTGCCGCGGCCGTTCGGCTTGCTCTTGGTCTTGATCTGCAGGTCGGACACGGACATCAGCCGCTGCATCGTGGCGATGCGGTCGAAGAAGCGGCCGAGGTCGTGATAGCTGCCTTCGATGCCGAGCTCGATGGGCCACTCGGTGTATTGCGCCTTGGCGACGGCGACGCGAGGCTTGAACGTTGCAATCTCGAGCAGCGACTCGCTGGCGAGTTCGTGCAGATTGCGGAGCACGTCCTGCGGGTCCTTCTCTTCGGGAATGACCGCCTCGGTTTCGCGCAGCGACGCTTCGAGGGCCTTCACTTCGCGTTGTGCCTTGGGCAGTCGCGCGGCGACCGCCTGCGCGCGGCTCAAGTCGGTTTCGAGCGCGGCGACCTGAACCCGCCGTGCCGCGAGATCGGTCTGCTGCGGTCCGATGAGGACCTGCCACGACGCGCCCAGCATGAGCACGGTCAGCAGCACAAAGACGATCAGCTGCGCGCGAGGGGAGAACTCGTGAAAACTCTTGGCCATCGCGTTAGGCTCCGGGTAGCGGGCGCGTGGGCGCCGAGGCCGTGGTGCCCGGCACCGACGGGGCAAGATGGTCGGCTGGCGCGGCTGGCGGCACCGACTCGGCCTTGACCGAGAAGCGCACCACCGGGGTCTCCTCGACCACTTCGGTCGTGGTCGTCAGGATTTCGACCGGGTGGAGAAACAGCCCGGAGTTCTGCAGACGCTCGGTGAAGTCCGTAATGGAAGTGAGCGACATCGCGCGGCCGTCGACCTGGACGGTCATGCCGGTCTGTTTGATCTCGATGAGCCACAGACCGTCGGGCACGCTGCGGCTGACGGTCTCGAGTAGGCTGACCGGACCGCGCTTGGCGGCCCGCAGACGGTCGATCAATCCCAGTCGTTCCGACAGCTCCGCACGTTTCGCCATCGTCTGGTCGACCAGCTGGGCGGCGATTTTGAGACGAGCGAGCTCGGTCTGCACGGCCGCCGTGCGGGTGTCGAGGGCCGCGCCCTGCGCGTGCTGGTAGTACCAGAAGCCGGCAATACCGACCGCGGTCGACATCAGCATCGTGAGGCCGATCAGCGCAGAACGCTGTTCGCGCGGCAGCCAGACCTTGGGCGCAACGGCCCCCGGGTTGGCGGCAATGAGATTGATCTTGATCATCGATCGCCTTCCTGGCGCATCGCGAGCCCGACGGCCACCGCGTACGACGGACCGGCCGCTTCCGCGCCAGGCGCGCGGTTCGACTTGGCCACGCGGCGGAACGGGTCGAAGACTTCAACGGTCGCGCCGAATTCGGCGGCCAGCAGGTCGACCAGACCCACGGCGTGATACGCGCCACCGGACAACACGATGCGGCTGAGCTTCTCGACGGGCGCCGTGGCGCGGTAGAAGTCGATCGTCTTGCGGACCTCGAGCACGAGCTGGCTGCTCGCATCGCGCAACACGGCGGCCACCTGGTCGGGGCTGATGCCTGGAGGAAACTGACCGTGGAAGATGCGCCGCGCGGCGGCCTCGTCGATACCCGACGGGCCAAGCTCCCGCAGAATGGCCTCGAGATGGACCTGGCCACCAATCGAGATGTCGCGTGTGAACACCGTTTCGCCACGCTCGAGCAGACACACGATGGTGACCGACCGGCCGACGTGCACGAGCGCCGACAACGGGTCGGTGCGCTCGGGGTAATTCATCTGATAGGCGTTGGCCAGCGCAAAAGCCTCGATATCGAGGATGGTCGGCTGACGGCCTGTCTGCGCCACCAGCGCCGTGCGGTCTTCAATGCGATCGCGCTTCGCGGCCACGAGCAGGATGTCGAGAGAGTTACGTGTCTGGTCCGTGTCCGAGCTGGTGACCTGGTAATCGAGCTGGACCTCGCTCAGGTCGAACGGGATGTACTGCTCTGCTTCCCACGGAATGGCTTCGTGCAGTTCGGCCTCGCTCATCGCGGGCAGTGAGAGCCGTTTGACGATCACCGCGTGGCCGGAGAGGGCCGAGGTGATACGTGCCCGACGCAGCTTGAGCGAATCGAGCAGACCGGCAGCCGCTTCGGCTACCGCGTGCGGTTCGGCCGAGGCGCCATCGAGCATGCTGCCCTCTGGCAGCGGCGCTTCACCGGCGGAGACGAGCGACCATCCGCCCCGGCCTCGGCGCAGTACAACAGCTTTGATTGCGCTCGACCCGATGTCGAGCCCAACCATTGGTGGACGGAAGGCAGAACCGAGACCCATAGCGACAGGCGTAAAGGCAAGGGCAGTGCCAAGAGTGAAATTACCGGCCGGACCCGCGCTATATCAGCGGAATTACGTCGACCGTCGTCGTGGAGCTGCGAAGATCAGCGAGGTTTGTCGACAAACGTACAGTTCTGTAAGGTGTCGAATGACAGTTCTGGGACGCCGGCCCGACGCAAACGCACGCCCGCAAAGATTGACAATTTTTCAATGGGTCCGTATTATTTTGGTTTGCCGTTTCCTGGATGCGGCTGAAAGGGCAGTGCATGGCCACGGGCAAGACCACCACCGCAGTACAAGAGCGGCAGTGGCACATTATCGATGCAGACGGACAAGTGCTGGGGCGCATCGCGACCAAAGCGGCCCGTCTGCTGCAGGGAAAGCACAAGCCGAGCTGGGTGCCCTATCTCGACGGCGGCGACCACGTGGTGATCGTCAATGCGGCGCGCGTGCGCCTCACCGGCCAGAAGGAAGAACAGAAGCTCTACCGTTATCACAGCGGTTACGAGGGTGGCGTTCGCGAGGAGCGCGCGAAGATCGTGCGGCAGAAGGACGCCGCGCGCATCGTCGAAGAGGCGGTTCGCGGCATGCTCCCAAAGACGAAGCTCGGCAGCGCGATGTATCGCAAGCTGAAGGTCTATAAGAGCGCCGATCATCCGCACGCCGCACAGAAACCGCAAAAGCTCGAGGTCGCGTAACTTGGCTACAACGCAGTATTACGGGACAGGCCGCCGCAAGACGTCGACCGCCCGCGTCTTTCTCCGGCCCGGCTCGGGCACCATCACCGTCAACAAACAACCGATCGAAGCCTGCTTCCCTGGCCAGACCCAGCGGCTCAGCATTCGCCTGCCGCTCGTGGTCACCGAGACGGGCGAGCGCTTCGACGTGCTGGCCACGACCAGCGGCGGCGGCGTCAACGGCCAGGCCGGCGCGTTGCGTCTGGGCATCGCTCGCGCCCTGCTCGAGTACGACGCCGAACTGCGCGCGCGACTCCGCAAGGCGGGATTGCTCACGCGCGATCCCCGCGCCAAGGAACGCAAGAAATACGGCATGGCTGGCGCGCGCAAGCGCTTCCAGTTCAGCAAACGTTAACGACAGTCGTGGACGGGGTGACGCCTTCCCCCGCCCTTAAGGAGAAGACCAGCTTGAGTGCGATTGCGATGAAAGATCTCTTGGAGGCCGGCGTGCACTTCGGCCACCAGACCAAGCGTTGGAATCCCAAGATGAAGCCCTACATCTTCGGCGAACGCAACGGCATCTACATCATCGACCTGGGTCGCACAGCGAAGCTGTACCGAGAAGCCGCGGAGTTCGCCACCGGCCTTGCCGCGCAGGGCGGCACCGTTCTTTTCGTCGGGACCAAGCGGCAGGCACAGGACGCGATCGCCGAAGAAGCTCAACGGTGCGGAATGTTCTTCGTCAATCAGCGCTGGCTGGGCGGACTGTTGACCAACTTCACCACCATTCAGCGCAGCCTGTCGCGTCTCCGCGAGCTCGAAGCGATGACGACCGACGGCCGCTACGACACGCTGTCCAAGAAGGAAATTGCCCGGCTCGACAAAGAGCGTCGCAAGCTCTCGAAGAACCTCGACGGCATTCGCGGCATGAGCCGCTTGCCCGACGTGGTCTTCATCGTCGACACCCGCCTCGAGCAGATCGCGGTCGACGAAGCTCGCAAGCTCAAGATTCCGGTCATCGGCGTAGTCGACACCAACTGCGATCCCGATCAGGTCGAGTACGTCATTCCAGGCAACGACGACGCGCTCCGATCGATCAGGTTGTTTGCCGCAGGCATTGCCGACGCGGTGCTCGCGGGTCGTGGCGTGGCCGAGGCCAACATGGCCGACGCGGCCGCCGACGTGAAGCCGCCCCGTGTTCAGCCTCCGGCACCCGCCGCGACCCCGGCCTGACCTCCGTTTCGAGGTTCGGCGCTCCTCGCACTCGAACGCGCATTTCCCCTGGTGTGTGTGGCCCGTCATGAGCCACGTGCACCGGTCGTCGAGCGTCATGTCACGGTCGGCCATATCACCGCATCAGGAGTAACGTCAGTGGACATCCCAGCTTCCCTCGTCAAGCAGCTTCGCGACCAGACGGGCGCGGGCATGATGGAGTGCAAAGCCGCCCTGCAGGAGGCCAACGGCAACCTCGAGGAGGCCAACACCATCCTGCGCAAGCGCGGTCTGGCACAAGCCGCGAAAAAGGCCGGTCGATCGGCCAGCGAAGGGCAGATCGCGGCCTACATCCACACGGGCGGCAAGGTCGGCGTGCTCGTCGAAGTGAACTGTGAATCGGACTTCGTCGCGCGCACGGACGACTTCCAGAACCTCATGAAGGAGCTCGCATTGCAGGTTGCGGCCGCCAGCCCCACTTACGCGCGCCGTGACGATGTGCCGGCCGACGTGCTGGAGCGCGAGCGCGGCATCTACCGCGCGCAAATGGAGAGCTCGGGCAAGCCGGCCAGCGTGATCGAGAAGATCGTCGAAGGCAAGCTGGGCAGCTTCTACGAGCAGCTGGTGCTGGTGGACCAGCCCTCGATCCGCGACCCGAAAGTCACCGTGGGACAACTGATTCAGGCGGCGATCGCGAAGCTTGGCGAGAACATCAGCGTCGCGCGATTTGTCCGCTTCAAGGTCGGCGAAGGACGCTGAGCATCAGTACGTCTATAATCTGTGTTCGTGTCTTCCGGTAAACCTGCGTACTCGCGCGTCCTCCTGAAACTCTCCGGCGAAGCGCTGATGGGCGAACAGCCTTTCGGCATCGACCCGACCACCGCCACCCAGATCGCCCGAGAAATCGGCGAAGTCCAGCAACTCGGCGTGCAGACCGGCGTCGTGATCGGCGGCGGCAACCTGTTTCGTGGGCTGGCCGCGAGCGCGCGCGGCATGGATCGCGCCACGGCCGACTACATGGGCATGCTGGCGACCATCATCAACGCCCTCGCCCTGCAAGATGCACTCGAGCAAATTGGCGTCAGCACTCGCGTGGCAACCGCCATCGAGATGCGTGCGCTGGCCGAGCCGTTCATCAGGCGGCGCGCCATTCGTCATCTCGAGAAGGGGCGCGTGGTGGTCTTCGCCGCGGGCACGGGCAACCCCTACTTCACCACTGACACGGCCGCGGCGCTGCGCGCGATGGAGATGCGGGCGGAGGTGATCCTGAAGGGCACCAAGGTGGACGGCATCTACACGGCCGACCCCATGATCGACAAGACGGCCACCAAGTACGACAGCATCTCCTATTTGCAGGTGATCGAACGATCGCTGCGCGTGATGGATTCAACGGCGATCACGCTCTGCATGGAGAACAAGCTGCCAATCGTGGTCTTCAATCTCCGGACGCCGGGCAATCTGAAGCGCGTGATCATGGGGGAGCCGGTCGGGACGACGGTGAACGCGTAGCGGGGGTCCGAGCCCGAAGCTTTCGGCGCCGCGCCGCGCGCCCATTTACAGGTGACACTCAATGGACGTCAACGACATCAAGAGCCTGAACGCCGAAGTTAAAAAGCGGATGGACGCCGCCATCGAGCACGCCCGGCGCGAGATGACCGGCCTGCGAAGTGGCCGCGCGTCCGTCACGCTGCTCGATCCCGTGCAGGTCGACGCGTACGGCAGCATGCTGCCCCTCAACCAGGTGGCGTCGCTCTCGATTCCTGAGCCGGCGCTCATCGTCGCCCAGCCGTTCGACCCTGGCCTGCTGCCTGCCATCGAGAAGGCGATCCAGAAAAGCAATCTGGGGCTGACGCCTGCGTCGGACGGCAAGATGCTGCGCATTCCGATTCCGGCGCTCACCGAGGAACGTCGCAAGGAAATGTCGAAGCTCGTCCACAAGTACGCCGAGGAAGGCCGCAACGCCGTGCGTCAGGTCAGGCGTGACGCGAACGATCGGCTCAAGAAGCTGCTCAAGGAGCACGAGATCTCGGAGGACGACGAGCGGCGCGCGCTCGAAGACATTCAGAAGATCACGGACCAGCACGTGACGATCCTCGACGAGATGCAGAAGAAGAAGGATGGCGAGCTGCTGAACCGGTAGCCGGCGAGGCCCTCAGAGCCGGGTCGCGACGGCTTGTTGAGCCTCGCGTCCGTGCTATGCTTGGGGGTCGCTGGCGGCCTGATGTTCGGCGTTATAGCCAGTGCACGTCTCGGAGTGGGCGGCTAGCTCAGCTGGGAGAGCGCCGCGTTCGCAACGCGGAGGTCGCGAGTTCGATCCTCGCGCCGTCCACCAACTAAATCAAAACGAAACGGCATTCGCGAGGCCGCGTCTCCAGATGGCAACGCCTTACATCGCGCGGCGCGAGCCAGCCGCCGGTCGCCTGCACGGCGACAGCGAGGCTGCCGCCCTTGGTCTAAAATTCCGCGATGCCAGTGCCTGTTGGACTGATTGCCGAGCGCCAGATCGTTGCGCGGCTATTGCGAGCGAGCGCTGTGTCAGTGGACACGGCGACCCGGCTCGACGATCTTCGGTGGGTGCAGGCGCACCGTCTGAACCGATTGATCGCGGGCGACGTTGTCCGACGTACCGCGTCCGATGGGTACTACATCAACCCGCCAGCCCTGGCAGACCACATCACACGCCGCCGACGCCGGGTCGCCGTCGTCGTGCTTGTGCTCGCCGTCGTCGCGGCGTTTTGGTTACGGGTGGTGTGAGACTGGCCCCAGCAGACGCGGCGCGTCGGCGCGAGGTGATCAGCGCACGCAGATCTGACCGGCCACGACCGTGTCCGTGGCTGTGCCGTCCGGGGCCAGGACTCCGCTGACGACTGCGTAGCCGGTGATACCGGCGTACTTCCCGCTTCCACCGGTGAACGTCAGCCTCTCCACATAGGTTGACGCAGACGTGAACTGCCCTTCGAACGTGCCGTACGCTACGCCGCCTTTAGCCTTAAGCGCAAACTCGCCAGTAAAGGAACCATCGGGGTTCGGCGAGAGCCGCAGGACGCCCGTAAGCGCTCCCAGGGGGGTAATCGTTCCGCTGAAGCTCCGAAGCCCGTCTGCCGAAATCGGCCTGGACTGGAGCGTGCCCTCCGGCGTCACGCAGGAGTCGGCCCTCATCGTCGTCGCAGCGCTGACGAGCATCGCGATCACGAGAACTGCCAACGTCTTCACGTTCCTCATGCTTTTCATGGATTTACCTCGCGCTCAGCCAGAGGTGAGATGCGCGCCGATGGGCACGGGGCTGACGCGTGCGGATGGTCGCATCGCTCAGTAAGGCGCGTCAACAAAAAAACGGCGGGTCAGAGGGATGGCGTCCCGACAAGCTGACCGTTGCGCATCAGTCCAGACGCCTCGTTGACGGTCACAGCGATGGTCTGCTCTGGCGTGAAGCGGATCGCCAGTGTGTAGTGATTGATGTTGGCGATGAAATTCAGGCCCAGCAGGAACTCGGTGTCGGACGTCCACTTGCCTGTCGCGCCGGCAGGCAGACGAAACGGACCGTGCGGCCCGGTGCGGTACACGCCGTCGAGGCCGATCGGCACGCTCAATGGCTCGCCGTAGTACGTCAGATCGACACGCGCACTCCCCTCCTTGGCAAAGGTCAGGGCGAGACTGTCGAGCCGCGACGTGTTCACAGGGAACTTGAAGACCTTGCCGGAAATCGTCGCCGCCAGGCTCGGCATCGCTCCGATGGGCGTCGGGGCCGGCGCTGCGGCGGCGGCTGCCGCACGCGCTTTCAACAGCGCGGTCGCGACCGGGTTTACCGGCAAGGGACCGTCGGACGTAATCGCCTGACGAATCAGCGGCGCCAGCTGTCCCGGGTTGCCGCCCGCCATGCTGAACGATGGTATCGAGATCGGGCCAGACGATGAGCAACTGCCCACCGCGTCCATTCCCGCCATATTGTCGGCCGTTGGGCCCGTTCGTGACGTTCCATTCGCTGCCGTACCCGCCCGGTTCGTTGCGCGCCCCCGACGGCGGCGTCAGCGACATCGTCACCCACTCGCGCGGGACGATCTGTTTGCCGTTCCACGCGCCGCCGTGAAGATAGAGGTAGCCGAGCTTCGCGACATCCCGTGGATAGAAGTGGCTATCGCCCCACCCGTGGCTGCGCCCCTGCGGATCGTCACCCCACACGACGTCACGCATGCGAAGCGGTTCGAACAAGTACTGGCGTCCGAAGTCCAGCTCAGTCTTATGGGCCGCCGCGCCAATTGCCGAACCGATATGGGGCATCACTCCGGAATCGGAGCCGGTCTCTCGAGGAGTCTGGGCTGAACGATGGAGTGTTGCTTACAGCCCGGTGGGAAAAAGGTACACCGGGGCTGCGACGATCGGGCTCCCGACCTCCAACGTAATCTGCGCATGCGGCGCCAGTACGATGGACCTCGGGTTGCCGCTGAAGGACTTGCCATCGACGAACGCACGGACGGCACCGCGAAGGCCGGCCACTTCGCTCGTGCGCAGCGATTGGCCCCAAATATCGAAGAACTGCCCGAGCGTGTACTTCCGCGTGTCGGGCGACTCGACGTGGATGATTCCCGTAGCGTCGTGGGTGTGCAGCCAGTAGATGCCATTGCCACCGCCCACGAACCCGTTCTCGACGCGCAGCGGCTTGACGATGCCGACGCCATAGGGAATGGCGATCTGCTCGCCCTTGAAAAACAGCGATAGATGCGCGTGGATGTGCACGTTGAGCATCTCTCGCGACGATCCCTCGATGCCCCCCACCGGCTGGCCGTTGCCTCCTCGAGCGGTGTCGCCCGGCTCGAACATCGACTTGCCGATCTGCGTGGCCTGCACGATCTGGATTGGCGGCGTCGCGCGTTGGGCATCGACCGTCACGTCGGCACCGCACGGCAGGACCAGGGACAGGGCAACGGTGCAAAGACAGAGGCGTGGAATCATCATGCGCGCTCGGCTCGCATCGTAGCACTCCAGGCACGCAGCCGCACGACCGCTATGTCAGGGGTTTGATCCGGACATGGCGGAACTCGACGCGCGAGCCATGACCGAGAAACCCAATATGGCCGGAGGGCCGTGCCAGGCCGGGGTGCCGGGCGAGGACAGCCGGCTCCCGAACGGTGTCGAGGTCTGCGTCGAGAATGATGACGTCGTTGAGCGTGACCCGGATGTGACGTCCGTTGGCAGCGATCTCCTCAGCGTTCCACTCACCTGCCGGTTTCAGATAGCCGGTTCGCGCAGGGACCACGTCGTAGATGGACCCGTGGTGCTGTTCCGACCGGATCTTGCCCTTGTAACTCTCGTGCCCGTCATCGAGAATCTGGATCTCCATCCCCTGATAGGCCGCGTCGCCTTCATAGGGCGCGCGAATACCGACTCCGCTGTTGCCGCCGGGTTCCATCTTGAACTCGAAGCGCAGCGTGAAGTCCGCATACTCTCCCTCAGTGAACAGGTTGCCACCACCGTCCTTCGGACAGACAATCGTGCCGTCGAGCACCACGTAACCGGTCCCCTGCTGTCCGACCAGCTTCCAGCCCGACAGTGTTCGGCCGTCGAACAGCGACACGAAACCTGTTTCGCTGGATGGTTGGCTCGTCTGGGCCGAGAGCACGTGCACCCAGACCGACGCACATGTTGCTGCGAGTACGATCGCCTGTCTCATTGTCGATTCTCCGAGGTCGCTCCGGGCACGAGAGCACGATGTCGTGCCGCCGCACGTCTCAGATTTCGATTTGCTCACCAAGCTCGACCACGCGATCGGGCGGGATGCAGAAGTACGCGGTGGCGGTTGTTGAGTTCCGCGCCATCCGGGCGAAGAGCTTCTCGCGCCAGACCGCCATGCCGGGCAATTGGCTCGCGATAATGGTCTCGCGACCCAGGAAGTAGGTCACGTCGGCTTCCAGGAGGAGCCGCGCGATGCTGCTCGACGCCAGGGCAGAGGGGATGTCGGGTTCTTCCATGTAGCCATAGGAGATCGCAATCCGGTAGAAGCCGTTACCAAGGTCTTCTGACTGCACCCGATCCTCCTCCGCGACCGTAGGGATCTGCCGGGTCTTCACCGTGACGAAGATGATCTGCTCGTGCAGCACCTTGTTGTGCTTGAGATTCTGGACCAACGCCGCCGGCGCCTGCGCGGCATTACTGTTCATAAAGACGGCCGCTCCGGGCACTCGTATGACAGGCCGCTCTTTTGCGGCCGCAAGGAATTCGTCGAGCGGCCGTCCCACGGCACGCACGCGTTCCTGCAGAATGCGCCGTCCGTTGCGCCAGGTGCTCATGCCCAGAAAGACCAAGCCGGCAAGCAACAGCGGAAACCATCCGCCCTGTGCCAGTTTCAAGGTGTTCGAACCGAAGAAGGAAAGATCGATGGCCAGAAAGAAACTGGCAATGCTCCCGGCCGTCCAGATGCTCCAATTCCACTTTCGGCGGGCCACCACGTAGAGCATCATCGTCGTGATGATCATCGTCGAGGTCACCGCCATGCCGTAGGCCGCGGCCAGATGAGTCGAGCTCCTGAAACTGAGGACCAGGGCGATGCAGCCGACCATCAAAGCCCAATTGACGGCCGGAATATAAATCTGCCCGAACTGTGTCGGCGAGGTGTGCTCGATTTTCACCCGCGGACTGAACCCGAGCTGCACGGCCTGCATGGTCAGTGAATATGCACCCGAGATCACGGCTTGCGATGCGATCACGGCTGCGGCGGTCGCGAGCAGCACGAGCGGATAGAGCCCCCACTCCGGGGCGAGCAGAAAGAAGGGATTCTCGACGGCGGTCTGCTCCCGCAGCACGAGCGCGCCCTGACCGAAGTAGTTGAGAAGGAGCGCCGGGAGCACGACGAGAAACCAGTCGAGGCGGATGGGCAGTTTGCCGAAATGGCCCATGTCCGCGTACAACGATTCGCCGCCCGTCACGACCAGGAACACTGAGCCGAGCACGACGTAACCGTGCCACCCGTTCTGGACAAAGAACTCGAAGCCATACGCGGGGTTGATGGCCATCAGGACCGCGGGATGCTGCACGACCTGAATCAACCCCAAGCCCGCCAGCGTCCCGAACCAGAGCATGGTTATGGGTCCGAAGATGCGGCCAATCCGCGCGGTGCCGTGCCGCTGGACGGCAAACAGCGCGACGAGTACGGCAATCGCGCCTGGTACCACGTAACGGCCGAGGGACGGAGCGGCCACGCTCAGGCCTTCGAGCGCGCTCAAGACCGAGATCGCTGGCGTGATAATCCCGTCGCCGTACAGCAGGGCCGCGCCAAAAATACCAAGGAGTGGCAGCCACGTGCGGCCGCTCGCACCGCGCGGGTCGAGCGAGGTGGCCAGCGCGGTCAGCGAAAGAATTCCTCCTTCGCCGTGATTGTCAGCCCTCAGAACGAGAACCAGATACTTGCCGGAGATGACGAGGACGAGTGCCCAGAAAATCAGCGAGAGCACGCCCAGCACGTTGTCGTGTGTCGCGGCAATGGCGTGGGCGCCGTGGAAACATTCCCGAATGGCGTAGAGCGGGCTGGTGCCGATGTCGCCATAGACAACACCGAGCGCCGCGAACGACAGGAGCCACAGATGACGCCCCCGCGGGGCGACATGGGGGGTGTCGTGGGCAGAGGGAGGAGAAGCGTTAGATACGTCGCCGGGATTCACGAAGTCCACCTCGTGGGGGACCGCCCGAACTGACGGTCCCCCACGTGCGACGTATTATCGTTGATCCGCGTTACTGGCAGGTCGACGAGACCATCTTGACCGAAGTCACGCGGAGGGTCTGCGCCGAGGACATGCCCATGCTCGCGTTGCCCTGCGCGCTCGTGCCCATCGAACCGGAAGTGGTCGACGCCGCACCCGAGCTCGGCGAAGTGGAACCGGCCGCGCCGGGGTTCGTGGAGCTGGAACCCGGGCGATTCGCACCCGCGGCCGAGCCACTACCGGACATCGATGCCGCGTTGCCCGAAAGCGTGCCCGTCAACTGCACCTTGTGATTGACGTGCGCGCTCAGGTCGACCGAGCCCGACGACGCCATCAGGTGGTACTCAGTGGCCATGCTGTGGGGGTCGCCGATGCGCTGGCTGGCTCCGGCACTGGCGGTCGTTGAACCGGGCGAGTTGTAACCGCCGGACGGCGTTCCCGCCGCCGCGCCGGAGGTGGAGGCTCCGCCCGTCGTGCTCGACCCGGGACGCGCCGCGGCGCCCGACGTGCTGCCCGCGGCCGAGGCGCCGCCCTGCTCGACGTTCGTCAGCTTGAACATAGCGCCGGCGCCGCTGGCGCTGGCTGTCGTCCCGCTGCTCCCGCTACTGCTATCGCGTTCGACACAGCCCGTGACGGTGACCGTCTGCGCCTGGCTGGCACTCTGGCCCGCGGCGCTACCCTGCGCCGACTGATTCTGTCCCTGGGCCTCGAGCCCCACGAGAGCACACGCCGCCGCAACTGAGACGGCTGCAATTGTTCGCTTCATAACTCTTCCTCCTCACGGTGTATCCATTCGGCCGCGGAACGGCCACCCGGGGTTGTCAGTGCAGGAATGGATCCAAGTCTGCGGCCCAGAGGACTTGTTACGCGGTGCCCCGATCAACGGCGCCTCGAGCTGCAGGGGGCAAGGCCTTCCCCCTCCTGTGAAAATGGTTCCCTACGGCCGCCTCGGATGTACCTTTCAGCCCCCTCCGCGGTCTAACCCACCATGACGGCCTCACACGGCCATCTGTCGTTCATACCAGGGAGGGCATCATGCGCTCAGTCATTGTCTCAATCGGCCTCGTCGCTACTCTTGCAGTCGCAGGCAGCCCCACATCGGCGCTGGCGGCCGACACCGCGCAGCGCCCGCGGGCTGCCGCGGCCCAGCGCCGTCCACCCGCCGCCCCTGATTCCAAGGGCGCCAAGGTGCAGCAGCTCCGCCAGATGGACGCCAATCACGATGGCCAGATCTCGCGCCAGGAATGGACGGGGCCTGCCAAGCGGTTCGACCAACTCGATCGTAATCACGACGGCGTGATCTCCAAGCAGGAGCTGCGCCCGGCAAGAGCGGGCCGCCCACAGCGAGGTTGAGTTGACGTCGGGAGCCCGGCCCAGCACATCGGCCGGGACCGGCCTCGCGGCACTGAGCGGTAGAATGAGATTGGTTTATGCCTATCTACGAGTACATCTGCCGCACCTGCGACCAGCACTTCGAGACGCTGGTCACCACGAGCCGCCAGCCGTCCTGCCCGTCGTGTCGGGGCCGGGCTCTCGATAAGCAACTCTCCGTCTTCGCGGTGTCGGCGAAGTCATCCTCGCCGGCACCGGTTTCTTCTGGGGCGTGTGGTTCCTGCGGCGATCCGCGCGGCCCCGGCGCCTGCAACCTGAATTGATCGGCTCAATGCGTTGGAGCGTCGTTGCCTGCTGTGCGGTCGCCGCCTCAGTGGTGTGGCTGCAGGCCCAAGGTGCTCCCGCGGCCCCGGAGCTGGCCCGGCGCATACAGGCGCACTACAACACGGTGAGAGACTTCACCGCTGACTTCACCCTCACGCAGACCAACAGCCTGCTGCCACGTGGCACCGTGGACAAAGGCGAGGTGCGTATCAAGAAGCCGCTGCGCATGCGCTGGACATATGCCACTGGCGACAAGCAACAGTTCGTCTCTGATGGCGCCGAGCTGTATGCCTATTTTCCGAAAGACAAGCGCGTCACGGTGTCGCCGCTGCCTCGTGGCAACGACACGTCGACGGCTCTGCTCTTCGTCGCAGGCCGCGGCGATCTGACGAAGGATTTCACCGCGTCGACGCCCGATGCGCAACCGGCGGGCGAATGGCGTCTGGTGCTGCGTCCCGCGGCTGGCCATCGGGTCGATTTCGACACGCTCACGCTCGACGTCGCGCGCGACTCGCTCGCGCTGCGCGGGCTGGTCGTCGTCGACGAGCAAGGTGGCACATCGGCGTTTCGATTCAACAACCTCAAAGAGAATCAGGGCTTGACCGATCGCGAGTTCGTCTTCGTGAGCCCGAAGAACGTCGAAGTGGAGCGGCAGTGAGGCTCGGGCCGACGCTTACGAGTCGCGTCGGCTGACGTTCGCGCCCAGAGCCGTCAGCCTCGCCACCAGATCGCCATAGCCTCGTTCCACAGTCTCGATCTCGAGTACCGTGCTCTGTCCGTCGGCGGCGAGCGCCGCCGCTATCAGCGCCATGCCCGAGCGGATGTCGCGGCTGTCGAGCGTCCGCCCGCGCAACCGGGTCGGTCCATTCACGATGATGCGGTGGGGATCGCACAGAAACAGGTCGCCACGCATGGAGCTGAGCTGCTCGAGCGCAAACAGGCGCAACTCGTACATCCAGTCGTGCACGAGCGTCCGCCCGCGCGCTTGCGTCGCCAGCACCGTCACCAGGCTCACGATATCGCTCGGAAAGCCCGGCCATAATCCCGTCGTGATCCGCCGCGCGCCGACGAGCAACGATTTGCCAATGGCGAACCTGCCGTCCTCGAGGGAAAACTCGAGCTGCATCTCCGCAAGTACCGCCGTGATCGGCTCCAGGTCTTCCGCCTGCACGCCGGTGATTTCGACGTCCCCCCCGGTCACGGCGCCAACCACGCCCCACGACGCCGCCTCGATGTAGTCGCCCCTCAGCGTGTGGACCGCGCCGCGCAGGCGCGCCGGTGGCTCGATGCGCACGGTCGACATGCCGATGCCCTGAATACCCGCTCCCATGGCGGACAGAAACTGACAGAGCTCGGCGACGTGAGGCTCGCAGGCCGCGTTGCGGATCTCGGTCACGCCCTGCGCCTGCGCCGCCGCGAGCAGCGCCGTTTCCGTGCCCGTGACCGACGCTTCGAGCAGGTACATGGACGTGCCGCGAAGTCCGTCAGCCGCCTCGAGCTCATGACCGGACGCCGTGTCGACGAGCCGCGCGCCCATGTTGAGCAACGCACGCACGTGGGTCGTGATGGTCCGCCGGGCTGGAAAGTCTCCGCCCGGAGGCGCGAGCACCGCGCGCTTCGTACGGCCGAGCAGCGCGCCCAGCAACAGCACCGAGCCGCGCAGTCGTCCGACGAGCTGGGGATCGGGCTCCGAGCTCCGAATGTCGCGGCACGTGACACGCACCGTCGTGCCGTTTCGCTCGACGACAGCGCCAAGCGATCGCAGCAGCTCGATCATCACGGCGACATCCCGAATCTGGGGCACGTTTCGCAACTCGCATGGCTCGTCGGTGAGCAGGCAGGCCGCGAGCAGCGGGAGAGCGGCGTTCTTGTTGCCCTCCACGGCAATCCGGCCCGACAGACTGCGGCCGCCTTCGATCAACAGCTCAGACATGTCAGAAGGTCCCCAGCAAGACGATCTCGTCGCGCAGTACGACGCCGAACCGATCCCGAACCGCAGCGCGGGCGATCTCCACGAGCGCACGGATATCGGCCGCGGTCGCAGCGCCTTCGTTCACGATGAAGTTGGCGTGCGTGTCCGATATTCTGGCACCCCCGACGCGCCGGCCTTTCACGCCGGCCCTGTCGATGAGCGCTCCGGCGGACGCCGGCACGTCGCCGGGCAACGCGGGATCACCCGGGTCGGGATTGCGGAACACGCATCCGGCGCTCGGCACCGCGAGCGGCTGCGTCTGCTTACGGTATCGCAGCGACTCGCGGGCCCGCTCCCGCAGTGTGTCAGGCAAGCCGGCTGACACGACGAAGTCTGCCCAGACCAGGGCCTCACCGCTCTGCTGCAGCCGGCTCGTGTCGTAGGCGAAGCCCATTTCCTCCGCCGCCACTTCCACGAGGTCACCCGAGCGTGACGCGACGAGCACCCGGCGAACGCGATCCCCGATGTTCTCGCCCTTCCAGTGCGCGTTGCCACAGATGGCGCCGCCCACGGTGCCGGGCGTGCCCGCCCAACCCTCGAGCCCGGCCAGACCGCGGCCGATCATCCACCGCACGAGGCCGTTGATCGTGACGCCGGCCTCCGCGCGCACGACTTCGCCACTCGGCTGTGAGAGCGCCGCCAGCTGCAGTCTGATGACGAGACCGGCGACTCCGGCATCTGACACGAGAACGTTGGATCCGCCGCCAAGCAGCGTGACGGGAATGCGAGCCTCGAAGGCCATCGATAGCGTGGCGTGGAGTTCTGCCTGGGTGCGAACGTCGGCGAGCCATTCAGCAGGTCCACCCACGCGGAACGTGGTGCACCGAGCGAGCTCGGCGCCAGACCGCCATCGCGCGCCCAGGAGTGCGGCGCCTCGGCTGTCGAACTCCGGCCGGGTCATCCCGCTCTCAGGGTGTCGAGCAGCTTGTCGTGAATGCCGTCGAAGCCGCCATTGGACATGATGACGACCAGATCGCCCTCGCGCGCCTCGGCCGCGATCGTCTCCACAATCGCCGGGACACCGGCAATCTGTCGCGCGTGCCTCCCACCTTTGTTGACCTCGGCCACGAGCTCGTCGACGTTCAGCCGATCGGCATCCGGCAACGTGCTGCGAAAGACGGGCGCGAGAATAACCTCGTTGGGCTCGGAGTCGACGAACGCGCGCACGAAGTCCTGCTGGAAGACCCTGCGGCACGACGTCGCCGAGCGCGGCTCGAAGACCGCCCAGATACGCCGGTCCGGGTACGACCAGCGCACGGCGCGCAGCGTCTCGAGAATGGCGGTCGGATGATGCGCGAAGTCATCGAAGACGATGACGCCCCGCGCCTCTCCCTTGATTTCGAGCCGGCGACGGACACCCTCGAACGTCGAGAGTCCCGCCTCCAGCTCTTCGGACGTCAGCCCGACCACGTGGCCCACGGCAATGGCCGCGAGCGCATTCCGGATGTTATGTGCGCCATACAAGCGGGAGCTGAACTGACCGAATGGCTCACTGCCCCGCCACACGTCGAACCTCACGCGTCCGTCGACCGCTGTAATTCCCGTGGCGCGCCAGTCGGCCGACGGGTCGAGCCCAAACGTCTCGACTGGACAGTGCGCCGCTGAGATCAGACGCTTCGCTTCCGGGCTGTCGATTCCGATGACGACCCGCCCGCGCCTGGGCACGAGCGCCAGCAGGCGACGAAAGGCGATGCGAAGCGCCTCCATGTCCGGGTAGATGTCCGCGTGGTCGTACTCGAGGTTGCCAATGACCGCGACGTCGGGCAGATACTTCAGAAACTTGGCCGTCTTGTCGAAGAACGCGCTGTCGTATTCGTCGCCCTCGATCACGAAGTCGCGTCCCGTGCCCAACCGGTAGCTACCCTGGAAGTTGAGCGCGATGCCGCCAACGAGCACGCTCGGTTCGCGTCCGGCCGCCGCGAGCAGCCAGCCGGTCAGTGCCGTCGTCGTCGTCTTGCCGTGGGTGCCCGCGATTACGATCGACCGCGAGTCCCAGAGAAATTGCTCGCGGATCATCTCCGGCATGGAGACGAATCGGATCTTGCGGTCGAGGACTTCCTCGAGCTCGGGATTGCCGCGTGAGATGGCGTTGCCGACGACGACGAGATCGATGGCTGGGGTGATGTGTTCCGGGCGGTAGCCGTCGAGCACCAGAATCGACTGGGCACGCAGGAAGTCGCTCATCGGCGGATACACCGCGTGATCGGACCCCTGCACGGCATGGCCGCGCGCCTGCAGCATGGCCGCGAGTGTGGCCATGGCCGTGCCACAGATCCCGATGAAATGAACCCTCTGCGCCATTACGCCTCTGCTGCCGCTTCTTCGAGCACCAGACGGGGACGAGTGCCGGCGCCTGCCAGCACTTGGGTGTGGACGCCGAGTGGGAGGCTCACGAGCCGCCCCGACGTATGGCCAGACGGAAACCCGAATAACACGGGACCCGGGAAATCGGCGAAGAACTCCGCGAGCACGGCGTGCGCGCTACGGTCACTGCCGGGTTCATCACACCGTGTCATCTCGCCCAGCACGATAGCACCAGCTTGCGCGAGCTTGCCGCCGAGCTGTAGTTGCATCAGCAGGCGCCGAAGCTGATAGGGCCGCTCCGCGACATCTTCGATGAAGAGCACCGCGCCAGCTGGCACCACCAGGTCGTAGGGCGTGCCGATGGAGCCGGCCAGCTGCGTCAGGGTTCCGCCAATCAGCGGTCCGGCCGCCTCGCCCGGACGCAGGATTTCGAGCGCATCGGCAGTCAGCTCGCCAAGGGGCTCCGCACTGAGACTCGCGATCCACGAGGACGCGTCATACGCGGCCGGACCTCTGGCCAGCCGGCCATCGATCATGGCGCCGTGCACCGAGGTCATGCCCACGTGACCGCCGAGAAACAGATGCAACGAAGTGATGTCGCTGTAGCCCACGAGCGCGACAGGACGCCGGCGCAGCCGCTCGCGGTCGAGGTACGGAAGCGTTTCGACGCTGCCGTAGCCCCCGCGGACGGCCACCACCGCGTCCACGTCGTCACGCGTCATCGCGTGCATCAAGGCTTCGGCTCGCAGCACTGCGGAACCGGCAACGAAGCCGGCGCGAGCGAAGATGGTGTCATCGAACACTGGGGAGAGATTCAGCCGCGCCAGCTCGGCCAGTCCGGCGTCGAACTCGGATCGATCGAAGGCGCTGGCGGGTGCGACGAGCGCTACTCGACTGCCGGGCCTGATGGGCCTGAATTTCCGCAGGCCCGCTCGCGTGCGGGTGCTCACAGCCAGCGTGCCATCTCGGAAGCCACCGCCTGGTGCGCGGTGCAACCGAGTGCCCGGATGTCGGCAGCCGGCAGGGGGCCGACCGCAGCCATCCGCGCCTTGACGTCGTGCTGCCGCTTCATCGCGTCATCGAGGCGTGTGGCTGTAAGGGTGTTCGTCTCCGCCGCGCGGATCAGTCCTTCGAGGGCTTCGACCTGCTCGTCAATCGTGGAGTTGCAGAGCAAGAGCACGTCACACCCTGCCTGGATGGCGCGGACCGCCGCCTCGGGCAGCGGGGTGCTCGCACTCACCGCTTTCATTCCCAAATCGTCACTGACCACGACGCCGTCGTAGCCCAGCTGATTCTTCAGCCACTGCTGGACGATCACCGGGGAGAACGACGCGGGTTGGTGTGGATCGATGGCGGGAACCAGAACGTGCGCGGTCATGATTGTCGCCACGCGGTCCGCGACCGCCTGCCGGAACGGCACGAGCTCCACCATCTCGAGCCGTCGACGATCGTGCTCCACCACCGGAAGCGACTCATGCGAGTCGACACTGGTGTCGCCATGCCCGGGAAAATGTTTACCGCAGGCGGCAACCCCACCACGCTGCAGGCTCCGCACGAAGGCGCTGCCAAGGCGCGCCACGTCTTCGGGCCGCGTCGAGAGTGCGCGCATGCCGATTACCGGGTTGGCGGGATTCGTGTGCACGTCGAGCACGGGGGCGAAGTCGAGATTCACGCCGACCGCGCGGAGCTCGATGGCCAGTGCGGCCGCAAACCTCGAGGTGAGGGCTTCGTCGCCGCTGCGTCCGAGGGTCGCGGCGATCGGCCACTCGGTGAAGGGGGCCTTGAAGCGGGCGACGCTGCCACCTTCCTGATCCACGCTGATCCAGAGCGGCCACTCGCGCCGCAGCACGTTCACCTGGCGCGAGAGTTCGGCAACCTGCTCGGGTTGCTCGATGTTCCGGCCGAAGTAGATGACACCGCCGAGATCGAACTCGGCAGCCAGCTGGCGCAGCTCGACCGGCACGCTGTGCCCGGCGAAACCAATGATGGCCAGGCGCCCGATCTGGCGCCGAAGCTCGCGGAGCGACATTCGCCCGCCATTATAATGCGCGAGTGCGAATCGACTCCTCAGCTCCCACGCGCATCGATCTGGCTGGCGGCACGTACGACATCTGGCCTCTCTATCTGTTCCACGAGCCGGCACAGACGATCAATGTCGCCCTCAGTCTGCGCGCACACTGCACGCTGACGACGCGCCGCGACTTCCGCGTGCTGCTGACCTCCGACGACACTGGCGAAGAGGTCGAGGCCGCGAGCCCGTCGGCCCTGCCGCTTGATCGGCTGCCCCTCGTGGCACGGCTGGTCAAATACTTCGGCGCGAAAGGCGTCGACGTCCGCACGCGATCGGAGTCGCCGGTGGGCGCGGGCATCGCCGGATCGTCGGCACTCAACGTCGCGCTCACGGGCGCGCTCGCCGCGTGGACGGGCCGATCGCTGTCGCACGAGGAACTGTTGACCATCGCGATGAACATCGAAGCGCAGGTCCTCGGCGTCCCGACCGGCGTGCAGGACTACCGGCCCGCGCTCCACGGTGGCGCATCGGCGGTCGAGATGGGCGTCTCGGGCGTGCGGCGCCAGCCCCTTCGCGTGCTGCTGCCCGAGCTCGAACGACGGCTCGTGCTCGCCTACACAGGCGCGTCCCGCAATTCGGGCATCAACAACTGGGACGTCATGGCGCGCCGGATCAACGGCGATATCGCCGTGGCCGCAGCCTTCGATCGCATTCGCGACGCCGCTAGCGCGATGCGCGATGGGCTCGAGCGTGAGGACTGGCCGGCCGCGGCCCGCGCGATGACCAGCGAATGGCAGGCGCGCCAGCAACTGGCGCCCGGCGTGACGACCGCGCACATCGACGGACTGCTCGAGCGGGCGCGCGCCGCCGGATCGCTGGCGGGGAAAGTGTGCGGCGCGGGCGGTGGGGGATGCCTGATCGCGCTGGTCGAACCAGACCGCAAACAGCAGGTCGCCGACACGCTGGCTGCCGGCGGTGCCACGGTCCTGCCGTTTGCGCTCGAAGAACGCGGCCTCATTGTCACGCGAGCCTGAGAACTCCACGTGAACCCTCTCGACGAGATCAAGCGGCTGTACTTCAAGACCACACGCACCACGATCGAAGCGGACATCGCGCGGGCCATCGAGCTGCTCCGCATGATGCCGGAAGACGATCGCGATCGCGCCGGCGTGTATATGGAAGGACTGGTCGAGATGCGGGGCGAGTGGAGCCAGAGCCGGCCCAGGGCCACAGGCCCTCCGTCACGCCGTAAACGAAACGACTGACGCCTGCACGGGACTTACGACTGCTGGAACTCGGCCAGGTTCTCGCGCGTGAGGCGGGTCTTGGCCGGCACGCCATCGCGGCCCAGCGGCTTCGCGGGCTTGCCGTTGATCGTCATGCGGGTCACGCCAGCATTGTTGACGTCGAGGAGAATCTCGCGATCGGCCTCAACCCGCTGATGATCGCCGGCGTGAAACAGTTGCGGCACGGGCGCCTTGCCGTCGATGCTGACCGAAATCCAGCAGTCGCCCGTGAAATCGAACTCCACGACCAGCCGTGCCTCCGTCGGCGTCTGCGCAGACCCAGCGGGCGCCGAGGGGAGAAGCGGCGTCTCTGCCGCCGCAACCGGCTGTGCCGCCAACGTGGCGGCACTTTCTCGACGTTGCAGATACGCGCGTCCCTGCCACACACCGACGACGACCGCGGTGATGACGAGCACCACCAGCCCGACGCGCAGCGCAAGCACCGCGCGGTGTTGCCGCTCGAGAAATCGTCGATCGTCGGCCGTAATCTCGGGACGCACCGCCCCACGCGCGGCGGCTTCCTGCTCGCTCCGTTCGAGCAGCTCGATGAAGCTCGCCACGGTTTCGTCTGGATCGACGCCAACCTCGACCGCATACGCACGCACGAATGCGCGCCCGAAGATGCCACCAGGCACTCGGCTGAAGTCATTGCGTTCAAGCGCCTCGAGCTGCGTCACCGAAATCTTGGTGCGCGTCGCAATCTCCCGCAGCGACACGCCCAATCCTTCGCGTGCGTGCTTGAGCTCGAGTCCGAAGTTTTCCATGGGGCGCGGTGGACGCTACTCTAACAGGTTGCGAAGAAGGGTCGCAATTCGAGTGACGCTCACGCGCGGCGGGGCGTCGGAACCACGGCCATCGCGGCGCGAAACGCGTCGGTGGCGCGACGGACGCCCAGGCTGTCTCGGCCGGTGGCCTCGGGCAGGAAGGCGCCAATCGAGGCGACGCCGGCGGCTCCTGCCCCGATGCACGCGCCTGCTCGCTCAGGCGTGATGCCACCGATCGCCATGACGGGCAGCGTGACGGCCTGCACGACGGCACGCAGCGCTTCCAGACCCGCCGCGGGTCCCTCGGGTTTGGAGACGCTCGGAAAGACAGTGCCGAACAGCAGGTAGTCGGCACCCGCACCCAGGCGGGTCGCGTCAACGGGAGCGTGCACCGAGCGGCCAAGCAGCCACCCGTCGGGCGCCAACTGACGCGCACGCGTCGCGGCAATTCCATCGGCGCGCAGATGCACGCCGTGTACGCCACCCGCGAGAGCGATGTCGATTCTGTCGTTGATGAGCACGCGGGTGGCGCGAGCTCTGGCGGCCACCGATCGCGCGAGGGTGGTCACGGCACCGGCGTCCAGATCGCGCTCTCTAATTTGGATGAGATCGACGCCCGCTTCGACGGCGCTATCGAGAAGCCGCTCGAGCGCCAGCAGCTCGTCGTGCGTCGTCCGAGCCGCGGGGCTCAGCCGCCGGCGGTCGGTGACGAGCATCACGGCGGCAGGCCCCACGCCGGTCACAGCTTGGGCACGGGCTCGTTCGCCGGCCGCCTGCGATGAGCCAGCCGGCGAAACACGACGTCCTTCAAGTCGTTCATTCCGGCAGCCGCGGTGACAACGCCGGTGGCGACCACGGCGACGCGTACCGCGGAGCTGGCCATGAGCGGTCGGATCCACGGCAGGAGATCCGCGAAAAAATTCCGCTGCCACCACACGGTCCAGGGTGCCACGACCAGCAGCAGCCCTGCCTCGATGAAGTAGACCGCGACGAGCAGACGGGTCAGAAAACGGATATGAGCACCCTCGCGATGTGCGCGCGTCAGTCCGGCATCCTATCAAACAGCGAAGGCGGCCTGAACGATCGGCGGTGCACATCGGAGTAGCCGAAGCGAGCCACGGCGTCGAGATGGTCCTTCGTCGCGTAGCCCTTGTGGCGGTCGAACCCGTAGCGCGGATCGCGAGCGTGCAGATCGCGCATGAGACGGTCGCGGGTGACCTTGGCGAGAATCGAAGCGGCCGCGATCGCGGTGCACCGGCGATCGCCCCCGATGACCGGCCGCTGCGGCATGGTCAGCCCCGGAATGCGGAAGGCGTCGACCAGGACGAAACTGGGCAATGGGTTCAGGGCGAGCACCGCCTGGCGCATCGCGTCGAGCGAGGCCCGGTGAATGTTGATACGGTCGATCTCGGCCGGCTCTACCAGAGCGACGTGCCAGCCGATCGCAATTCGGACGATGCACTCGAAGAGACGCTCGCGCTCCTCGGCAGTCAGGACCTTGGAGTCGGCAATGCCGGCTACATAACGATCGGACCGCAGCACAACGGCCCCAGCGACGACCGGGCCGGCCAGACACCCGCGGCCCACTTCGTCGACGCCGGCCACATGCACGTACCCCAGTCGACGCGCGTCGTTCTCGAGAGCGCGCGAGGCTCGCGGCCGAGTCATGCCCTCACCAGATCGTCGATCAGGCGGGACGCTTCTGTTCCTTCATGCGGGCCGCCTTGCCCTTCAGCTCGCGCAGGAAGTAGAGCTTGGCACGCCGCACCTTGGCGCTCCGGATGATCTCGACCTTGTCGATGATGGGCGAGTGCAGCGGAAAAATGCGCTCGACCCCCTGACCGAAGGAAATCTTCCGGACGGTGAACGTCGCGCGCGAGCCCCCGCGGTGCATGGCGATGACCATGCCTTCGAAGATCTGAATGCGCTCTTTCTCGCCCTCGCGGACCTTCACGTGCACTTTGACGGTGTCACCGGATCGCATCGCCGGCTTCTCGGTCAGATGGGGCCCTTCGACGGTTTCAATCGCTTTCATCTCGCGCTCCTGTTCAATGACGTTCTGGATCCGTGTTCCACCGCTCGAGCTCCAGGCGCTCGTCGGCGTTGAGTGCCGCCTTGTCGAGCAAGTCCGGCCGGCGCTCGATCGTTCGCCGTAAACGTTCTCGTCGCCGCCACTCGTCGATCGCGGCATGATTGCCCGACATCAGCACGTCGGGCACGGCCTGATCGCGAAACGTCGCGGGCCGCGTGTAGTGCGGGTGGTCGAGCAGCCCGCGTGTAAACGAGTCGGCCGCGACCGACCCGGCGTCGCCCACAACCCCGGGCACCAAGCGCGTCACCGTGTCGAGCAGCACCAGCGCAGGCAATTCGCCGCCCGTGAGCACGTAGTCGCCAATCGAAATCTCGGCCGTGACCAACCGCTGCGCCACCCGTTCGTCGACCCCCTCGTAGCGCCCGCAGATCACGATCAACCGCTCGAGCCGGCTCATCTGTTCTGCCAGATCCTGCGTGAGCACCCGGCCCTGAGGTGTCATCAACACCACCGCCGACGGCGCCCCCCGTTCAACCGTGATGGCCTCCACGGCGCGGAACAACGGTTCCGCTTTCATCACCATGCCCGGTCCACCGCCGTAGGGCGTATCGTCGACCGTCCGGTGCCGGTCGTCCGTGTAATCCCGGAGGTCACGCACCCGCACATCGACGATGCCGCGCTCTCGAGCCCGTCCTACCACGCCCGCCGCGAGCGCCGATTCGACCATCGCCGGAAAGATCGTGATGACGTCGGCGATCATGGCGATCGGCGACGCGGCACGTTCAGCTCGATCAATCCTGGCGGAGGATCGATCTCAATCCGCTTGGCTTGCACGTCGACGCCCCGGCAGAACGCTGCTGTGAACGGCACCAGCACTTCTCCGTCTGGACCCGCGAGGACGAGCATCGGAATGCCGACGCCGATGTCCACACGCTCGATGGTGCCGACCACCTGTCCCCCAACCGTTCGCACCTCACAGCCGACCAGATCGTGCGTGAAGTAGCTCCCGGCCGGCAGTGCGTGCAACGTCTCGACCGGGATCCGCAACTCGAGTCCCCGCAAGGCCTCAGCGTCGTTGATGGTGCCCACGCCTTGAAACCCGACGACCCAGCGCCCGTCGTGCTCCCGACTGCTCGTCACCGTGAGCGGCATCACTGCCGCCTCGCGCGAGGCGAAGACGGTGGCGCCCGGCGCAAACCGCTCCTCCGGGAAGTCCGTATCGGAAATCACCAGCACCTCGCCGCGATTGTGCTGCGGCCGCGTGATGCGCCCGACAGTGACCATCGACTGCCACTGCATCGAGTCCCCGATCCCGCTAGTCGTCCTGGAACTCGACGACGACGGTCTTGCTGTCGAGCTCGCCGGCGGTCGCCGCCAGCGTCCGCAGCGCCGTCGCAGTGCGACCCTGGCGCCCAATCACGCGCCCAAGCTCACCCGGCGCCATGATCAGCTCGACGATCGTCTGCCCACGGCGATCGATTTCGGTGACCAGGACTTCGTCGGGCCGTCCCGCCAGCGCGCGGGCGACGACTTCGACGACATCGCGGGCCCGACTCAAACGGCCGCCGCCTCTGCGGCAGGCTCCTGCGGCGGCATCCGGTCGACAAGCGTCCGCACCGTGTCTGAGGGCTGCGCGCCGGCGTTGAGCCAGTGCGCCAGCCGTTCCCGGTTCAGCTCGAGCTTCTCGGGCTGTGCACGGGGATCGTAGTGACCGAGTACTTCGACGAACCGTCCCTCGCGCGCCGACTTACTCTCGGTCACCACGATGCGGTAGAACGCCCGGTTCTTCGATCCCGCGCGCCGCATGCGAATCGCTAACATTCACGCCTCCAGATGGCTTATCTGCCCTTCAGCAGCCCCATGAGCCGCTGTCTTCCCTTACGTCCGCCGCCCATGCCCGTCATGGCCTTGAGCATCTTGCGCATCTCCACGAACTGCTTCAGCACGCGGTTGACTTCTTCGACGTTCCGTCCGCTGCCACGCGCAATCCGCTTCCGCCGGCTGCCGTTGATCACGGCGTGGTTGCGCCGTTCACCGGCGGTCATCGAGTTCACAATCGCTTCGACGTGCGCCAACTGCTTGTCGTCGATCTGCGCCCGCTGCTCGTTGAGCTGCTTCATCCCGCTGAGACCCGGAATCATGCCCAGCACCTGCTCGATCGGCCCCATCTTCTTGATGGTGCGGAGCTGATCGCGAAAGTCCTCGAGCGTGAAGTCATCGAGCCGTGTCTTGTTCTCGAGCCGCTCCCGACTCTCGTCATCGATGGCCTCTTCGGCGCGTTCGATGAGCGAGAGCACGTCGCCCATGCCGAGCATGCGCGAGACCAACCGTTCGGCCTGAAACGCCTCGAGGTCCTGCAGCCGCTCGCCCGTGCCCGTGAACGCAATCGGCACGCCGACGACCCCGACCACCGAAAGCGCCGCGCCGCCGCGCGCGTCGCCGTCCATCTTCGTCAGCACCACGCCGGTCGTGCCGACGCGGTGATGAAACTCACCGGCGCTCTTGACCGCGTCCTGCCCGGTCATCGCATCGGCGACATACAGCAAATCGGTCGGGTCGACGGCCGCCTTGATCGCGTCGAGCTCGCCCATCAGCTCGTCGTCGATATGCAGCCGGCCGGCGGTGTCGACGATGAGCGTGTCGAACCCGAGATTGCGCGTGGCCGAAAGCGCGCCCGACGCACGGACGACCGGATCCATCTCCCCGGCCGGATCGTGCACGCGTGCGCCGATTTGTGCCGCCAACACCGACAACTGCTCGATGGCCGCCGGCCGCCGCACGTCGGTGGACACCAGCATCGCGTGCCGGCCCTGCTTGCTCAGCCACCGCGCCAGCTTGGCCGAGGTCGTCGTCTTGCCCGAGCCCTGCAGCCCGAGCATCAGCACCACGCGCGGCGTCTTCTGGACGGGAGGCAAACCGCCCACCGCTTCGCCGAACAGCGCCAGCATCTCGTCGCGCACGATGCGCACGACATGCTGAGCGGGCGTCAGGCTCCGCAGTACTTCGTCGCCGACCGCTTTGGCCCGCACGCGCTCGACAAACGCCTTGACCACCCGAAAGTTGACGTCCGCCTCGAGCAGCGCGAGCCGGATTTCGCGCAACGCCGCGTCGACAGTGGCCTCGGTGAGGCGTGCCTCGCCCCGAAGCGACTTGAAGACGTCCTGAAGACGGGTACTGAGCGACTCGAACATGAACGACAACCGACCCGCCCGATACCAGCGACCCGCAGGGGCTAACCGGCTCTAGCGCAAACGGTTATGGTATACGACAACCGCGGCAGGCTCAATAAGAACCTGCGCGATCAGGCGGGATCAAGGTGCGGCGGCACGTCATCGCGCGCGACGATGGCGTATTGGCGGTCGGGCAGGGGCGCCCCTGTCGACGAACCACCGGCACCTACACGCCCTTCAGAATGTGCCCCAGCTTGTCTTTCTTCGTTTTCAGATAGCGTCGTGAAAACTCGCTCGAAGGCGCCATCTCCAGCGGGAGCGTCTCGACGACCGAGAGGCCGTAGCCCTTGAGGCCTACAAATTTGCGCGGATTATTGGTCAGAAGCCTCATAGTCCGCACTTCGAGGTCGCGTAGAATCTGGGCGCCGATGCCGTAATCGCGCTGGTCCGGCTTGAACCCCAGCCGCTCGTTCGCCTCGACCGTGTCGAGTCCCTGGTCCTGCAGCTCGTAGGCGAGAACTTTGTTCGCCAACCCGATCCCCCGGCCTTCCTGGTGGAGGTAGAGGAGCACGCCGCGCCCCTCGGCCGCAATCCGGGTCATCGCCGCATCGAGCTGCGTCCCACAGTCACAGCGCATCGACTGGAATACGTCTCCGGTCAGACATTTCGAGTGGACGCGCACCATGACGCCTTCGCCGCTGCCGATGTCGCCGCGCACGAGCGCCGCGTGAGAATCGCCGTCGATCAGGCTTTCGTAGACGTGGACGGTGAAGAGGCCGTGCTCGGTCGGCAGTGACGCGCTGGCCAGGCGCCGAACCATGCTCTCGGTCCGCATGCGGTAGCGGATCAGATCGGCGATGGTAATCATCAAGAGGCCGTGCCTGCGGCCGAACCGGGCCAGCTCCGGGACGCGGGCCATCGACCCGTTCTCGTTCATGACCTCGCAGATGACAGACGCCGGGTACAGCCCCGCAGTGCGGGCCAGGTCGACACCCGCTTCGGTATGTCCTGCTCGCACCAGCACACCACCCGGGCGGGCGCGGAGCGGAAACACATGTCCGGGCCGCGCCAAGTCACGAGGGCGACTGGTGGGATCGATCGCCACCCGCACCGTCTCGGCTCTATCGGCCGCAGACACGCCGGTCGACGTGCTGGCCTTTGCGTCGATCGAGACGCACATCGCCGTGTCGCGGCGCGAGGAGTTCGAGGCGACCTCGAGCGGAATCTCCATCTCGTCGAGGCGCTCCGGCGTCATGGCGAGGCAGACGAGACCGCGGCCATGCTTCACCATGAAATTGATCGACTCGGGCGTCACCATGGACGCCGCCATGGTGAGGTCCCCTTCGTTCTCCCGATCCTCGTCGTCGACCACGATGATCATCTTGCCGGCGCGGATGGCGGCGAGTGCGTCCTCCACGGATGCGAAGGGCGTCTTGGAGCGGCGCCGCGGCGAGGCGAGCGTGAGCTTCTTGGTCATGAGGGCACCGGCAGGGAGAGGTTCGTGGCCGAACGCGTGGCCAGCAGACGGGCGACGTACTTGCCGAGCACGTCCGCCTCGATATTGACCGGGTCGGCCGGCCCCGCTTCGGCGAGCGCGGTGTGCGCAAACGTAAACGGCACGATCTGCAGCCCGACGCGACACCCCTCGAGCGCCGCGACCGTCAGGCTGATGCCGTCGACCGCGATCGATCCTTTGGAGATGAGGTACGGCGACAGGGCGGCCGGCACGTCCACATCCAGCCAGACGCAGTCGCCGTCGTGCCGCAGCGCATGAATTATCCCTACGGCGTCCACGTGGCCGAGCACGAAGTGGCCCCCCATCCGCGCATCGGCGCGCACGGGCCGCTCGAGATTGACGAGCTGACCGGTCCGGCAGCGACCGAGCGTGGTCACGGACAACGTCGCCGGCGACAGATCGGCACTGAATCCGTCGGCGGTCACGTCGGCTGCGGTCAGACACACGCCGCTCACGGCCACGCTCTCGCCCAGGGTCAGCTCGGCGCCTATCGCGGTGCGGACGCGGAGCCGCGCGCCGGACCCGGTGGGCTCCAGGGCGTCAATGCGGCCGGTGGTCTCTATCAATCCGGTGAACATCGAATTCAATCAGCAGATCCTCGCCGAGCTGCACCACTCGTGGGGGTCCGGTCGGCGCGACGGTCTGGGTGAAGTTGCTGGCGAGTGGTACGCCGCGGCCCAGCGTCCGCGGCGTCACGATCCACTGGGCCCGATCGACGAGCTCTGCGTCGGCAAGGGCCGCATGCAGCGTGGGTCCGCCTTCGACGAGCAGCGAGACGACGTCACGGGCGGCAAGCCACTCGAGCACGAGTCGCAAGTCGCGCGACTCGAAGGGCTGCACGACGACCCCTCGGCGCTCGAGGGCCGCAAAATGCTCGGGCCGGCCGGCCAACGTCTCGGCCGTCACGACCATTATGACCGGCCCGGCCTGGAGGGTCGAGAAGACCTGGGCCGAGGCGGCGGCGCGGCCGCGCCAATCAACGATCACCCGCGTGAGCGGGCGGGCGCGAAATGCCCCGCGCGCCGTCAGCATCGGATCGTCTATCAGCAGGGTCCCCGAGCCGATAGCGATCGCATCCACTTCGGCGCGCTGTCGATGAAAGTACCGGTCGGCCGTCGCGCCCGTGAGTTTCACGCGCGCGTCGGAGCGCCCCACGAATCCGTCGAGCGAGGCGGCTGCCTTGACCGTCACGAACGGCCGCCGGCGCGCGACCCAGGTAAAGAACGGAGCCAGCTGCCGCCCAGCCTCGGCCTGCGCCACGCCGGTCGTGACGGCGACGTCGTGCGCCTCGAGGTACGCAAACCCCTGGCCGGAGACGCGCGGATTGGGATCGGTCACGGCCGCGACCACTCGTCTGACTCCGGCCGCCACGATGCGCTCGACGCAGGGGCCGGTACGTCCCGTGTGCGCACACGGCTCGAGCGTGCAGTAGAGCGTCGCGCCGCGTGCATCCGAGCCGGCTTTGTCGAGCGCGACGATCTCGGCGTGCGGCCCGCCGGCGATCAGATGCGCGCCCTGCCCGATCACGACGCCGGACGCCGAGATCAGGACCGCTCCAACCGGCGGATTAGGACTGGTGAGACCGCGCCCGCGCTCAGCCCAAAACAGCGCGCGGTCCATCCACGACCGATCGCTGTCGCTCCGATCTACCACTTTTCCGTGAAGAGCGCGTCGACGTACGCGTTCGGATCGAACGGCAACAGGTCGTCGATCGCCTCGCCCACGCCGACGTAGCGGATGGGCAGCCGCAGATCGTGGGCGATCGCCACGGCAATACCCCCTTTGGCGGTGCCGTCGAGTTTGGTCAGCACGATGCCGTTGGCACCGCTGGCCGTCATGAACTCGCGTGCCTGCACCAATCCGTTCTGACCCACGGTGGCATCGAGCACCAGCAGAACTTCGTGGGGCGCGTCGGGCACTTCACGCCGGACGATTCGCCGGATCTTGTCGAGCTCGGCCATGAGGTTCGCGCTCGTGTGCAGCCGGCCGGCGGTATCCACGATGACGACATCACGGCCCCGTGCCTTGGCGGCTGAGACGGCGTCGAAGGTGACCGCCGCCGGATCGGAGCCCGATTGGGCTCGCACCAGATCGACGCCGGCGCGGGTCGTCCAGATGGCCAACTGCTCGACCGCCGCTGCGCGAAACGTGTCGGCGGCACAGACCAGCACCGATTGGCCATCGGCTCGATAGAGGTTGGCCAGCTTCCCCACTGTCGTCGTCTTGCCGGTGCCGTTGACGCCCACGACGAGCACCACGTGGGGCCTCGTGGACATCGCTGGAACCGGCTGCACGTCGACGAGAATCTGCTGCACGATGCGCACGACGCGCTGACGAAGCGTGCCGTCACGATCCGCGCGGACTGCAGCGAGAATTCGCTCGGTGGCCGGCAAGCCCACGTCGGCGGTGAGCAGCGCGTCCTCGAGGGCCTCGAGGGTCTGCAACTCCAGGGCCTTACCGGCAACCGGCACGGAGGGCGTGGGCGTGTCGGCTTCCGGCGCGTTCAGCCGCTCGCGGATCTGCTGCGCGGTCTTGGCGAGCCCGTCGCGAAGGCGGGAGAACAGAGACGCCACTACTGCACCCCCTCGAGCTCACCGCGCTGCGGTCGGAGCATCAGACAGTCGAGCGCCTCCTGCGGCGTCCGACGACCCGCCAGCACATCAGACATCTGGGAGGCAATCGGCAGCTCCACGCCGTGGCGTTCGCCGAGCGCCAGCGCCGCCGTCGTCGTGAGAACGCCTTCGGCGACCATCCGTGTGTCGGACAGGATGGCGGACAACGGGCGCCCGCGCCCGAGCTCGATCCCCACGCGCCGGTTGCGGCTGAGGTCTCCCGTGCAGGTGAGCACCAGGTCGCCGAGGCCGCTCAGTCCTGCCAGCGTCTCGCGCCGGGCGCCCATGGCGCAGCACAGGCGCGACATCTCGGCCAAGCCGCGCGTAATCAGCGCCGAGAGCGCGTTGTGCCCGAGGGCGCGGGCTTCCACGACACCCGCGGCGATGGCGATGATGTTCTTGAGCGCCGCACCCATCTCCACCCCGACGACATCGTCTACCCGATACAGACGGAAATAGGAGGATCGGAACTCGTGCTGCACCGACCGAACGGCCGCTGGGTCGCCAGATGCGGCGACGAGCGCCGTTGGCAGCCCGCGCGCCACCTCGGAGGCGAAGCTTGGCCCCGACAGGACGACCACCGGAAAGCGACCGCCGGTTTCTTCGGTCAGCACCTCCGACATGCGCTGCATCGTGTCGGCTTCGAGGCCTTTCGTGGCACTGACCACGACCGCGTTGGGCGCCATGAACGGGACCGCCTCACGAATGACCGCGCGAACGCCATGGGATGGGACGGCGACGATGACGAACTCGGCCGCCTCGAGCGCATCGGGAAGCTGATCGCAGGGCCGCAGCTGCGGCGGGAAGCTGACGCCTGGCAGATAGAGGGCATTGGCGCGATTTGCCCCCATGCGAGCCACGAGCGTCGGGTCGCGTCCCCAGAGCGCGACGTCGCGCCCCGCACCACCGAGGTGCACGGCGAGCGCGGATCCCCAGCTGCCGGCGCCGAGGACTGCCGCTCGACGAGTCGATAGAGACATGCCCTGTCATTCTAGTGGCTGCGCGCACGCGTGTCGCAACGCCCCCCGGGCCCCCGAGCCATCGTTCCCGAGCCCCAAGCCTCGAGCCCTCATTCCCCCGAGCCTCAAGCCTCGAGCCCCGAGCCGTGTCCGCGAGCCTCGAGCCCCGAGCCCCGAGCCGCTGTCGGCGAGCCTCGAGCCGTTGTCACCGAGCCCCGAGCCAGTGTCCGCGAGCCCCAAGCCTCGAGCCCCGAGCCGTGTGTCGCGAGCCCCGAGCCGCGTGTACCCTGACCCCGCCTGTCACATGGGGCGCGGAGAATGAAATAGCGCACGATGCGGGTGGCAGAAACTGCAAGCGCCAGCCTGGCGTGAGCGAAAGTCTCACATCGAGCTAAGCCACTCAGGAATTTGAAGATATGGACAGTCTTACGAACCGTTTTCGCTTGACACCTGACTGGCACGCTCCTAGAATCGCGTTCGGTCCGGCGCGCATTGCCCCTTTTGGCAGCGCGGCAACAAGGAGTCCCATGGCAGCACCTGCAGAACGCACCGAACGTGAAGACCGGACCGACAAAGAACGCGCTCGAGCAATGGAAGAACGTGGCAAGGCCGTCGAGATGGCCGTGGGCCAGATCGAGAAGCAGTTTGGCAAAGGCTCAATCATGCGCCTTGGCGGCAAAGACGGCATCGCGCCGATTCCCGCCATCTCCACTGGCTCGATCAGTCTCGACTGGGCGCTCGGCGTGGGCGGGCTCCCGCGCGGCCGTGTGATCGAGATTTTCGGGCCCGAGTCATCGGGCAAGACGACCCTGGCACTCCACACGATCGCGCAGGCGCAAAAACTGGGTGGCGTGGCCGCGTTCATCGACGCCGAGCACGCGCTCGACGCCAAGTATGCCCAGCGACTGGGCGTCGACCTCGAGAACCTGCTGGTGTCGCAGCCCGACAACGGCGAGCAGGCCCTCGAGATCACCGAAGTCCTCATCCGGTCGAACGGCGTCGACGTCGTCGTGGTCGACTCGGTGGCCGCGCTCGTGCCCCGCGCGGAAATCGAAGGGGAGATGGGCGAAGCACAGATGGGCCTGCAGGCACGCCTCATGTCTCAGGCGCTCCGCAAGCTCACGGGCGTCGTGTCCAAGTCGAAGACGTGTTTGATCTTCATCAACCAGCTGCGCGAGAAGATCGGCGTCATGTTCGGCAACCCCGAAACCACAACCGGCGGCCGCGCGCTGAAGTTCTACTCGTCGGTCCGCGTCGATATTCGTCGCATCGGCGCCATCAAAGATGGCGAGACCATGGTCGGTGGTCGCACGCGCGTGAAGATCGTCAAGAACAAGGTGGCGCCGCCATTCCGCGAGGCCGAGTTCGACGTGATGTACGGCGAAGGCATCTCACGCGAAGGCGACCTCATCGATCAAGGTGTCGAACGCAAGATCATCGACAAGAGCGGCACGTGGTTCTCGTACGGCGGCGAGCGGCTCGGCCAGGGCCGCGAGAATGCCAAGGCCTTCCTCAAGCAGAATCCCGAGATGGCCGCCGGCATCGAAGACAAGCTCCGGAAAGAAATGGGACTGCCGTCCGGTCTGCCTGAATAGCAGCGGGGCTGCCGTTGGTGACGAACAGCTATCGCCGGCGGCAGCCCGGCCTCGTTGCAACGTGTCGCGAGGCCGACCCGTGTCGACCTCCTCGAGCGCGCCGGCCACGGACGTGGGGAGTTTTGATATCATTTCCCGTCTGCGGCAGGTCGATTCACCCGCGCCGAGGTAGCTCAGTTGGTAGAGCACGTGACTGAAAATCACGGTGTCGCCAGTTCGATTCTGGCCCTCGGCACCACCTTCCCCGTCACCGTGAACATGCGAACGCACAACGCCGAGTCGGTGGCGGCTCGAGTGGCGCGCCGGCTGCAGTTCGACCCGCTGATGTCACGCCGTTGCCCATAGCCCCACCGACCGCTCCCCCCACCGCGCGTTCGTGGAGCCGGGTCGCACTTCCGGCGATTCTTGGTGTCGCCGCCGCACTCCGGCTGTTTCATCTGGGCAAAGAAAGCTTCTGGCTCGACGAAGCCTTCTCGGTGTCGATTGCCAAGACGACATTGCGGCACATCGTGGATGAGACGTCGATCGACGTGCATCCGCCGCTCTACTACTTCCTCCTCCACTACTGGCTCGGGTGGCTCGGGACGCTCGACGCAACCGCCCGCGGGCTGTCGGTCGTGTTCAACCTGGGCACCATCGTGGCGACGTACTTCGTCGGCAGACGCCTCTTCGATCGCCCAAGTGCCCTGGCCGCCGCAGGTCTCTTGGCCTGTTCCGTCTTCCAGATCGAGTTCTCCCAGGAAGCACGGATGTACACGCTGCTGGCCCTGCTCGGGACGCTCTCTACGTACTGCCTGCTCCGGTGGTTTGAGCGCGTGTCGACATCCACGCCGTTCCGAACCCATGCGCCGTGGCTCGTCGCCTACGTCCTGGCCACGGTGCCCATGACGTACACGCACGCGTACAGCGCGTTTCTGATCGCGGCGCACGCGGTGATCGTGGCGCTCGAATCGCTGCGCCGGCCCGAAGGCCGCGTCCGCCTGGCCGCCGAGTGGTGTGCCGCCCAGGTGGTGGTCGCCCTCGCGTTCATTCCCTGGCTGTCGGTGTTCGCGGGGCAGTTTTCGCACGTGCAACAGGGGTTCTGGATTCCGAAGACCTTGCCGTCCATGCTGTTCTGGCCCTTGCTGACGTATGCCGGCTCGGCGTCGCTCGTCGCCATCGTCGCCTCGCTCGCCGTCTGGGGAGCGGCCACGTCATGGGGTCGGGCAGCTGCGAACAGCGGTCCGCCGCCGCTCGCCGTGCTGCTGCCGTGGCTGGCGGCGCCAATCGTGTGCCCGTGGGTGCTGTCGTTTATCGGCTCGCCGATCTTCCTGCCGAAGTACACGATTGCCGCGTCTGTGCCGTTCGCGTTGCTGGCCGGCCGGGGAATGGCGCGTCTGCCAAACGGCCGCTGGCGGCTTGCGGCCCTTGCCTTGCTCGCCGGGTTGACCGCAACGCCACTGCACACCTACTACACGAGCGAGCGCAAGGACGGGTGGCGCAAGGCTGTCGCCAATATCGAGGCGGCGGCCATGCCGGGCGATGCCGTCGTCACCTACCCGTCCTTCAATCAGATTCCGTACGATATCTACAGCCGGCGCCCCGACTTGGTAAAGCTCGTGCTGCCACGCGATGCGGGATCGGACAGTGACGCCGCACTGGCGTTGGTGCTGCGGGAACGGCTGACGCCGCATCGACGCGCCTGGGTCGTCGTGTTGCAGTGGGATCCCCACAAGCCGCTGATTGTCGAGGAACTCGGAAAGCTGTACCCGCGCGTCACCCGGATCAGGGAATGGCATATCGACGTGTACTTGTGCGAACCGGAGCAGCAGACCGCTGGCGGCACGGGACCGCTCGCAGCCCCACCCGGCGCGGGCCGATGAGCGCATCGCGGTGTTATACTCGCCGCCGATCGTCACGTAAGCGGGGTTCAGGCAATGAGTGAGTACCTTGGGGTGGTGGTTTACCTCGTGCTGATTGCCGGCTTTGGGATCGTGTCGCTCCTGGCCGCCCGCCTGCTCCGTCCCTCACGGCCCTATGGTTCGAAGGCGGACACCTACGAGTGCGGAGCGGAGCCGATTGGCGAAGCCTGGGTTCAATTTCCAGTGGGGTTCTACCTGGTAGCCCTCGTGTTCATCCTCTTCGACGCACTGGCGGTGTTTCTGTTTCCGTGGGCGCTCTCGTTGAGGGGCCTCGGCGGCTGGGCCTTCGGCGTCATGCTCGTCTTTCTCGCCATTGTCGGACTCGGCTGGTGTTACGCCCGCCACGAAGGTGTACTTGAATGGCAGTGAAGTCGCCCATTCCCGTGGTGCCGGCGCCGGTCTGGCGCGATTTCAAGGATCTGCAGGAATACGAAGCTCTTCGCCAGCGTCGGCCCGACACCGGCGACAAGCACTCGTCGGCGTTCGAAGCGTTGACCGAGGGGATCCACAGCTTCCCCGGTGGGTTCGTGGTCACGACCGTGGCCGATGGGTTCTTCAACTGGGCTCGCAAGTCGTCGATCTGGCCCGTCACGTTCGGCCTCGCCTGCTGCGCCATCGAGATGATGGCCACCTTCGCCTCGCGCTTCGACGTCGAGCGACTGGGGATGGTCCCCTGGGCCTCGCCGCGGCACTCGGACCTCATGATCGTATCCGGCACGGTGACGATCAAGATGGCGCCGATGCTCACGCGTATCTACGAGCAGATGCCCGATCCCAAGTGGGCGGTGTCGATGGGCTCATGTGCCAACTCAGGCGGGCCCTTCCGGCATGGCTATCACGTGGTGAAGGGCGTCGACCGGATCATCCCAGTCGACGTCTACGTGCCCGGCTGCCCGCCCCCACCCGAGTCATTGCTCAACGGGCTGCTGCTGCTGCAGGACCAGATCACCCACTTCCGCCGCACCGGGGTTCGCGCGGCACCCACGCCCAAGGTCGATTGACGTGACGACTGACGAAGCCAGGGCCGAGCTCGGAACGTTGCTGGGTGTGCCGCCGGAAGGCACAGGCGCGGCGATTGGAGTCACGGTTCCGTGCGACCGCTGGACGGAGGCCGCCACATTCGCGCGTCACTCGCTCGGGTGCGGATTCTTCTCCTTCCTCACCGTGGTCGACTGGAAGACGGAAGGTCTCGAGGTGATCGCCCGCGTTGAGAATCTCGATGCCCTGTTCTCACTCACCATGAAGACACGGCTCGAGCCCGGCCTTACGACCTGTCCATCGATCATGGCGGTCTACCGCGGCGCCGACTGGATGGAGCGCGAGGCATTCGACATGTTCGGCGTGGTGTTCGAGGGCCATCCCGACCTGCGTCGCATTCTGCTGCCTGACGACTGGGTCGGGCATCCGCTGCTGAAGAGCTACGCCGTCGACACGCCGTATCCGCCGTACCGCTGACCACGCCACTCCACACCGGATGTCGATCCCTCGAGACTCGCTGCTCCACCCGACTGTCGGCGACCCGTCGCCACCGCGGGTGATCACAGAGCTCGACTACGCGGGCACCGAGCGGTTGACCATGAACATGGGACCGCAGCATCCATCGGCACACGGCGTGTTCCGGGCGGTGCTGACGCTCGAGGGCGAGACGGTCGTCGCGGTGGACGCGGTGCTCGGGTACCTGCATCGGTGCCACGAGAAGCTCGCCGAGACGTTGACGTACGTGCAGTACCCGACGATCGCATCGAAGACCGACTACGTCGCCGCGATGACGAGCGAGCTGGCCTATGTGATGGCCGCCGAGCGGATTGGCGCGATCGACGTCCCCAAGCGCGCGCAGTATCTGCGCGTGCTGGTCGCCGAGCTGCAGCGGATTGCCTCGCACTGTCTCTGGCTCGGGACCTGGTGCATGGACATGGGCGGCGCGCTTGGCGGCGGCGCCACCATTTTTCTGTACTGCATTCGCGAACGCGAAGTCGTGCTGGACCTCTTCGAGGCGCTGGTCGGCGCCCGGCTGCTGTACGGGTTCCATCAGATGGGTGGCGTCCGGTACGACCTGCCCGCCGGCTGGGTCGCGCAATGCCGCGCGGCCACGGATCTCATCGAAGCCCGCATCCTCGAGTACGAGTCGATGCTCGAAGACAACGACTTCTTCATGATGCGCACGCAGGGCGTCGGGGTGATCTCGCGCGAGGTCGCTGAAACCGTCGGCATCAGTGGCCCGCTGCTTCGCGGTTCGGGGGTCGCCTACGACATCCGGCAGGCGGCACCGTACTCGTCGTACGAGGACTTCACCTTCTCGGTGCCGTCGCAGCCGGCCGGCGACTGCTTCGCCCGCTACCGCGTGCGCATGGACGAGTTCCGCCAGTCGATCCGCATCGTGCGCCAGATCGTGGACGGCCTCCCCGAAGGCCCGATCTCGTCGCGCCCCGGCGTCAAGTCGGTCGTGCAGGTGCGCATCCCCAAGGGCGAGGCCTACGCACGCGTCGAAGGGCCACGCGGCGAGGTCGGCTGCTATCTGATCGCCGATGGCGGACCGAAGCCCTACCGCATGAAGTGGCGCGGGGCGTCGTTTTCCAACCTCGCGGTGCTGCCGCACATCATTCCCGGCCACAAGGTCGCCGACGTCGTCGCCATCATGGGATCGGTCGATCCGGTGTTCGGTGAGGTGGACCGATGACGCCGCTGCCGCCGCTGGCCGTGGCCGCCATCGCCGGGTTCATCCTGCTCAACGCGGTGGTCGGCATGGTGACCTACGTGACGCTGCTCGAGCGCAAGTTCGCGGCGCGCATGCAGTCGAGAATCGGCCCGTATCGCGTCGGACCCCATGGCCTGCTTCAGCCGATCGCCGACGCGGTCAAGCTGATGCTGAAGGAAGATCTCGTGCCGCGCGCGGCGGACCGTCGCATCTTCAATCTCGCGCCGGTCATCTTCCTGATTCCCTGTCTGCTGATCTTCGCCACCATCCCGTTCGCGCCAGGTCTCGGGGTTGCCGACTTGAACATCGGCGTGCTGTTCTTCCTCGCGGTGTCTTCCATGGAAATCGTCGGGTTGTTCATGGCCGGATGGGGATCGAACAACAAGTACGCGCTCATCTCCGCCATGCGCGCGGTGAACCAGATCATCTCCTACGACCTGCCGTTCATCTTCGCCGCCATGGTGCCGGTGCTGCTCACCGGCTCGATGCGACTCTCTGACATCGCCGCTGCCCAGCACGGGCTCTGGTTCATCTTCTACCCTGTGATCGGGCAGCTCGCCTTTCTGGCCTTCGTCATCGCCAGTGTGGCTGCCGAGAACCGCGTGCCATTCGACATCCTCGAAGCCGAATCAGAACTGGTCGCCGGCTTTCGCGTCGAGTACTCGGGCATGAAGTTCGCGCTCATCCAACTGGGCGAATATGCACACGTGCTCGGCACGTCGTGTCTGACGGCACTCCTGTTCCTGGGTGCGTGGTCGGGACCGGGTCCTGCCTGGCTCGGCCCCGTGTGGTTCCTGCTCAAAGCCATCCTGATCTTTCTGCTGCTCACCTGGGTGCGCTGGAGCTTCGTCCGTATCCGGGTCGACCAGATTCTGGCCATCTCGTGGAAGTTGCTGCTCCCCTTGACGCTGCTGCTCGTCATCGCCACGGCCGCCGTCGTGGTCTGGAGGCCCTGACCATGCGATCGGCTGGATGGCTCGGCGAAGTCAGCGGGCTCAGTCGCGCCATCTATCGCGCGATGCGGATCACGCTGCTGAACCTGTTCCGCACGCCGGTGACGGTCAACTACCCGGACGTCGAACGCGCGTATCCCGATCGGTACCGCGGCCTGCTGGCCCTCACCTATGACAAGGACACCGGCGAGGAGAACTGCATCGGCTGTCGTCTCTGCGAGTTCGTCTGCCCTCCGGCGGTGATCAAAGTCGAGATGTTGAAGGCCGAGACCCGCAACTACGCGAAGACGTTCACCCTCGAACTATATGCGTGCGAGTTCTGCGAGTTGTGCGTGCAGGTCTGCCCGACCGACGCGATTGTGATGACGCGGTCCTTCAACATGCCCACCGCCGACCGTCGCGAGATGCTCCTCGACAAAGACCGGCTGCACGCCATCGGCCTCGAGTTCGAGCCGTCATGGGCCACCGGCAACCTCCTGCGCGACATGCAGGCGCCTCCGAAGAAGACGAAGCCCGATGTGCCGGCCGCCGCCGCCGCCCCGCCCGGCGGTGACGCGTGACGCTGTCCATCCTCGCCTTCTGGTGCCTCGCGGTGGCGCTCGTGGGATCGGCGCTGGCGGTTGTCCTCACGCGTAACCTGTTTCACTCGGTGCTCTGGCTGGCGCTGGCCCTCACCAGCACCGCCGGTCTGTTCCTGACGCTCGACGCCGAGTTTCTGGCAGCCGTCCAATTGCTCCTCTACGCCGGCGGTCTGATCACGATCGTCGTCTTTGCCATCGTTGTCACGAAGCGCATGGTTGGCGAGCGGATCGCACACACCAGCCGGCGCATCGGCGGCGGCCTGGTCGTGGCGGCCGCCCTCTTTGCCGCGCTGTTCCGCGTAATCCGGACCGCTCCCGTCTCCGCGATCCGGCCGCCGATGCCTGGTGACATCACGAAGCTGATGGGCGATGCGATTCTCACGCGCTACTCGCTGGCGTTCGAGCTCCTGGCGGTGCTGCTCTTGACCGCGCTCGTCAGCGCCATCTATTTCGCGCGGCCGGAGGACTGAGACAGACATGGGCTTGTCGAGCTATCTGACGCTGGCGGCAATCGTCTTCTGCATCGGACTCTTTGGCGTCGTCACGCGGCGGAACACCGTCGGCATCCTGCTCAGCGTGGAGCTGATGCTCAATGCCGTGAACATCAACCTGGTGGCATTCAGTCGCTTCCATGGTCAGACGCTCGGCATGATCTTCACGCTGTTCGCCATCTGCATCACGGTGGCCGAAGTCGCCCTCGGCCTCGCCCTCGTCATTCTGCTCTTCCGGACCCGTCGCACGGTGCTCGCCGACGAGATTGATCTGCTGAAGGGATAATGGCCGACCCGACGCTCCCTATCGCCACGGCGCTCCTTCTCCCGCTGTTGTCCTTTCTGCTCCTCGGCGTCATCGCGCCGTTGCGACGGCTCGGCCGCGGGGCCGGCTACGTGTCGCTGCTGCTCTCGTGTGGCGCGCTCGCCGGCGCGCTCCTCGGCTGGCAACGCACCTTTCCCGAGCCCGAGCCGATTCGCCTGCTGACAAGCTGGCTGCCGGCGCACGCCGGACCGCTGGCGTCGGTTGGCCTGCTGATCGATCACGCCTCCACCATGATGCTGGTGCTCGTGGCCCTGGTGTCGTGCCTGGTGCAGGCCTACTCGCTCGGATACCTGCACGACGAGCCACGCGCCTCACTCGGCCGGTACTACGCCTATCAGTCGCTCTTCGCCTTTTCGATGATGGGGCTCGTGCTCGCGCCCAATCTCCTGCAGTTGTTCATCTGCTGGGAGCTCGTCGGGCTCTGCTCCTACCTGCTAATCGGCTTCTGGTACCAGCGACCCGCTGCGGCACGGGCAGCCGTGAAGGCGTTCTGGACGACGAAGGCTGGCGACGTGGGGCTGCTCATCGGAATCGTTTTGCTCTGGCGTCATGCCGGGACGCTCGAGTTACTCGATCTGCGCCTGCTTGCCGAGAGTGGTCGGCTCGCACCGGCGGGCCTGAGCGTGATCACGTTCTGTCTCTATCTGGGCGCCGCCGGCAAGTCGGCACAGTTCCCGTTCCATATCTGGCTGCCTGACGCCATGGAAGGTCCCACGCCCGTCTCGGCGTTGATACATGCCGCGACGATGGTGACGGCTGGTGTGTATTTGCTGTTCCGAACCGAATGGCTGTTCGCGCTGACACCCGACGTGCTGCTCATCGTCGCATTCGTCGGGGCCTTTACGGCCTTGATGGCTGCCGTGCTTGCCTGCGTGCAGACCGACATCAAGAAGGTGCTGGCGTACTCCACCGTGTCGCAGCTCGGCTACATGATGGCCGCCATTGGCTCGGGCGCGGCTCATGCAGGCTTCTTCCATCTGCTCACGCACGGCGTCTTCAAGGCGCTGCTCTTCCTGGGCGCCGGCGCGGTGATTCACGCAGTCGGCAGCAACGAGATCACCCATATGGGCGGGCTCGCGCGTCGGATGCCGCAGACCGTCATCATCTTCGTGATCGGCACGTTGTCGCTCGCTGGCATGCCGTTCTTCGGCGGCTTCCTCTCCAAAGAAGAGATCCTCGCCGCGGTCTGGGCCGGCGGACACCCCGTGCTCTGCCTCGTCCTCCTGGTTGCCGCCTTTCTCACGGCCTTCTACATGTTCCGCGTCGTCTTCCTCACGTTCTTCGGCGTGCCGTCCGAAGGACGTGGCTCGGCTGTGTCGCATCACGCGGCCGCGACGGACGGCCCCCCGCATTCAGCGCCGCACGCGCACGATCCTCCGCTGATCATGGCGGCGCCGCTCTGGCTGCTGGCGATCGTGTCGATGGCGATCGGTCTCTATTTCACATGGCAGCATCCCGCGCCCGAGTTCGCAGCCGCGGCGCGCGACACGGTTGCCACGGTGCCCGTCCCGGGTTGGCTCTCGCCGCTCGCCGTGGTGGTGGCCTCGTCGGGGATTCTGCTGGCGTGGCTCACCTACCAGCGGCGCACCATCGACGCGACCCGTCTCGCGGCCGCGTTCGGCCCGATTCGGCACGCGGCACTCGCGCGCTTCTGGATCGATGACGTCGTGATGCTCGCGTATCGCGGCGGATTGCTCGCCGGCGCGCGGGCCATCGGCTGGGTCGATCGATATCTGGTCGACGGCGTGGTCAACGCGCTCAGCGCTGCGGTCGTGATGGGCGCAGACCGGGGTCGAAGGGTGCAGACAGGCCGCGTGCAGGACTACCTCTACGGCGTCGCGCTGGGACTCCTCGCCCTGATCACGTGGATCGGGTGGGCGCGGTGACCCGCTTGCCAGTCCTGTCCATCATCACCTGGGCGCCCTTCGTGAGTGCCCTGATCATCATGGCGCTCGCCAGACACCGGCCGTTGCTGGTCCGGTGGGTGGCCGTGCTCGGATCGACGGTGTCGCTGGGATTCTCGCTCTGGCTCTACCAGGCCTACGATCGCGCCGCGGCTGGCTTTCAGTTCGTCGAGCGCATCCCGCTCGTGCCATCGCTCGGCATCTCGTACGAGCTTGCGGTCGACGGTATGAGCCTGTTGCTCGTCCTGCTCACGTCCATCATCATCTTCGCGGGCACGTTCGCGTCGTGGACCGTCAAGACGCGCGGTCAGGAATTCTACGCGCTGCTGCTCCTGCTGGTGACCGGCGTGTTCGGCGTGTTCGTGTCGCTCGATCTCTTCGTCTTCTTTCTCTTCTACGAGATAGCCGTGCTGCCGATGTACCTGCTCATCGGCATCTGGGGGTCGACCGGCGATGTGCCGCCCCGGGGCATCTTTGGCTGGTCGTTCAGGCAAACGGGGGTGGGCACCAAGGAATACGCCGCCATGAAGCTCACCCTGTACCTGCTGTTTGGCTCAGCGTTCATCCTGGTCGGCATCCTCGCCCTCTTCGCCGCTAATGGCTCGACATCGTTCTCGCTGCTGGAATTGCAGCGGGTCCACTTCGATCCCCAGCTGCAATCGTGGGTCTTCCTGGCCTTCTACATCGGATTCGGCATTCTCGCGGGCATCTGGCCGCTGCACACATGGTCGCCCGATGGCCATGCTTCGGCACCGACGGCCGTGTCGATGCTGCACGCGGGCGTGCTGATGAAGCTGGGTGCATACGGCCTCATCAGACTGGGCTTCGTGCTGCTGCCTGACGCCACGCTCCACTGGGCCTGGTTGGTCGGCACCATCGCCTGCATCAACATCGTCTACGGCGCCTTCTGCGCGATGGGCCAGACCGATCTCAAGTACGTCGTCGCCTACTCCTCCGTGTCGCACATGGGGGTCGTCATGCTGGGTGCCGCGACGCTGACCGAGGCGGGCCTCAACGGATCGGTCTTTCAGATGTTCGCGCACGGCGTCATGACGGCGCTCTTCTTCGCGCTGGTAGGGCTGGTCTACGAGAAGGCGCACTCGAGGGATGTGCGGCGCATGGGCGGATTCGCCACCATGATGCCCGGTATCGCGGTCGCCTTCACCATCGGTGGCTTGTCGTCGCTGGGACTTCCGGCCACGGCCGGTTTCGTGGCCGAGCTGCTGACCTTCTTCGGCACCTGGAGTTCGGTCCATCGCTGGTGGCTCTTCCCGGGGGTCGCCGGCGCGTTTCTCACGTCCATCTACGTGCTGCGCATCTCGAAGCTGGTCTTCTGGGGTCCGAAGACGACCGATCCCGAGTTTCAACACCTGACCGATGCCCATGGCACCGAGTGGGTGGCCATCATCATCTTGATCGGCGTCATCGTGCTGTTCGGCGTCGCTCCGGCACTGGCGCTCGACCCCGTCGGCACGGCCACAGTCCCACTTCTGCAGAGGCTGGGGGTGATGCAGTGAATCGCGTCACCGCGCTCGTTGCCGATGGGTCGCCCCTTGCCCTCGAGGCGGGAGTGTTCCTGCTGTCGCTGCTGGCACTGGTGATAGGCACTGTCAGACGCGGCGATCCCCGCCGGCTCATCGGCGGCGTGGTCTTCGTCGGTCTGGCGCTTCTCTTCGGCGCCTCGTTCGCGATCCACCCAGGCGAGGTGCTGTTCGATGGCGTCTACCGGACCGACGAGCTGGCGCTCTTCGCCAAACGTCTATTCCTGGGCGCGAGCGCGCTCACGGTGCTCGCGTCTCTTGCGCTCGAGCCAGTGACTTTCAGCCGCCGCGCCGCGGAGTACCACTTCGCGCTACTCGTCTCGTTGCTGGGCATGCTCGTGCTCGCGTCTGCCCGAGAACTGATTCTCCTGTTCGTCGCGTTCGAGCTGATGTCGATTCCGCTCTACTTTCTCACCGGCTTCCTGAAGCGGGAACCCACAGCGGCCGAGGCCGCGCTGAAGTTTCTGCTGGTGGGCACGCTCTCGTCGGCCATCATCCTGTACGGCATCTCGTTCGTGTACGGCGTGACGGGCAGCACCGACATCGCCAGCGTCGCGCCGGCACTTCGGCTGGGCCAGCCGTTGCTGGGTCTGGGGTTGGCGCTCACACTCGCGGGTCTTGGCTTCAAGATCGCTGCCGTGCCGTTCCACATGTGGGTGCCCGACGCGTACGAGGCCGCGACGACGCCGTTCGTGGCCTGGTTGTCGGTCGCACCCAAGGCGGCGGGGTTCGTCGTCATCTTCAGGCTCTATCTCGAAGGCGTCGGGCCGGCGGCTCTGCTGTGGCTGCCCGGCATCGCGGCGCTCGCGGCGCTCACCATCGGCGCGGGCAATCTCATGGCGCTGCCGCAACGCAACATCAAACGGCTGTTCGCCTATTCGGGCATTGCGCACATCGGCTACATCCTCATGGGTGTGGCTGCCTTTTCCCGCGGTGGCACCGGGATGGTGCTCTTCTATCTGGTGGCGTACCTGTTCGGCAACATGGGCGCGTTCTTCGTGATTCAGGCGGTCGGCGCCGCGGAGCGATCCGACTCGATCGAGGTCTATCGCGGCCTGGCGCAACGGTCGCCCGTGCTGGGGCTGTCCATGCTGCTGTTTCTCCTGTCGCTCGGCGGCATCCCGTTCCTGGCGGGCTTCTGGGCGAAGCTCTACGTGTTCTGGGCTGCCGTGGACAAGGGCATGTACTGGCTCGCGTTTCTGGGCGCGCTCCTGACCGTGCTCGCGCTCTATTACTACCTGCTCGTGGCCCGGCGGATGTATATTGACCCGCCGCAGCGCCCCGATCCGGTTCGCGTGCCGGGTACGTTGAAGCTCGCGATTGGTATCTGCGTCGCCGGCGTCGTCGCCATGGGGGCCTATCCGGAGCCCTGGGTCCGGGAAGCATTGCGCATCGCGGGCACGCTGTTCTGAGACGGTCTCGAACAGGCGCTCGCCGCTGAGTCCGCGAGTGTGGACGGGTACACTGAAGCGTGGAACAACAGGTCACCGCTCCCGCGGCCAGCCGGCGCGAGCACAAACAAGTCTTCCGCGGACGCCACCTGGCGAGTCAGCTGGTTACCGGCGCGGAATCAGAGAAGCACACCTGCCATCACGAGATCGGTCTCGAGCTGGCGTCGGTCGACTATCTGCCTGGCGACGCACTCGGCATCCATGCTCACAACGATCCCGCGCTGATCGAGCGTATCGTCCGGGCCATCGGGGCGTCGGGCGATGAGCCGGTTGGCGCTGCCGACGAGCCGCCGACCACGCTCCTGGACGCCCTGGCGACCCGGTACAGTGTGGCGGCGCCAAGCCGCCGCCTGCTCGAACTGCTGGCCGGTCGTGGTGCGGGGGATCTGGCGCCGCTGCTCGAGCCCGCAAACACGGCGCAGTTGAAGCAGTATCTCAGCGGCCCCGACTCGCACGACGTGCTCGACGTCCTCGAGTCGCACCCGGGCATCGAGATCTCGCCCGCCGAGCTCGTGGACACGCTGCGATCGCTACTGCCCCGGCTGTATTCCATTGCGTCCAGCCAGCGTGCCCATCCGGACCAGGTGCACGCGCTCGTGATCTCGGTGCGGTTCACGATCCGCGGACGCGAACGGCTGGGATTGAGCTCCACCTGGATCAACGACCGATGGCCCATCGGTGCCACAGCGGAGATGTATCTGCAGAATCAGCAGGTGCACTTTGCCATGCCGGCCGATCCGTCGACGCCCATGATCATGGTGGGCCCCGGTACCGGCATCGCGCCATTTCGCGCGTTTCTCGAGGAGCGTCGGGCGGCTGGCGCGACCGGTCCCAACTGGCTGTTCTTCGGCGAGCAGCATCGCGCCAGTGGCTTCTATTACGGCACCGAACTGGCGGCCTACGAGCGCGACGGGTTTCTCCGGCTCGACACGGCCTTCTCGCGCGATCAGGATCACAAGATCTATGTGCAGCACCGCATGCGCGAAAACGCCCGCGACATCTGGGCCTGGCTCGAGGCGGGGGCCGAGTTCTTCGTGTGTGGCGACAAGGCCCGCATGGCGGCCGATGTGGACCGCGAGCTCCACGCCATCGTCGAAACGGCCGGCGGCCGCACGCCTGACCAGGCCAAAGAGTACGTCTCGGCACTGAAGAAGAGCCGCCGCTATAAGCGCGACGTGTACTGACGCGCCGCGCGCAATCAGGACCGGGGGGCTGAACGATCGCCGCCCGCGCCGGATCTGGCGATGGCGCGCGTCCGCTCGCCGCGCTCGGTGAAAACCCCCAGGCGACGAGCGGCCACGAGCAGCATGGCCGCAACGATGAGAATGCTGGCTGGCACCAGCTGCGCCCACCAGTCGTAGCGTTCGAGCACCAGCCCAGAGACCACCGCGCAGCCGAGCCCGAAGACGGCCACCGCGTGCCCTCCGATGCGGAGGCCGCGTGCCGTGTCGACGCGATCCGGATCGAGCAGCCCCGACCGTTCGAGCTCGAGACGCTCCACCCGCCCAGCGCGCGTCGTCCATCGCACGGGTGGCCGTTGCAGCGCAGCGGTGAGCTCGGCCGTCAGTGACGGGCCGTCCAAGTCGTGCCCGGCCGGCACACGAATTCTGGGATGCTGGAACCAGACGATCCAGATCACACCCGCGCCCGTGACGAGCACGAACAGCGCGCCCGACACGAATGCGAGCGCAAATTCGCTTCGCTGATCCTGGGCCGTCTGCCACGCCGGCATCGCGATCGCCTGAGGGTCGATCGAGAACTCCGCGATCATCCGGGTCGGTTCATCCGAAACCGGCGCCTTTTGCGCACTGATGCCGTGAGCCTCCCGGACGACAGTCCATCCGGCCTGCGCGATGCCGGTCGGCCCAAGTTCCTGCGCGGCGGCCGGCAACGTAAGCCGTAGGTGCGCGGCGGCGGTGCCCACTCCTGGTGCGACGGGCAGCACGTGCCACTCGAGAAAACCCCGACTCTCACGCAGCGCCACGGCGCCCAACCCAATGTATCGGAGGTCGACGGCGTGCGCGGTTCCACGCGACCCTTCTGGCAACGACCACCGAACGGTTAGCGCGTCGCCATCACGCACCCGCAACGCTCTGTTCGCATCCTCCCCTCCCCGTCCGTCGAGGGTGGCGGACACGAAGGTCAGCCGGTCAACCCTTGTCTGGCGGACCTCACGTTGGAAGACGGCATCGTCGGTCAACGCACGGAACTCGATGTGCTCCGACACCTGAAGCGTTCCATCTTTCACCAGCGTCAATTCGATAGCGGTGCGATCGATAGAGATCGTGTCGGACGCGCCGTGGCACCCGACGAACGCGATGGCTGCAGCGCACGACGCGAGACATGCACCTCCCAGGAGGGCGCGATCCAAGGTCCTGGCTGTCAAGTGCCGCCGCGCCGCGCGCGCTCGTCGGTCATCTGTCGCATCGCGCGATGCACGCTCTTGCTCTGCCGCTTCTCTTCGATCTGGCCGCGCTCCTCGCGCTTGCGCTCCATCGCCTCTTGCTCACGTTGGAGCTTGAGATAGCTCTCGACACGCAAGGCCTCACAGAGCCCCGCGTCGACGGCCGCCTTGACGGCACATCCCGGCTCGCTCTCATGGCGGCAGTCTCTGAAGCGGCACGACGCGGCGATTGCCTGCAGATCTTCGAAGGTGTCACTGACCGCGTCCGTCTCCCACAGCTGCAGTTCGCGCATCCCCGGTGTGTCGATGATCAACCCGCCTCGCTCCCGCACCACCAGTTGTCGATGAACGCTGGTGTGGCGGCCGCGCGCATCCCATTCACGCACTTCTCCGGTGGGAAGGAGCTCTCGCTCGACCAACCGGTTCACCAGGGACGACTTGCCGACACCAGAAGGTCCGAGAAGCGCCACGGTGCGCCCCCGCGACAGGTACTGTTCGAGCGTGTCGAGGCGCCACCCGGCGTGACTGCTGACCGCATGCACCGGCACCGATCCAGCCGCTGCCTTGGCCTCCTCCAGGGCCGCCGCTGGGTCCGCCACGAGATCCGCCTTATTGAGAACGATGACGGGTGTGGCGCCGCTGCGCTTGGCGACGACGAGATAGCGATCGATGCTTCTGGCGTTCACGGGGTTATCGAGACCAAAGACGATGAAGACCAGATCGACGTTGGCGGCAAGGACCTGCTGCTCGGTGCCCCTGCCGGCTGCTTTGCGTGAGAACGACGTGCGCCGGGGCAGCACCTCGCGGATGTGGACCCGCGCGCCGCCCGTGTCGAAACGCAACGCCACCCAGTCACCCACCACGGGCAGCTGATGCCGGCCTTCGGCGCGGTGTTTCATCCGTCCGGCCGACTCGGCCAGCTGTTCGCCCTGCCTGGTGAGCACCCGGTACACGTGATTGTGTTCGAGCACGACCCGGCCGGGCACGAGCTCGGAGGTCTTGTCGACCGCGGTGAGGGCGTCGAACGCGTGGGCCCACCCCTCATCCCAGCCCAGTTGATCGAGCGTGACGGCGTTCACGCGGACGTGTCTCCCATTTCGCTGAGGATCGCGAGGCTCGCGCTGCATCCGATACGCGTCGCGCCCGCATCGACCATCGCGCGCAGCGTGGCGAGATCCCGAATGCCGCCGGCGGCCTTCACGCCGACCGCGGGTCCGACGGTCTGGCGCATCAGCCTTACGTCGGCCACGGTTGCGCCACCGGGCCAGAATCCGGTGGATGTCTTCACAAAGTCCGCGCCGGCGCCGACCGCGATCTGGCAGGCGGCGACCTTTTCCGCCTCCGTCAGGAGGGCCGTTTCGATGATGACCTTGAGCCGCGCGGCAGCCGCGCCGCAGACCGCTGCCACTGCCGAGATGTCTCGCTCAACGACCAGCCACTCGCCGTTCCTCAGCGCACCGATGTCGATCACCATGTCCAGCTCGCGTGCCCCATGGGCAATCACCCGCGTGGCTTCGAACACCTTGACGTCCCCGGTCGTGGCGCCTAGGGGGAAACCGACGACCGAACACACGACGACTGGGGTAGCGGAGAGCCGTGTGGTGCAGAGGCCGACCCAGACCGGGTTCACGCACACGGTGGCGAAGCCCGAGTGTGCCGCTTCGTCGCACAGTTGATCGATGTGTCGTCGCGTGGCGTCTGGCTTGAGAAGCGTGTGGTCAATCAGAGACGCGACGCGTGCGAGCTCCGGCCTGATCGGCCCGGTCACGTGAGCTCCTGTTCGTCTTCGTCCAGGGTCACGATGTGGGGCAGGTTACGGAACCGCTCGTCGAAGTCCAGGCCATAGCCGACGACGAAGCGGTCGTCGATGGTGAAGCCGATGTAATCCACGGGCACGTCGACCTGTCGGCGCGACGGCTTGCTCAGCAGGCACATGGTTCTCAACGACCTGGGGCCGCGCGCCCGCAGGATGTCCTGCAGGTACGTCAAGGTCACGCCTGTGTCGACGATATCTTCGATGATGACGACGTCGCGGCCGGCGACCGCTTCGTCCAGATCCTTCGTCACGCGCACCTCACCGGAGGTCGACGTTCGGCCGCCGTAACTCGACAAGGCGATGAAGTCGCACGTCACTGGCCCCTCCATCGCGCGAAGCAGATCCGCGAGGAAGACGAACGCGCCTTTCAGCACGGCCACCAGATGCAGCGAGGTGGCCGGCCCGGCATCATGCCGCAGCTCGCGGGCGAGCTGCGCAATGCGGTGCTCGAGCGCCGGCGAGTCGATCAGCACGTGGGACATCGGATGGGTGCGGCGCGTCAGCGGCGGGCGCAGCCAGCCACGGGCCGATCTTAGTCGCTTCCGTGTATAGTTCCTACGTGTCAGTGCACCTGGTGGATCATCCCATCGCACAGGACGCGCTCCTCCAGCTTCGCAGCAAGACAACCGACCACGGCCAGTTCCGTCATCTCGCGCACCGGCTGAGCGTTGTCGTGACGCTGCACGCCACGTCGGATCTTCCAGCCGATCCGGTGAGCGTCGAGACGCCGCTCGAGCGTACGACAGGCTCGCGCCTGCGAACCGACATCGTCGTGGTGCCGGTGCTCCGGGCAGGTCTGGGCATGCTCGATGCGGTCCTGCAGTTACTGCCCGACGCACGCGTCGGGCATGTTGGTCTCGAGCGGGACGAGCACACGGCCGTCGCGGGGCGCTATTACCTCAAACTGCCGCCGATCCGGAGTACGACGACGGTGCTCGTGATTGATCCCATGCTGGCCACCGGCGGCAGTGCGTGCGCGACGGTGGCGCTGCTGCGGTCGGTCGGAGCCAGAGACATTCGGCTGCTCTGTCTCGTGGCTGCGCCCGAGGGGTTGCGGGCCGTCGAGGCGGCTGCCCCAGGGATGGCCATCTACACATCGGCGATCGATCGTGAACTCAATTCGCAGAAGTTCATCCTGCCAGGCCTGGGGGATTTCGGAGACCGACTATATGGCACCTAAAGGAAGTGGACCTTCAACGCGCGAGACCTGGACGACGGCACTCACGGCGGTTGAGGCGAACCAGGTGCTCGTGCGCGGGTATCCGATCGATGAGCTCATGGGCCGCGTCTCGTTCGCCGACGCGCTCTACCTGCTGCTCACCGGCGAGCTGCCGTCGCCGTCGATTTCGCGACTGGTCAACGCGATGTTGACCGGGTTCATCGACCATGGCGTGCTGGCGCCGCCCACGCTCGCCGCGCGGTACAGCTCGAGCACCGGCGCGACCCTTCAGGGCGCCGTGGCGGCGGGCATCCTCAGCTTCGGGCCACATTACGGCGGCGCCGCGCGCTGCCGCACTCTCCTCGAGGAGGGACTCGACCTCGCGGGATCGAGCCTGCTGCTGGCCACAGCCGCCACGGAGATGGTCGAACAGCTGGTGCAGACCGATCAGATTCCACCGCCCGGGTTCGGTCAACAGGTGCACACAACCGACCCGCGCGTCACACGGCTCCTGCAGATGGCGCTCGAACTGGAAGTAGACGCACTGTACACACAGTACCTGCGCGCGCTCGAACAGGCCCTCTCACGCCATCCAGCTCTCGAGGATCAATTGCTGCCGATTAACATCGACGGCGCGATTGCTGCGGTATGCGGGGACCTCGGACTCGCACCGGGCATCGCCGAGGCGCTCCTGATCATCTCGCGTGTGCCCGGGCTGGTCGCGCATGCGCTCGAGGAGCACGAGCGGCACGAACCGGTGAGACTCATCGACCCCGAGGCGCACCGGTACGACGGACCAGCCGAGCGGCGGTTGCGCAATCACCGGTAACAGGTCATCCCGCAGCACACGAGGGGATGCAGGATGCGCGGACGCGGCGGTCCTTCGCACGCGTCCCGCCTTGCCTCGCTGCGCTGAAAAGGCGTAGCCTACCGTGCATCAGCAACAGGTTTGGCCCTGCCGCGCGGGGCCCGTGGAGAGAGAAACGATGGAAACGAGTTTGAATCGGCGTGGCTTTCTGGAACGGGCGGCGGGCGTCGCCGCGGGAGCGGTGGCTGTCGGCGTCAGCACCCCGGTGTGGGGCGCCGAGCCGGCCCCGGCGGCTGCCGCCACCAAACCCGGCGTCGCCGGCATCGGCCTGCAGTTGTACACCGTGCGGGAACTGGTCGACCAGAACCTGGACCAGGCGCTCGAGAGCGTGGCCAAGGTCGGCTACAAGGTCATCGAGTTCGCCGGCTACGGCGGGCGCACGCCCGAACAGATCCGCGCGACGCTCGACAGGCTGAAGCTCACGGCGCCCAGCTCCCACATCAGTCTCGCGACGCTGCGCACCGATCTGGACACACAGATACACATCGCCGAGACGATTGGCCACCAATACATCACGGTTCCCTCGCTGCCAGCCACGCCCACGACGGCGGACGGCTGGAAGAAGGTCGCCGACGAGTTCAACACCATCGCCACGAAACTGAAGGCGCGCAAGATTGGCCTCGCCTTTCACAGTCATCGCGACGAGTTCTTCGATGTGGGCGGCGGCAAGAAGGGCATGGACCTGTTCATCACCGGTACCGACCCGAGCCTGGTGACGTTTGAAATCGACCTCGGCTGGGCGCGGGTCGCGGGTCAGAACCCGAGCGACTGGTTCTCGCGGTACGCCGGGCGGATCAAGATGTGGCACGTCAAGGACATCCTCGCGCTGCAGGCGGCGCAAGACACGCAGACAGAACGGTTCAAGACCATGGCGGCGGCGCCTCCCGCACCCGCGGCAGCAACTGCCGCGGCTCCGGCAGCCGCCCCTCCGGCACCGGGTGGCGCGGCGCCAGCCGCCGGCGCTCCGCGCGGCGGCGGTGCACCGGGTGGCGGCCAGCGCACTGGTGGCGCGGGCGGTGGCGGTCGGGCCGGTGGGGCACCGGCCGTCACGGGCGGACCAGTGCCGATTGGTGCAGGTGAGATCGACTACAAGCCGATCTTCGAGCAATGGAAGACCTCGGGCCTCGAGCACTTCTTCGTCGAGCAGGATGGGGCGGCCAACTGGCCCGGCGGCTCGCTCGTCGCCATCGCGACCAGCCATCGCAACCTGGTGAATCTGCTCAGCTAGAACACCGTTGACGTGAGCGATGTGGACTGGCGGGCAACAGCCGCCAGTCCACATCAGCACCGCGGGCCGGCACGCCCGCGGCGACCATCCCCCAACCCGCCAATTCAGACAGCGCCGTCGAGGCGAGCAGGTACGGCTCTTTCACGCGAGTCGCCACGTCACGCGTCACGCCCATCAGCCGCGCCGTCGACGTTCGCGCGTCGGCTCGCTCCGCGCCGCTCGCGTGCTTCGCGACATAGCCCCACATGTGCTCCGCGGCGGTGAGCAGGAAGCGATCGGATGGTGGCTCTCTGAGAGTCTGCGTCAGCTCCTCAGCCAGTCCCGCGAGCGAGGCGGTCCGGCGCGCTCCCGCAACGCGCCGACCGATCTCGCGATACAGTGCCGGGTCGCGCGCCAGGACCGAGTACTTGTGCTGCGCCCACAAGCTCTGCACGTTCCGGGGCAACGCAAGCCGGCCGCCGTCTTTTGCCTGATACTTCGCCGCGAGTAGGAGGAACTGATTCACGGTGGAGGTGACGAACGACCCAGGCCACCGCAACTCATTGGCCGTCACGGCCAGCGGCGTGCGATCGCGGTAGGTTCGCAGGTGCATCTCCGCGACGAGCAAGGCGTGACGTCTCACGAGACCGGACACGCATCCGACCCATCGAAGCGTCTCGGGGTGACGGCTGTACCCCGTCTTGCCCAGGACGAGGATGTTGTAGAGGCCGTGGAGCTCGCGGTGCTCGCCCAGCAGGCTCTGCCGGTTGAGATACCCCGGCGAGACGTCCCAGATTCTCACGTAGACATGTTACGAAAAGATGGCCGTGGCTTACGGGAGGCTTGGGGCTTGCGGCTTGCGGCTTGGGGCTTGGGGCTTGGGGCTTGCGGCTTGCGGCTTGCGGCTTGCGGCTCGAGGCCCGCCGCTGACTTCGATCATCCCCTCATCGGTGAGGGCCATCCGCTTCGTCGTCATGTCTTGTACCGGATTGGACGCGCCAGCTTCGCCGCGACCTCCGAGCCGGGCCCCCGGTCCCCAAGCCTCGAGCCGCAAGCCCCGAGCCCCAAGCGGTCCTTAAGGGAGCCCGACTACTTCGCCAGGGCCGCCAGCGCAGAACCCGCAGCGTGTTGGAACGCGATGCGCACGTCCGAGTTGTCGCCGTTCCCCTTCCCGGTGCGTTCGAACATGAGCACCCACACGATGCCCTTCGTCGGATCCGCCCAGCTTTGCGTGCTGTAGGCGCCGCCGTGGCCGAAAGATCCCGGCGAGAGCACGTTATTGGCTTCCATCGCAGTCGGATCCTCGACGACGCAGAATCCGAGTCCCCAAGGCATGCCTGGCCGCGCCGGCAAGTCTCCCGTCTGCTTCCGCGTCATCTCCACCACCGTCGCCTCTTTGAGCACGCGTCGTCCCTTCCAGCTGCCGTGGTTGAGCATCATCTGATAGACGCGCGCGATGTCCTCGGCTGTCGAGAAGAGACCGGCACCGCCCAATGGAGGTCGCTGCCCGTCGGTAACCTCCGTGCCGTGCATGTAAGAGATCGTGGTCTCGCGAAGCCGGCTCTCATCTGGTAGCCATTGATAGGGCCGCGCCCAGCGGGCCTCCGTCTTCGGGGTGATCCAGAAGCTCGTATCCGTCATGCCCAGCGGTCCGAACACGCGGGCCTGCAGGAACTTGTCGAAGGGGAGGCCGCTGGCCACCTCGACCACCCGTCCGAGAATGTCGATCCCGGAGGTCGAGTACGACCAGCGAGTGCCGGGCTGCGAGCGGAGTGGAAGCGCGGCGAACTGGCGGCTGGTTTCCGCGAGTGTGAGATGGGGAGCGCGATTGTTGAGCTCGGCGAAGCCGCTCGTGTGTGTCAGGACGTCGCGCACTGTGACCTTCCGCAGCGGCGCCGTGAGCTGACCGTTTTCGGCAACCCTCAGTCCCGCAAACTCGGGCAGGTGCCGTTCCAATGGATCGTCGAACTGCAGCTTGCCCTCGTCAACCAGGATGCCCAGGCTGACGGCGACGATTGGCTTGGTCATCGACGCAATCCAGAAAATATCGTCGGTGCGCATGGCGCGGTTCTTGGTGAGATCGGTGCGGCCCACGGCGGCGAGGTGCAACACGCGGTCTTTGGTGGCGATCAACGTGACGACGCCCGCCGCTTCGCCCTTGTCGACGAAGGCCTGCATCGCCGGCGCGATGCCGGAGAAGGAACCGCCCGATTGAGCGGTCGTATACGCCGACACACACGACAGCAGCAACAGGCCAAGGGCAATCCGAGTCCGGATGAACGGCAACGTGGGTGCGTGTCTTTGGGTCTCGGGCATCGGATCGAACCTCGCAGCCTCGCTCCGCGGAGCTGCCGGAAGACGTGACGTATTTGCGGGTCTTTCGGATTGATTGTCGATCATATTCCGCGCTTGCGGCGGTCAGGTGAGCGGATTGATGAGCCTCAGGCCCGGCATTGTGACGAACCGCGCGTCGCAGCTCCAGAGCTCGCGCGCGCCTCCTTCGAAGGCACATAGAGCAATCTGCAGGTCGAAGATCCGATTGCCGGGCACGGCCAGGTCCGCCGCCAACTGCGCAAGGCGAAGACCGAAGCCGACGCCGGGCGACCAGACTTCGGCGCCGGCCTCGGCGAGGCTCAGGAGAAATCGCTGGGCCTCGTCGGGCGTGGACGAGCGGCCGGTGGCGGTCGGGTGGGTCACCACACCCCAGAATTCGGCGACGACGGGCGCGGCAAATCCCCAACCGTCGGAACCGGCTGCTCGCTCGATCGCGGCGCGAGCGGTCCGATGTTGAGGTGTCGCCGCGCGATGGGCGTACACAAGCAGGTTCGTGTCGACCGCGATCATGACTTGCGCCGCAAGCGGTCGTGCATGGCCTCGCGGTCCGCCACATCCACTCCTGCTGGCAGCCCCCCTCTGACGGTCACCCACACGATAGGCTGCCCCGTCCGCTGGCGCCCGGCCGGGCCCTTCAGTTCGGCGCGCAGGCCATCCGCGACCAGGTCACGCAGGGGACGCCGTTGTTCGGCGGCGCGCTTCTTCGCTCTGACAAATAGCTCATCTGGCAAATCGAGAGTGGTCTTCATATGGGTTTGCAGCTTACCATAAATATGGTCCACCGGATTTGAACGTCGCGTTGGCGCCATTCCAATATTGTTCGGGCCGGTAGTCTTGGCGAATGCTGGCGGACGTGTTTGCGGTTCAGGTTGGGCACCGAGTAGCTGGAGCCCACCACCGTGTCGAGACCGAGGGCCGAACCGACGGGAGACTCGAACCGTGCGCCATCGGCGCGAACCGGAGACGGCTCCGTCAGCGGTGACACGTCGTCCCTCGGATCGCCGAACAGCCACGTCCGGCCGAAGTCGGTGCTGATGTTGTTGGTCGTCGTCGCGCTGTACCCCAGTTGATGCGCGTCGAAGTCGGCCGCGCTCAGGGTGTCGAAGTAGAGTCCCCACCCGCCCTTGATGACGATCTTTTCGCCGAGTTTGTAGGCGCCGGACAGCCGTGGCCTCCACATCGCTTCGCCTTTCCAGGACGCGCCGTCCTGGCCACGATCGGTGGCGAACAACGACACACCCCGGCCGCGAAACTGACTCGCCGGCAACTGAGGCTCCGCCGTGCGCTTACCGCGCCGCCTGTGCCGCCGCGTTCGATTTGTTGATCACTTCGCCGAGCACGGGCCAGCCGGTATCGAACGTCACCGTTCGCAGTTGCAGCTTGGAGGTGCCGTTCGGTGTATGGCCATCGTAAAAGTGGTAAAGCAGAATCCACCGATGGCGTGACGAGCCGGGCGTGCCCTCCTCCATCAGACCCTCGTGCCCGGGCCCGATGATGCGATCGCCGTCACCGGCCAGCACCTGCGTGCCGCCGCCGAGCGCCATGTTTTGACCGTCCTGATCCAGATACGGCCCGGTCACCTTGTTCGCGCGTCCCACCATGATGCGGTAGGTACTTTTGAGGCCTGCACAGCAGCGGTCCCACGAGACGAACAGGTAGTACCAGTCGCCACTGCGCATGATGAACGGTGCTTCGATGGCGCGTTCGGGATACGCGCGGGAGGCGATCGGCTGGGGCGTCGCGCCCGGGAGAATCTTGCCCGTCTGGGGATCGAGCTCAACGAGCATCACGCCCCCTTTCGTGGCCGCTTCGGGGTTCGCCGAGACGCCGCTTCGGCCACCACCCTGATTCCAGTAGAACGATCCGAATGACAGCCACGCCCGTCCATCCCTGTCGAAGAATGCGTTGGGATCGATGCAGTTGTAATAGTCGGACCGCTGCGATTCGATGACTACCCCGTGGTCCTCCCACTTGAAGTCCGGCGACGCCGGGTCGAGCGTCTTGTTGGTCGCCAAGCCGATGCCGGAGCGATTGGAGCCGAAGGTGGAGACCGAATAGTAGAGGAAATACGTGCCATTGTGATACGAGATGTCCGGCGCCCAGAAATCGGCACGGTTCGGCTGGATCTCCGCGGGCCAGGCGGGCTTGTCGGCGAAGACGGTGTAGATGTCGCGATCGCCGACCTTGTAACCCACGCGATCCCACGTGATGAAATCCTTGGATCTCATGACGTTGAGGAGGCCTTGCGTGCGGAAGAGGTAGTACCAGTCCCCTGCCTTGATCATGACCGGATCGTGGACGCCGGGCTCTGGACCTTGCGGCCAGACTGGACCGGGTGCCGCGCCGCCGGCACGTCCGCCGCGCCCTGCGTCTGGGCCTGCCGCTGCTTGGGTGATTGAGGGGCCCGCACCGGTCGCTGGACCACCGCCTGCCGCGGCTGCCGCGGGTACCGTCGGCACCTCCACCAAGATCAAACAGATCGCCGCCAACATCAAAGCGTACGAGAACACGAGTGATCGACGGGACATCATGAAATACCTTGAACAAGGAGGGTTAGATGATTCGACGCCCTCACCGGAGACCTCGGACAAGTGGCCATGGCGAGGGGATTCAGGGAGACTGCGCGCCTTCGGGTCGCGAGTCACGACCGTTATCCGAGTATGCGATCCCAGAGTTGGCCTGGTGCGTATGCGTCAACGCTCCCTCCGGACTCCGTTATGACGTGGCGAGATTGACCACGCTATAGGATCGTGCCGGTAACTTGAAGGTCATCCGCGCGCCGACGGCTGGCGTCTCGAGGGTGCGCGGCACGACATTCCGCGGCTGCGCGAACGTGTTGCTCGCCCTCAGGTCGGGACCCGTGATTGTTTCCGCGGCGATCACCCGTGTCGGCGTCGGCGACTGCCACTCGACGACAAACTCCCGTTCGCCGTCGAGGTCACGATTCAGCATGAACAGGCTCACCTGACCATTTTGCGGGTTGTGGGTGGCCACGACGTCGACGAACGGGACGTCCTCGTCGCGTGCAAAGTCCGCCCGCAGCGTGCCTGCGGTGATCGGGTAGGCGTCCGACTGCACCTGGAGGTCGAGAACGCGCCCGTAGGCGTATTTCAGCGCCCACAGGTAGGGGTAGTAGATGGTCTGGCGGAGCACCGTGGTGGCGTTCGTCATGAGCGGGGCGATGACGTTCACGATCTGCGCCAGACATCCCACGCGCACGCGCTCGGACTGACGCATCAGCGTGTTGAGGAAGCCGCCCGTCAGGAGCGCATCCTCGAGGTTGTAGACCTCCTCGAGCAGGTGCGGCGCCTGCGTCCGCTTGCCGTCACGGAACTCCGTGCTCCGCGCGCGATACCAGATGTTCCACTCATCGAACGACAGCCACAGGCGCTTCGGCGACCGCTGGGCGCCCTGGACGTAGTCGCAGACGGCCGCGACCTCGTGAATTTGCCGTTCCATGTCGAGGTTCATCGCGAGGAACCGCGCCGAGCTGTTGCCCGTCAGCTCGGGCGTGTTGCCGTAGTAGTTGTGCAGCGAGATCCCGTCCACCTGGTCATAGCACTCCTCGAGGACTTGGCGGTCCCAGACGAGGTAGGTTGGCAGAATGGTGTTGCTCGATCCGCACGCAATCAGCTTCGTGGTGGGGTCCAGCACGCGAATCTGGCGCGCCGCGTCGCGGGCCTTCCGGCCGTATTCGGTCGCCGTGAGGCGGCCCATCTGCCAGGGCCCGTCCATTTCGTTGCCCATGCACCAGTACCGGACGTTGTGCGGCTCCGCGTAGCCATGCTGCCGGCGCAAGTCGCTCCACTTCGTGCCCTTGTCCACGTTGCAGTACTCGACGAGGGCAACGGCCATCTCGGCCGAACCGGTGCCGAGGTTGAAGCCGAGCAAGGGCTCAGTGCCGGCGAGCTTGCACCAGTCCATGAACTCGTTCGTGCCGAACTGATTCGTCTCGATGGAATTCCAGGCGCGCTCGAGCACGGTCGGACGCTGCGCCTTCGGGCCGACGCCGTCGAGCCAGTTGTACCCGGAGACGAAATTGCCGCCGGGATACCGGACGACAGGCACGCCCATGCCCTTGATCTCCGCCGTGACGTCCGTGCGGTAACCCTTCGCATCCGCCAACGGCGAGCCAGGCTCGTAGACCCCGGTATACACGGCACGGCCGAGATGCTCGAGGAACGAACCGAAGAGGCGGCGGTCGAGATCCGCGCGCGACCGCGCCTGATTAACGACGGTCCGCGCGGGGCCGCGCGCCTGCGCGTAGCCGATCCGCGACAGCCAAGGACCGGCGGCAAGGGCCGCGCCCGTGGCACCCAACTGTTCAAGGAACCTGCGACGATTCGGAGTGTACGCCATCAGGTCGGCATGCTACACCAGAACCACCCTCGCCACAGCCGTCTCCGCCTACCTCGCTCGCTTCATCTGTCGCGCCTGAAACAACTGGTCCGCCACGACGCCTGCCAGCACCACCGCACCCATGACAGCAAAGTTGAGCGAACTCGGAATGCCGAGCAGGTTGACAAGGTTCTGCAGCACCTGCAGGAGCGCGGTGCCGATGACGATCCCGATGATGGACCCTTCCCCGCCGCGCAGACTGCATCCGCCCAGCACGGCGGCCGCGATCCCGTAGAGTTCGTAGAAATTGCCGTGGGTCGACGGAGACACGGAATTCGTGTAGAACGCGAAGAGAATCCCCGAGAGCCCCGTCAGGAGTCCGGCCAGCACGTACGACCCCGCGATGACGCGGCGCGTGTTGATGCCGGAAAACCGCGTGGCTTCCTCATTGCGCCCGACCGCGAGGAGATACCGCCCATACACCGATCGATGCAGCACGAACCACATCACGACCGATACGGCGATGAGCAGCACGAACGGCATCGGCAGCCCGGCGAGCTTGCCGCGGGCCGCGTCCCGCAAGAACTCGAAGCCCTCGGCGTTCCCGAAGCCCTTCGTCGCGTCCCCCGCAATGAACCGCGCAAGTCCGCGATACAGCAGCAACCCGCACAGCGTGACGATGAAGGGTTGAATGCCGACGCGCGTGATCAGGGTCCCGTGCACGAGACCGAGGAGGATCGGCACGCCGAGCACCAGCAGGATGGCCAGCCACCACGGCCAGTTCCATTCGCGCAGCGCCATGGCCAGCAGCACGCCGCAGAGCGCGAACATCGAGCCGACGGACAAATCGATCCCGCCCGTGATGATCACAAGACCCAGGCCAATACTGAAAATCCCGAAGAGGCCGATGACGTTCGCGAGATTCGTCAGGTTTGTCGCCGACAGGAACGCCGGGTTCTTGATGGCCGTCACGGCGCACAGCACGAACAGCAGGACGGAGATGCCGATTTCCTTTTTCATGGGGTGTGGGCGGTCACGCCCCGATCGCGGGTCGAGCCGCCGGAACGGATCGCCCCACGGCCAGGTTCATGACGTTTTCCTCGGTGCAGTCGCCGCGATCGAGCACGCCGGCAATGCACCCCTCGTGCATCACGACGACGCGATCGCTCATGTGCAGGATCTCTTCCATGTCGCTGCTGATCATGAGGATCACGGCGCCGCGGCCGGCCAGTTCGCGCATCAACCGGTAGATTTCCGCCTTGGCGCCCACGTCGATGCCGCGCGTCGGCTCGTCGAGAATAATTACGCACGGCGACATGGACAGCCACTTGGCCAGCACCACTTTCTGCTGGTTGCCGCCGCTCAGATTCATGACGAGGGCCTCGCCGTTTGGCGTCTTGATCGAGAGCGCCGCAATCTGCGCATCGACCACCGTCCGCTCGCGGCGGCGACTGATGAGCCCGCGCACGGCGAAGCGGCCAAGCGAGGGCAGGGTGATGTTCTCGCGTACGGACATGCGCGCGACCAGGCCCTCCCCCCGCCGATCTTCCGGGACGAGGTAGATGCCACGCCGCTTCGCCTCCCGGGCCGAGCCCAGCGCCACGTCATCCCGGCCGAGCGTGATGCGGCCGCTCGCGCGCGCATCGAGCCCGACCATCGCCTTGGCGAGATCCGATCGTCCGGCGCCGACGAGCCCGGCGAACCCGAGGATCTCGCCCCGGCTGGCGTCGAAGGACACACGCCGATCCGGATAGCGGCTGGATCGTAGGTCCCGCACCTGCAGGTGCCCAGGCGTCTTCTCCGTGGCCGAGTCGACGTGGCGGCTCGTAATATCGCGCCCGACCATCAGCCTGACGATCCGGTCGTAGGAAATCTCGCCGGGACCGAGTGCGCCGGCGTTCCGGCCGTCGCGAAGGACCACGACGCGATCGGCGCAGCGACCGACCTCGCCCAGCCGGTGCGAGATGTAGATCAGGCTGACGCCCTGGTCGCGCAGCTCGCCGACAAGCGCCAGCAGCCGATCCGTTTCGGCCAGGGTCAGGCTGGATGTCGGCTCGTCCATGATGATCAGGCGCGCCTCGAGCGAGAGGGCTTTCGCAATTTCCACCAGCTGCTGCTGGGCCAGCGACAACCGATCCAGCCGGGCCGTGGTCGCGATGTCGAGGCCGAGGCGTTTCAGCAGGGGCGCCGTTTCGGCATGGATACGGCGTCGGTCGATGAGCGGCAGCCGGCCGAGGCGCGGCTCGCGGCCGAGGAACACATTGGCCGCCACATCGAGATTGTCGAGGACGTTCAGTTCCTGGTGGATGAACGCGATCCCCAGCCGCATCGCCTCGGTCACGCTCGCCACCCGGGCCAACCGACCATCCACGGCGATATCGCCCTCGTCGGGCTGATAGACGCCGCCGAGGATCTTCATGAGGGTGGACTTGCCGGCGCCATTCTCGCCGCAGAGGGCCACGACCTCGCCGCGGCCCACCTCCAGATTCACGCGGTCGAGGGCCATCACCCCAGGGAAGCGCTTGGAGACGCCTCGCACGGCCAGCAGGGGCGGCGTGCTCATGCCAGGCTCTCGGCGCGCCAAGTCGGCATCACCTGGCGGTCTACTTCCCGAGAAGTTCGTGCAGCCTCGCCTGAAATTCGGCGACATTGTCCTTCGTCACGCTGAGCGTCGGCACGATCAGGCGCCCGCCGGCCAGCGCATCCTTGTCGCCGCGCAGATACCGCGCCATCCGAAGGATCGCCTGCTTGCCGAACTCATACGGCTGCTGCACGACCGTGCCGTACACGACACCCTCGGCGATGCCGTTCAGGACATCGGCCTCCTCATCGAAGCTGACGATCTTCACCTTTCCGGCCTTGCCACCATCCTTTACCGCGTTCAGAATCGCCGGACCGTTGTAACTCCAGAGCCCCACGAGGCACGCGACGTCGGGGTACTTGACGAGCGTGTCCTCCGCGTTCTTCTGGGCGCGGACGGGGTCGGTGTCGTCGGTGCGCACGTCGATGATGGTCACCTTCGACCCCACCAGCTCCTGCCGGATCCCCTGCATGCGGTCCTTGGCATTCTGCGCATCGCTCTTGCCGACGAAGAGCATGATCCTGCCGCCATTCGGCAGCGCTGTCTTGATGAGCTTGCCGGCCTCGCCCCCCGCCGCCACGTTGTCCGTGCCGATGTAGGCGACGCGCCTGCTCTCGGGCGCGTCGCTGTCCTGCGTGACGAGCAGGGCCTTGTCCGCGATGCGGTTCAACGCGTCGGTCTCGTTCGGCGGATCGACCGGGCTCACCGCCACACCGTCGACGCCGGCCGCCATCAGGTCGTCGAGAATCTGCTGTTGTTCGGCCGCGCTGCCGTTGGCCGGGATGCGGAACATCACGTCCACGTTGCCGAGCGTCTTCTCGGCCTCCTCGGTTCCCCGCCGGGCAATGGTCCAGAAGTTGGCGGCGTTGTTGGAGACGAACGCGAGCTTGAGTCGCGGTGGTCCGCCGGCGGTGCGGGCCGACTCGGGGGCGTTCTGGCCGCAGGCAGCGGCCATGAAGCCAACGCCCAACAGGGCGAGGGCGGCGATCTGACGGTGCCGACATGTCATCTGCGTATCCTTTATCGTGGGTCGTGACGTCGAGTACGATTTCCGGCCCGACGGGCGCGGATCACCGGCCCTCGTCATTGTGGTCAAGACTGTCCGTACGTGGCCTGGGCCCCATGCTTGCGCAGAAAGTGCTTCGACAGCAAGGCGTGCGGCATCGGCTTCGCGCCGGGATTCAACCGCAGGGTCTCACTCGCCAGCCGTGCGACGAACTCCAGCACGCCGGCGTTGTGCACGGCATCGGCCACGTCCCGGCCCCACGTAAACGGCCCGTGGCTGGCCACCAGTACGGCGGGGCGCTGCCCGGGGTTGAGCTTCCGTTTCTTGAAGGTTTCAACGATGACGTGACCGGTATTGGCCTCGTAGGCCTTTGCGATTTCCGCCGGCGTCAACTGCCGGGTGCACGGCACGTCGCCGTACCAGTAGTCAGCCTGCGTCGTGCCGTACGACGGCAAGGCCCGCCGGGCCTGGGCCCACGCGGTCGCGAACAGGCTGTGCGTGTGCACGATGCCGCCGATGTTCGGGAACGCGCGGTAGAGCACGAGGTGCGTCTCGGTGTCCGAACTGGGCTTGAGTCGTCCAGCGACCACCCGACCCGTGGCCAGCGAGACCACGACCATGTGCCGGGGCGTCATGCCCGTGTACGGCACGCCGCTCGGCTTGATCACCATGAGTCCGCGCTGCCGATCGACCCCGCTCGCATTGCCCCAGGTTTCGATGACGAGTCCTTTGCGGACCAGTTCCAGATTGGCCGCGCATACGTCGGCCTTCAGTTGATCGAGCATAGGCACTCTAAGCGTAGCGCGATGATCATTTTCCCACTCGACTGCGGATTGCAATCAGCTTCTTCATGACGCCGTACATGTCGCCCCCGCCCGGTTTCGTCCCGAACGCATCGTGCAGCTGCCGGTAGAGAACGTAGAGTTCCTTGTAGGTGGCGTGCGCCGCGGCATTGGGCGTAAACACCTTCGGCTTCAGGCCGGTCATGCGCCGCTGCGCCGTCGCATAATCCTTGTGGACGCCCGCCACGACGGCCGCCGCAACCGCCGACCCGAGGGCGCAGGTCTGCGCGGACCGGCTGACCTTCATCGGCCGGCCCGTCACGTCCGCATAGATCTGCATCACGAGCGGATTCTTTTCCGCGATGCCGCCGCAGTTGACAACCTGACGAATCTTCACCCCATATTCCTCGAACCGCTTGATGATCGTGAGCGCTCCGAAGGCCGTGGCCTCGATGAGGGCGCGGTAGATCTCCGCGGGCGTCGTGTAGAGCGTCTGGCCGACGAGGAGGCCGGTGAGCTGCTGGTCGACGAGGATGGTCCGATTGCCGTTGTTCCAGTCCAACGCCAGCAGACCGGACTCCCCGGCCCGGATCGCCCGGGCGCCCACCGTCAGCGCGTCGTGCGTGCCGGCAGCACCGAGCGGCTGCAGGTAGTTGACGAACCAGTTGAAGATGTCGCCGACGGCCGACTGGCCCGCTTCGAGCCCGAAATAGCCGGGCAACACGCTCCCGTCCACGATGCCGCAGAGACCGGGGACGTCGCCGAGCACCTTCGAGTTCGGCGCCACGACGATGTCGCAGGTGCTGGTCCCGATGATCTTCACGAGCGTCCCCGCCGTGATGCCAGACCCGACGGCGCCGAGGTGCGCGTCGAACGCGCCCACGGCGACGGGAATCCCCGGCAACAGGCCGGTCTTCCTGGCCCAGTCCTGTGTCAGCCCCCCCACCGCGCGGTCGATGGGGAAGACGCGCGGGGTCAGACGCGCCCGCAGTGTCGCGAGCTTGGGGTGCAGGCGGGAAAGGAATGCCGCGTCTGGATATCCGCCCCACTTGGCATTCCACATCGCCTTGTGCCCGGCGCCACACACGCCGGCCACGAACCGCTCGGGGTGCAGGGTCCCCGTGAGCGCCGCCGGAACAAAGTCGGCCAGTTCCACCCAGCTGTGCGCGGCGTTGAACACGACGGGCGCGACGCGCAAGCAGTGAAGAATCTTGCTCCAGTACCATTCGCTCGAGTAGATGCCGCCACACTTCGCCAGGTACTGCGGGCGCATCTTCCGGGCGAGCGCGGTGATCTCGGCCGCTTCTGCGATCCCGGTATGGTCCTTCCACAGCCACGCCATGGCCGCGGGATTCCTGCCAAACGCCGCACCGAACGCGAGCGGCCGGCCGTCACGATCGACGGGCAACGGGGTGCTGCCGGTTGTGTCCACGCCGACCCCGGCCACCTGATTCGGGCTGAAATGCGGAATGGACGTCTTCGCGCCGGCGAGCGCGCGGGTGATCACCATCTCCGCACCCTCGAGATAGTCGCCGGGATGCTGTCGCGCCAGGTGCGGGTCACGGGAGAGGATGACCCCGTCGGTGCCGTGCGCATAGGTCCACACGGCGCTTGCGACCTCGGCGCCGCTGGCGGTGTCGACAATGAGAGCCCGGACGGAGTTCGTGCCGTAGTCCAGACCGATGGTGTACACGGCGCTCACGACAGCCACCCGCGGTTCAGGGCATAGAACACTTCGTTCGTGCGCAACGTCTGCTGAAAACCCCGCACGGTCGTCGTCGCATCGATGATCGCCAGCTCAACGCCGGCCATCGTCGCGAAGTCCTCGATCATTTCCGTCGTCACGGCCTGGCTGAACCCGGTGTGGTGAGCTCCGCCGGCATGAATCCAGGCGGCGCAGGCCTCTTCGAATGCCGGACGGCAGGCCCACACGGCCCGGGCGACTGGCAGGCGTGGCATCTCCTGCGCGGGCGGGACCACGTCCACCTCGTTCAATAGCAACCGAAAGCGGTTCCCGATGTCCATGAGCGCCACGTTGATCGCCGGGCCCGGCGGCGTGTTGAAGACGAGCCTGGCCGGGTCGGCCTTGCCGCCAATACCTAGCGGCTGCACCTGCAGCGAGGGCTTGCCGGCGGCAATCGTCGGGCAGATTTCGAGCATGTGCGAACCGAGCACGAGTTTTCCAGCCGGATGCAGGTGATAAGTGTAGTCCTCCATGAACGAGGTGCCGCCCTCAAGGCCGGCCGCCATCACTTTCATGGCGCGCAGGAGGGCGGCCGTCTTCCAGTCGCCCTCGGCCGCGAACCCGTAACCATCCGCCATCAGCCGCTGCGGCCCGAGGCCGGGCAATTGCACGAGGCCGTGGAGGTCTTCGAACGTGGTGGTGAACCCCTTGAAATCACCAGCGGCCAGAAACCCGCGCAGGCCGAGTTCGATGCGGGCCGCCTCCCGCACCGACGCGTGACGCGCCCCGCCTCTGCGCAGAGCGGCCGTCATCTGGTAGGCGCTCTCGTAGGTCCGGCAGAGTCGGTCGACGTCCCGGTCAGTCACCGTGCCAATGGCAGCCGCTAGATCGCCCACGCCGTGGGTGTTCACCGAAAAACCAAAGGCCACCTGCGCGGCGACCTTGTCGCCGTCGGTGACGGCCACCTCGCGCATGTTGTCGCCGAACCGCACGAACCGGGCGCCCTGCCAGTCGTGCCAGGCCGCCGCGGCCCGCGCCCAGGCGCCAATCCGGCGCTGAACGGCATCTTCCTGCCAGAACCCGACAACAACCTTCCGCCTCAGACGAAGCCGGCTCATGATGAACCCGTGCTCCCGATCGCCGTGGGCCGCCTGGTTCAGGTTCATGAAGTCCATGTCGATCGTGGACCAGGGGAGGTCGCGGTTGTACTGCGTGTGCAGGTGCAGGATGGGATGCTGCAGCTGCTTCAACCCGTTGATCCACATCTTCGATGGCGAAAACGTGTGGCACCAGGTGATGAGGCCGATGCACGCCGGAGTGTGGTTGGCCTCCTGGCAGAGCGTCGTGACCGCGTCGGCCGAGACCAGCACCGGCTTGAAGACCACCTTGACCGGAATCACCGGCGACAGGTTGAGGGCCCGGGCGATCTCCTGCGCATGCCGGGCGACCGCCCTGAGCGTGGCCGGCCCGTACAGGTGCTGGCTGCCGGTGACGAACCAGACTTCGAATGGCTTCAGGTTGATTGTCATCGTCAGGGACGGTACCCCAAGTACGAGTCCGGCTGCACACCGGACTTCCACCACGCGCGGAAGCCGGCCCGCGCCCCCGAATATCAGGACGCGTCAGAGGGCGAACTGTCCAAGCCTGACGCCCTCCGGGGTATCGTGATGGTCGTCGAGCGCAAGAACCAACCGGCGACGGACCTTGCCGGTCAGCAGGCGTGCAAAGATCCTCTCTCATGCGCCGCCATCGGTCTGGCCGGTTCGCCGTGGCGACGTACCATAATTGTGTTGACTATCGAGAGCAACGGATCGACAAGGCGGCGGCCCTGAGGACACTTCCTGCGACGATGCTGGCGGCGCGACTGCATGGGCCGCGCGACCTGCGGGTGGAACGCGTGGCCCATCCCGGCCTACCGGGACGAGGCGACGTGCTGCTTCGTGTCGCGGCGACCGGCATCTGCGGGAGCGACCTGCACAGCTTTGCTGACGCCCGCATCGGCGACACGCGGGTCGGCGCCCCGCTCACCTTGGGGCACGAATTTTCTGGCATCGTGGAGGCGGTCGGTCCGGGCTCGCTCGATGGCCGTTTTCGGCCAATCACGGCCGGGACCCGGGTGGCGGTGGATCCGGCGCAACCGTGCGGCCGCTGCGAGTCGTGTGACATGGGACAGCCGCACCTCTGCCCGCACATGCACTTCTGCGGCAACTACCCGGATGGCGGCAGCCTGTGCGGCTGGATGCACATGCCCGCGCGTTCGTGCTTCCCTGTACCCAGCACGATCGACGACATCGAGGCCGCGATGCTCGAGCCCCTGGGCGTGGCCATCCACGCCGTGGATCTCGCGCAGATCCAGGTAGCCCAGAGCCTCGCCATCGTTGGCGCGGGCCCAATCGGCCTGCTCATTCTGCAGGTGGCAAAAGTCGCCGGCGCCGATCCGATCTTCGTGACGGACAGACTACCCTGGCGTCTCGCGGTGGCGCGGAGGCTGGGTGCGGTGCCGATCAATATCGATCGCGATCCCGCCCATCGTCTTCACCGTGACACCGGCGGTCGCGGGGTGGACGTGGCCATCGAGGCCGCCTGGTGCGACGAATCGGTGCAGGCCGCGGCGGAGATGACGCGGCCGGGCGGGCGCGTCGTGATCGTGGGCATCCCCGGCAATGACCGGTTGGAGATCCAGGCCTCCACGGCACGGCGCAAGGGCCTGACCCTCCTCATGAGCCGCCGGATGAAGCACGCCTATCCGCGGGCCATTCACTTGGTCGAGCAAGGACTCGTCGACGTGGGTGCCCTTGTCAGCCACCGCGTTCCCCTGCGCCGCGCCGCCGAGGCGTTCGCGTTGAACGCCGCGTACCGCGACAAGGTCGTGAAGGTCATCGTCGAACGGTAGCGGGCGACGCGCGCTCCTGGCGGCATGCGCCCTCACAACCGAGGCGACGCGCCCGTCGGCCGCACGAGACCGACATCCGTCAGCCGTGTAATGACGTGAGGGAGAGCCCCTTTATGCGGCGGTTTGACGTGGCCCCTATCGCTTTCTGTAAAAGCGGTTAGGTGCACCAGGCGTGGGGGCGCCGTTGTCGATCGGCGCGCCGCTGGCATGCGGATGGGTCAATGCCGCGGTGAGCGTGATGCCCGTGCCGGACACCTGCGCACCAGCCTCATGCGCAGACGCGAGCGGCGCGGCAAGGGTAACGGTGAGCGCGGCCTGGGCGCCGCCCGGGCCGCCCCCTCTCCCGCCGGTGGCGGCGACGACGACAGCAGTCTCGGCGTTGGCGCCACTGCCAATCGTGATGGTCTGGCCGGCGACGAAGCCGGCAATGCTGGCCACGGGAACGACGGTCGCGCCGGCCGTCGTGGCGGTGGCGACGGAGGTGGCACCGGCGCTACCGACCGTCGCGATGACCGCGGTCTCGAACGTGGGTCCCATATCAATTCCGACCGTCTGTCCCGCGTAGAAGTCCGCCACGCTTGCAACCTTCAGCGTTGTCGCGCCGACAGCCGAGGCGGCCGGCAGCGTGGTGCTCGCTTGTATCAGGAAATCGGTGCAGTTGCTGTCGGTGTCGAGGCCGTCCGGAAAGCGACCTGCGCTCCGATTCGTCGCGCTGGCCGAAGGGGCACCGCGCCCCCCGCCGCCGTTCGGTGCCGTCACGCGGCAACCGCTGGCTCCGGTTCCGGAGGTGCCATGGTAACCCTCGGCGGCCCAGGGGTCGACGATGCCCCCGTAGTTCAGACTGTCGGCCACCAGACCAGCGGCATCGCGCAGCACCATAGTGCCGGCGGTGGCGGCGAGGGCGGGGCCCCCGAACCACTGGTTCGGCACTGCCGTCCCGTGGTAGCCCGCGGTCGTGACCTTGGCGTCACGCACGACGCTGTTGATGGCATGGTCATTGGCCAAGGGACTATCGAGCGTGATGCCGGTGCCGAGCGATTGAACGGGCTCATTGCTCGAGTGAGGCACGGCAGACGCCGGCCGGAAGGCGACCCCTGTTCCCCGAACGCTAAAGGGCATGTTCGACGCGTGATTAAACTTCAGCGGCACCGCCAACTCCAGGCCCGTACCGGGATCACCGACAGGACCGTTGCCGGGCCCGCGAGCCGACTGTGTGCCAACTTTCGTTACCGTGACGGTTTCGATGCCGTGTCCAAGGGTGTCAATATCCAGCCTGATCTTGTCACCGACTGAAATATTGGCGACGGAGGAGACCTTGATGTTGGTGTCGCCGGCTTTGGCGTCGGCGGACAGCCACGCTTGCGTGCCCGGCTGGCCGACCTCCGTGACGGTGACCACCTCATACTTTTCCACTGCGTGCGCGACGGTGGGGTACGTGGCGCCGTAGCCGATGCCGATCTTGTCACCGACGGTGAAAAGGGGCGTTGGAGCGCCGGCAGGTCCGGCGGGCCCGCCTCGGCCGCCACCAGTGCTTACGCTCGTGACAGGCACCCTGGTCGAGCCGACGGGGATCGTGAGCACCGGACCGTCGGGAACTGGCTGCCACACGGTCGTGGGGTTGGCGGCCGCGGTCCCGACGCGTGCAACCTTGCGAGTTTCCATGCCGGAGCCGGTATCGATTTCAATCGTATCCCCGACGTTCATGTCGGCCGTGCTCCTGACGAAGAGCGTGGTATCGCCCTTCTTGGCGGGAACCACCAGCCCGGAGTTGGAAAGGCCGAGCAGGTAGAAGCCCTTGGAGGCGAGCTTCGTCCCGGCCGGGATCTTGACGGATGAAAAAATCGGCACCTGCGTCGGGTGCTGGGTCAAGGTCCAGTTGGCAAGGTCGACTTCGTTCGCGCCGGCGTTGTAGAGCTCGATGTATGAATTCGTCGCATTGGCCGGTGCGGCGGCGTTGACGGCAAACTCGTTGATCGTGATCGGGCTCACGTTCCGCAGTTTCTCGGTCGTCGTCTCGACGAGCTTCACGCCGCCCGCCGAGGTCCACCGGGCGCTGCCGATCAGGTCTCCATTGAAGGCCGCGGGTCCCGAGGTGACCTTGAACGTTGCGCTCGCGGTCGCCCCCGGTGCCACCGGGCCTTCGATCGTGACCGATGTCCTGGCGGTGCCAGGAACGACGGACGTCCACTGTTTGTTGGGCACGGTCAGGGTCAACTCCAGCGTCGTCGCGGGTGCCCCCGTCGTGTTCGTAAACGTCACCCTGGTGTCCTGCGACGACCCGGGCGAGAACGTCTGGAGCCCCGGTGGCGTGGCGGTTGCCGATGCTGGCGCGATGGTCAACCGAGGCACGTCATATCTGGCGGCCACGATGTTCGCCTGCAGTTTCTGGTTGGTTTCCTGGGTGGGGAATGTGTTTGGGGCCGTCATCGCGCCTTCATAGAAGGTGCCCTGGGACGCCATGCTGTTGTCGCCGCCGTTGCCGAGCAGGATGGCGCCCTGCTTGCGCATCGGGTCATAGGTGGGGTTGACGCGCGGCCCGTCGAACATGACCTTCATGTCGCCCCTCTGCGAGTCGCCGCCCATTGATCGCCAGTGGTGCGGCTCGCCATCGGCCGTGGAGGTCACGAACCGCCACGTGATGCTTGGCAGGTCTCGACAATTCTTGGATCCATCAGGATTGACACATCCGACCAGGTTGTTCTCCTGGTCGGTCATGATCCACGGGCCTGCGCCGGCGCCGCGATACCACGCGGTGGCGTTGCCATAGTACGTGGTTTCCATGGTGCCGTTGCCGTCATCACGGCTGTCGGTTTCGGCATTGCCGTAGTCGAAGCAGCAGCCGCTATTAAAGTGATGACCGTTGATGACCCAATACTGCCCTTCCGCCTGGTCGTCGACCGCGGTGCCCTTGACGTCATTCTGGCGCAGGCCCATGCCCGGCTCTATGAAGATGCCATAGACCTTGTGGCCCATGAGCGTCACCGGCGCCATGTCGGCGATCGGCAGGTTGTTAAACCCACCCATTGCCGGGCCACCGAATCCGCCGCGTGGCGCCTGGACGAGGTGGTTGCCCTTGGGGGACTGGTCGTAGAGGGTGGTGATCCAGCAGACCGTGTTGGCACAGAAGGTATCCTGGGCAGCGGCATCGGCGTATCCGCCGGCAGCTGCCGCAGAGGACGGCACGACGCCGATGTCCAGGGTCCTGCCGTCGGACTGTCGCAAGACCTTGTAAAGCGGGCCATTGTACGCCGCGTAGAGCGCTCGCGTGCTGGCATGGGCGGCCACGCAGGGAGCGCCGGCCGCAGCATAGATGTCACACGGGCCTTGCGGCCTCGCAGGGGCGGTGCGTCCTGCCCCGGCTTGTCTCGCCGTGAGCGTCGCGCCAACCAGCGTCAGCGCCAAGGCGAGCCCTACCGCAAGACTAGTGCTGGACCTCATGTATCCCCTTGTTCTTACCTGCCGGGTTTCGTCCCGGCGACCGCATTCTCGAATACCCGATGAGAGGTGGCGTGCATCGGCAGGGTCATCAGTCGCGATCTCACGCCCCCACATGGCTTGGAGGATTGAACACGAGCCGAGATCTCACTCTGGGTTACGCACCAGCGAGCGGAGGATCCGCGATGCTAACATATATTGCCTTCGGAGGTTACCATACTCCAGATCCGCCTTGCGCCCCGTCTGGCTACGCGAGCGTCGACGGGTTTGCGACCTCGATGCGCTTGACGAAGGAACGACAATCATGCTTTTCCTCCCCACGGGAACCCGGGAGTGGTATCTTCCTGTGTCCCCAAAATGCAGGAAAACCGCGACGCATGTCGACGCGCAGATTGAGCTTGTCGAAGGGGCTCAGCGGGAACTCGCGCGTCACCTTCGGCGCACCTGCCACGGCCAGCGACTCGGTGCGGATCGGCTCGAGGCGGTCCGACGCCCTGTCCTCTTGGTACGTCTTGCTCCGCTAAACCAAGGTCGACCTTCACTGGAGAAATACATGCTGGACCATCTGTCAGGCACCGGATCGCGCCGGCAGTTCTTGAAGCAGGCGTCGCTCGCAACCGCGGGTGTCTTTTCCGCGCGGAACATCCTCTTGGCGCAGGGTGGCACCGATGTGGTGGACACCACTAATGGCCGCGTGCGTGGCGTGACGATCGACGGCATCAAGTGGTTCCGTGGCGTTCCCTACGGCGCCGACACGGCTGGCAAGAACCGTTTCATGCCGCCTCAGAAGGTCGCTGCCTGGGCTGGCGTACGCGATTGCACCGACTGGGGCCATGTCGCGCCGCAGCGAGTCAATCCCAGCCCCAGCGAATACACCAAGTATGTCGGCTGGAACAATTACCGCGGTGGCATGAGCGAAGACTGCCTGCAAGTGAACGTCTGGACCCCGGCCGTGCGCGACAATGGCAAGCGCGCCGTGATGTTCATCATCCATGGTGGCGGCTACGCCAGCGGTTCGGGCAATCTCGAAGCGGTCGAAGGGCAGCATCTGGCCAGACTGGCCAATATGGTGGTCGTCTCGGTCACGCATCGCCTCAATACCCTTGGTCATCTGGATCTGTCGGCCTTTGGCGGCTCTGAACTAGAAAGTTCCGCCAATGTCGGCCTCCTGGACCTGGTGCAGGCGCTGCAGTGGGTGCGCGACAATGCCGCGGCGTTCGGCGGCGATCCGGGTAGCGTGACCATCACCGGGCAGTCGGGCGGCGGCGGCAAGTGCTGCCACTTGATGGTGATGCCCTCGGCCCAAGGCCTGTTCCACAAGGTCGCAATCCAGTCCGGTTCCACCTTGCGGACCGGGCGTCATGAACGGGCGCAAGAGGGGGCCCAAGCCCTGTGGACCAAGCTGGGCGTGGCGAAAGGCGACCTCTCCAAGTTGCAGGCCATCCCCTTCAAGGATATCGAGGACGCGCAAGGCGGTGGCGGGCCAGTCATGGACGGCAAGGTGGTCCCGCGCGACCCCTTCGACCCCGTCGCCCCTGCGATCTCCGCCACCGTGCCGATGATCATTGGTAGCTGTCTGGAAGACTCGAGCGCTGGCCTGACAGACGCCGTCAACAACGAGTCCGCACTACGCACATGGCTTGAAGGACAGTTGCGTACCGCCGGTGCTGAAGGTAAGACAGACGAGGTCATCGCCCTGTATCGCCAGCACTATCCCCAGAAGAACTATCTTCTGCTTCGCGGCATCATCGCGACAGATCGCGGCCTGCGCAGGAGCGCGGTCACCCAGGCGGAACGCAAGTTCGCCCAGGGCAAAGCCCCCGCCTTCATCTATCGGTTTGACTGGCCAGCTTACGGTCTTGGCGCGCATCTGGGGGCCACCCACGGCACGGACCTCAGCCCGGCTTTCGCCAATCCAACAACGGCAATGACGGGTAACACCCCCGGTGGCAAACTTGTTTCGAAACAACTGGGTTCGTCATTCGCGGCTTTTGCGAAGACCGGTAATCCCAGCAACGGGACCATCCCGTCCTGGAGCGCTTACGCCCCTTCGCAACGGTCCGTCATGGTCTTTGGCGAGAAAACGAGTCAGGTGAACGATCCGACGGCTGATCTCAGGAAGATGTGGGACAAACTCCTTCCTGCGTAGTGGCCGGATCTTCGCGGATCACCGCGCAAGAGCCGAACCGAGAGGGCCAGTCAACAATCCCTGAACGTAAGCTCAGTGACAAAAGGAGCGTCCCAATGCGCAAGGTAATTCCCTTACCGCAATTCCTCATACTCGTGGCCTGCCTGCTCGTGCCGTCGAGTTTATTACTCGCCCAGTCGACGACCGCGCCCCCTGCCGCACCGGCCGCCGCAACCCAGCCGCCGGCAGCCCAACCCGGTCGAGGCGGCCTCGGATTGGCTCCAACCGCACCTCAGGCCCCCGAGGAAGGCATGGCCGCTTACCCGGTTCCGCCTGAGGGGTTCAAGACTGCGCGTGAAAACATCCCGCACGGCGACCTCAAGGTCGTGGAGTACGACTCCAAAACCCTTGGACTACGCCGGCTCATGCGCGTCTACACGCCTCCCGGCTACTCTGCCGACCGCAAGTATCCGGTGCTCTATCTGCAACATGGATTCGGCAACACCAGCACCGAATGGCTGCGAGCGGGTGCGGCGACCATCGCCGACAACCTGCTGGCGGACCGGAAAATACAGCCGATGATCATCGTCTTTCCGAGTGGGAATGCGACCGCGACGGCAAGCGACGAGAAGCAGGGCGACCGCAATGCGGCGGCCTACGGGACTCCCTACGAGGACGACCTGCTGAAAGAAATCATCCCCTTCGTGGAGTCCCACTATGCCGTGTTCACGGATCGCGCCCACCGTGGCATCGCCGGCATGTCCATGGGGTCCGGCCAGGCCTTGAACATCGGACTCGCCCATCTCGATGTGTTTGCCTGGCTCGCTGAGGTGGCCGCGGCACCGAATACCAAGCCGGTGGCCGAACTGATTCCCGATCCGGCCGCGCTGAAGCAATTGAAGCTTCTCTGGCTGGGTTCGGGGAACAGAGACCCTTTGCTACGCATCAATCAGGGCCTTCATACGTTCCTCGTGGAGAAGGGCGTGGCCCACATTTGGCGCCTTGACCGTAACGCTCACGACCCCAACGTGATGGCCGCCAATTTCTACCATTTCGCGCAGCTTCTCTTTAAGGAATAGGTCCGACCCAGCGACGTCAGGGCAGGATCGCGCTCCAGTCGCGCCTCGACGCGGTCGTGCGCGACACAAATCCGCGTACGCGCCGGACAGAGTCCGATCGCCCGCCCCCTCCCGATTCAGGCAGCGAACGTACTGCTATAGACTGACGCCGCTTTGAACCGCCTGTTCAGTCGCAGCCTGGCGTCCCGCGTCCTGCTGATGATCGTGTCCCTCGTGGTCTCCATCGGATGCGCGGAGGCACTCTTCCGCTGGCATGCGCAGCGGACGTTCGACGACACCTTTCCGGAATGGACTGAAAACCTCGTCGTCGTCCGAGGTGCGCAGGTGTTCGCGTTCAAAGCCAATGCGTCGGGCGTCTTTCCAGGTGGTGTAGACGCGAAGCATACCTTCCCCTATCGGACCAATTCACTGGGCTTACGCGACCGGGACCGGCAGGCCAAGCAGGCGGGCACACGACGTGTGCTGGTCGTGGGCGACTCCTACACGTGGGGTTACGCGGTGTCCGAAGAAGAAGCCTATCCACAGGTCGCCGAACGTCGTTTGAAGGAAGGCGGCCGTTCCGATGTCGAGGTCATCAACGGAGCCATTCCCGATTACAACAGCCGCCAGGAGCGACAGCTCCTCGAGCAGCTCCTGCCCGTCTACGAGCCGGACGCAGTGTTCCTGGCCTACGTGGTGAATGATGCGGAGCCGTCAACCGCCATGCCGGTACCACCGGAGGAAACGTATCGGCACGCCTACTCGTGGTTCCTGACGGAGATGGCGGATCATCTGAACCGCCATGTCTTCAGGCGTCGCCTTCTGCCGTCGTCGAAAGACAACGTCGGGAGCAGCTATCTCGACGGGTTCGAGGAAGGATCGGTGAAGTGGCGCGATTCGCGAGAGGCGATTCGCGAAATGCGCGACCTCTCCTCGGCCAGAGGCATTCCGTTCACGGTTCTCATTCTGCCAGACGTCACCCAATCGCTCGACGAGCGATACGCCTGGCGAACGATTCACGACGCGGTTGCGCGCTGGGGCCGCGAACTGCACATTCCGACGGTCGATCTGCTCGACACATTCCGGGGGCAGGACCATCAGACCTTGCTCGTGCCGTGGGATGGACATCCCAACGCCGGGGCGCACGCGCAGATCGCGAAGGTGCTGGTCGCCAGGAGTCTGGAGCTGCTGCCCGCGGTCAGTCCGCCCGCAGCGTCACAGCGGGATCGACACGCAACGCACGACGCGCCGGACCGATCAGGGCGATGACGGCCGAGCCGGTGAGCACGGTCAGCACGATCGCGTAGGCAATGGGATCTCTGGCGCTGATCCCGTGAAGATACCGGCTGAGCACGGTCCCCAACGACTGCGCCATCAACAGCCCTATGAGGACACCGCCGACAAGCGGCCGCGACAGACCGGCGAGCAGCGTCAGGACGATGTCGTGGCGGGCCGCGCCAAGCGCGAGTCGAACACCGATCTCCTGCGTGCGTTCATTCACCAGATACGAAAACACGCCGAAGGTGCCGATGGCCGCAAGCAGGAGCGCGATCAGGCCGATCGACGTGGCCATTGCAGTGCTCGCGATTTGCGGATTCAGCTGCTTGAGCAGGCCGGGCACGACCGGGGCTGCCACCGGTGAGGCCCGCGGCTCGATGCGGCGAACGAGATGGTGGAGGCGCGCACCGTGGAGTTCCAAATATATCCAGGTCGTTCCCAAGCCAGCTATCCCTCTATACTACTGACGACGAAAAATAGTTGACACAACTGTGCCGAGCGATATGAACCCATGCGCACCCTCCGCATGGAAATGAGGACATGAACATTTTGCTCGGCCTGAGCCCGAGGCGCGCAGCCCATGGACGAGTGTGGCTGTTCGCTGGCATCGTACCCGTGCTCCTCGCGTGGGCATGCTCTTCCGCGACCATGACTTCGCCGCTGTCGCCCTCCGCTCCGCTGGTTGGATACATCGGTTGCTCGAACACGTGGCAGACGGTTGCGGGCTATCACGATTTCGCGGGCGGCACCCACATCTGGGAGTCTGATCCCAACTACGGGGGAGGGGATGTTGTCAGCTGGGGAAGTCAAACTTCCAACAGCAATTCCTATTGGTCTGAATTCGCGAAATTGTACGCCGGACATCCAGAGACAAAAACGCTGTGGATTCAAATCTGTGTCAAAAGTTTCTCGACGTATGATCAGGCCTACAGCGCGGCCATCATTGTCATTGACGAAGCGAAACGAAGGGTGCCGGGAGCGACGATTTATGTCTCCGGTTTGAACGACTTCAGTCCGCTCGACATTTGCCAGAACTCCGGCCCGAGTGGGACAACTTTTTCCAGACAGATCGCGGACGCCATTTCCTCCAGCGGCCTCGCCCTTAAAGGCCCGGTTCTTACCGCTCTGACAAGACAGCAAACGACCGACGGTTGTCACCCGAACGACCAGGGCCGGGCTATTCTGGGCGCCGAACTGAAAAGCTTCTTCCAATAGCCGCGCGGGCGAGTGCCTGCATGGGAAGAGATCGCGTCGGCCGTTCGACTCAGACGATTCCAAGTGTAAGCTGCGGTTCATCCGTGCCATTCGGAGGTCGTCATGGCCTCCGCCACGCGCACCTGGCGCCCGAGCACAAGGCTGCGGCAGTGGCGAAGCTTGTACGCGCGGCCAGGGCCTGACTTGTTCGCGACAGATCGTCAGGCGCTGACGAACTCCACCGTTACGTTCGCGTGCTTCTTACCGACGGCCCGAGGACTGACACGGATCTGGACGTCCATGCCCAACGCATTGAGGAACCGCTCTAGGCGCTCCTGGCTGAACCGCGCCAGCTTGCCGCGCATCAGGTCCGAGACATCGGGCGGCGCAATCCCGAGTTCGTCGGCGGCCCGGCGCTGCGTCCACTGTTTGCCCGCGATGATGTGCCGAACCACGCGCGCGAGTTCCGCCTTGGCGAGGCGTTCAGCAGCGTCAGGCAATCCGAGGTCCTGAAACACGTTTCCGCTACTAGCTTCGATCGCGATCGCCTCCATCGGCTTGACGCGCTTGGTTTTGGCCATCACTTCTCTCCTCGTCCTCGATGCTGCGCGATGTAGTCACGCTCTGCGGCCTGGAACCGTGCACGAACGCGGCCCTTGTCGGCCTCCGGTGTCTTGATCCCCGACTTCGACTTCTTCATGAACGCATCGAGCACGTACACGATTTCCGGAAACGATACGGTGTAGACCGCGCGGTATGTGTCGCCGTCGTGGTCCTCGACGATCTTCCAAATCCGATTCGGGAGCCCCTCCCCGAACGGCCGCGCGCCGTTCGGCGTGTCGCCGTACTGCACGTCGAGCAGGGCGGCCCCGAAGACATCCTGAACATCTTCGGGCATGGCGGCCAGGCTCTTCTTGCTGCCCCCGACCCACTTGAGGAGCTTGCGCCGTTGCACGGGAGGAGCCGGCACCCAGCGACGATAGCAGTTTTGCTATGATACCGCAAGGCGCGGAGACTCGTGGACGTGACCAGGAGTACGGTGCTTGAGGATTGCCAAACAATCTTCTCGGTTCCCCCGTTGACGACTCCAAAGAGAGACGCACAGCGCGCGCCAGACGGCCATGTGGAAATCCAATTGATCCAGGAGCGATGGCGTTAACATCACCAAATGAAGAACCAAGTCTCCAGACTAGCGCTCGCCGCGGCGGTTGCATGCACGGTGCTCGCGGGCCACACGACGGTTGTCCGCGGCCAACAGACAGCTCAAGCGTCTCATGTGGCGTGGGTTGAGATGGTGATGCGGCGGATGGACACGGTCAAGGTAGGGATGACTCGAGTTAACCTGCTCCAGGTATTCACCCCCCAGCAAGGTGGGCTGTCAAGCGGCTTCAGTCGGGTCTTTCTCAGCCGAGACTGTCCGTACTTTGCGGTCGACGTGGACTTCGAAGCCGTCAATCGACCTTTCAGGGACGCAGACGGCCGGATGATCCTCAGTGAAGATCGGGCCGACCGGATCGTGAAGGTCTCAAGGCCGCGCCTGCAGCAGGGAATAGTCATGGACTAGGGAGTCGGCCTGCGCATGGCGAATCCGGTGAGTCTCATGCGAGCCCCCGTTGCACTCCCGATGATTGGGGGAGCGATATGGGAGTCGGAAATTACTCTGCGTAGCGCGCGGAGAGCAGCCGGTTCCTGCAGATGCTGGCAAGCAGCGCTTCAATTCGGTCGAGGCAGTTGTCCGCCTGCTCACGCCCGATAATGGGCGTCTGCTTGCCCTAGTCCGTGATCGCAAGCGGGGGTCCGTGGCCGAATTGGCTGAATTGACCGGGCGAGCGCAGCCGAACCTGACGCGGCCCCTCGCGAAGCTGGAGGCCGCCGGCTTTATCTGCATGAAGACGGTGGGCCGACGGAAGCACCCAGCGTTTCGGTCAAAAAGATCGTTGTCGAGATCGATCCGTACGCTAATCGCGATCGACTTCGCGTCGCGTGAAGCATCGCCTTCCAGAGGGCGGTCTCAATGGCTCGTTCCGTTCTGCAACGTCCGTGCTCATGACGACGCAAATGGTGGCAAGGGGTGTCTCACGGCGTGCAGGTGGAAGAAGCTGCCACTTGCCTACCTCGAGAGCAACTACTTGTTCGAACAAGACGAAGTCGCAGTTCGACATTCGTGCGACAGGAGTCTGTCACGCATAGCGCGCGTATCCGGTCGGCGTCCTCCTTGGTCGGTTTGAAACGCGGGTTGTCAAAGAGGGCGTTCGTGATGCTGTTCTCGATCATCGCGGGTGACGTGCTGGTCGGCGGACCGGGCCTGACGAGGTCGGCGGCGCGATTCCGCCATTCCGACGACCACATCGTCAATCGATTCAGCAGCGGCTGCTTGGCTGCGGCCGACCCGTATGTGCCGAGCACCGACGCTGCGGAACTAGCGCTGTCGAGCGTCATCAACTGCGCCAGGGCCGCCGATTCGACGTTGTCGTCCCAGTACCGAGCCGCAAGTTGAGCCAGCGGCGGCGTCACACATCCATCGGTTAGCGTCCGTGCACGTGCCGGATCAAGACGCGCCATGGCCGCCGGTGCGTCGTGCTTAAAGAGATAGGCGATGAGTCCTGCCTCGACGAGGCAACCCGGCACCGGCTCGGCGAGCAAGCGCACCACGAACGGCTGCAGGCCGGCTGACCCATAGCGGGCGATCAGCCAGGCCGTGGTGCCGCGATCGTTGAGCCGATCCGGCGTCGGCGGCAAGTCGTAACGAGACTGCAGCGCCGAATCAAACTCGGGAAGTTGCGGGTCAGGAAGAGCCGCGAGCGCGTCGTACCGAATCTGATGGGCACCGGTCCGAATCTCCTCGAGAATCAACAGCCGCCCAGCCGCAGGATCGCGCTCGTAGAGGCGTTTCAAGATCAGGTCGCCGGCACCTGGGAAGCTATTCTGATTCGCGGTGCCGCGCCAGTGCGCGTAAGCCTCTCGTAACGCGGGCACAATCCATGGCCGGTTTAGGTCCTGCCAGGTTCTGTCGTTCTCCAGCAGTCGCTGCTGAGCGGCCGGCGTGAGGGCGACGAAGGCCGCCGCGGCCTCAGGGGCTTGCCGCTCGAGATCCTCGGCAATCGCCGGACTTGGGTTGGACTGGAGACGCTGCAATTCGGCACCGAGCGTCGCGGCGTTCGCTGGATGCATCGCGACCGCATCACGCCAGCGCATTTCGTACTGACTCTCGATGATCTTCGTCCGTTCGGTTCTGCCCGCCGCATTCGTTGGCGTCGGCGGGATTTCCTGCAACACGCGCAGCCGCGCGAGCGTGGAGATGAACGTCCGGTGCAGATCCACCCCCAGGTCTAGCCGCGCTTCCATGCGGGCCATCGCTGCCGCTCGGTGAGGCGACAAGACGAGCCCCGCAATGACCGCTTCGAGGTCAACGTTGGCGGTGGCGTCGTACCGATCGACGAGAGCCGCTGCGGCAGCCTCCGTTCCCAGATAGCGCAGAATGCGCGCCCCCTCGTGGATCTGCTCGGAACCGGCCCGATCAATCAGAGAGCGTGCCCGTTCCGTCTCCGACGCCGCCCACGACTCATCGGTAGGCACGATCGTGAGGTCCACGGGCGTCGACAACATCGGGGGCACCGGCTGTCGCGAATAGCGCTCCGGTCGCATGCTGGAGATCACCACGCGATAGGTGCCGGCACGAACGAATCGGACGGCGTCGTTCAGCCACGCATGGATGACCAGTGGAGTTCCATTGAGTGGATGCCAACCGGATAGACAGCTCACGACGCTACCGCCGAGGAGAAAGCGCAGACCGGCGGCAGCGTCCTCGATGCCGGCAGCAGGCGTCACGACGACCTGCTCTCTCGAAGTGCCGAGCTCGCCGCATGTTCCTGTGGAGAAGAAATAGTCAGCACTCGCCGTGCCGCGGAACTCGAGATCGAGCGGCACCGCTTCGCCGATGAAGTACGTGGACTTGCCTGCTGCCAGGCGCACCACGACAGATGCAGTGACCGCATCCTGCGCATGTGGGACTGGCCCTGTGCTCGCGACCGCGGCGATGGTCATCAGTAGTGCGACGAGCGTTCGCTTGCGCATCAGCGTGATCATGGTGTCCTCGGCGGCAGCCCGTGTTCTACGGCGACTTCCAGACGTGGCGTCGCGAGAGACGTCATTTCCGACGCACTCAGCAGCCCCGCGTCGCCCAGCGCGCGAACCATCTGCGCATAGCGGGCCTCAAGGTCTCGGCGAAAAGGCGTGGTCACATCTTCATAGACACCGTTGGCACGGGCTTCGACGCGCAGGATCTCGCCATCGATCGGAGGAATCTGCACGCCTGGCACTGCGGCTGCGATGACAGCCAATGCCTCGCCCGCTGTTGGCCCACTCGCCGGGCCGGGCAGCCTGAGCGGGCCCGTGTATCGGCCGTACGCCATCGTCGTTTCCGGCGTGGGCCCTTCGACTAGCAAGGTTCCGGTCGTGCCGGGCTTCATCAGGATGTAGTGCGCCCATGGAGGCAGGCGAAGGTCTGAGCCGCCACTACTCCAGGAGCCAACAGTGCCCATGCCGACCCAGCGGCAATCATCGATGCGCGGGCAGATGACGAGGTGCGCTTTGAATGGGAGGTCCTGGAGGACTGCGGCCACGAGCCCCGGCGTCTTGCGACTCAGAAGAAGATCGGCAGCAGCAAACCAGTTCACCCACCGCCACGCGCCGTCCTTCTGCCCGACAATGGACATCAGGAAGCGATCGACGTCGTCGCGGGGCGCGGAGGAGTGCGCGAGCAGGATCAAGGCTTCCGCCTGACGATGCGGCTCGGCGTAGATTCTTGTCAGGAGGTCGACCGGCAGGCCGTTTGCGCCGAACCTGATCAACGCGTCGAGCGTGTCATCGAGCGCGACCTCAGCCTCGAAGCCACCGACAGGCGAACCAAGCGCTGCCTGGAGATTCGCGCGCAGTGCGGGCTCGAGCTCGCGCAGCTTCCCTTCGCCGGCCCACCACGCACCCCAAGCTTTGTCCTCGAGGGACGACGACTGGAGGAGCGCCCGGACTTCCGCGACAGAGGCCGGCTGAGGTCGCGGGCTCAGTGGCCGGGCGGGCACCTGAGAAGATGCGGCGACGGACAGCGCGAGCCCCGACCCGCAGAACCCAAGCGCGATGAGCGCGAACGCGACGCGACTGACGCTGCGCAGGGTCATCGAACTCTATCGTCCATGAGTCACCCGAAGCACCCGGCCGTCGCTGCGCGCAATCTCAGCGAGGGCCGTGCCGCCAACCATTCCGGGTGGCAGCGAGCCCTCCACCGTCTAGATGTCACCAGAAAGTCGAGCGTGAAATGGCCGGTCGCCGGCGATGTGCTCGGCGCCGTAGATGGGCGTCCACACGGCGACCGCAATCGCGATCGCCGTCTGTTCGTCAGGCACAAACCCGTCCCGTCGCGTAACCGTCCACTGCGGCGCCCAGACGAACGCGACATCATCCGACCACGTGCCAAGGCACTGAACAGCGATGCGATGACGGCCGGGCACCTCACGAACGTGACCATGACTCTCAGACAGTCAGGAGGCGGGCGGGTCAGACAGCGGGATGTCAACCTCAACAAAGCTACCGGGAGTGGCCGCGGTCACGGCCGCAGCGACCTCCGCCAGTCGCACACATACCAGCTTCCAGCGGGCTTTGCCGAGGACGACGACCGCGATCCTTCGCGCGCTCAGATTCTGTTGGTAGCGAAGATTTCTATCGGTCGTGACGAACACGTCGAACCCGGCAGCCTCTGCCGAATCGAGTAGTTCACCGTTTCGAAGCGCGTCCCACGCCCGCGCGCGCTTCCTCGACGACGTGGTCCGTCAGGGCAGCGGCAACGCCTCGTGGCGTCCCGTTGTCGAAGAGGCCGCGCATCAGCGAGCAGAAACCGGGACGTGCAGGCTGACAGCGGCGAACTCGAGCACAGCCTTCACCTGGTCCCGCGAAACCGGGAACTGTTCCATCAGTTCGTCGATCGTCATGCCGTCTTCCAGGTTCTCGAACACCACGGCTACAGGCATTCGCGTCCCCCTGAACACCCACGCACCGCTGACCTTGCCGGGAATGCTCTCGACGGCCGGACACTGAGACCAGTCAAGTGCTGCCATGGTTTCCCCTCCTCATGACTCCCAGCTTACGGGATGTCTGGGCAATCGCCACACTGGGATCCGTCAAACCCGCCGAGACGAGCGTCGCGTCTCAAGGGGGGGCACGCCTACTCGTGGTTCCTGACGGAGATGGCGGATCATCTGAACCGCCATGTCTTCAGGCGTCGCCTTCTGCCGTCATCGAAAGACAACGTCGGCAGCAGCTATCTCGACGGGTTCGAGGAAGGATCGGTGAAGTGGCGCGATTCTCGAGAGGCCATTCGCGAAATGCGCGACCTCTCCTCGGCCAGAGGCATTCCTTTCACTGTCCTCATTCTGCCCGACGTCACCCAATCGCTCGACGATCGGTACGCCTGGCGAACGATTCACGACGCGGTTGCGCGCTGGGGCCGGGAACTGCTCATTCCGACGGTCGATCTGCTCGACACATTCCGGGGTCAGGACCATCAGACCTTGCTCGTGCCGTGGGATGGACATCCCAACGCCGAGGCGCACGTGCAAATCGCGAAGGTGCTGGTCGCCAGGAGTCTGGAGCTGCTGCCCGCGGTCAGTCCGCCCGCAGCGTCACACCGGGATCGACACGCAACGCACGACGTGCAGGACCGATCAGGGCGATGACGGCCGAGCCCGTGAGCACGCTCAGCACGATCGCGTAGGCAATGGGATCTCTGACGCCAACCACAGGCCATCCCCGGAGAAATCAGGCTCCGTACTCTCTGAGAGAATCTGCCGCGGCTCCGTCTTTCCGTCGCGCGAGGCCTACTCGACGCCTTCGCGCAACGCCCGATCCAGAAGATCCGTCACGCCGAGTGTAGGCGCATTCGCCCGCAGATAACCGACATCGAGGCGGGCACCCTGCACCCGAACGATGCCGAGCACATCGCGCCACTGCCGGTCCGAGACCCCGCCGCCCAGGCGATACCACCGCAACTTCTGGAGAAGAATGTCTTCGGGCGGGTGGACGCCGAACGTGTCGCCATTGCCGACGGTGATCATCTGGCGCCTGGCCAACTGCTGTGCATCGAGCGGTGTGCCGCCGGCGATGAACATGTCGATCTTCAGCATGGACGCCTGGTGGATAAGGTTCGTGCCACTCCGGTCCCGTACGGCCCGTTGGAGCGCGTCCCCGTCGATGTAGAACGCGGGCGCGAGCCGCGTCACCAGGTCGGGAATGTGGCGCGCCTCAATCGCGGCAACAATATCGATGTCGATCGTCGAACGCGGTTCACCCGCGAACGAACTCGCGATCGATCCGCCGACCGTGTTGGCGATGCCGAGTGCGTCGAGCACGCGGACCACCGACACGGCGACGGCGATGGGATCAATCGGTGCCGTCATCGAAGATTCAACGTCGCGATGTCCGGAAAGGCCCTGCGCGCCAGGTCAGGGCCGAGCGTGATGAGGGCCAGGCGCAGTTGCTGTTCTCGCGGCGACGCACTTGGATGTCGATGCCGGATGCCCGCCAGTGTCATGGTGAACGCCGCGCGCGTGAGCCCGGTGACAACCGCCGCTTTCTCTTGTGAAGACATGCGCCGCCACCCATCGACCTGCGCACGCTCAGTCTCCGGCGATGTGTCGAGATTCAGAGGCACGGCAGGCACGGCGCGATTATAGCGCCGCGCGAGGGGGAGGACGGAGAGCCGCACCTCGCCCAACCTGGCGAGGACCTCGTACGGACCGCGGAGCTTCGGGGCCGGGCACCGCCAGTGTGCTGCTCAGGTACGCGGTGTGCGTTCAATCCTAATTGCCCTGACCGCGCTGGCCTTGTTGCCAGCCCAGACACCTGCTCCCCGCCGACTCGCTTACGCCCGCGCCGGTGTCCAGCCGGGCCAGCCTCAACTCTTCATCGCGGCTGCGGACGGCAGCGGGGAACACCTTCTGCTCTCTGCCCCCGACAACGATTACAATCCGGCCTGCGCGCCCGACGGCAACTCCCTCGTCTTCACCTCCGATCGCAACGGCTCCGCCGATCTCTACCGCGTGAATCCCGATGGCAGCGGACTCACGCGCCTCTCCACCGGAAGCAGCTATGACGATCAGGCCGTCTTCTCCCCCCGACGGCAAACACCTCGTCTTCGTGAGTACGCGCGGCAAGGGAACCGCCAACCTATGGACGTCAACCCGGACACTCCGCCCGGTACGCACTGCCGCCTGGACCCCGCGGCCGTCTTAGCCGAGAGTCGCTGTCGTCCGTCACTTTCCCATGTACCCCGCGGTGACCTCGTTCTTGTGCGCTGCGAAGGCGGCAAGCACTTCTCCCTTCTCGCGTCGAGGTACCTTGACGAAGTCAAGGGTGCGCCCAAGCTCTGCCGCGACCTCGTCGAATTCTTCCGGCGAGATCTTGAGGTCACGATGCGCCTCCTCAAGACCCAATCCAGTCTTTCCTGGCTTTGTTGGCGAGAACTTGAATGGCCCGCCCGCGACCTCGCAGACCCATAGGGTGCGCATGAACTTGAGGCCTGGCAGCCGGCCCAGGTTCTTCGTATGCCACTCTCTGAGGGCCGGGTTCTTCGATGTCTTTCCGACGATCGGGTTTTTTACGATCGCGTCGCTAAAGCGGTCCACGACCGCCGCGATGGCGAAGACGCCGCCAAGCCGCTCGTACAGACTCTTCTCGGTGGCTTGCACCGGTTTGTCGGGGCGCGTGTCAGCCGCCCAGACTGGCTGCGCAGCCCAGGCGAGGGTGGACAGGGCTAGGGCGAACGAGGTGGCGACAACGAGGCGTCGGCTGTTCATGGAGGCTCCTGAAAGTTGAAAACGTGACGCTTCTGAGGCGAGGGCGTCGTGGCCCGCTCGCGGGCGTCTTTCAGAACATTAGATGCAGCCCGTATTGCCGGCGTTCCCGCGCGCTGCCGGGGCGAGGGCAAGCGGCGACGGGTGCGGCCTGTCTTCGAGCTACGCCTGGCCGGGCTCCGCGGGCAGACGCGCCAGCACAGCGGCGACGATGCGATCGCAGCGAGCCCCATCGAAGCTGAAGACGTCGCCGGTGGCCAGGTCGAGCTCGCGGGCGAGCGACTCGCGCAGCAACGATCGCGCGCGAAAGACACGGGTGCACCGTGGCCGTCGGGATTGCGGCGCCCATCGCTGTACCTATTTGATTTCGTTGAAGAAAGGTTGGTGGGCGCTACTGGACTCGAACCAGTGACCCCCGCCGTGTGAAGGCGGTGCTCTACCAACTGAGCCAAGCGCCCAACCGATCGTGCAGCGCAAGCTTATCGCACTCACGCGCGGACGGCCAAGCGCGCCGCGCCGCTCTCAGTAGACGATGGTGAATCCGCCGTCAGCCCGCGCGACGGTCGCAACCAGGCCCCACGCAGGCACTCCGTCGACCCGACCGCGCACCGCGGTGGGCGTGCCGTCCTTGCGGAACACCTGCCAGGCAACCGCGCCGCCCTTGTTCCACGACGTCCCTTCGGCCCAAGCCAGAATCGTCTCGCCCCGCCCGTTGGCCGCCACAGCTGGATGCTTGCGTCCCTTGTCCGTCCCTGGCGGCGTGACCACCGCCGATAGAGTGCTTGAAACCGGATCGACGCGCGCCCAGTGCACCTGTCCATCCGTCTCCCACGCAGCCAGAGGGCCGCCAACGGAATCGGTCACTGAGAACGTGCTCATGGGACACGCGCCGATCGTCCAGTCCTGCACCTTGCGGCTGGCGAACGTCAGCCCGGCATCGCGCGAACTGAGCAAGTAGGTATCGCGATGCACCATCGCCGTTGCAGAACGGAACAACATGAACAACCGGCCCTGGCGGTCGGCGACCGCACCGATTCCGCAACACCCACACGCGCCCACGCCCGGATCGGACACCGGCACGTCTTTCGCGAACGTTCGGCCGTCGTCGGTCGACCTCGCAATCCAGATGCGGCGATTGGCTTCGTCGGGCGCGCCGGGAGGGCCCGCGTGCCACGCGACGAAGACATGCCCGGCCGGATCCGCTGCGATTGCACCGCCATCGAGATCCACAGGCAGTTGCACGACATTGCGCTCCGGCTCGAATCCGGTGCGGGCGTCGTTCATCCTGGTGTACAGCACGGGCGTTCGCTGGCCAGCCAGACGCGGCAGTGCCTCACTCGACCCGGGCCACGCCACGTGCACGCGTCCATTCCGGCCAATCGCGAGGTGGCCGCCTCGGATGCTTCCGGTGGCGATAGCACTCCCGACGTGTGCGTTGACGCGCATAGGTGATGAAAACCGTCCATCGCGATTGCGTCTCGCATAGAAGAGGTCTCCATGCGCCGGATCGCCCTTGAAATAGAGAAGATGCACGCCGCCATCGGCATCCATCGCGACCTGCGGCTGGATCCCTCCGTCAGGAGGATGCACCAGTTCGACCGACGAAGGTTCCTGCGCGGCCTGAACAGGAGGCACATCGCACGCCGCGCTGCCCATCAGCACAGCGCTGGCGCCGACAACCGCCAGGAAACGAGCGCTCCGCGACATCATGGCCTCCCCTCCAGCATACGGCTACCGCTTCGCGGCCTCACGAGTCACGTCACGCACCGCCACACGTGACGCGACATGGCCACGGAGGCTGACAACCAGACCGATGACGACGATGGCGATCGAGGCGAGCTGGGCAGTCGTGAAGGGGCCAGCGACGGGGACATTGACGCGGATGAACTCGATCGCGAATCGCCCCATCCCCGCGAGCATGAGGTAGCGGCCAAGCACCACGTTGTCGGCGACACCGCGTCGGCGCCATCTGATCAGACACAGGGCAAGGGGCATGAGCAGCGCGGCCTCGTAGAGCTGCGTGGGGTGGACGCGCTCCAGCGTCGGCGGAGCCCCTTCTGGGAACGACACGCCCCACGGAAGCGTCGTCGGTCGACCGTAGTCATCGCCCACGAGGAAGCACCCAATCCGTCCGATGGCGTGCCCGACCGCGAGTGCGGGCGTGGCCGCGGCTACCACCGACAGCACTGGATACCGCCGAACGACGAGAACCGCAATACCGATGAGGAGACCGCCCGCGAGACCTCCAAACCAGCTGAGCCCTCCACGACTCAGCAGGAGCTCACTCAGCGGCGCTTCGCCGAGGTGTTCGAGCGTCCACAGCAGCTTCGCGCCGGCCAGGCCGCCGAGCAGCCCGCCGATCGCCGCGTCGTTGGCGCCGGCCGGCAGGCCGCTGAGGCGAAGCTCACGGCTGAGCAGCCACAACCCGACGAGCGCGCCAAGACCGACCATGGCGCCAAACGATGTGATATCGAACGAGCCGATCCTGAAGAGGACGGGATACATATGGGAGGCGCCTCGGACCAATGCCAGGCCGTCCGGACGCGAGAGTGAGCGCTCTTCGGCGCTCGACCGGCGCGTCAGCCCACGAACAGCGGGTCTTCTTCTGGCTCGCGGCCGGTCCCTGTCCGCGTCTGCCAATGCCGGATGATGAGCATGGCGGCTTTGACGGCCGTCAGCACCGAAGCACCCTGTCGAATGGGGCCAGAGACGAGGCCCTGAATGAGTGAGAACGTCTCGTCCATGCCCCGGGCGGTCGTGGTCATGAACTGATCGACGCGCTCCACCTGCAGACGCGCGAGCGACTTCACCTTCGAGGCTTCGTCGGTAAGGCTATGGACCTTCTCGGCGAGGGGGCGCACCTCGCGCCGCAGTTCCTCGATCGCCGACGTCATCTGCCGGCTCGCCTTCAGCGCAATCACGATCACACCGATCTGGACGCCGGCCATGACGATCAGCGCCACAGCCATCGCGGCCAGAGAGATGACCGCGACGTCGCTCACAGACTCTCCTTGCGGGCCTGGTCGAACGCTTCCTTGCCTCGGCCGACGACGTCCTTCAACGTCTCGCGCTGACGGTTCAGGAACTCGCGCCCTTCGCGGGCTGCGGTCTCGGCGCGGCCACGACTCTCGCGAGCCTTCTCGGCCAGCCGGCGACGCGTTTCTTCTCCTGGTGCCGGGGCGTACAGCAGCGCGATCGCTGCCCCCGCAATCGCCCCGAGGGCAAACGCCACGAACACGCTGCTTCCTGAATTCTCGTTGTTGGCCATGTTGCTCTCCACTCAGAAAATACTGATGTTCAGGCGTAGATACTTCTTGGGATCCTTCTTGATCTCCGCGAGGAGGCTCTTCAGCTCTACGACTGTGCCGTTAATGTTCTCATAAAGCTGCTGGTCGTGGAGCAACTTGCCCGCCGTCCCCTGGCCCGACTCCAGCCCCGCGACGACCGAATCGATCCGGTTCGTGACGCTGTTGAGTCGATCGTAGAGCTGCTGGTCGGTGAGGAGTTTGCCTGCAGTGCCCTCCCCGCGTGAGAGCTTGCCGGTGATCTGGTCGAGGTTGGCGGTGGTGCTCGCCAGCGACTTCCCCATGGCCTCGTCGTTCAAGAACCGGCCAAGTGCCCCCTCGCCGTTGTTGATCCGGGTGGTCATCGCCTGGAGGTTCGCGAGCGACGCCTTGAGCGAGTCGGCCGCGGCAGGATCCTTCAGCAGTGAGCCCAGCGTGCCGCGCCCTTCGTTGAGCGCCCGGGTCACGGCGGCGGCCGACGACAACAGCGCCTGCGTCTCGTTATACACGGCGTCGTCGGTCACGAACTTGCCCAGTGTCCCGCGACCGGCCCGCACGTCGGCCAGCAGCTGATCCATCTGTTTCAGGCTCGCCGACGCCGACGCGGCCACCTCGTTCATCGGGCCGGTCGACTGCGACGCGTTCACGTAATCCCAGTCGTTAAGCGGCGTGCCCCCGGCACCGCCCTTGATCTCGATAATCGGCTCGCCGAGGAGACTGAGCGACCCGACCTCGGCGACCGATGTGGTCGTAATCAGAGGCCGCACATCCTTACGCACCTCGAAGCTCACCTCGACCTGGGGTCCAGCGGAGAACTCCACCGTCTTCACCGTGCCGATTTCCTTTCCGGCGAGCCGCACGACGGCCCCCGCCTTCAGACCGAGCACGTTATTGAAGCGCGTCTTCAGCGGGTAGCGCTGCCACCAGTACCCGCCCTCGCCGCCCACCGCCAGCACAACGGCGGTCATGAGCGCGATGGCAACGACCGTGACAATCCCGATTTTCAGTTCCGACCAGGCGAGCGAGCGTGTGCGAGGCATGAGGTGATCCTTGGTGCGTGGCGGATTCGGTTCAGCTGAGAAACGCCTGGAGATATTCGTCTTTGGACGCGCGGAGCTCCTCCGCGTTGCCCTCGAACGCCACGCCGCCGTCGCGCAGCATCAGAAACTCCGTCTGGTCCTTCTTCGCGTCTGACACGGGCACGAAGTCGAGCGTGTCGTCGCGCTTCACGGCTTCGTGCGTCGCGATGTAGAACGCGTCGCGCAGCTGATGCGTCACGACAATGGAGCTCACCCCTTCGAGATCGCGGAGCTTGACGATCTCGTCGTCGATCGTGAGAGCCGTGATCGGATCGAGCCCGGTCGTCGGCTCGTCGTAGAGGAGAATGCGGGGCCGCGCCGTCAGGGCACGGGCAATGGCGACGCGGCGGCGCTGGCCGCCAGACAGCTCCGATGGCATTCGTGACCCGTACTCGCCGAGCCCGACGAAACCCAGCACTTCCTGCACGCGTGCATCTACCTCTGCGAGCGGCTGGTCGGTTTCTTCATACAGCCGGTAGCCGACGTTCTCGCGCACGGTGAGCGAATCGAACAACGCGCCTTCCTGAAACACCATGCCGAGGTGTGCCCGGATCGCCATGAGGTCGGTCTCGGCCATGGTGTCGACCCGCTCGCCTGCAACAAGAATCCGGCCACCGTCGGGACGGAGCAACCCGAGAATCAACCGCAGAATCGTGGACTTGCCCGCACCGCTCGCGCCGAGGACAATCTTGAGCCGTCCCGGCAGCAGGGTGAAGCTCACCTCTTTCAGGATGACCTTGTCGTCGAACGCCAGCGACACGTTCTCGAAGGCAATGACGGGCGCCTGGCTCGTCGCCGATGGCGACAGCACTTCCTCGATGGCTGCTTCTGCTTGCTCGGTCACGACTCCCCTAGTACATCAGAGTGATGATCAGCTTGGTGAGGACAAAATCCAGCACCAGCACGGCCACCGACCCGCTCACCACGGCGTTCGTGGTGGCTCGGCCCACCCCCTGGGTGCCGCCTTTAGCTCGCAGCCCGACGTGGCAGCCGATGGTCACCAACGCAAAACCGAGCGCAATCGGTTTCATGAGGCCCATCCACAGGTCCTGCAGATACAACCCCTCGATCACGTTGCTCCAGTAGATGGAGCCGGCGACCTTCAGCTGTGTCACAGAGATTACCAGGCCACCAATCATCCCGACGCCGTCGCTGATGATGGTGAGAATCGGCACCATCACCGTGCCGGCGATCACCCGCGGCACGACGAGCTTCCGGATGGGATCGGTGCCGAGCGCCCTGAGGGCAGCAATCTGCTCCGTCACCGCCATCGAGCCCAGCTCGGCCGCAATGCCCGAGCCCACGCGGCCGGTGACCATCAGGGCGGTGAGCACCGGGCCGAGCTCCTTGACCATCGACGCGCTGACGAGCCGTCCGACGACCGATCGCGCGCCGAACTGATCCAGCGTGAGCCCCGACTGGAGCGCCAGCACCATGCCGGTGAACAGTCCAGTCAGCAGGACGACCGTGAGCGACCCGATGCCGATGGCGTCGAGCTGCTCGACGATGTCGCGCGTGTAGATCGGACGGCTCACCAGCCCTCGCCCGACCGCCGCGATCAGCCCGACATACTCCTGAACTTCCTGAAGGCCCGTCTTGAGCCAGCCCGTAACCCGGTCCACTAAGCAGTCCCTTCTGCGACGATGACCAGGTCTGGGTTGCGCAGCCGACGCAACCGATCCCGTATGGCGGCCGCGCGCTCGAATTCCAGATTCGCCGCCGCGGCCTTCATGTCGCGCTCCAGGCCTGCCATCGCCGCCTGCAGCTCGGCGTGCGTCCGGTACTGCTCCCGTTCCTCGGCGACTTTCGGCACCGTGAGGTAGTCGCGCTCGTACACACTCGAGAGCACATCGTCGATGTGCTTGACGATCGACGCTGGCGTGATGCCGTGCTCGACGTTGTAGCTCTCCTGCACCCGACGACGCCGTTCGGTCTCTCCGATGGCCTGCCGCATCGAGTCGGTCATGACATCCGCATACAGAATCGCGCGGCCGTTGACGTTGCGGGCGGCCCGCCCCATGGTCTGGATGAGCGCCCCCGCCGAGCGGAGAAACCCTTCCTTGTCGGCGTCGAGCACGGCCACGAGCGACACTTCGGGCAAGTCGAGCCCTTCCCTGAGGAGATTGATACCTACCAGCACGTCAAAGGTGCCCAGGCGCAGATCGCGGAGAATCTGCACCCGCTCCAGCGTGTCGATGTCCGAATGCAGATACCGGACCCGCACGCCGAGCTCCTGATAATACTGTGACAGATCCTCCGCCATCCGTTTCGTGAGGGTGGTCACCAGCACCCGCTCGCCCCGGCCGACCACCATCCGGATCTCCTCGAGCAGGTTGTCGATCTGCCCGTGCACGGGCCGGACTTCGATGACCGGGTCCACCAGCCCGGTTGGACGGATGATCTGCTCCACGATCACGCCGCCAGCCTGACGCAGCTCGTAAGCCCCGGGGGTCGCACTCACGTAGACGACCTGGCCGACGCGGCTCTCCCACTCCGCGAAGTTCAAGGGACGATTGTCGAGCGCGGACGGCAGCCGGAACCCGTACTGGACCAGCACTTCCTTGCGCGACCGGTCGCCGGCATACATGCCGCGGATCTGCGGCACGGTCTGATGACTCTCATCGACAATGACGAGCGTGTCGCCGGGCAGATAGTCGAGCAGGGTGGGCGGCGGCTCGCCCGCCAGGCGGCCCGAGAAGTGGCGCGAGTAGTTCTCGATGCCGTGGCAGTACCCGATCTCCTTCATCATCTCCAGATCGAACATGGTGCGCTGATGCAGCCGCTGCGCCTCGGCGGTGCGCCCCAACTGCTCCAGCTCAGCCAGCCGCTCCACCAGCTCGGCCTTGATGGAGTCGATCGCCTGCTTGGTGCGGGCCCGCGGCATGACGAAGTGCGATTTCGGAAACACCGAGATCTGGTCGTGGCGGCGGACGACGGTGCCCGTGAGCGGGTCGAACGAGACGAGCTCGTCGATTTCGTCGCCAAAAAACCCGATCCTGAGCCCCACGTCTTCATACGACGGATACACCTCCACGATGTCGCCGCGCACCCGGAAGGTGCCGCGCACGAACTCATGGTCGTTGCGCTCGTACTGAATCTCGACCAGCTTGCGCAGGATGGCGTCGCGGTCGACCTGCGCACCCCGCTCGAGCGGCAGCATCAGCCCGTAATACGCCTCGGGCGATCCCAGGCCATAGATGCACGACACGCTCGCCACGATGATGACGTCGCGCCGCTCGAAGAGCGACCGCGTGGCCGACAACCGCAGCCGGTCGATCTCTTCGTTGATGATCGCTTCCTTCTCGATGTACGAGTCGGACGCGGGCATGTAGGCCTCGGGCTGGTAATAGTCGTAATAGCTGACGAAGAACTCGACGGCGTTGTGCGGAAAGAAGCGACGGAACTCCTGGAACAGCTGCGCCGCAAGCGTCTTGTTGTGGACCATCACCAGGGCCGGGCGGTTCACCCGCGACAGCACCTGCGCCATCGTGAACGTCTTGCCCGATCCGGTCACCCCGAGCAGCACCTGCGCCTTGTCGCCGCGCACGAGCCCCTCGGACAGCTGCTCGATGGCGCGCGGCTGGTCGCCCGCCAGCTCAAAGGCGCTCTCCAGCTGAAAGTGGTTCGCGTGTGTCAGAGGCATCGGAGACAGCCGAAACAGCGATGGTACTACGGGCGACACACCAGGCCTATATCCCGTATAATCCCGCACTGTGCGTGCGCTAGCCGTCTGTCAGGACGAGCTGGTTATCCGGACCCTTCATCGGGTCCTGGCGGGCGTCTTCGATCTGGAATTCCTCATCGAGAGCCGCCCTCTGGCTCGGCGACTCGTCGACGACGGCGTGGCTGCGACCGTTGCGGATCCCAGGAGGGTCGATTCCTATCTACGGGCCGACCTCACCCCCAATACCTGTGTCATCGTCGAAGACAACGGCAAACGAGGCCTGAAGAAGATCGTCAGCGCCATCCGGGATGCCGGGGGCAACCTGCTCTACGTGCTCCACGTGGCCGGGGCCCCGACCAAGCGCGGCCAGGAAGACCTCCGAACGGTGTTCCCGGAGGTGACCCACCTCGACCTGGCCGAATTGCTGTCAAGCTCACTCACCACTGAACTGGGCCGGTCGTTGACGCGTGCGCGCGTGCAACAGTACCAGCGCTACTTCGCCGACGCGGATCGCGTGCTGATTCTGCTCCACAACGAGCCCGATCCCGACGCCCTCGCCGCCGGCCTCGCCTTGCGCAACGTGCTGCGCCGCACCCGCACCACGGCCATCATCGCGGCCATGCAAGGCGTCACCCGACCCGAAAACCTGCGCATGGCCGATCTGCTGGACATCCAGGTCGAGTTGATCCGGCCCGACGAGTTCAAGACGTTCGATCGCATCGCCACCGTCGACGTCCAGCCGCACTACTTCTCCGGGCTGCTGCCGCGAGTCGATCTCGTCGTCGATCATCATCCCGAGCAGCCGGGCTACACGGCGGTGTTCAAGGACATCCGCGCGGACTACGGATCGACGTGCACGATCTTCACGGAGCACCTGCGCGCGGTCGACGTCAACATCTCGGAACGGACTGCGACGGCGATGCTCTACGCCATCAAGTCCGACACCCTGTTCTTCGCCCGCCAGACCAACAGGGTCGATCTCGACGCCTTCTCCTACCTGTATCCGCTGGCCGATCCCGCGCTCATCCGCAAGATGGAAGGCGCAGAAATCACGCTCGAGCGGCTCGAACACGTGACCCGGGCCCTGGCCACGAGCTGCTTCCGCAACCGAGTGTTTTCGGCGTTCCTCGGGGAGCCGTCGCGCGAGGACTTCATCCCCTACACGGCGGATTTTCTGCTCCAGCTCGAAAACGTCAAGTGGACGATGGTGTCGGGCATCGTTGGGGGGCAGTTCATCGTGAGTGTGAGGAACCTGGGGTACACGCGCAACGCGGGAGAATTCGTGAAGGCGAACTTCGGCGACATCGGCAGCGCCGGCGGGCATCGCTCCATGGCCAAGGCCGTCGTGCCGCTCGAGAAGTTCAGAGGAAAGTTTGGCGACCTCTCGGGCGTTGGCATCGCCGCACGCATCCACGAGCTCGCGGAGGAGTTTCTGCGGGACTCGTCGAACGAGAAAAAAGCTGACCGGGTGGCGGGGTAAAGCCGCCAGTCGTCTTTATTCAGTGGCGATGGGGCCCCACCCCCATCGCTAGGACGCTCGGCCCGGCCGATCGTGACGCGGACCTCGGTCCGCCAC
>JBDSZL010000053.1:0-9941 GCA_039925145.1 Vicinamibacterales bacterium | reverse complement strand
ACGGCCGACCCGCGGCATTTCGGCAACTTCGCGTCAGGCGTGCCGGTCCGCTCCACATCCTCGACGACCCCGGCCTGGTTGCGGCGTCCATCCGCCACGGGTTCTATTGCGGACTGCAGAACGCCGTATTTCGCGCGCGGGTGTTCGACGGCCATCGCTTTCAAGCGGCGTATCGTAACGAAGCGGAAGACCGGCTGTTCGTGACGCGCGCGCTCACGCGTGGCCATCGCTTCGGCTATCTCACCGACGTGCACGTGATTTATCACATCCACGACGCCAACTCGTCTGGTGCCGGCGGCGGGCGCCAAGACGTGGACCGGCGGCTCAGGGTGATGCGCCCGATCGCGCAAGGTTACGCGGATCTGCGTCACGAAGCGTCGTTCACCAAGGACGAGATCCGCGCCATCGACGAGCGGCTGCACCTCGAGCTGTTCTGGCACATCGGCTATGCGCTGCTGTGGGCCAACGGGCGCCGAGCCGAGGCGATCGAAACCTATCGGCAGGCGCTGAAGGTGTGGCCCTGGAGTGCCGCGTCGTGGAAGACGTATGTGCTGGCTCGACTGCGAACGTTCGGGCAGCCCGAGGCGGCGGCGCCTCGCACCAGGCTCGCCTACCTGAAGGCGCTCTCGCGCTACCTGCGGCTCGTGCGACAGCATCCGGGCCGCTGGCGCCTGGCGCTGCAATCGGTGGCGCTCGCGCCGCTGCTTCGCGAGCATCTGCCTCCGCAGGTCATCCGGGTGCACGAGGGCTTCCGGATGCGCGTCGATGGATCGTCGCAAACCAGCCGCATTCTGTATGCGACCGGTGAGTACGAACCGGCGACGTCGGCGCTCATCAAGTCGAAGATCGGCCAGGGCGACCTGGTGGTCGACGTAGGTGCGAACATCGGCTACTTCACGCTCCTGGCCTCGTCGGCGGTGGGTGCCTCTGGCGCTGTCATGGCCTTCGAACCCAACGTCGTCGTGCGCGAGCGGCTCACCGACAACATCCGCCTGAACGCGTCGAACAACGTGACGGTCCATGGGGAAGCACTCGGCCCCACGCCGGGAGAAGTGACGTTCTACGTTGGGCCGTCCAACGACACGGGCCTGGCGTCGCTGCGGGCTCTCGACGGCTCTGCCACGGTGACGGTGCCGCAGGTGCGGTTCGACGATCTCCCGCGGCCCGGAGGCCGCCCCGTCCGACTCATCAAGGTCGACGTCGAGGGCGCCGAACTGTCGGTCATCGAGGGCATGTCCGCCTGTCTCGCACGCGACCGTCCCGACATCATCATGGAGGTCACTGACGAGTACCTGCGCGGCCTCGGCGCCTCGGCTGCCGCCCTGTTCGAACACCTGCACTCGCTTGGTTACCGCATGTACGAGATCACCGAGTCGGGCCCGCTGAAGCCGATTGCGTCGGCGGACGCGATTGCCGGGTGCCCGTCGCAATTCAACGCGTTCTGGACCGCCGACCTCCGCCATTGATGTCTGCCTGCGCATGACCCGCGTTCTTCTCGCCACCAACAGCCGTGACCGTGGCAGCACGTCGCGCACCCTTGAAGCCTGGACCGGGCTGCTGCCAGCCCACGGCATCACGCCGATCGTCTCGCTCGGGGGGGATGGTCCGCTCGAGGATGCGCTTCGCGCACGCGGCGTCGAGGTGCATCGGCAGCCCATTCGCGTGTTCTTCAAGGCAGGAGAGCATCGCCGCTTTCTCCAGACCATCGCGAGCCTGGCGATGTGGCTGCGCCGCAATCGCATCCAGTTGGTCCACGTGAACGAGCACGAGCACTATCCGGTCGTTGGCCGCGCCGCGTACCTGGCACGGGTGCCCGTGGTGACGCACGTCAGGTTTCGGATCGATCCGCCATTCGCGCAGTGGCTGTTCAAGTCGCCCTACACGCCCCGTCGCGTCTTCTTCACGAGCGAGACACAGATGGTCGACACGGCCGCCGCGGTGGCGACCGTGGTACCGGCGGATCGGTTCAGGCTCGTCTACAACGGCCTCGACTTCGAGAGCTTTGGACACCTCAGCCACGAGCGCGAACGGCTGCGGGCGCAATGGAACGTCTCGCCGTCCACGATCGCCATCGGCACCGCGAGCTCGATTTCGTCGCGCAAGCGGCTCCATCATTTCATCCGGCTCGTCGGGAATCTTCGTCGCCAAGGTATCGACGCGCGCGGCTTCATCGCCGGGCAGCCCTACTTCCCCGAAGACGAAGCCGAGCTCCAATCGCTGCAGACGCTTTGCCGCGAGCTGGGCCTGCAGGATCGCGTGACGTTCCTCGGCTACGTCGAACCTGCCGAGCCCCTGTACCACGCATGGGACATGACCATCAGCGCCTCTGAATACGAGACGTTCGGCATGACCATGCTCGAGGCAATGGCGTGCGGCTGCCCGGTGGTGGCCTACCCCGGAGGATCCATCGCCGAGGTGGTCGGCGACGGCGGCATCATCGTCCCAGACGGCGACCTGGCGGCACTCACGGCGGAGGCCGGTCGGCTGTGCCAAGACGACGCCTACCGTCATGCCCAGGGAGCGCTGGCGCGCGGTCGGGCCAGGTACTTCGACGTACGTCGGTCGGTCGATCAACTGGCGGCCGAATACCTGGGCGTGCTCGACGGCGTGCCTCGCGGCAAGAGCGTCTCGGCGCCCTCAGCCTCGGTCTTGGCATCGGCATCGGCATCGGCATCCGGGTTCGCGGCCGACGCTGCAGCTCCCGAGGGGCCCATCAAGGTGTTGTATCTGACGATGAATCCGAATCGGCTGAGCACCACGGTGCCGACTGAAGGGTGGATTCGCTGTCTGACGCCACGTGGACTTCGGGCGGTGGTGGCCTCCAACGAAGACGGGAGCTTTCTCGCGTGGCTCGCCGAACAGGGGCACCCAGGGTTTCACATCCCGATGCCTGTGCCCAACGAGCTGTCGTGGCAGCGACTGGCCGGCGCCATCTGGAGGTTGCGGCAGCTGGTCATCGAGTACGACATTCAGATCATTCACAGCAACGAGCAGGATCTCTATCCTGTGGCCCAGTACCTCGCGAGGCTCTGTCGCCTGCCCGTCGTCGTGAGCGTCCACTTCACGATGGACCGGGAGTTCAGTACCTGGGCGTTCAAGGGGGCCCGGCTGCCGGCGCGGATGTTCTTCGTGAGCGAGGGAAATCTCGAGGCGTGCCGGACAGGCCTGTCGGGAGTCGTGCCGCGGGCGCGATGGCGTGTCCTGCCCAACGGCCTGAACCTCAGGCATTTCACACCGGATCCGCAGCGTCGCGCCGAGTTTCGGGCGGCGCACAATCTGGAGTCGTCTCTGGTCATTGGCGTGGCGTGTGCGTTGCGGCCCCGCAAACAGCTTGAGCATCTGTTCCGCGCCGCCTCCGAGTTGCAGGTGCCCAATCTGCGGGTGGTCGTCGCCGGCGAGGCCGTGAAGGGCGATGAAGCCTACGCGGAAGCGATGATACGGGCAGGCCAGTCCCTGCTGGGCGATCGACTCGTCATTCTGGGGCACATCAGCGAGTTGCGCGGGTTCTACAACGGCCTCGATCTCTTCGTGAACACCAGCCAGGAAGAGGCGTGCAGCATCAGCGTGCTCGAATCGCTCGCCTGCGGCTGTCCGGTGGTCGGCTACGCCAGCCGCTCGGTCGACGGCCAGATTCTGCCCGACGGCGGGGAAATCGTCGCGCAAGACGATGTTTCGGCCCTCACCGGGGCCCTCGACCGCTGGCTGGCCGGCCCAACGCGCCGGGCGGCCGCCCGCGGCGGAGCGCGGCGTATGGCGGAAGAGCGCTTCGATGTCGATAGAATGTCCGAGATGCTCTGGGACGAGTACAAGGCCGTGCTCGGCATTCGGACTCCACCCGTCCCGCGCGCCACTCCTCCCACGGGCGGCCAGGACATGCCGCTGCAAGAACAACCATGAAGGGGCTGATTCTCACCTATCTACTCGCCGCCTGGGGCACCGTGGCAGGGATCTGGTATCCCATTGTCGGCTTGTACGTGTACATCGGGTTCGCCATTCTGCGGCCCCAGTCCATTTTCGCGTTTGCTGGCGATATCAGCGGTATTAGCTCGTGGGTAGGGATCACGATGCTCGTGGGATGGATGTTCCGCGGGTTCGGGTCCTGGCGTTTCGGCCGCGGGCGCAGCATCGTCGTCACTCTGCTGCTGTTCGTCACGTGGTTCACCCTGTCGGCGATCCAGGCCATCGACACCGACGTGGCATTCCAGTCGATGGTGAACGTGTCGCGGTTCGTGCTGCCGGTTTTGATGGGCGCCACGCTGCTCGCCAGTCCCGAGTCACGGCGCCGGATGATTTGGATCATCGTCCTGGCGCAGGGCTACGTCTCGTTCGAGATGAACCTGGCGTATGTCCGAGGGTTCAACATCGCCTCCGAAGGCTTCGGCGGCATGGACAACAACTGTTTTGCCGCGAGCCTGGTCGTGACGATCGGGCCGGCGATCGCGCTCGTTATCGCCAGCAAGCGATGGCCTGAGCGCCTGCTCGCCGGGCTGTGCACCGCGCTGATCCTGCACACCACCCTGCTCACATTCTCACGCGGCGGCCTCATGGGGCTGCTGGCGGTCGGGGTCGTGGCGTTCGTGATGATGCCGAAGCGGCCGTCGTACCTCGGTGTGATCCTGCTCGTCGGGCTGCTCGCGATTCGGCTCACCGGACCGCAGCTGTACGCGCGCTATTCGAGCATCTTCGCGAGCTCGGACGAACGCGATGGATCGGCCGAGAGTCGGCTCGACCTGTGGAGTGACTGCCTGAAGGTGGTCGGGCAGTACCCAATGTTCGGTGTCGGCCCCGCCAACTGGCGGGTCGTCGCCTCGCAGTACGGCTGGGCCGAAGGCAAGTCGGCGCACAGCGTGTGGATGGAGACGGCGGCCGAAACGGGCATTCCCGGCTCGCTGCTGCTGCTGTCGTTCTTCACTATTGCCGCGCTGAAGCTATGGCCGGTCGCGCGGACCCGTTTCACGGACGAAAACCGATCGGATGTCGCAATTGCGACCGGCGGCGTACTCTCGGCCGTCGGGTTCATCGTGTCAGGACAGTTCGTGTCGGTGCCGGGGCTCGAGGTGCCCTACTACGTCGTAATGGTCGGCGTGGCGGTGCTGAAAGCTCAGAAGCCTGCTCCGGCTAAGGTCGAAGCGGCTCGCGTCCCGTCGCGCTCCCTGCACCCGGCAATGGCGCGCCTCCAGGGAATGACGCCGACCCAAACCCCATCGCGGTAACGCGGGCCGCCAGCAGTTGCGCGTACAGGTCGTTGCCGCGCGGGCTGAAGTGAAAGTCGGTCTGGAGAAACAAGCTCGCGGGATCGGCATCGGCTCGAAACACGGGCGCCGCGTTCATGAACGGAATACCGTGCTCTGCGGTGAACCGCTCGAGCAGCTTGAACGGCCTGTCGTTGAGGTGCACCTTGTTCATCCCGACGCCGTACTGCGTTCGAATCGGCTCGTACGGCGTCGCGTTCGCCGCAACCTGCCAGGGCTGAGGATAGGTCGCCACGATCAGCGGAATGTGGTCGTGCTGCAGCAGCTTCGACAGCTCGGCAATCGGCGCCATCGTGCTCGCGGCCTCTTTCTCCCAGCCGTCGTTGCCATCGAAGGTCCACAGGTAGCGGTCGAGATCGCGAGCGAATGGCGACTTCTCTGCAGCTGACTGATACCGCCGCGTTGCGGCGTTGAACTTGCGCGCCACCCACTGAAACGACAGCAGTTGCGGCCAGGCCGTGGCACCCTTCCCCAGCGACGGCTCGGTCACATAGAGCGGCACACCGGCGTCCGACCAGACGCCGTCGCGCGAATACTCGAGGTGATCCTGTACATCCGACATGTCGAAGTTGAGGATGACGAGGTCTGGCTGAAGCACGTGCAGCTGATGCTTGTACTGAAGGTACTCGAGCAGGGGGCAGTACGAGACGACACCAGCGTTGACCACCTCGAGCGCCGGCAAGCCCTGAGCGCGCAGCCGATTCTCGAGTCGCCGCACAAACACGTCTTCCTCGGCCGCCCTGAAGCCGAACGTGAACGAGTCGCCGAGCACGAGAATGCGAGGCGTGCCCGCCGGCTTCGGCACCGCCACTTCGGGCGACCGCAATCCAAACGAGTTCAACCGCGCAGCCGAATCGCTGTAACCGGGACGCATGGCGTGGTGCATGGTCCAGCTGCGGACGCCGCGGCCGAGATCCGGCGCGCGCAGGCCCGACAACGCTCCGCCGCTCGCCCAGTCATAGCCGATAAACCCACACTCGACGATGCCTATGGCTGTGAACAGCAGGCCGACCGCAAAGAACAGCAGGAGCAGCAGCGGCGGACGTCGCGCCCGCGGCTCCGTCTCGGGCACCGTGGTGGAGTCGGCCACGGGCGGCGTCACGAGATGGTCCTCATGGCAGGCCGCACGCGGTACACCCGAAGGACATGGGAGAACTGATCGAGACGACGATGGGAGATCTCGGCCAGCAGATCCATCTGGCGCCCAGGAATCTGCGGCAACGGCATCCACACATTGGAGCGCACCACGACGAAGAATTCAGACGCCGGAAACTCGGTGACCTTCGTGCGCACGAGCAGACGGCGCCGGGCATCCTCCGGCAGATAGTACGAAATCGTCTCTGCATCGTCGCTCAGAATGGGCTGCGACTCACGCGCATGTGCCAGCACTACGGCGGCCGCCTGCCGGTAATCGTGGCGGGATCCATCCTGATAGTGGCTCATCACGCCGGGGACGAACAACAGGCCCACACAGGCGTACCAGCCGGCACCGAGGAGCGACGAGCCCAGTTTTCGTCGCACGAAGTCCATGGCGTGCGCCGCCAGCATCCACATGGCCGGCATGTAGAACAGGAAGTAGCGCGGATTCCAGCTGATGCTCGTGAGCTGGAATAGGCACAGGCTGCCGGCGAACATCAACGCCCACCACAGCATCGACCGATCGTCGTTGCGACGGAGCAGCGACAGCAAGCCACCGAACAACGCCAGCGCGAGGGTCGCAATGCCAGCGTGCGCGCTGAAGGACACCAGCACGGGCGTGGGGTTGCCCGTGCTATGCCAGCCCGACACGAGCGGCCGCACGTAGGCGAGGTAGATCACGGCACCCGCGGTGAGTGCCAGCCCCGAGCGCCACACCACGTGGAACGGGATACGGTTGACGACAAGTGCGACGCAGGCCGCCATGAACGCCAGCACCAGAACCGGCAGCGTGATGTTGTGGGACAGAAACGTCAGCACGGCCACGGTGACGGCCGCGAGACTCATCAACACGGTTCCACCGCGGCGCCACCACAAGGTCGAAAAGAACACGACCTCGAGGAACAGCGGCATGGCGTAGAACCGGTCGACCTGCGACAGCAACAGAAAGGGTTGGCTCCCGGCGAGCACAACCGCCAGCGCCAACCCGAACCAGAGCCCGCGCATGCGCGAGACCAGGACGAATCCGAGACCAACGGTCGCCAGAGCGAAGAACAGGGACGGCAGGCGGTAACGCAATTCGCCCGCTGGAAGGACCGAAATCAGACGACGCTGCACGGCGTACCAGACGGGCAGGCTCTTTGGCAGCCGCCCGAGTTGATCGGCGGGCACCGAGAAGGCTGACGCGTCGACCTGTATCAGGCCCATCTCCACGAGCGACGGCACTTCGTCGTCGGCCATCGGCCACGTGCGGATGCCATAGGAGAGAATGGCGGCGAAGAACAGAACGACCACCACCAGCGCGAGCCCCAGACGGAGGCTCCACGGCGTGCCGCGATAGTCGTTGGCCGCATCAGCGGTGGAAATCTGGGGCATCGTCGGCCTCAAGAATACAAGAACAACGCAGCGGCCCGTCGGGCGAGAACCTGCCAGTCGAATTGCTCGACCGCCCACTCGCGCGCGCGCGCGCCGTACGCCGCCAGACGCTCGGCGTCGGCAAGCAGAGCCCCGCACACGACGGCGAGTTCGTGCGGCTCCTCGCACGACACAATCTCGCCAGTCTGGCCTGCGAGCAGGGTCTCGGCGGTGCCACCCGACGCGCCCGTGACGACAGGCCTGCCGCACGCCTGCGCTTCGATGAGGACGATACCGAAGCCTTCGAGATCCCAGCCGATCCTGCGGTTTGGCAGTGCAAACAGATCGCACTGCTGGTACGCATGCACGAGGTCGGCGTCGCCGGCGATGCCCATGAAGCTCACCAGGTCGTCGACGCGGAGCTCGCGCGCGAGCGCGGCCAGATAGTCGTGCTCCCAGCCTTCGCCCGCGATCGCATACAGCACGTCAGGGCAGCGACGACGGATCTCGGGCAGGGCCCGAATCAGCATGTCCTGTCCCTTGCGTTTCTGGAGCGCGCCCACGGTGAGGATCACGCACCGACCCGTCCAACCGAACCGCGCGCGTACGCCTTCGTCGCGGGGCGCCGGGACGAAGCGCGTGGTGTCGACGCCAGGCGTGATGACGCTGATCTTCCCAGCGTCGACGTGCCACTGATCGATCAAGAGGCCGCGTGTGTGCTGGCTGTTGGCCACGATGCCGGAGGCACGGGTCAACACGGCGGCTGTGAGGCGTGTCAGCTCACGACTCGTGTGCGCGAGCGTCAACTCTTCGCCATGCGCGAAGCACCAGACTGGCAGAGGTCGGCGGCCGCGTGCGATCAGCGCGACCAGCCCTTCGGGCAAGCACTTGCCACAGTGAATCGCCCGCGGGTGCACGTTGGCTATTTCGGCCTTCAGCTGCCGGCTCGAGCGCCAGTATCCCATCGCGCCGTGCGGGCTCATCACGCCCCAGGTCCCAGCGGGAAACGTGAAACGGCGGATGCGCAGTGTGGAAGCCGCGTCGAATGCCGCGTCGCCCGGGGTGCTCCCGGCGAGCACCGTCGGCTCGAGTTGGGGGAGCCGGCGATACAGCTCCCACAGCCATCTGCCCGAACCTCCCTGACGAGGCGGAAAGACGTCGCTCACCACGAGCACGGGGAGGCCGTTGCCGTTCAACCGGTGCGCTGTTGGAGGTGGTGGTACAGCCACAAATCGTCGCGGACGAACTCGGCCGGGTCGTCGCGCACCGCCTTGATGTGCGGACCGTCGTAGATCTCGAGCGTCGGCAGCAAATCGGGATCGTCCCAGCGGTGGGGAAACATGTCGAACATGAAACCGGGGGTGCGATCCCACTGCGGCTTGCCCGGGTCGTGCTGCTTGGCCTGCGTACGCCACTTCTGCCGCAGCCGTGCCGCATGCCGCACGGTGCCGAAATGGTGCACCGCGATGGGCTCCTCCGTCGCGACAATGGAGGCGTCTTCTTCGTGACCGATGAGGTGGACGTTGGCGCCGTCACCCCACACCTCGACCTCGGGGACATTGCGATGAATGCGCATCCCGAGCTCGGGGATGATCTTGGGCAGCCGCGCCATCCGCACCTGGTAGTTGCCGTAGAAGTGGGTAAAGCGCACCGGCACGATCGTCTTGTCGGTCGTGGCGAGCAGCGTCCTCAGGCGGTCGAACTCCCACTCCGGGATGAACTCGTCGCAATCGAGCAGAATCGCCCAGTCGCCCGTACACAACCGGCGCGCCTCGTTCTTGAACTTACGGTGCCAGCCATTCGGATCGGATCGATCCCAATGCGAGCGGTGCACCTGAATCGTGGGGCTGATACCGGAGATGGCTTCAAACGTGCCGTCGGTGCTGTACCCTTCGCTGACGATGATCTCGTCGGCTAGCGGGACGTGATGCCGTAACATCGCAACGACGTGGAAATCGTAGTAGAGCCCGTCTTTGACAAAAGTGTAAATGGACAGCTTCATGGACAGCAGGGGTCGCGAACGCCCTCATAGTCTTGGTACGACCGGGGCCTGGAGTCAAGATCGCGCATGACGATCTCTGTGTCGGTGCAACGGGCCCTTTTCGTGAGTGCCCTGCTGCTGGGCCTCGCGATCCGCCTCGGGATTCTGTCTCACACGGCCGACCTCAGCCCCAAGATTGCGGATGAGCTGCAGTACAC
>JBDSZL010000052.1:0-64329 GCA_039925145.1 Vicinamibacterales bacterium | reverse complement strand
AGGCGCGTTATGCCGAGCTCGTCGCGCGCGATCCGCAGCTCGAGTCGCAACCGACGTTCCTCTTTTTCAAGGGTGCCGCCGAGGGGCTCTTCGCCGGCGGCGTCGAGGAGCTGAGCCAGCCTGGAGTCGACGACCGGCGCGCCCTGCGAATCGGTATCCGGTGCGAGCGTGGCTCGCACCGCTTCTTCAAGAAATACGGCGAACGTTTCGAGGAGTCCGAGGGCAAGCGCATCTTCCTCGAGTTCGCCGACGAAGAGCGCGAGCACTTCAATCTGCTCGTCAGGGAGTTCCGATCGCTCATTGGGCGACAGCCGCGGCGGGTCACGCCGCGTGCCCGCCGCGTGCGGTAACCCAGTGATCGATCTGCACCTGCACACCACGGCGTCCGACGGCCGCTCCACGCCGGCGGAGCTGGTCAGCGAAGCCGCAGCCGCCGGCATTCGCACTATGGCCGTCACCGATCACGACACGGTGGCTGCGCTCCCCGAGGCGCGAGAGGCCGCAGAGCGGGCGGCCATCCAGTTCGTGCCCGGCATCGAGGTGTCTGCGGTGCGCGAGGGCCGAGACGTCCACGTCCTCGGCTACTTCATCGACGAGGCCAACGCGGGGCTGGCGCAGTTTCTCGAAGAGCAGCGGGCCTCGCGATGGCGCCGGGTCACGGTCATGGTCGAACGGCTCGCCGCGCTCGGGATTCAGATTGACGTATCCCGGTTTGCGTCGGCGCCCAGCGGCCGCGCCATCGGACGTCCGGCGATCGCGCGCGCGCTCGTAGAAGGCGGTTTCGCCAGCGACGTGTCGGATGCCTTCACCCGCTTTCTAACGCGTGGCTGCGCCGCGTTCGTGCCGCGGGAAGCGCCGCTGCCGGATGTCGTCATCGACCAGATCATGGCGGCGGGCGGCATCGCGTCGGTTGCGCACCCTGGGAAGCTCCAGCGCGATGAGTGGCTGCCCCACCTGGTGCGCCGCGGGCTCGGGGCCATCGAAGCGTTTCACCCCGACCATTCCCCGGAGGACACCAGCCGCTATCTGGCTGCGGCCGACGCCTTCGGGATTGCCGTGACCGGAGGCTCTGACTACCATGGCCCCGGCAGCGGTCGAAGCGCGGCGTTGGGGCAGGTCTCCCTCGCGGACGATCGCTATGCGACGCTCCGGGCCCGAGTGGAACCCGCGTGAGCGACCGGACGGCCACGCCTGCCATCCTGGAGCTTCGAAATCTCACGAAGAATTTCGGTGGTCTGCGGCCCCTGCGCGTCAGGCACCTGGCCGTGGCCGCGGGCGATCAGTTGACGCTCTCGGGCCTCGACGCCCCTGCCGCCGAGACGCTCATTCATCTAGTCAGCGGCGCGTCGGTGCCTGACGAGGGCACGGTGCTCGTCGATGGCGCAGACACGCGCGAAATTGCCAGTGGCACCGAGTGGCTCGCGTCTCTCGACCGCTTCGGGATTGTGACGCATCGTGCCGTGTTCATCGAGGCGCTCCCCGTTGCTGCCAACATGGCTCTGCCGTTGACGCTCGAGATCGAGCCGGTTCCCGACGAGACGCGCGCCGAAGTCGATGCGCTCGCGGATGTGGTGGAACTGCCGCTGGCGACGCTCGACGTGCCCATCTCCACGCTCGGTGCCCTCGACCGGCTCCGGGTGCATCTCGCTCGCGCGCTCGCAACTAAGCCACGGATTGTCCTGCTCGAGCATCCCACCGCGACGCTCAGCGACACCGCCGAACGTGAGACGTTCGGGCGGGCGTTGCGCCGCGCCGCCAGCGAGCGGCACTGCGGCTTTCTCGCCCTGACCGAGGACGCGGCGTTTGCGGACGCATCCGGCGCGACGCGATTGGCGCTCAAGCCCGCAAACGGGGAGATCAGCCGCGTTGGCGGATGGTGGCCGTGGAAATGAGAACCCCGACGCTCGTGCTCTTCGATATCGACGGGACATTGATCACCACGGCCGGTGCCGGCGTGCGGGCCATGAGTGCCGCGTTCGAGCAGATCTACGGTGTGGCCGACGCGCTGGCGGGTGTGGCGGTGGCCGGTGCGCGTCAACCATCGAGCGCACGAAGGGGGACCCGCGTCTTGCTGTCGGCCTGCTGACGGGCAATTTCGAGCAGGGCGCGGCCATCAAGCTCGGGCATTTCGATCTGTGGCAGGAGTTCCGGATCGGCGCATTTGGCGATCATCACGTCGATCGGCGCGATCTCGTGCCCGTCGCCGTCGCCCGTGCCGCGGCCGCCGGCATCGTCACTGGCGATGTGATCGTCATCGGAGACACGCCGCTCGACGTCGCGTGCGCGAGGGCGCACGGCGCGATGGCGCTCGGCGTCGCAACGGGACCGTACACCGTCGAGCAACTGACGCGCGCGGGTGCCGACCATGCCGTCGAGTCGCTGGATGAGGTGGACGTCGACTGGCTCTTCAGACTGCCGTAGCTCCGCGTGAGACGGGAAGTCCGGCCACGGCCTGGGCGCGTCGTTATTTCTGATCCGGTCCCCGCCTCACGGGACTCTGCTTGTCGGCTGGGGGGCCCTCAGGCTCGTCACAACTGTTGCGCGCGCGATTTACGGCATCGCCCTCACCGGGCTGCTCCGCATCCTGGCACGCGGCGTCGCTCTGTTGGGCTTCAGGCAGGTTGTCTTTGCGGTAGGGCGCGTCGGGCTTGAGGCCGATTTCGAGTTTATCTTTGATGCTCATCGCCTGCTCCTTGGGCTGCTGGAGCGGAGCTCACGCCGCATCAGCCCTCGCCGAGAATGGTCAAGGCTTCGGAAGAGACAGTCTGGGGAGCGTGACGTCCACCGAGAGAGGAGCCGAACGACCGCAGACGGCCGTCCGGCACAGTTGCGAAGTCACCGGCCCAACTCGAGGACCGGGGCGTACCCTACAACCTAGTTGTCGAGCAGCCGGACGTCAGCAGCGCGAGGACCTTTTGGAGATTCCTCGACGGCAAACTCGACGCGCTGGCCTTCACGAAGGAGCTCGAACACGGCACCTCGTACGGCAGAACGGTGGAAAAAGTGCTCCAGCCCGCTTTCGTCGCGGATGAAGCCAAAACCTTTGTCGATCAGCAGACGTGCAATCGTGCCACTGGGCATGATTGTTCCTTTTGACGGTGAGGCCGGAGCCTCGTAAATATTAAGTGAGATCCAGATCCAGTCTAGACATGGCGTGTGGGCCAAGTCAAGATGCGAGCTCCCACCACAGCGCTCGCGGCCGTTCGGTCACCGCTGCAGGGGTGTCTCAGGCGGCGGCCTTCGGCGCCCAGATGGGCCGCAGCACCTCGTCGTCGGCGCCGTGAACGTGCGTTTCGTGGCGAGCCGACGCTTTGACTCTCCAGAGGGTCGACTTATAATGATTCGTTCTGTCATCGGGGCATGGGCCTGTAGCGCAGTTGGGAGCGCGCCTGAATGGCATTCAGGAGGTCACCGGTTCGATCCCGGTCAGGTCCACCATTCCTTTCACTTCATACGGGAGCGTCCGCAACTGGCTGAAGGCCGGTGCGGTTACGTCCGTTCGAACACCGCGATTTCCGTCGAACTCAATTCCGCCGGACTAGGTCGAATCATGCGGCACGCGCTTGATCGCGGGCTCCCGACGACTGACGGCAGAGATCGAGTGCGGCATCCCGCCAATCGGGATACTTGAACTGGAAACCATGCTCGAGCAGTCTGGCGGGAACAACACGCCGGCTCTTCAGAATGAGTTCGGTTTCCGTACGCAGGAAGACGGCACCGACCTCGAGCATCCATTTCTTTCCTGGCAGGGCGAGCCGCACGCCACACGCCTCACGAAGGACCTGCATAAACTCAGCGTTTGGTAAGGGGCTCGGCGCCGCGACATTCACGACTCCATCGATGTCATGGCGGTCGATCAGCCACCGAACCGCCGCGATGAAGTCCTCGTGGTGAATCCAAGACATGAATTGCCGTCCGTCACCTGCACGGCCGCCGAGACCGTGGCGTACCAGACTGAGAAGCGTGTCGAACACGCCTCCGGGGTCCGGACTCAAGGTCATTGCAGACCGAAGCGCAACCTTCCGGGTTCCATCGACAACGGCTTCGTCAAAGGCTCGCTCCCATGCCCGTGCGACGTCAACGCTGAATCGCCAGGTGCCTGGTGCGTCCGGTTCATGGCCGCCGAGAATGCCTGAGTGCTCGTCGTTCGGACCGTCGTACCGGTGCGCATAAATCGTCGCGGTGCTCGCCTGGAGCCACACGCGTGGCTTGCACGTCGCCGCCGCAATCGCCTGTCCAACGACACGTGTCGACGACACGCGGGATTGCATGATCTCGTCTCGATTGGTCGCGGTGTAACGGCAATTGACGCTGCGGCCGGCCAGGTTGATCACGACGTCGCAGCCGTCGACCTCCCGTTGCCAGTGGCCGAGAGTCGCTCCATCCCAGGGAACGACGCGCCACGGCCGAATATCGCGACCGCGGCTCAACACCACAACCTCATGGCCGTCCCAGTGAATCGCTCGGGCGAGCATCGTTCCGACTTGTCCGGATCCGCCTGGAATGACGACCTTCATTCGCTCTCCCTGTTCACTCCACGAATCGGCCCCGGAACTCCAGCCACCCAAGCTGATCCGCGACGAAGAGCGCTGCTTTGCCCGTGCGACTCTGCAGCGAAGCGAACGCCAACACACCGCGCCGGTCATGGGTGAGAAGGAAACCGAGCAAGCTGCTGCACAACCCGCAGACCCCGTCGTAGAGCACGAGGTGAGCGGCTTCGGTGAGAAGCCGCGCTTGCACGGGTGAATCAGTCATGTTCTAATATTAATAAACATGTTCACTGAAAAGGTCAAGCTACGAAAACTGGGCCGTCCGACCGGTCCAACCGCGCAGGGCACCGCAACGAGGGAACGGCTGTATGCCACCGCGACACAGCTGATCGCGACCCGTGGCTATGAAGCGACCACCCTTCGCGATGTCGCCAAAGAAGCGGGCGTCAGCGTTGGACTCCTGTATCGCTACTTCCCGAGCAAACAAGCCGTGGTCATCGCCCTCTACGACGAACTGTCGTCCGAGTACGCGCGGCAGGCTGCGGGCATGCCGACCGGAAGATGGCGCGACCGCTTCCTGTTCGCCATGAAGACGAGCCTCCATGTGCTCGAGCCGCACCGGGTAGCGCTCCGGGCGCTCACCCCGGTTCTGGTTGGTGATCCCGAAGAGGGCATTTTTTCCACGAGCACGGCGTTCTCCCGTCTTCGGGTCCAGCGGGTGTTCGAGCAGGTAGTCACCGAGTCGGGCGATACACCCAAACAGCCGCTGGCGGAAGCGCTCGGGCGCCTCTTGTATCTCGTCCACTTGGCAGTGCTGCTGTGGTGGCTGCTGGACAAGAGCTCGAACCAGCGCGCGACAGCTGCTCTCGTGTCTCTGACCCAGCAGATCCTGCCCTCAGCCGCCCTGGCGCTTCGTGTACCGCCGGTTCGAAAGTTCGTGATCTCCGTGGACGAACTGGTCCGTGAGGCCCTGTTCGGTAACCCGGTCTCCGCCTGAGGCATCAATGTTCTTCGCTCGACGTCCGACCCGTAACGTCATCGCTCGCTTCCTCCGCGAATCGACGGACCTGCCGCTGTCGTACGGGCCGATCGGAATCGTTGGAACCCGGACGGCTGGCCAGGACCTCGACGAGTTGACGGTTGCCATTGGGCGCGGCAAGACCGACTTCGAGCGAGCACAAGCCGCGCTCCGTGCGTGGAAGCACTTCGATATCGGCTGGGTTCAGATATTCCCGCGACAGGCGCCTGTCGCAATCGGGACGGTTGTCGCTGTATTGATCCGACATCTCGGGTTTTGGTCCTTGAACGGTTGCCGTGTTCTCTACAGTGTCGGCAGCCCGGATGATGCTGCGCGGTTTGGCTTCGCCTACGGAACGCTGACGAACCACGCCGAGAGCGGCGAAGAGCTCTTCGAGGTCTGCATCGATCCTCGGACCGAGGAGGTGGTCTATCGAATTCGCGCGACTTCTTCACCCCAGGCCACTCTTGCCCGCTTCGGCCAGCCAATCGTGCGGGCCCTTCAAGCACGATTCCGCCTTCACTCAGGCGCAGCCATGAAGCGCGAGACACGACGGCTCGGTATTCACGTATGAGCGTCTACGTCGAGATCCTGATTCGGGCGCCGATGGCCGCGCTTTGGGCGCACACGCAGACGCCGGCACTGCACGAACGGTGGGATCTGCGCTTCTCGCGAATCGAATACCTCCCGAGGATGGATAAGACAGAGCCTCAGCGATTCCAGTACGCGACGCGACTCGGTTTCGGTCTTGAAGTCAGCGGCGAAGGCGAGACGGTGGGGCAGCGGGATTCAGCCGACGGCAGCCGCTCTTCTGCGTTGCAATTCGGATCCGACGAACCCCTTTCGATCATTCGCGAAGGCAGCGGATATTGGAAGTACATCCCGACCGCCGAAGGCATCCGGTTCCTGACGTGCTACGACTACCGTACGCGTTTTGGACCGGCGGGCGCGCTCTTCGATCGATTCATCTTCCGTCCTCTCATCGGATGGGCGACCGCTTGGAGTTTCGATCGCCTGCGCCTGTGGCTCGAGCAGCGTGTCGACCCTGCACAGGCTATGCGACAGGCACTCGTGCACTTCATCGCGCGTATCGCGCTCGCTGCCATCTTCGCCTATCAAGGCCTCGTGCCGAAGCTGCTGACTCGACACCAGGATGAGTTCGCCATGCTCCACGACGCCGGCATCGCCGCTGGTTTCACAAGTTTCGCAGTGACCGCCCTCGGCCTTCTTGAAGTGTCGTTCGCGGCGACGATCTTGATCGCTTGGCACCGGCGCTGGCCAATGGTCGTTTGTCTCGGGTCGATGCTCCTGGCGACAGCGGTGGTCGGCCTGAGCTCGCCGGGGTATTTTGAGGCTGCGTTCAACCCGGCTTCGCTGAACCTGGCGGTCGCCAGCCTCGCAGCGATCGACCTTCTCGTCCTGGGCAACATTCCGTCTGCAGCACGTTGCTTGCGCCGTCCCTGTAAGGACAAGGCATGAGCTCAATTTATAAGCGGGCCCTTGGAGCCGACTTTCAACGGCTCCATCCGCAGATTCAGCGCCGATTCGGCTTCTCGAGTTCCGACGGTGTCGCCTCGATCGGGAGCGGCGTCATGGACGAGATCTGGAAAGGCCGGTTCTACACCGAGCCATTCCTCCACATCGGCAGCTGGCGTCGAATCATGTTCCCTGAGACGGGCCGCAACATTCCCTTCACGATCGAGAACTACGCCTTTGTCGACCAATTCGGTCGTGAGACCGTCTCGTGGATCCGAACGTTTCAGTCACGTCGCACACGTCGCTTCGATGCGTACATGGTCTACAGCGAAGCCCGAGGCCGGATTGTTGACTACCTGGGATCGCACGAGCATCTGGCCGTCGATATCGACCTCTCCGTCGACGAGGCTGGCGGCCTCAGGCTGCGGTCAGGCGCGCAGCGCTTCTACGAAGGATTGATCGGGTTCCGCTTTCCGATGCTGTTCAGTGGAGTCGCCGATGTCCACGAGTGGTACGACGACGACGCGCAGTGCTTCCGAATCGTCGTGGACGTCCACAACAGCGTCTGGGGACCGTTGTTTGGCTATCGGGGCACGTTCAACGCGGAATGGCGGCCGGTGACGGAGGTGCCGCGTCACATTCTGCCCAAGCGTGAGGAGCGTCGGGAGTAGCAACCCGAGCAGGAGCTCTGGAGGCGCCTCAGCCGGCCACCGCCGCCTGCACGGCGGCGAAGTCGACGGGCTTCACCAGGTGGTGGTGAAACCCGGCGGCGCTCGTCATCTGCCGATCGGAGGCCTGGCCGTACCCGGTCAGCGCGATCAGTCTGATTTCGCCCAATCCCGGCAGTTCCCGCAGGCGAGCCGCCAACTCGTAGCCATCCATGACGGGCAACCCGATATCGAGGAACGCGACGTGCGGCGCAAACTCCTGGGCCAGCTGCAGCGCCGCGGGGGCACCGTTGGCCACGCGCGCCTGATGTCCCTTTGACCGGAGCGCCGCAGCGAGCATCTCCGCGCTGTCCTCGTTGTCGTCGACCACGAGAATCCGCCGGCCGCCCAGGCTGACGTCTAAGGCCTCGTTCGAAGCGATCGTCGAGACACGGGCCGATACCGCGGCATCTGCAACGAGGGCGCGGGGGAGGCGCACGATGAACTCAGTACCCTGCCCCGGACCTTCGCTACTGGCCGACACCGACCCGCGATGCTGCTCGATCAGATTGCGGACAATAGTGAGCCCCAGGCCCAGACCTCCCTGCGAGCGGTCAATGGCCTGTCGCTCCTGCACGAACAGATCGAACACGCGCGGCAGCACATCCGACGAAATGCCCATCCCCGTGTCGCGCACGCGAACGACGACGTCGCCTTCTTCCTCGGCCGCAGTCACGACGATGGTCCCGCCAGGCGGCGTGTACTTGGCCGCATTGGTGAGCAGGTTGGCGATCACCTGGCTCAGGCGGACGGGGTCGCCCACCACCGCCAGTCCGGCTCTTGAGACATTTACCGTGAGCGTGTGGGCGCGCTGTTCGATCAAGGGGCTGCTCATCTCGATCGCCTTCGCGACCACCTCGGAGATTTCGACGAGCTCCTCTTTCAGTTCGACCTTGCCCCGCGCAATTCGTGACACGTCGAGCAGATCGTCGACGAGCCGGGTCAGGTGATTGACCTGGCGCTCGATGACCGTGCGGGCGCGTTCGAAGCTGCCTTCGCCCTGCAGCTTCATCAACTGGAGCGCCGTGAGAATGGGCGAGAGCGGATTGCGAAGTTCGTGCCCGAGCATCGCCAGAAACTCATCCTTGGCGCGGTTGGCCGTCTCTGCCGCTTCGCGCAGCTCGTTGACCTGAGTCCGCGCCAGTACCTGGTCGGTCACGTCCGAGGCGATGACGAAGATGCCCTCGATTCGGCCATCGATGTTGCGAAAAGGCGAGTACACGAAGTTGAAGTACACGGTATCGGTGGCGCCGTGCCCCCGATCGAACCTGGTCGGAGTTTCCCGCCCGACGTACGGAACGCCCGTTCGATACACCTCCTCGAGCAGCGGCCGAGACGTCTGCTCGCGAAGCTCGGGAAACGCGTCGAACAGCGGCCGGTTGATCAGCTGTTCGCTCGTGCGGCCCCAGACCTGGCAGATCGGCGGATTTGCGAGCTCGATGACATGATCCGGTCCGCGCAGCACGGCAATCAGGGTCGGCGCCTGCATGAAGAGCGAATGCAGGACGCGCTTCTGCAATTCAACCTCTTCGCGGGCCTTCTGCTCGCGCTCGCGGAGCAGCTCGTTGATCTCCATGGCCCGCCGCTCGGCCTCGACGTCCGTGCTCGTGCCAAACCACTGCACCACCCGGCCGCCGGAGTCGCGCACCGGGTTGGCGCGCGTCAGGAAGCGTCGAAACTCGCCTGTGGCACTTCGTAGGGGAAATACCATCTCGAATGGGGCGCCATTGCCCAGGCACTCACGCCAACGCGCGGTGACCTCCGTGATTACGGCTGGGTCATGCGCCCGCTGCCATCCCCAACCCTCGCTCTCGACCTGAGTGGCGCCGGTGTAGTCGTACCACTGCTCGTTGAGCCAGTAGACCCACCCATCGGGACGCGCCATCCACGCCAGGTTCGCGATGGAATTCGCCAGCTCCCGGAACTGACGTTCGCTCTCACGCAGGTTCTGAGTCACGCGCGCCCGCTCGATGGACTCCCAGCAGCGGCTGGCCACCTGCTGAACGAGCTCTACCTCGTCGGGGCGCCAGCGCCGGGCCTCGGCGGTATGGACCGCCATGGCGCCGACGAAACGCGCCTGCTTGAGGATGGGAACGCAAATCACTCCGCGGATGGCGGTCATCTCGTACGAAGGCCGTTCGGCTGCTGTCACGCCCGTGTCGTTCTGTGCATCGACGACCACGTAGGGATTCCCCTCGCGCATCAGACGGAGACACGTCTCTCCGAACTGACGGAAGGTGTAGCGCCCGACGATGCTCTGCACGCCGTGGGTGTAGTTGCCGGTGAGCACGAACGTGTCCTGGTCGTCCTCCACGGTGGCATACGCGCAACGGTTCACTCCGAGGTGCTCACCGAGCATCCTGGCCGCCGTGAAGGTGATTTCCTCTGCCTCCCGCAACGGGCGTACCGCATCGTCGAGCTGCACCAGGAACCGGTCGCGCGTCTGCAGCCTCCGCCGGGCGGAGATGTCGCGCGCGAGCTTGGACGCGCCAACGATGCGGCCATGGCGATTCCGGATCGGCGAGATCGTGACGGAAATATCGATGCTGGTGCCGTCCTTGCACAGACGCACGGTTTCGAACGGCTCAATGCGCTCACCGCGTCGAATCCGGAACAGCACGTTGTCTTCTTCGGTCTGACGATCCGGTGGGATGATCAGGCGGATCGATTGACCGATCGCTTCTACGCCCGAATAGCCGAACATGCGTTCGGCGGCGGGGTTCCAGGACGTGACGACGCCCTCGAGATCCTTGCCGACAATGGCCTCGTCTGAGTGTTCGACGAGTTCCGACAGGCGCTCCGCCAGTTCGTCGGCGGCTTTCCGATCCGTCACGTCGTGCGTGAAGCAGCGTGTGTGTACGAACGTGCCTTCTCGCCACAGCACGTTCGAGTTGATCTCCACGTCACGAATGGAGCCGTTCTTGTGCCGCAGTCGTGCCTCGTAGTTCAGCAACGTCTCGCCGCGGGTGAGCCGTTCGAGTATGTCCGCAATAGCAGCTTGGTCGACGTGAAACTTGGTGATGCTCTGTCCGATGTATTCCTCGGGCGAGTAGCCGAGCAGGTCGAGCTCCGTCCTGTTTGCCCAGAGAATGACCCCGTCCGATCCGACCCAATGGATGCACTCGGCGGCGTGATCGAGATGGCCTTTCAGCTCACGATCGACGAGATCGGCGATTGACTCTATGGGCCCTGCGGGCGCAGGGGTCCCAGCCGTTTGGCGGAGTGGACCGGAGCCCTCATCGGTGCGCATGGGTCATCCCATCGTGTCTGAAGCGGCGCCCGCACGCAAGACGAGCCGCACACGGCGTGATGTCGACCGCCGAAGTCCTCAATCAGCGGCTCGCGGCGCCGGTGAGACCGGTCGTGACGAACTCGCGTCGAGAGCGGCGCATGGAAATCCTCCGGATGAGCGCATGCTATCCGGATTCTGCCGCGCGTGCGTCGGACTCGCTCAGCGCGTTGGGTCAGGCGACAGATGCGGGAGGCACGGCGAGGCGGTTAGCCCGGGTCAACCAGAGCGTCAGCCGTTGCGCGGCCTCTTCTGCGGTCGATCCGTAAAAGGGCATGAGGGCGGTGGCGCCACCCCTGACGGAGAGTTGTGCGCGCCAGCGATCGCGAGCCACGAGACTGGCTTCGATCACATACGGCCGACCGTTGATGACTTCGATGATGCGAACGTTTGTCACGTGTGTGGGGCGGTGCCGGGAAGCAGGCAGCGCGAGGGATGATTTTAGTCTCCACAGTTTGCAGCGCAAGCGAAAGGGAGTGCGAACCTGCACCAGAGCAGGGCGAGCAGGATGTTCTTGGCCGCGCCCTTTCGAAAATTTTTTTGCGAGGGCGATGGATGCACAGGCGATCCACGATCGGTGCACAGGATTTCCACAGACCGCTTTCCATCACCAGTGAGAAGATGCGCTCGATGGCTTCCAGGACGTGGCTCGCCGTCGTCGTGTTCACTCTGACCGGCGCGGTCGGCGCTGCTGCGCAGACTGACGCCCCCGGCGTCGTCTATCGCGTGTTCCTGAAGAGCGGCGAAGCCCTGCCAAGCTACGGCGAGCCTGCGCCAGTCGGCGAGCGCGTCATTTTTACGCTGATGGTGGGAGGCGATACTGACCGCACCGCCCAATTTCAGTTGATCAGCCTGCCGATTGCGACGGTCGACCTGCCGCGCACCTCGCGGTATACCGATGCGATGAGGGCCGCGCAGTATGCAGCGACCCGCGGCGACGAGGAGTATGCCGCGATGTCAGTCGAGGTCGCCCGCTCGCTCGACCTGCTGAAGGGCATTCCGGATCCGAAGCGCAGACTGGATCTCGCGATCGAGGCCCGGCGTCGTCTCGTCGCCTGGTCCCGCGCGCACTTCTCCTATCGAGCATCCGATATTCGCCAGCTTGCTGGCACATTCGACGACGTGATCAATCAGTTGCGGCTGGGCGCCGGTGAAGCCGAGCTGTCGTTCGAACTGGTGAGCATGCCCCAGGCGCCAGGGGAAGCACTGGCCCCGCCGCCACACGGGCGCAACGCGCTGGTGCTGGCCCTCGGAGCGGCGGAGGTGGCAGACGTCGCGGCCGAGCGTGTGGCGATCTTGCGCGCCGCCGTGGATGCCGCCGGCAACTATGATGATCTGACTGCGAAAGCAGCCGCGCGTCTCCAGGCCGAGCTGCGCACGAGCGCTGCCTACGCCGCGTTGTCCAGCGCAATGCTGGATCGGGCCACGAAGGCCTACAGGCGCGGTGATGTAAACGGAGTGCTTCGTGCCCAACGCGAGGTCGCGCGCCAGGACAGGCGGCTCGGCGCGCGGCGGCCTGAAGAGGTGCGGGCGCTGATGACGCAGGTGGCAAGCCTGGCTGAGGCGGCTCGCACCTACCGGCGAGCCCTCGATCTCTACGTTCAGCGTCGAGTGACCCTGCAGCGTTATGGCCGCTGGTTGGAGCCGCTCCTGGCGCAGGCGCAGCAGCTGCAGCCGGTGTTGATGGCGATACGGGAAACCCGCGGCCTGAGCCCAGCGCGCGCGCGACGGACCAGCTCCGAAGCCGTACGGCTGCAGGCCACACTCATGCGCCGCCGGCTCCCGGCGCCTCTACTGACGGTGCAGTCCACATTGGCGAGCGCGCTGCAGATGGCCAGGGAGGCCTGTGCCCGCCACCTCGGTCCACGGCCCGCCGACGTCGCGGCCGCGCGTGATGCTGCGGCGGCCGCCGCCGGCTTTCTGCTGCTCACCGAACAGGCAAAGCGCGATCTCACAATGGCGCTGCGGCCGCCCACCCCCGAATCAGTGGCACACTGATCAGTGGATGCAGCGGCGTGTTCTCGTACGTGCTCGTGGCCTTGCGTCATTCCGGCAGGCGCTTAGCCGGTTGTCCGTAGAGGGCGGTCCGCTCGCGGCACGCCGACGTCTCGTGCTGGTGCCGACACGCGCAGCAGCGGAATTGCTCCGGCAAACCGTCGAACACCAGATCCTGCAGAATGGCCGGGCCGCTCTGGTGCTTCCCGATGTCGTCACGCGTGCTGAATGGCTCGAGCGGCTTCACGCCTCGCTACCAGACGCACCGCCACTGCTCAGCCGATCGGAACGCGAGGTGCTCTTTGCGCGGGCGGGGCGGGAGGTGGCCGACCGCCGGCGACTGGCCGCCCTGCCGTTTCATCTCCGGCCCGGCCTCGTGTCGTCGATGCTCGACTTCTACGACGAGCTCAGGCGCCGGCAGCGCAGTGTCCGCCGGTTTGCGCGCGGCCTGTTCGACGAGCTTCGTGTGGAACGTGGGACCGATCGCGGCAGCGAAGGGTTGATCAATCAGACCTGCTTCCTCGGCTTCACGTTCCTCGCCTACGACCGGCTCGTGGCGCGGATCGGCGCGCTCGACGAGCACGCGCTGCGCCGCGAGTTGCTCGCCAGGCAGCCCACGCTGCCGTTTCACGATCTGGTCGTCGCCGTGGCCGACCATCCATCCGATCCGCGCGGTCTCTGGCCTGCAGACTTCGACCTGATCGGACGTCTGACACATCTGCGCGACGTGCACGTCGTCATGACCGACGAGGCACATGATGCCGGTTTCCGAGATCGGCTCGAACGGGAGCTGCCCGAAATCGCAGAGTCGCGGGCTGAAGACGTCCCGCGCCGCCCGCTGCTCGTCACGGCTGGCGACGCGACCGATGACCTGGCGTTCGTGAGCCGTGACCGCGAAGAGGAGGTACGGGACATCGCGCGAGCGATCCGTCAGCGTGCCGATGCCCAGGACTCGACGCTCTCTCATTCGACGGCCATCGTGTTTCATCGTCCGCTGCCATATCTCTATCTAGGGCAACAGGTGCTGGCCGATGCCCGCATTCCTTTTCAGGCGTTCGACGCGTTGCCGCTGGCGGCCGAGCCGTACGCCGCGCTACTCGACGTGGTGATGGGTGTCGCGCGGACGAGCGGCACGGGCGAGGCCATCATGGAACTTCTCCGCTCCTCGCTGCTCGCCTTCGACGCCGCAGGGCAACGCCTCTCGCGCGTCGATGTGTCAGCCCTCGATGCCGCGCTTGCCGACCGTCGGGTCAGCGGTGATGCGACGACGTATCCAGCGGAAGTCGATGCGTGGTCGCGCGGCTCTGGCTCGCGTCATGGTCTCGAAGCGCCTGCCCGACGTGCTGCGGCCGCCGCTGCGGATGCGGCGGGGGAGCTGTCGGGTTACCGCCTCGCGCCGTCCGCATCGGAACAGGTCGGTGCCCTGGCGGGATTTCTGCGCCGCCACGAGCGGATCCTCAGCGACCGCGTAGAAGAATGGGCCGATCGGCACCGGCGTGCGCGTGTGGCGGTGCTGTCGGTGCTGGACCAGCTGGTGGAGGCCTATCGCCGCCATGACGACAGGCATCGCGAGCACGACGAGCTCGCGGCCGCCATACACCACGCCATCGAGGCGCAGACGTTCATGCCCCGCCGCGGTCATGTCGGCGTGCACCTGGTGGATGCCGTTGCTGCGAAGTTTGGTGACTTCGACGAGGTCTACCTCGTCGGTCTGGCCGAGACAGACTGGACCGAACGTCAGCGGCGCAGCTTCTTTTATTCGAGCGGCCTGCTCAAGTCGCTCGGGTGGCCGCAGGATACGGATCAGGCCGAGGCCGAGCATGCCGCATTTCGCGATGTGTTGACCCTTGCCCGCGTGCGCACGCGCCTGTCCTCGTTCGAGCTCGACGGCGACACGGTTGTGGCGCGTTCTCCCATGATCGAGCTCGCACGGGGACTGCCCACGTTGCGTGTCGACCCCCTGCCCCGCGGCGGCCTCTTTGCCGACGAAGTGCTCACGTCGGGCGCCATGCCCGACGGATTGGAAGACGGACGCGCGGCCTGGCTCAGCTTGCGGCACAGGCGGCCCGATCTCGGCAGCGCCGCTTACAGCGGACAATCGGACCGCCAGCCATCGGGCGTGTACCGGGTCAGTCAGGTGGACCGGTATGTCACCTGCCCGTTCAAGTATTTTGCGGAACACGTGCTGCGGTTGCGGGAGGAGCGCGACGAGCTGTCCGGACTCACGCCGGTCGAGCGTGGCACCCTGCTGCACACGCTGTTCGAGCGGTTCTACGGGGAGTGGCAGGCGCGCGGCCGAGGCGCCATCTCGAAAGCCAACCTCCCGGAGGCGCTCGACGTGTTTTCCAGCATTGCCGCTGCGGCGCTTGCGCCACTGCCCGATCCGGATCGCTCGCTCGAGCAGATGCGGCTCCTCGGATCGATTCTCGGACGCGGCGTCGCCGAGCGGGTCTTCGAGCTCGAGGTCGCGGCAGGATTGCCCGTGAGCGAACGTCTGCTGGAACGCGAGCTGGTCGGCGCGTTCACGTTCCCCTCGGCCGATGGGCCGCGACAGATTCAGATTCGGGGCAAGGCCGATCGGATCGACGTGCTGGAGGACGGGTCGCTGCGTGTAATCGACTACAAGCTGGGTCGCATGCCCGACCTCGACGCCTCGGTTCAGGTAGCCGTCTATGCCCATTGCGCCCAGCAGTTGCTGGAGTCACGCGACGGCCAGCCGCGACCGGTGCGCAGCGCAGCGTATCTGGCGTTCGGTGATGACCGCCGGCTCGAAGGGCGGCTCGACAGAACCCCCGACGGGGAGAAAGCCGCTGTGGACGCCCGCGTCGCTGACTTTGCGGCGATGGTCGACAACATCGAAGCGGGCGAGTTTCCCCCGCGTCCGAAGCGCGTGACGGAATGCCAGTGGTGTGGCTTCGCCGGCGTGTGCCGCAAGGAATATCGTCCCGAGCTCGATGAAACAACCGACGCTGTTTGAATTACGGGATCAGGCTGCGAGCGCCGAGCCGGTCGTCGCGGCTCAGCCGCCTCCGGATCAGCCGGCCCGCGACTTCGCCGTGGACCCGCGGCACAACGTGCTCCTCGAGGCCTCCGCCGGCACGGGGAAGACTCGCGTGCTGGTGGACCGCTACGCGAGGCTCGTGCTCGACGCGGGGGTGGACCCCCGGCACATTCTGGCCATCACGTTCACGCGCAAAGCCGCTGCCGAGATGCGCGAGCGCGTTATGGCCACGTTGCGGACGCGCGCGGCCGCCGGGGGCTTCGCGGCAGAGCGGTGGAAGGCGCTACAGGCGCGCCTGAGCGACATTCAGATCTCGACCATCGATGCGTTCTGCTTTGGCCTGTTGCGCGAGTTTCCGCTCGAAGCCGATGTGGACCCCGACTTCGAGGTCGCCGACGAGACCGAGACGGGCCGATTCGCGAATGAAGCGCTCGATGTGACGTTTCGGACCGCGCGCCTCCTGCTCACTGGCGACGAACATCTACGGCTGCTGTTCACGCGGGTCAAGCAGCCGCGACTGCGGAGCGCGCTGGCGGCATTACTCGATCGGCGACAGGTGGCGTGCCCGGCCATCGCCACATTTGTTGGCCGCCAGGCACATGTGCGCACGGCCGCCGACGCCGCTGAACGGTTTGCGGGCAGGGTCCGCGCTGCCGTCGAGAGCTCGCCTCATCGTGCAGCGCTCATTGACGATGGCCCGCTGGATTTGCCCGAGTTCGAATGGGTTCGCGCAGATCTCTCCCGCCTGTCACGGGAGGATGCCGCCGACCCGACCTGGGTGCAACAGCTGCGCCGCCGGCTTGAGACTTATTTCCTGACACAGAGCGGCAAGCCGCGGCAACGCCTCGTGACGGGAGCGGTGTCCTTCGCGTCCGCGCCAGCCAAGAAACGCCACACGGCCGCGGTCGCGGCGATCGCGCCGACTTTGCTCGATGCTTTTGCCGGCCTCGACGCCGACGTGAACGCGCTGCTGGCGCGTGGGCTCCTCCGTATTCTGGCCATGGCCGTGGACAAATATGAGGCGCTCCTCGAAGAACACGCCCTGCTGGATTTTGCCGCCATGCTCGACAGGGCGGTGCGGCTCCTGAGTCAGCAGGAGGAGTTTGCACGCAGCCGGCTGAAGCTCCAGGCGCGCTATCACCACTTGCTCGTCGACGAGTTCCAGGACACCAGCCGCCGTCAGTGGCAGTTGATCGATCTGTTGATAGGGGCCTGGGCCGAAGGTGAGGGCACCGCCGAAGGACGCACATCGATCTTCGTGGTGGGCGATCGCAAGCAGTCGATCTATCGCTTTCGCCAGGCCGAGGTGACGCTGCTCGACGAGGCGGCAGAACGGATCGGCGCCCTGCGGCCGGATCGATCCGTGCGGCACGCGATCAACACGAGCTTCCGCTCTGTCCCCGAGCTGCTGGCCTTCGTGAACGCGCTCGCGAGCAGCATGTCGGGCGATCCCGAATTACCCGACCGATGGCGGTACGAGCCGCGCGATGAGTTCCCCGTGTCCGGCGTGGGTGCCGGGGCGATGCGAGATGGCGTGCCCGTGCTGGGCATCACAGGCGAGGCCACGTTGCAGGCCTCTGCGTCCGCTGTGGCGGCCGAAGTCGCGCGGCTGCTCGAAGGCGCGATTGTCCGAGACCGCAGGGGGGCGCCTCGCCCGGCACGGGCCGACGATGTCGCCATTCTGTTTCGCGCGCGGGCGGGTCACCAGTACTACGAGGAGGCACTGGAGACGCGTGGCATCCGCACCTACGTTTACAAAGGCCTCGGCTTCTTCGACGCGCCGGAAGTGCAGGACCTGCAGGCGGTCGTCCGCTACCTGGCCCAGCCTGACTCCGATCTGCGAGCGGCGGAATTGCTGCGATCGCGAGTCGTTCGCCTGTCGGATGCCGGCCTGAATCGTTTGAGCCCCGGGCTGGCGGCCTGTCTACTCGAACCGGCTCTGCCAGCATCCGCTGCAGGTCTCTCGCCGATCGATGCCGACCTGTTGAACCAGACGCGTGCTGCCGTGGTGCGATGGCTGGATCTGGCGGATCGCATTCCGCCTGGCGAACTCATCGACGTCATCGTGCGCGAGACGGCTTACGTCTACGAGACGCGTGGCCGTCGCGGTCATCAGGCGCGCGAGAACCTCAAGAAACTGCGGTCGCTCATCCGTCGCGTCGAGAACCGCGGGTACGCCACGCTTGCGCGGCTCGCCGCGTATTTCGACACGCTGCGCTCGGGCGACGACTCGAACGCGATCGTCGAAGCAGCCGGTGCCGTGAGCCTGATGACCGTGCATGCCGCGAAAGGCCTCGAGTTTCCGATTGTGTTTCTCGTGAACCTCCAGGCACCGGGCAAGGGGGGCATGCAGGCCGTATCGGTGATCGAACGTGGCCCGTCGGGAGAGCCCGACGTCAGTTTCGGCGCCAGCGACGCCACGCGTCTCGAGGCGCAGCGCGAGACAGAGGAGTTGCGGCGGCTCCTGTACGTCGCGACCACTCGCGCCCGCGATCGCCTGTACCTCTCCGCTGAACTGACAGACGGGACGCTCCGTCGTCAGCCACGCAGCCTGGCATCGCTGCTCCCGGACGGCCTCGCTGCGCTATTCGGCAGTGCGGCGACGTCGAGCTCAGGCGAGGTGGTGACGTGGAACAGCGACCACGGACCGTTTGCCTTCCGCGTGTGCCGCGCGCCGTCAGAGCCCCTTGCCGTTCAACCTGATGCCGCCCTGCCCACTCCGGTCGAAACCCGTATCGTCAGTCCCCTGGTGACGACCGGGATGAGAGTGATTGCAGCGACCTCGACACTCGAGGACGGAACGGCGGAGGTACCTGGCGCCGCTGGAGTGCCCGCACGCAAGGACGAGCGCCTGATCGGAACCATCGTTCACCGGCTGTTCCAGCATCAGATGGATCCGTCGCTCGGAGACGACGTGCTGGTGCCGTACGTGCTGAAGCAGATTGATGGCGACGAGCGCGTCGACCTGACGCGCGGGGCGGACGTCGCGCGCGAGGCGCTCGCGGTGTACCGCAGTTTGCGCGGCAGGGCAGATGTCGCAGCATTGCTTCAGAGCGGCGAGTGTTTCTACGAGGTGCCGTTCTCCTGCACATTGCCCGATCAGCCGGGAGTCTGCGTGCGGGGAGTCATCGACTGCCTCGTCATGGGCCCGGATGGAACGGCGACCGTGCTCGAATTCAAGACCGGCCGGCCGAGGGCCGAACACCAGGCGCAGGCCACGCTCTACGCCCAGGCCATTGCCGGCGCCGCGGGGCTCCAGATCGTGCGCACACTCGTCTGCTACCCGTAATTCCGATCCGCGAATCAAGCTGCGTGTGGGCACAAGTGTGCGATACACTCTTGGCGGGCAAGACCGTTCAGGCCCGAAACGGAGTTCACATTTGTCGCTCACGTGTCCCAACTGCGGAAATTCCGAGAATTTTCTCGTCAAAACCCTGCAGATGCAGCTGTTGCGGGTGACCGACGGCCAATTGCAGCCGCCCCAGGAAGAAGGGCGTCCAGCCCTGTTCGAATTGCTGTGTGACGAGTGTGACAGCTCGGTCGACCTCGACAGCCTGGACGAAAGCACTCGGCGCGACCTGCTCGTGACGCTCGGAGCCCGCTGAGCGCCAGAAAGATGGCTCGGCCTCGTGCACGACTTCTTCCACGTTCTCGGCCTTCCGCGTAACGCACCCATCAGCGAAGTTCGGCGTGCGTGTGCACGGCGAATTCGACGCTCGCACCCCGATTTCAGGGGTACGGCCGTGGCCGAGCCCGGCTGTCCTGCGGCGCCGTCGAGCGTGGCCGGGCTTGCCGGTGAGGGCGACGCCGCGATCGACTTCGTTGAGATGAGCGCGCTGCTCGATCAGATGCAGATCAGTTTTTTCACCCCGGGTGAGTAGCGCCTTCCAGTGACGCCCGCCCGTGTGCATCTCGATGTGCTTGGCTGGCTTCACGTTCTCTGGGGGCTGTTTGGGCTCCTTGCGGGCGTGTCGCTCGGAATTCTCGCGCTCGGCACCACTGCGGCCTTCTTCGAACTGCGCGGAGACCGCGGGGGAATGGTTCCGGCCGCCTGGATTCTCCTGATTGGCGGCGTGCTGCTCCTGGCTGGTGGCGCATCCATGGTGGCGGCCGGTCGAGCCCTGCTGTCTCGATCCCGGCGAGGCCGGCTTGCGGTGTTGCTGCTGGCCGTGCCCAACCTCTTCCTGTTGCCGTTCGGCACGGCACTCGGTGTGTACTCGTTCTGGGCGCTGCTCAATGACGATGCCAGACGCGAGTTCGGGCGCCCGCCGCGCGTAGCGACTGCCTAGAAATCGCGCGCAGCCCCGGCTCGTCCGGGCCTTCCTCCTCTGCGCACGCACCATCCGCGTCATACAATCAGTTAATGAGTGCTCTCACCGAAGGCGCCGTGCTCGATGCGCTGCGTGCCGTCCAGGACCCTGACCTCCACAAGGACATCGTCTCGCTCGGCTTCGTCAAAGGGCTGCGGATCGAGGGCGGACAGGTGAGTTTCACCATCGAGCTCACGACGCCGGCCTGTCCCGTCAAGGAATTGCTGCAGGAACAGGCTCGCCAGGTCGTCAGCGCCATTCCCGGAGTCCAGTCGGTGGTCATCCAGATGACCGCGAGCGTCAGAGCCGCCGGCCGGCCAGAAGCCGGGCGTCTGGCCGTCGAAGGCGTGCGCAACATCATTGCGGTCGGTGCAGGAAAAGGTGGCGTTGGCAAGACCACCGTGGCCGTCAACCTCGCGGCGGCGCTGGCCGGGCGCGGCAGTCGGGTGGCCATCATCGATGCAGATTTCTACGGTCCCAACGTGCCGCTCATGCTCGGCGTGAAAGCCCGCATCGAAACCGACGGCCAGAAGATGGTGCCCGCAGAGCGCTTTGGCATCCAGATCATGTCGATGGCGCTGCTGACCGAAGATGACGCGGCAGTGATCTGGCGCGGGCCGATGCTGCATAATGCGGTGCAGCAGTTCTTCAGAGAAGTGCGCTGGGACGCCATCGATTATCTGATCGTCGACATGCCGCCCGGCACCGGCGACGTGGCGCTCAGCTTGAGCCAGTCTGTGCCCGTGGCCGGAGCGGTCCTCGTCACTACGCCGCAGATGGTGTCAGTGGCCGACACCCGCCGCGCCGTACAGATGTATCGCAAACTGAACATCCCGACGCTGGGCCTCATCGAGAACATGAGCCACTTCGTGTGCGTCGGGTGCGGGCGCGAGAGTGACATCTTCGGCCGAGGTGGTGGCGAGCAGCTCGCCACCGAGCTGTCGGTACCGTTCCTTGGCCACGTGCCGCTCTACGAGCCCGTGCGCCGCGCGGGCGACGCCGGCGTGCCGGTCATCATCGGCGATCCGTCATCGCCGGCCTCGATGGCGCTGATGGCCGCGGCCGAGCGCGTTGCACAGCAGGTGTCGATTGCGTCCTTCGCCCGGGGCGCGATCCCGCTGGTGCCGGTTCAGTAATCCACCTGGCGCGCATGCAGGTTCCGTTCACCAAGACGACACTCGCCAACGGGCTGCAGGTGATCGTGCACGAAGACCACCGCGTGCCGCTCGTGGCCGTGAGTCTGTGGTACCACGTCGGCTCGAAGAACGAGCAGCCGGGTCTCACGGGCCTCGCCCACCTGTTCGAGCATTTGATGTTCGAGGGCTCCGAGCATCAGCCCGACGGATACTTTGGTCCGCTGCAGGAGGCGGGCGCGGCGTTGAACGGCTCGACCAGCACGGATCGGACGAATTACTGGGAGCTCGTGCCTCGCGAGGCGTGGCGTCTGGCGCTCTGGATGGAGGCCGACCGCATGGGCTGGCTGCTCCCGGCGCTCTCGCAGGCCCGCCTCGATACCCAGCGCGGCGTCGTGCTCAACGAGCGTCGTCAGAGCTACGAGAACCGGCCGTACGGTCTCGCACAATTCGCCCTGATGGCGGCCATGTTCCCGCCGGCGCACCCGTATCACTGGCCGACGATAGGCGAGCCGGCCGATCTCGAAGCCGCGACACTCGACGACGTGACGGCGTTTTTCCGTCGGTACTACCATCCGGGCAACGCGTCGCTCGCCGTAGTCGGCGACGTCGCCACAGACGCCGTGTTGCGCGAGGTCGAACATCTGTTCGGCGCCATTCCGGCAGGTCCCCACGTCGCGCGCGTGCAGCCTCCGGGCGCCGATGGATCGAGCGCCCGTCTGGTACTCGAGGATAGGGTTGAGCTGCCGCGCCTGTACCTCGGCTGGCGAACGCCGGGGCTGTTCGCCCCCGGCGATGCGGAGCTCGACCTGGTCGGCGATCTGGTCGCCAACGGTCGCACGTCACGTCTGTACAAGCGGCTGATCCACGATCGTCGCATCGCCGCCGAATTGGCGGCCGGCCAGACGTCGCGCGAGCTCGGCGGCACGTTCCAGATAATTGCCTCGGCTGCTCCGGGCCACACGCTCGATGAACTCGAGCAGGCCATTCACGAGGAGCTGGCTCGCTTTGCGGAGGAAGGTCCTTCTGACGAAGAGGTGAATCGGGGACGGGTGCAGGCAGAGGCGGCATTCGTGTTCCGTGTGCAGTCACTGGGCGGGTTTGGCGGCAAGGCCGACCAGTTGAATGCGTACAACGTGCATCGGCAGGCGCCCGACAGCTTCGACGCGGATCTGGGGCGCTACCTCGGCGCCACGCGCGAGACACTGCGCGACGCCGCGGCACGCTGGCTTGTGCCGTCGCGGGCGGCGGTGCTCGGTGTGGTGCCGCTCGGGCGCGCCGACGGCGCGCTGCCCGATGCGCGGGTACTGGACCGCGCCTCATGACCGTTGCGCGCTTCGAGCGTCCGATGCCCGGCCAGGCGACGCCGGTTCGTTTTCCGGCGATCACGCGAGCCGCGCTGCCCAATGGGCTCGCGCTGTGGACGATCGGGCACACGACCGTGCCGGCCTTCACGGCGACACTGCTGCTTCCGCGCGGGACGGTCGACGACCCACCCGACCGCCCGGGACTGGCCAGCCTCACCGGAGATCTGGTCGACGAAGGCGCGGGCAGCCGCGATGCCCTGCAGCTGGCGGAAGCGTTCGCCCAGATGGGCACGCAGATCGAGGTGGAAGTCGGGCCTGACGCCTGCTCGATCTCGGTGACGGCTCTCGTGCGATTTCTCGGGCCGGCGCTGCACCTCATGGCCGACGTCGTGATGCGGCCGCGACTGCAGGCGCCAGACTTCGCGCGCGTTCGCGAACTGCGTCTCACTCGTCTTCGGCAGTTGAGCCGCTCAGCCAGCACGATAGCCGACCGCGCCTACATCTCGGCCGTCTTCGACACGCACGCATACGGCCATGGCGCGCTCGGGCAGACGAGCGCGCTCGAGGCGGTCACGCTCGATGAGACGCGCGAGTTCTGGCGCCGTGCTTTTGGACCGCGCGGCGCCACGCTCAGCATCGTGGGCGACGTCACGGCCTCCGACGTCAGCCGGACGGCGGCACACATCTTTGCCGAGTGGACCGGCTCAGGCGATGACCTCGAGCCCGCGGCGGCGCCTCGGGTCCGATCCGATCCGCGCATTCTGCTCGTCGACAAGCCCGGAGCCGCGCAGAGCGAGTTGCGCATCGGCCATCTCGGCCCCCCGCGCGACACGCCCGCCTATCACGCGCTCGTCGTGCTCAACGCTGTGCTGGGCGGACAGTTCACCAGCCGAATCAACCGTCGTCTGCGTGAAGACAAGGGCGTCACCTACGGCGCGCGAACCTCGTTCGATTTTCGCCGACTCGCAGGTACCCTGTCCTGCGAGACCAGTGTGCAGGGCAACGCGACCGCTTCGTCCGCCGCGGACATCCTCGAGGAGTTCGGCACGATTGGACGCGAGCCCGTGCCCGACGAGGAGCTTTCGCGCGCCCGAGCGTCGCTGACGCGTGGCTACGTCCGCAATTTCGAGACCGCTGGGCAGGTCGCGCGCGCGGCCGGCCAGCTGGCGATCTACGGTCTCGGCGACGACGTGTTCGACGATTTCGTGCCGACGGTCGAGGCCATGACCGCCGCCGAGGTTCACGCTGCTGCGGCCACACACGTGCGACCCGCCGAGGCCACCATCGTCGTGGTGGGCGATGCGGCGACGTGCCGCGAGTCACTCGAAAAGCTCGACCGGCCGGTCGTGCTCTACACGCCCGAGTTCTGACGGGCGGTGGGATTGCAACATATCGCCGTGCCCCTGTTCGGCGGTGCTAGACTGACAGGCTTATGAGTTTTGGGCGGTGGAGCCTGAGCCTGATCGCGGCGATCGGCATTGCGGCGGCCACACTCGCGGCAGCGACGATCTGGCTGCTGTTAACCGACCCGATCCACGGTGCCGATGCCATGGCTACCGCCGTCACCGACCGTGACGTCGGGCCATTCATGCGAGCGCTCGGCAGCGTCATCTACGACGCGTTGCGGGGGTTGTTCGGCTATCTCTGAGAACGCACGCTACCTATTGGGTGATCCGGCGGCGTCGGCGCGTGGCCTTCGTCATAATCAGGATGGCCCCCGCCAAGGAGACCTCATGCCCCTCGCCCTCGTGTCGCTCATGTTCGTCACCGCGCTCGTGCCCGTCGCGCAAAAGGCCGTCCCCATCGGCGGGCCGCTCGCAGCAGCGCAGGCGATACGCTGTTCGTTTCGGTCGTTCGCGGCCACCGAGTGGAAGGACGGGCAGACCGAGACGGTGGTGCACCCTCAGGAGTTCGTGTTCCAGGTTGACACCATCAACATCAAGAAGCGGACCGGCCGCTTCGTGGTGGGTACCGCGTCGGTACCGGTGTCGGTGTTCCTCACGCAGACAGGGCTCGACATCATCGAGCAGACGCCGCTCGGCAATTTCATCCTGACAAGCGTGTTCGCGGCCGGCGGCGCGGCCGGGGCATTTCCGGCCATTCACTCACGGCACCTGGGCGACCTGGCGACGCCGCCGAGCGCCTCGCAGCACTTCGGCACCTGCGAGATTCAGAAATAAGGTCCCGACCGGCGCTGGCGACCGGCAGACGGGCTCGGGGCGCACCATCGCGAAGGCCTGCGGTAGGTCGGGTCAGCCGCGACAGGCAAGTGCCCTCCAGGGCCTCCTTGTTCATCCCGGTCGGACCGATAAGGTGATCATGATTCGCCGTATGCTCTGCGTTTTCGCGCTCATGGGTCTGAGCGCCTGTGAGAAGTTCACCAATCCGGACGGCCCTTCGTCGACCGATCCCGTGGTGAACTACACGGCCCTTGGGGCCAGCGACGCGATTGGGTACGGCGGCAGCTCACCGTGTATTCCGCTGACCGACTGCACGACCGGCACCGGGTACGTGCAGCAGCTCACACAGCGACTCACCAGATCGGGTAAGACGGTCACCCTCTTCAATCTGGGCATTCCGGGCATCGTGCTCGGCCCGGACGTACAGGCCTTGGGGAATTCGCTCGGCAAGGATATCTTCGGCAGCTTCCTCGTCAACGAAGTGCCGTTCGTGTTGAGGAACAGCACCCTGGTCACGGTGTTTGCCGGCGGTAACGACGTGAACACCGTGGGGTCGGCGATCAAGGCCGGACGCGCCAACGGCGACATCCCCGCCTATGTGCAGGCTCAGGTTCAGGCGTTCGGACAGAACATGCGGACGCTCGTCTCCGAGGTGCGAAAGCGGACGTCCAATCCCCGGATCATTGCGCTCAATCTGCCGAACATGGCGGCAATGCCGTATGCGGCCGGGTATACGCTGGATGAACGGCGCGTGATGCAGCAGCTCGCGGTCGGGTTCTCAGCCGAGACGAACAAGCTCACCTCCGACGGCGTGCTCGTGCTCGACCTCATGTGCGATGCATCCTTTTATAATGGTTCGCTGCTCTCCGCTGACGGCTTCCATCCGAACGATGCCGGATACACGCACCTCGCCGACATGGTGCAGGCCGCCTACACGACCGGCTCGGCGCCGGCGCCACGGGCGAGCTGCGCGCAGATGACGGCGTACTGAGACCCGCCGATGCGCGCGTTCGCGCCAGAGCAGTGCGCCCCGGACGGTCAGAGTCTCGACACGAAGAACTTCGTGAGCGCATAGCCATCCAAATACTTGAAGGGCGTCTTGCCTGTCGTGTAGTGACCGCACGGGAGCACCGCGGTCTGAAAAGGCACGCCCAGTCGATTGAATTCAGCGACGAACTTGCGGGACAGATCGACGGGGAATGTCTGATCGTACCGCGCGTACACCAGCAGTGACTTGCGGTTGCGCACGCGCGACACGAAAGGCCACGGGCTGATCGGCATCCAGCAGGAGCGGAGGTTGGGCAGCGTGATCTGTCCTTCGAGGCCAGCCCGCACGTGCTGCGTCGACAGGCCGCGCCACACCACGTCGGCAAAGAAAGGCGAGACGTGATTGAACGCGCCGGCCCCGATGCGTTCGTCGTGCGCCATGGTGAGCATCGCCAGGCACGATCCCAGGCTCGTGCCGATGATGCCGATCCGCTCGAAGCCTTGTCCCACGAGCCAGTCGACGGCGCGTCGCGCGTCGAGCACGGCCTGCCGGTTGGCATGGATGGTCCGGCCGATGTTGGCGCTCACGATGTAGTCGGCGCGCGAGAGGCCGTAGGGGCGCCGCTCGTCGTGGTACGGCAGCGTGAGACGAACCGCAGTGAGACCAAACCGCGCAAACAGCCGGCAGAGCCCGACGTGTCCCTGCGCGTCGGCATTCCATTGTGGCAGCACCACCACGGCTCGTCGTGGTGTGCCCGGTTTTGGCTTGTCCGGGTGGAAGACCCGCGCGACCACCGTGTTGTTCACCTCGTACGGTGTCCGGAGTGCGGTGGGGAACCGCAGGATGTCACCCCGCAGGTCGAAGTCGCCGCCCGGGGGCGCGCTGAAGAAGTAGCCTGACTCGCCGACCGCCTGCTTCGACCACGCCAGCAGGGTGCTGGCCGGGTCGCCCGCCGGCTGCAGTCCGAGCCAGTCGAGCCCCCAGTCGAACGGCCGGACGACGCGATCGGTGTCGACCGACGCGAGGCGTCGTTCCCAGATATTGAAGAGCGATCCGATCATCGCGGGGTCAGGCGCCGGGAGCGCGCAGCACGGCCTCACACGCCGCCGCAACGCTCAAAAGCCGGGGTGTCTGGTGAAGCCGTCCCACCAGCTGCATGCCGACCGGCAGGCCGGCACTGCGAATTGGAATGGAGATCGCTGGATGGCCGGTCATATTGAAGAGCTGCGTGTGCTTCAGCATGGCCAGACGCACGGGCAACGACGAGCCCTCTGCTGGATCGGGGATCACGTCGCTCGCCCCGAGCAGCGGGGCCACGATCGGAAGGGTGGGCAGCACGATCGCGTCGCACGACTCGAACAGCGTGTTGATCTCGTCGCGGAGGACCGCGCACGTGAGGCGCGCCCTCAAGTACTCGACGGCAGGGATGCTCTTGCCGAGCAGAATGCGATCGCGGATGGAGGCCAGGTAGCCGTTCGCGCGCGCGTCCAGGTGTGGCGCGTGCCAATGGGCCGCTTCCGCCATGACGATGGCCGCATACGCATCTCCGATGTGGGATGTCGACGCAATCGTGGCGCTCGCGAGGACGGCGCCGGCGTGCTCGAGGGCAGCCATGGCGGTCGAGAACGCACTGCGCACGATCGGGTCGAGCGGCGCGGCAAAGTACCCTCCCAACACCGTGAGCCGAAGCCCTGTCACCGGGGCGCGCTCGATCATGACCGGCTTTCGGTTCGCGAGGAGGTGGTACATCCAGGCTGCGTCCTGGACCGAGAGGGCCAGCGGCCCGACATGATCGAAGGTCGCGCTCAGCGGAATGACGCCGTCGGTCGGCACTTCGCCTGGCGAGGGCTTGAGGCCCACCAGGCCGCAGACGGCGGCAGGAATGCGAACGGAGCCACCCGTGTCGGTGCCAATCGAAGCCAGACCCATGCCGCTGGCGACCGCAGCGGCCGATCCGCCACTGGAGCCGCCCGGGCCGCGCCGCACGTCCGCAGGATGTCGTACCGGGCCGAACGCGGAATCTTCGCTCGTGGTCCCGAGCGCGAACTGGTGCAGATTGGTACGGCCCAGAATGATGGCGCCGGCAGCGAGAATCCGCGTCACCAGCGTGGCGTCGCGATCGGCCACACGATCGTCCAGGACGCGCGACCCGGCGGTCGTCACCTGGCCGCGGACGTCGATCAGGTCCTTGATCGAAATCGGAATGCCGTGGAGCGGGCCGCGATCCCGGCCTGCCGCGCGCTCGACGTCGGCCTGGTGGGCAGCGGCGAGCGCCGCGGCGGGATCCACCGACACGAAGGCATTGAGTCGGTCGTTGCCCTCGGCAATCGCCGCCAGGCTCGCCTGCGTCAGCGCCACGCTGGACGTGTCGCCGCGGCGCATGCGAGCGGTAGCCGACGTAATCTCCTCCAACTGCCCTCCAGATTCCTGCGCACACGGCAAAGCGATCCTGCCGCATCGTGCGACACTCGTGGCCGTCTTCGTGCCGAGCCTGATGTCTGATTCTATGCTGGAGATGCGCGACGAAGGCGCGGGAGGGCGATGGCTATGCGATGTGGGGTAACGACGTACATCTGGGCGGCCGAATCCAGTTCCTCCTGACTCAGGGGTTCCTCGCATTGCCTCACAGGCCCTGCTCTCTTCTCAACCGCCGCCAGGCGCAGTACGCGTCCGAGCCTTTCGTTCGCCTTGAGGCTGAAGTAATGTGTTGCACATGACCCCTTCAGCACAGCAGCCCCGGCGGGACGCGCACGTCTGTTTCCTGCCGCGCGTGTCTCGTTCGCCGTTTGCGCTCCTGCTCGTTGCCACATCGCTCGCCGCTGCATGCGGCCAGTCCTCATCGTCTACCTCGACCTCCACACCGACGGCCACTCAGCCGAGCGCGGCTCCGGCGCCCGCCGCGTCTGGCCTGCACGTGTTCGCCACCGACGAGACGCAGGGTAACGTGGTGGTCCTCGATGCCGGCAGTGGTGAAGTAGTCGAGCGCATCCCCGTCGGCAAGCGGCCACGCGGTGTGCATGTGTCTGCAGACGGTGCCCTGCTCTACGTGGCGCTCTCGGGTTCGCCCATCGCGGGTCCGCCAACCGGCAGAAGTGAGGTGAAACTCCCGCCGCCTGACCGTTCCGCCGATGGCATCGGGGTGGTGGATCTGAAGAGTCACAAGCTGCTCCGGACAATGCAGAGCGGCCAGGATCCCGAGTCGTTCGACATCTCGCCAGACGGCAAGACGGCCTACGTGTCGAACGAAGATGCCGCCGAGATGACCGTGCTCGACATCGCGGCCGGCACCATCACCAAGCGTGTGAAGGTTGGCGAGGAGCCGGAAGGCGTGCGCGTTCGACCAGATGGCAAGGTGGTGTACGTCACATGCGAGGGGGCGAACGAAGTCGTGGCGATCGACACGGCGACCTATGCGGTGCTGGCGCACATGAAGATGGGTGGACGCCCCCGCGGCATCGAATTTACCCGCGACAGCCGATGGGCGTTTGTGACCAACGAGAGCGGGAGCTCCGTGACCGTCGTGGACGCGACCGCGCACAAAACGGCTGGCACCATGGCCATCGCCATGGTCGACGTGCCGAAGAGCGCGACGGCCGAGGCGAGTCAGGCAGCGGCGCTGCCGATGGGACTCGTGCTCTCACCCGACGACACCCGCCTGTATGTGACCCTCGGGAGGGCGCAGGCCGTGGCGGTCATCGACGTGGCGTCGCGCCGCGTCCTGCAGACCATCACCGGCGTGGGGGCCAGGCCGTGGGGCATCGGCATCAGCCCCGACGGCGCCACCCTGTTCACCGCGAACGGTCGCAGCGAAGACGTCTCGGTGATCAGCACGGCGACAGGCGCGGTTGAACGCCGTCTCAAGACCGGCGGCAGCCCATGGGGCATCGCCGTTCTCGCCGAGTCACGCGCGAAGTAGCGGAGACACTGTGATGATTCCGGTTCTCGGCGCACTTCTGCTGCAGACGCTTGCAGCCTCCGCGGTTGCTCCAACGGCCACGTTCCTGCCCGTGATGTCCGCGCAGTCCCCGGCCGTGCCGGCGGCTGGTGCTGTGACCGGCACGGTGCAGGACGCCACGGGCGCGGTGATTGCGGGCGCCGTGGTAGTCATCCGGTCGGCCTCGGGCGCCGAGCAGCAGACAATGACGGGACCAGACGGCCGGTTCAGCCTGAATGCACCGGGCACCGGAGACGTCACGCTGATCGTCCGATCCCGCGGCTTTGGTGACACACGGCAGACGCTCGCGCTGGCCGCGCGGCAGGATGTCGTCGTCAAGTTGTCTGCAGCACCGGTCACCGCGTCTCTCACCGTCACACCTAGCCGCTCCGAGCAGCGCATGAGCGAAGTGCCTGCGAGCGTGAACGTCCTCGGCCGCGAGGAAATCCGTCAGTCACCGGCCATGATCGCCGACGACGTGTTGCGGCAGTTGCCAACGTTCAGCCTGTTTCGGCGCACGAGCAGCGTGGCGTCGCACCCGACGACCCAGGGTGTTTCGCTGCGCGGCATCGGGCCGAGCGGTGTGAGCCGCACGCTCGTGCTCATCGACGGCGTGCCGGCCAACGATCCATTCGGTGGCTGGGTGTACTGGACGCGCGTGCCGGTCGAGAGCGCGGATCGCATTGAGCTCGTCGAAGGATCGAGCTCGAGCCTCTACGGCAACTATGCGCTCGGTGGCGTCATCAACATCGTGTCGTCGCCCCCCTCCCGTCGGACGTTCGAGATGAAGTCGCAGTACGGCAGCCTGAGCAGCCCCAAAGTCGATTTCAGGGCCAGCGACGTCTGGGGACGTGTCGGCGTGGTCGTAGAGGGCAGTGCCTTCGATACCGAAGGCTACGTGCCGGTGGCCGCAAGCGAACGTGGTCCGGTCGACACCAAGGCCAGTGTGAATTTCAGGAACATCAACGTGAAGGTGCAGTACAACGCGTCCGATCGCATCCGCGCGTTCGTGCGCGCCGGCTACTTCGATGAGGAGCGGCAGAACGGGAAATTCAGCACGTTCGATTCGACGCCAGAAGCGAACAACACGCAGTGGACATCCGTCAGTGGCGGTGTCAATCTCCGCCTGCCCGACCGGAGCCTCCTCGAAGCGAATGTCTTCACGGATCTGGAGACGTTCCACAGCAATTTCCTGGCGGTGCCGAATGCGGTACTGCGCAACGTCGGGCGGGTGACGCTCAACCAGCGCGTGCCCACGCGAGGCGTCGGCGGAATGGCGCAATGGAGCCGCACGGCTGGCGCCCGGCAGTTCCTCTCTGCAGGCACGGACTGGCGCTGGGTCAAGGGCGACAGCGAGGAAGACGGTCTCGATGGCACGATCGGAACGTCCGTCATCTTGCGCCGCGTGTCAGGCGGCCGGCAGCGCAGTCTCGGCGTGTTTGCCCAGGACATCCTGTCGCTCTCGCCGAAGCTCACGCTCACGCTGACGGGGCGGATTGATCGCTGGCGCAACTACAGCGGTCACAACCTCGAGTCGAATGTGCCCTCGGGAGTCCCGACCATCAACAATGCGCCTGGGTTGCCCGACCGCGACGACACCGTGTTCAGCCCGCGGGTAGCGGCGCTCTACCATCTCACCGATCGGGTGAGCCTGTGGACCAGCGTTGGCGCGGGGTTCCGCGCCCCGACCCTCAACGAGCTCTATCGCCAGTTCCGCGTGGGCGCCCGTCTGACCACGGCCAACAACCAGCTCGGTCCAGAGCATTTGAAGAGCGGAGAGATCGGTGTGCGCGTGGCGCCCGCCCGCCACATGACGTGGAGGGTCACCTGGTTCGACAACCGGATGACGGACCCGATATCGAACGTCTCCATTGGCGTCAATCTCCTGCAGCGTCAGAATCTCGGTGCCACTCGCATCGTCGGCGTACAGAACGACGTCGACTATCAGATGGGGCAGTCGTGGCACGTCACCGCCGGATACCTCTACAACAGCGCGAAGGTGACGGAGAACCCGGCGGACACGAGCCTGGTCGGCAAGTTTCTGCCCCAGGTTCCGCGTCATCGGGGTTCGGTGGACGTGACGTACGCGAATCCTCGCTTTTTCACCGCGAGTCTGATCGTTCAATCGAGCGGCATGCAGTTCGACGACGACGTGAACGTCGCGCGTGTGCTGACACGGACGGAGCCTGGCCTGCCGCGATACACGATGGTGTCGCTCAGCGCGTCGCGAAGGCTGACGCGTAACTTCGAAGCCTTTGTGGCGGGGCAGAACCTCTTCGATCGCGTGTACTTCGTCGGCACCGGGCCCACCACGGTCGGCTCGCCGCGGGTTGTCAGTGCGGGCTTCCGCGTTCACGTGAGCGGACGCTGAGTCGGCAGCGCAGGTGCCCCTCGCTGATGCGTCGTTCGGTGCCTGCTGCCCGATTCCCGTCAATTCGAGACGGCGGTTACGGCAGCGATCGCCTTCTCGAACGCCTCAAACGGCTGGGCACCGCTCACCGCCTGGACGATCCTCACCTGGTCGGTCGCCGTGTCACGCAGGCCGATGAAGAACGACGGCGTTCCGTGCGCGCCCAGACTCGCGGCTGCTGACACCGACTGGCGAATCGCGGCTGTCGTCCGACCGCTCGCGAGGCATTCTTTGAAGGTGTCCATCTTCAACCCCGCCTCTTCGGCCCGCACGAGCAACGAGTCGTCTTTGTGCGTGCCGGGTGCACTGAACAGCCGCGTGTGCAGTTCCCAGAATCGGCTCTGTTCAGCGGCGCATCTCGCCGCTTCGTGCGCGCGGATGGCGGCCGGGTGCAGTTCGTCGATCGGCAGGTCGCGGAACACGTACCGGATCTTGCCCGTCTCGATGTAGTTCGCTCGAATCTGCGGCATCGTCTGAGTGAAGTGCCGGATACAGAACGGGCACTCGTAGTCGGAGAACTCGATCAGGGTCACCACCGCATCGGCGCGGCCCAGGGCCGGCGAACCGCTCACGTCGATCGTGGCCGCTCCCTGCGACGCCAACTGGCTGATGATGGCGCGCTGCGTCTGCTTCACGTCGGCAAGCTCGCGGCGAACGTGAAGCCAGAGCGAGGTGGTGAGTCCCAGGCACAGGACGGCCGTGCCGAGCAGCAGGCCGTCGGCGACGCGCGCCTTCGGTTTCGGACGCTGGTGGTCCGCCGCCGGCGGCACAGGCGGCGTGGCAGGCGTGCGATCAGACGTATCCATACGTGTTCCTCATCATCCCCAAGCCCCAAGCCCCAAGCCCCAAGCCCCAAGCCCCAAGCCCCAAGCCCCAAGCCTCACCGCGCGCGCGGCCTGGGCGAGTCTTCGGCATATCGTTTCAGCGCGATCAGCGAGACTTGCCATCCTCGCGCCACCACCGCGTAGTAGCGGGTCCAGCGGGGTGACGGCTCGTATCCATCCTGCCTGACGCGCAGCTTGCACCCCGCCGGATCGGGCATGCACGCGATCTCGAGCGCCATGGGCCCGATCGGCTGCCCTTGGGGCGGAATCCAGTACGAGTCAGCGACGAGGAACTGCTGGCCCATCCTGAGATCGACGATGGTGCCGTGAAATACCCCGCCGAGCGCACCGAGCAGATCGTCCTGATACGGCGTCGACGCCCATTCGATGGCGTAGACGCCCAGCGGCACGGGTGTCGTGACCGATCGCACCGCCTGCCACCATGCGCGGAGCGCCTCGGGCGCGAAGAAGCAGTCGAACACCACCGCCGGTGGCGCCGCGATCACGAGATTCTGTTCGAAGCGGCCTTCGGGTTCTGATGAAGAGTCGGCCACGGTTGGAAACAGCGGCTCAGCGGTAGAGCAAGACGCTCTCGCGAGCGTCGAGGAAGGTTTCCAGCTCGTGCGGCCAGCCGGCGCTGAGCTGGGCCGCGAGCCCGCCGGCGTCGATGGCGGCCCGTAACGAAGACGACCCGTAGAGGATGTCGATTGGTGGCATCGTGTGCTCGTATTCGTAGGGCGGGTCGCGCCACGCGAACCGGTCGGGCGCTGCTTCGCGAAACGCGCCGAGCAGCGCGACGCCGGCTTCGACCGGCCGGAACTGTGTTCGGTCGGTGATGTGGATCTGGCACCCGCCGCAGGTCGTCCCGGCGTGCTTGTGAAATGTCGGTTCGAAGACCGCCGGCCGAAAATGCACACCTTCGAGGCGCCGGGCGTTCAGCTCGGCCGCAAATGCCTCCGCGTCGACCCACGGTGCGCCGACCAGCTCGAACGGTTTCGTGGTGCCGCGACCCTCCGACACGTTCGTCCCTTCGAACAGCACGGTGCCCGGGTACACGAACGCACTGTCGAGGGTCGGCAGATTGGGGGAAGGCAGGACCCATGGCAGTCCCGTCGAGTCGTAGAAATCGTCACGCGCCCAACCGCGCATGGCGATGACTTCGAGCTTCGCGCCGATGCCGAAATGCCCGTTGAAGAGCCGGGCCAGCTCGCCGATGGTCATCCCATGGCGCATTGGGATGGGATACATGCCGACGAACGACTCGAAGCCTGGCGCCAGCATCGGTCCTTCGACCTCGACGCCGCCGATCGGGTTGGGCCGATCGCAGACGATCACCGGCAGGCCGTGCGTGCGGGCGGCCTTCAGGCAGTTCGCCATCGTGTACATGTAGGTGTAGATGCGGGTGCCCACGTCCTGCAGGTCGATCACCAGCGCGTCGACGCCTTCGAGCATCGCCGCGGTCGGCTCACGGGTTTCGCTGTAGAGCGAGTAGATCGGCACCCGGCGTCGGGCGTCGCTCGTGTGGCCCGACTCGATCATGTTCTCCTGCACATCCGACTGAAACCCGTGCTGCGGGCCGAAGATGGCGCCGATGCGAACGCCGGCTGCCTCGGCACGTGTGATGACGTGTTCGAACCGGGTGTTGATGGAGGCCGGGTTGCAGACCAGTCCAATGGTCCGGCCGCGCAGGAGATCGCGATCGAAGAGAACGTCCGAGCCCAGGGCGAACGACATCGCTAGATGATAGAACGGGCGGTCATCGATCGTGGCCGACCTGTTTCTTTGCCGGTCCGCCGCTCGCGTCGAGCACCGGTGCCGGGGCGGGCGCCGAATCGGTCTTCAGCAGTTGCGACCGGCGCTTTCGCACGGCCCAGGCCTCGGCGAAGAACGTCAGGGCCGTCCATCCGGCGATGAGGGCCGCGGGCCAGGCGAGCACGCGTGGCGCAAAGAAGCCGACCGCCGCGATTGCCGCCAGCACGAGCCCCACGCTGGTGATTGGGCCGAGCTCGAATTCCTCCAGCGGCCGGTTGCCGCTGATGGCCGCGCCGATGCTGCGCCCCACGCCCGTGACCGCGCGCACGACTCGCCGTGATTGGCGGCGCCCCCTGCGACGTCCTCGTTGCGCGCGCCGGCGCTCGATCCACGGCTGGCTGAACGTCTGCAGGACAATCTCGGTGGACCGTTCGAGGTCCTCTTCGTAATGGTCCTTCAACGTCCGCGCCACCCGCGGATCCTCGATGGCCACATCCATCTCCCAGTTGCCCATCCAGCTGTTCAGGTTGAGATTCGTGGAGCCGACGCGGGCCCAGCGGCCGTCGGCCACGGCCGTCTTCGCGTGGATCATCGTGCCCTGCCACTCGAAGATCCGCACGCCGGCCTCGAGCAGCGGACGATAGAGCGAGCGCGAAACGGGGACGGTCCAGCCGACGTCGCTGTCTTGCGGGAGCAGCAGGCGCACGTCTACGCCATCACTGGCCGCGCGTTTGAGTGACTCGAGGTAGGGACCGGTGCCGATGAAGTAGGCGTCGGCGATCCAGAGCGACTGTTGCGCCAGGGCGGCCACCAGCAAGTCGAGACGCAGCATGTTGGCCGTAAAGGGCTCGGTGGCGATGAGCCGGAGATGCACGTCCCCACAGGCGTCGGCAGGCGGCCCCGCGTGGTGTGCGGGTTCGGGCGGACCACCGGCGAGCCGCCAGCTCTCGTCAAAGGATTGCTCCGCGTGCGCGACCACCGGGCCCGTCACCTCGAGTCCCGTGTCTCGCCATGGCTCGAGGCCGCGTTCGGGCCGCCCTTCCCACGCCGCGCCAATGCAGAGTCCGGCAATGAAGGCGGTGCGGCCGTCCACGACAATCATCTTGCGGTGGTTCCTTCGCAACCAGCCGAGTGCGCTCGTGATCGACGGCGGGTTGAAGGCCCGGACCTGTCCGCCGGCCGCCACGAGTGGTGCGAACAGCCCCAGCGCCGGACCGGTGCCGCAGCCGAACCAGTCGTAGACGAGGCGCACCGACACGCCGGCTCGGGCCTTTGCGGTGAGCAGCTCCACGAACCGCCGGCCGACACGGTCGCGGTGGAAGATGTACATCTCGATGTGGACGCTGCGGCGCGCCTCGCCGATGGCCGCCTCCCACGCCGGGTAGTTCTCAGTGGCATCGCGAAGCACCCGCACGCGATTGCCGTCGACCAGGGGCGCGCCCGCCGTGCGGCTGAACGCCTGTTCCGCAAACCGGCGGAGCAGGGTGCGGTCGCTCGGCAGCGCGGCTGGTCGAGCTGGAACTCTCAGTGACATCCCGATACGATGATACGGCGTAGGCCCCTGGGTCCCGGGCACGACCCCCGCGGGTGGTCCGTGAGCGGGATGCAGTCGTCACAATCCAGCCAAGATGTTGCAGATACATTCATGAGCATCGACAAGCTGTCTCTGCGCGTGTCCGACGATCGGACGTCGCAGACCGACAACGAGCGTATTCAAGGCGTAACGCCCCTGCCCTCACCCGAGGCATTGATTCGGTCGTTTCCCATTGAGGACAGCGCGGTCGAGCGCCTCATCGCCACCACGCGGCGTCATATTCACGACATCCTGCAGGGCCAGTCCGATCGGCTGCTCGTCGTCATGGGGCCCTGCTCGATTCACGATCCCGGCGCCGCGGTCGAATATGCCACCCGCCTCGGTGAAACACTGCGCCGGTTCTCGGCCGACCTCGAGATCGTCATGCGGGTCTACTTCGAGAAGCCGAGGACGACGGTTGGGTGGAAGGGTCTGATTAACGACCCGCACCTGAACGGCAGCTTCGACATCAACGAGGGCCTGCGGATTGCGCGTGAGCTGCTGCTGCACATCAATCAACTCGGCGTGCCGGCGGCGTCGGAATTCCTCGACACGATTTCCCCGCAGTACATCGGCGACCTGATCAGCTGGGGTGCCATTGGCGCGCGCACGACCGAGTCGCAGGTGCACCGGGAGCTCGCTTCAGGCCTGTCGGCGCCCATCGGGTTCAAGAACGGCACAGACGGCAACGTGAAGATCGCCATCGACGCCATCCTCGCGGCCGGACAGAAGCACCATTTCCTCTCCGTGCACAAGAACGGGCAGGTCGCGATTGTCGAGACCAAGGGCAACGAAGATTGCCACATCATTCTGCGCGGCGGTACGGCCCCCAACTACGACACCGACAGCGTGGCGGCCGCAGCCAGGGCGCTGGCCAAGGCAGGCCTGTGCGAGCGGCTGATGATCGACTGCAGTCATGCGAACAGCCGCAAGGACTACCAGAAACAAATCACCGTGGGTGCGTCCATCGCCACCCAGGTCGCCGGTGGGGATCGACGGATTGCCGGTGTGATGATCGAGTCGAACCTGCTGGCAGGACGCCAGGAGCTCGTGCCCGGTACACCGTTGGTCTACGGCATGTCCGTCACTGACGCCTGTATTGGCTGGGACGAGAGCACCAAGGTCCTCGAGACGCTGGCAGCGGCCGTCCAGACCCGCCGAACGTTGGCGGCGACGGCTGGTTTCTGACCGCCGGCGTCCGCAATCGCCAGGCCGCCTCCTTGACGAGGGTCCGCACGGGGCCTAGAGTGGAAGCTGATATGCGTCCCCGTGCCAGGCACCACGTCGGTTGGCTTGCGCTGCTGATTTTCATCGGTAGCCTGGTCCCACCGCTGGTGGCCAGCAGCCATCTGCTCGCCGACCCGGATCCCGACTGCGGCACGTCGTTCCAATTGGCTGGCAGCAGCACAGCGTCGGTAGGCGCGGTGCCTGCCGCACGTGCCCCCGAACACTGCGCCATCTGTCACTTGCTCCGTTCGCTCGGCGGCGCCGCTCCCACGGCCGCGATGCGTCCTGCGCCGGCCTTCGCGATGGCAGAGTCGGTCATCGCGGGCGCCGTCAACGCGTCTGGGTACTCCCCGCACCCGCATACGCCGTCCCGGGCACCGCCCGCCTTCTCCTAAATCGGTTCCGCCCAGTCTGCACGCTGTGTCAGACGCCCTCGGCTGCTCGACGCTGCCGGGGCGCCGCAGGGGTCGTCCCATTGAAGGAGGTCGGTCGTCATGCTGTTTCTTCGCCCGGGCACGCTAGTTGTTGGCGTGGCCATTCTCTTCTTGAATTCAACGCCCGGGTACGCGCAGCAGGGGGGACCGAGCCCCGTGCCAGGCGCCCCGGCCGTCCAACAGGTGCTCGATCAGATCGCGCAGCTCAGGTCTGAGCTGGACGCCGTGCGGCGGCAGTATGACGAGCGGTTGTCGGCGCTCGAACAACGGCTGCAGCAGCTGACGGGCGCCCCGGCACTAGCAGCAGCACGCAGCGCGCCGAGTGCTCCCCCGTCCGGTGCGGCGGTCCCGCCCGCGGATCCACTGGCTACCGCCGCGCAGAGTGCCGATCAGACGGGTCAGCCACTGCCACCCAATTCGGGCCGCGTCTTCAACCCGGACACCTCGGTCATCGGCAACCTTCAGGGAGCCGCTGGCAAGAACCCGCTGAGCGGGCAGCCGACGATGCAGCTGAGCGAAGCCGAAGTGGCCTTTCAGGCGGTCGTCGACCCGTATGCCAAGGCCGATTTCTTTCTCGCGGCCGGACCTGAAGGTCTGGAGGTCGAGGAAGGTTTCGTCACCTTTACGGCGTTGCCGCACAACCTGCTGGTGAAGGCCGGCAAGATGCGGGCGCAGTTCGGCAAGGTGAACACTCTGCACACCCATTCGATGCCCACTGTCGATCGGCCGCTCGTCATCGAGAACCTCCTCGGAGGCGAAGAGGGCCTGTCGGACAGCGGCGTGTCGGTCTCGCATCTCATCGACAACAAGCTCCTTTTTCTGGAAGCCACCGGCGAGGTCTATGCGGGCACCTCGACGGTGTTCCAGAGCTCCAGCCGGTCGCACCTGAATTACGTGGGGCGGCTGCGAGGCTATCGCGACTTGAGCGAGGACAAGAACCTCGACTTCGGCGTGTCGTACGCATTCGGCCCAACAAGCCCGCCAGGGTCGATTGCGGAGCAGGGCACACTGAACAAGTCGCTCGTCGGCGTGGATGTGACCTACCGCTATCGTCCCCTGCGGCGCGCCATCTACAGCCGGCTCAATCTGCGGAGTGAGCTCATCTGGAGCCGCCAGGATCTGCCGTTCGACACCAGGGTCAGCGCGTTTGGCTTCTATGGACTCGGCGAGTGGCAGTTCGCGCAGCGCTGGTATGCGGGCGCGCGATTCGATCGCTCCGGGCGGGTGCTGGACGGCACGCAGAAGGATAACGGCGCCTCGCTCTTCCTGACGTTCTGGCCGTCCGAGTTCAGTCAGGTACGCACGCAGTTCCGCCGCACAAATTTCGCCGAGGGCGTTTCCGCCAACGAGCTGCTGTTTCAGCTCAGTTTCTCGATTGGCGCGCACGGCGCGCACCTTTTCTGACGGGTCTTCCTGTCAGGTGATTCAGGAGGTCGATCATGCGTTCACATCTTCGTCACGCCGTTCTTGCCGGTCTGCTGGCCGTATTTTCAGCGACGCCTGCCGCGGCCGCTCTCCGGGTCGTCACGACCACAGAAGACCTCGCTTCTCTCGCTCGCGAAGTAGGCGGTGAGAAGGTGGAAGTGGTTGCCCTCGCCAAGGGATACCAGGACCCGCACTTCGTGGAGCCCAAGCCGAGCTTCATCCTCGCGGTCAGCCGCGCCGACCTGCTCATTGCGGTCGGCCGTGAGCTCGAGATCGGGTGGCTGCCCACGCTCATTTCGAGCGCGCGGAACGCGAAGATTCAGCCTGGTGCGCCGGGTTACCTCGACGCGTCCCTCAACGTGAAGATTCTGGAGATTCCCACCGTACAGCTCACACGGGCGATGGGCGACGTGCATCCGCAGGGCAACCCCCACTACTGGCTCGACCCTGGCAACGGCCGCCGTATCGCGCAGGGCATTCGAGATCGGCTCACGCAGCTGTCGCCTGCAGATCGTGCCTTCTTCGCGCAGCACTACGACGATTTCGACAAGCGGCTCGCCGCCGCCGAGCAGCGCTGGGACGCCGCCATGGCCCCGTTCAAGGGCACCAAGGTCGTCACGTATCACCGCTCATGGCCCAACTTCATGGAACGGTTCGGGCTGAACGTGATGGGGTATGTCGAGCCCAAGCCCGGCATCCCGCCATCGCCTTCACATACCCTCGAGCTGATCGCCGACATGAAGGCCCAGGGGGCCAAGCTCATCGTCGTCGAACCGTATTTCGACAAGAAGACCCCGAACGCCGTGGCCGCTCAGGTCGGAGGTACCGTGCTCGAGCTCGCGCCGTCGGTCGGCGGTGAGAAGGAGGCGGCCGACTACATCAGACTGTTCGATTTCGACGTCAACCTGCTGGTGAGCACGTTGAAGAAGGTCACCGGCAAGTAGCGAGCGGCGCCGCTCCACGAGAAGGGCTTCCATGGATCCCGTTATCCTCACGTTTCTGGCTGCGCCGATTGCGGCCAGCCTCATCATTGCCGGCATCCACGCCTACCTCGGGCTGCACGTCGTCGAACGGGGGGTCATCTTCGTGGATCTCTCCCTGGCGCAGATCGCCTCGCTCGGCGCTGCGATTGCTGTCTGGCAGGGGCACGACCCGCACGATCCGGCCATCTACTGGATGAGCCTGCTCTTCACGCTCATCGGCGCGTTCATCTTCGCGATGATCAAGGGGCACAACGCGAACGTGCCGCAGGAAGCCATCATCGGCATCTCCTACGCTGTCGCATCTGCGGCCGTGATCCTGACGATGAGCAAGTCGACGGGGGAGTCGGAGCACCTCAAGGACATGCTCGTGGGCAACATTCTCTCGGTGCAGTGGTCCGAGGTCTGGCTGACCGGCGGCATCTACGTGCTCATCGGGGTGTTCCATTACGTGTTCCGCCGGCGATTCATCGAGATTTCGGTCGATCCGGTAGGGGCGGCGGCGCGCGGCGTCCCGATTCGCCTCTGGGACTTCCTCTTCTACGCGTCGTTCGGCCTGGTGGTGACCCGATCGGTGGCCATCGCGGGGGTGCTGCTCGTCTTCTGTTACCTGATTGTGCCATCGGTGGGCGCCATGCTCTGGGCCCGCAAGATTGGTCCGCGGCTCGCGATTGGGTGGGCGATGGGCGGCCTGGTCTCGATGCTCGGTATGTACGTCTCGGTTCAGTTCGATCTGCCGACCGGCGCTGCCATTGTGTGCACCTTTGGATTCGTGCTCATCGTGATGGCGCTTCTGCGGCCAATCCTGATCTCGCGCGTCCGATAGGCCTGAAAAGAATATTTTTTCGGCCGCTGCGAGCACCCGCATGGTTGCTACACTAGGCGCGTGCGGGGAGATTCTATTCGGGACCTGTACGCGAAGATGCTGGCGCTCATCGGATTGGGCGTGCTGGCTGGCGTTGGTGCGCTCGTCGACTCGTGGCCGCTCGGCATGGCCCGAAACGAAGCCCCGGCTGCCGGTCCGGCGGCACCCGCGCCGGTCGCCACGACGTCGGCCCCGCAATACGCCACCGCGAATCCGCATCCATTCGTTGCGCGCCCGCTCGCTCGACATCGTGCCGTGCCCGATGCGATCGAGATGCGCGCGAGTGCCGAGCCGCTGGCGGTCCCTGCCTCCTTCTCGATCACGACACCGGGCGGCCCGCTCGGTCGCTCCGTGGGTCTGGGCGTCTTCTCTGCTGTCGAGCCCGCCGCGGACATGCTCGTGGCCGTGGCCACCGACCTTTCAGTCAGCGTTGCCGACGACCCGCCGGCCTACCTGATGACGGAGCGTCTCGCGGCGCCGGTTTCGTCGCTGCCAGATTCAGCCAATGACGATGGCCTGATCACCAGCGCGTTTCGAAAGACCGGCAGCTCAATCGTCAAGACCGGAATCAAGACCGGTTCGTCTATCTACGATGCGGTGCGTGGTCTCAGTGGGGCCATGCGCAGGGTTCTGCCCGTGATTTGAAACCAATTTGACTAACGACTGACAACTGCTCTCGCTCGAGGTTCTCGCATGCACGTTCGCTCCCCGCGTATTGGCGTGTTCTCTTTGTGTCTGCTTTTGCTCTCCGCCGTCAGTGCTCGCGCCCAGCCCCCGTCGCCTGTCGGGTTCGTCGAGCCGCCGTCCCGCGAGCTCGAAATCCTGCCGTTCACAGATGCGCAGATCGACAAGCTGCTCACCACGTTCAACGAGGTGATCGCCGCAGGCGTCGACGTGTCCGATCCGGCGACCGACCCTGAGCTGAATCTGTGGAAGTTTCTGCGATGGCTGCAAAACGGCATCCTGAGCCCGAAGCAGCAGGGACGTGTGCTGACCGAGCTCAGCCGTGCCTCCGAGGCGCACCCCGAGCTGGCCGACATGCTCGAGAAGGAAGCGCGCGCAGTCCGAAGTGTCACTATCGGCAAGGTGGCCCCAGAAATCGAGGGCCCCGACCTGGACGGTCAGAATTTTCGCCTGTCAGACTATCGCGGTAAGGTCGTGATGCTCACCTTCACCGGCGACTGGTGCGGAATCTGCCGATCCGAGTACCCTTACCAGCGACTGCTGCAGGAACTCTACAAGGATTGGCCGTTCGTCTTGCTGAGCGTCAACAGCGATACCAGCCCTGAGGTCGCTCGCAAGGCCAAGACCAGTCGAGGTCTCTTCTACCGCTCCTGGTGGGAGAAGCGTTCTGACAGCAAGGCGAGCGGCCCGATCGCGCGCACCTACGATCTCTATGGGTGGCCCACCGTATATCTCCTCGACGACGAAGGTGTGATCCGGTTTGTCGATCTGCGGCAGGAGGATCTCCTCAAGGCCGTCCGTCAACTGTTGACCGAGATGGACCGACGCTCCGTCAGCCTGCAGACCGGAGGATGACCGACGGTCGAGAATGTCTGTGCGGCGAGCGCTGCCGTCGTCATTGGTCGACGCGGGGTTTCAACAGCTCGAAGCCGTCTGTGGCCACAATCGGCTCGAGGCCCAGCACATCTATCGCGAACAGCCGCAGAGCCGGCTTGACCCGGCCGGTCTCAATCACCACATACCCGAGCTGAGCCTCCGTCACGAACTCACGCGCGTGCGCGCGTGCGCTCGCTTCTTCCTCGGCGGTCAACGACCGTCCCTCGCTCAAATCCAGCAGCGCCGAGGCGGTCGGCAAGCTGCGGTAGTACGTCTTCGTGAGATCCGACACACGCGACAGATATCCTCCAAGCAACGGTTTGTGGTGCACCGTCTGGTAATACTGCGACGCTGCCGTGAAGTCACCCAGTGACGACAGCCCATCACGGATCCCGAACGGCAGATCGAGCACCCGGACGTCCCGGGCGTCAGCCGCGATCTGGTAATAGACGTCCGGGACCTTGGCTGAATACAGCCTGCGAGGCGCCGGCATGAGCTCGAAGGCGAGCGCAATGCCGATGACGCCGAGCAGCGTCCGGCGACGACTTGGGTAACGCTTGCGAAGCCCGGTCAACGCCTCCGCAAAGAGGACGGCGACGGCCATCACGACCAGCACCGCGAACCGGGGTGGCATCCGCGCTTCGCCGATCAACGGCACGTAGCGCAGGAGCGCCCACGGTGTGGGAATGTAGGTCTGAACGGTGGCGATTCTGATGAATGGCCCCAACGCCAGAAACGCGAAGAACACAGCGATCGCAGCCCAGAGGCGATTCAGTCGAACACGCCCGTACCTCGAGGCGCCAAGCACTGCAGCGAGCGCGACCCATGGGATAGAGGCGACGTTCTCTTCGTAACGCGCCGGCTGGCGTACGAACCAGTCCACCAGGGCGTGCGGCGCCAGCGGGTGGTTCGGGTTGGGGAGCACGAGCGCCATCAGGTCGACGCCTGGCGCACTCGATCGCCAGAAAACCGGCGCTGCGACGAACTGGCCCTGGACCGCGCGGCTGGCGAGGGCGAACAGCTCGGGAGATAGCAATACGGTGGCAACGACGACGGCCATCGCACCCGGTAACAGCAGTCGCCGCACCTCCGTCGGCGCGGCCGGCTGCCAGCCAAGTTGCCAGTCGCGCGTCAGCAGCACGCGTGCCGTGAGGAGCAGCGTGATGACCAGCATCGGGGTGTAGACCGATCGCATCGACACAGACCACGGGCCCACTCGCAGTGCGCCGTGCTGGAGGTGCGCGGCGAGGACCGCGCACGACAGCACCGCGGCGCACACGTCCAGCCCGCGGCGCAATCGCTGCCGATGGGCGCCCGCGGAAGTGGACTCGAGGCGCACGAGTTGCGCGAGAGAGAAGGCGACACCGAGCAGGACGCAGTAGATGCCGTAGTACGGATCCGAGTAGGCCGCCCACGCGACACAGGCACCCACCAGCCCACCGTCTCTCAGACGACGCGTGTGCCATGTCCGCTCGAGCGCCCACACGAAGAACGGAAGCGGCGCCGCCGCGGCGAGACTGAAATGCGCGGTGCTTCGCGCGACGAGAAACGGCGAGCAGGCAAAGAGCAATCCGGCGAGCCACGCTTCAGCCCTGCCCGCACGGCTGCCGCCACGCGCGTCGTCGACGAGCAGGAACATGCCGAATCCGGCAAGCGCCACGTTCACGAGATACAGCAGGTTGAACGTGGCGACGACACCGAGCCACCGCTGCACGGGCAGCGAGAGCAGGTCGGCGAAGACGGTGTAGTTGTGCAGGCTGAGGTCGGTGGGGCCGTCGAGCGGCAGAATCGTCGACGTCGTGAAGGGGAGCACCAGGTGTTGCAGTAGTTCGTGACGAAAGACCCAGATGTTCCAGACGTACACACCCGTATCGCCGCCGGGCTCCCCAGTCAGGGCGCTGCCGAGATGGAGGGGCAGTGGCCAGGCTTGCAGTGCCGCCACGCCAAGGAACGAAAGAAAGATCCAGACGCGTGGCGGAAACGGGGAAGTGGAGCCCATACTGCGGGGTGGCACATGCTAGCACGGAGGGATCCGGGCAGAGGCTGTTCGACGGGCGCTCGCGCCCGAGCACTGTGTGCGTCGGTTGACTTCGTTCAGATCGTGCCCGTACCCTTCTGGCTCATCTCGCTCAACGACGCCGGGCCGCTGCTCGACCTCGACGTGCCGATGTCTCGATCTCCCACGTAATGCAGGCCTCTACTCGTCCCGCGCCGGTGCATGGCCGCTTTCTGCGTGCCGGCGTTCTTGCAGTGGCCTGCGGTGTCGCCGCCGCGCTATCGGTCTGGTTGGCTCAAGTCGCGAAACCCGGAATCACCGTCGAGATGGACCGCGCGCTGCCGCGCGCATTGGCGAGCGGCTTCTACGCACCTGAGGCGGCAGGGGAGCTGACATACGCCTGGACCGGTGCTCGCGCGCAGATGAAGCTGAATGGCGTCAGCCGCGCAACCATCTGGAACTGCGCGATTCTTCTCCGTGGCGCGCGCGCGGCCAGCATGGAACAGCCCTTGGTGACGGTGCTCGTGGACGGAGCAGTCGCGTCCACCATACACGCCAGCAATGACTTCGAAGAGGTAGACGTCTCTGTGCCCGCGCGTCGGGGTACCGGCCTCACCGTCGGGATTGTGACCACGCCCACCTTTCATCCCGGTGGGTCTGATCCGCGCGAGCTCGGCGTGCAGGTAGACCGCGTGTCCTGTCAGCCCGCCAGTCGCCTGGCGCGGCCGCCGCTCGTGCCTGTCCGTAATGCCGCGATTGCTGCCGCAGCCACTGCAGGTGTCTTCGCGCTCGGTGGCGCTGTTGTCACCGACGCGTTGGTAGCCGTCCTGGTGCTCGTCGCCGGCATCGCGGTGCTCCTCGGCACTGGCGCCGCATTGTTGACCGGCTACAGCGCCACGCTCGCCGCCCTGGCCCTCTGGGTGTCGGGCGGCACGCTGATTCTGCTGAAGGGACTTCAGGCACGGCAAGCCGAGCGCGTCGACAGGCCGACGATCGCCGCCGTGATGGTCTCGGCTGTCGCGTTGGTTCTTCAACTCGGTGCGCTGCTACACCCCTCCAAGTCTCTCGTCGATGCGTTGTTCCAGGCCCACCGCCTCGACGCGGTGCTCGCAGGTCAGTACTTCTTCACACAGGCGATGCCAGACGGTGTGCAGTTTCCGTATGCTATCGGGCTCTATGTGTTCGCGTCGCCCTTGGCGCGGATGGTCGCCGATCATGTCGCGCTGTTACGCATTGTCGTCGCGACGGTCGGCGTCATCGCGGGAGGGTTCCTGTACTGGCTCTGCAGACGTGCCTTCGTCAACCCGTGGGCGGCCGTCTGCGGCGTGGCCTTCTTTCATCTGGTGCCGTTGCCGTACATCGTCGTGGGCAACGGTAATCTCACCAATGCGTTCGGGCAATCGGTGGCCGTCGCGGCTGCCGTGCTTGCGGCAGCCCTCACACTCGGCCCCAGGCGGTACGGGCAGGCGGCCCTGCTCACGGCGGTGGTGGTCCTGGCGTTCTGCTCTCACGTGAGCACGGTCGTGCTGCTGCTGACTACGTTGGCGGCGCTCGCGATCTGGTTCTTCTTGTTCAGAAACCTGCGTGTTCATGCGGCGGCGCTGGTGGCCTGTGCCGCACTCGCGCTGACGTTCTCCACAGCCGCCTACTATGCACACTTCACGAACGTGTACGTGGAGGCATACGCGCGCATGCGCGCAGACCCTGCCGCGGCGAGTCCTTCGCAGACCGATCGCGATCCAGCGGTCGAAGCCCTCGTGGTTCCGTCGTGGCCGGCGCGCGCGGGGACCGCGTTGCGCCAGACGGCCGATCACGTCGGCTGGCCGCTGCTGGTACTGGCCATCGTCGGCCTCATCCCGTTACGGCTCGCGGGCAGAACTGAACGGCTGAGCAGCCTTGCGATCGCCTGGGGCGTGGTGTGGTTGCTGTTCGTCGGAGCGGGCACCGTTACGAAGGTCGGGGCTCAATACGAACGCTACGCCGTTGAGTTTCTGGGACGCGTGAACCTGGCGACCTACCCGGCTGCCGTTCTCCTGGCGGCGTCGGCCGTTGACGTCGCGTGGGATCCGTCCCGGCCACCGTCGGGCATGCGCAGGATACGGCGCGGCTTCGTCCTCGTGCTGGTCGCAGCGGCTGCAGTGGGCGGCATCGACTCGTGGCTCGGCTGGCTGCGCTGACGGCCGCAACAGGCGTCTCGTTCTGACCGCGCGGAGTCAGCGCCGCGCCCGCCGCCGCTTACCTGACGTGCGGCGTATGCGCTACGGTCGTCAGGAGGCGCGTTTGCGGCGCTTGGCCGGAGCCGCGGCGGTGGCGGCTGGCGCAGTCCTCGCGATCTTTGCGGGCTTGGCCTTCGGTTCGCTCTTGCCTGAGTCGCTCGCGCGGCTGCGTGGCTCGCCGCCCGCCTTCACCTCAGCGAGGCTGCGTCGCAACGCATCCATGAGATTCACGACCTTCGGCGCCGCTGGCTCCTCGGGGGCCACGATCTCCTGCCCGGCCACCTTCGCATCGATCATCTGACGCAGCGCGTCTTCGTAGTCGTCGTGGTAGGTCGAGAGATCGGCGTCGCTCTCGAAACTGTCGAGCACCTGTTCGGCGAGCTTGAGTTCGTCGGCCTTCACGTTCGTTCTCGCGAACTGCAACTCGTCGATGCCGTCGATCGCGCGAACCTCGGAGCCATGCCGCAGCGTGTACATCACGAGTCCACCTGCCCGAGGCCTGAGCGCCACGAGATACTCGCGCCCATGCAGCGCCAGCTTCCCCACCGCCGCGCGCTCGCCGAGCGCATCGCGGATGACGGCAAACGCCGCGCCCGAAGCCGCGTTGTCCGGCGCGACGTAATAGGGCTTCTCGATGAACAGCGGATCGAGCCGGTCGTTGTCGATCACCTGCGCGATGGCAATGGTGTGCGTCGAGGGCGGACGCACCGCCTTGATATCTTCGGCATCGATCAGGACGAATTGCCCCTTCTGGAACTCGTACCCCTTCGCGAGGTCCTCGCCGTTGACCTCCATCTCGCAGTGCGGGCACCACCGTTTCAGCTTGATGGGTGTGCCGCACTTCTCGTGTATCTGCCGGAACGAGATGTCACCAGCGGGATCGGTGGCGGCGAACACCCGAATCGGGATCGCGATGAGGCTCAGTTTGAGAGAGCCCTTCCAGAGTGCACGCGCGGCCATGTCTCCTCCTGCTTGCGCTTACGCGGTGGCTAGACGACGACGAGACCAGTGTGCCCCGATGGCGTTGGTCCAGATCGCATTGTCGCGGGGGCTCAACCGGCCAAAAGGCGGCAGCCGTGCATCGAGATAACCCCACTTGTGGATATCGGTCAGGTACTGCGCACGCGATAGCAAAGTGCCGCGGCAAATCCGGGAATGCGGTGCCTGACTGTCGAGCGCGCTCGCGAGCCGGCGCATCACCCATCGAGGGACGTGTCCATTTCGCCTGGATAGACGTACCCGAAGAGGAAGAGGTAGGTCAAGAGCAGGCCCTCATGACCACTGAAGCGGGAGCAGAGGTGCCGCCAGTCGAACGACCTGCCTGCGATCAGGATCAGGTGCAGCACGTCGGCGCCGTCAAACCGCTCGCGCTCCTCGTCCTCGAGTTTCGACCAGGCACGCCGCCAAGCCCTGAAACCGCGGCGCCGTCCGCCCACTGAGGCGAAATCTTGCCCATCTGACAGGCCGATCCGGCAATTTTGTGAGGTTGAGCCCCCGCGCCCCTGTCACGCGGGCGGTCCCGCCCTTGCATGACCCTCCGCGTGATTGCATCTGGGCCCCGGCCGTCGGCGCGACGGGGCATTGTTGCCTTGTGGGTATTCGCTTCCATTTTCAGTGGGTGCAGCGACAAACACAGCTCGCCTGTCGCGCCGGAGCCGCCAGTTACCACCACTACCGTCACAGCAGATTCAACCCGGTGGTCGATCTCTGGCACGGTGAGTAACGCGCCCGAGCAGGCGCCCGTTGCCAATGCCAAGGTCGAGACGCTCGATGGCCCCAGCGCCGGCCAATCTACGGTCACCGATGCACAGGGGCATTACGCGCTGAGCGGCCTGCAGCCCGGAACTGTGTCCGTCCGCGCGAGCCTCAGCGGATTCGAAGCGGCATCACACTCCATCAGCCTCACGGCCAACCAGACAGTCGACTTTGCGTTGCGCCCGGCCAGCGCCGATCCGGCGCCTGCCCGCTGGGTGCTCGCCGGGACGATCCGAGACGCCGGCACGCTGAATGGGCTCGCGGCCGTTCGCCTCGAGGTCCTCGACGGAAAGAACCAGGGGCAGTCGACGGTCACCGATCCTGCAGGGCATTACAGTTTCGCGCCCATGGAACAGGATGGGTTTTCCGTGAGGGTCACGGCCGATCAGTTCGTGTCCGAGACCCGGACTGTGACGCTCTCATCCGCCCTCACCATGGATCTCTCTTTGCGGCCAGTCGCGCCCGCGGGTCCGGTGACGACTGGCCGAGTGGTCAACGGCGTCAGCGATCAGGCGCTGTCCGGCGTGCTGGTGCACATCGACGGCGCAGGGGATACCACGACGGGACCGGATGGTAGTTTCAGCATGGCCGCGAGCGGCCCGACCCAGGTCCGCTCTGCGACTTTGACGTCGAGTACCACAATCGATCGAATCACCCGTCTGCGCGTGCCCGGCTCGGCCGCCACGATCACGCTCATGCCCAAGTCGCTCGATCTGCCGTCGTTCGACCAGATGTTTCGCGGCGACGGCGGTGTGTTGCACCGCTGGACCGTGGCGCCGCGTGTTGTGGTGCAGCGGCGCTCGCTGAAATTCACGAATCGGACGGACACCCAGTTCACCGCGACGTCTGTGGTCATGTCAGACGCAGAGGTGGCCGATCTCATGGCCGACCTTCGGACCGCGCTCGCCCAACTCACCGGCAGCACCTTCGCGACATTTGCGGAGGAACGCGTCGAAACCGCTACGGAAGACGAGGTCGTCAACGTCACGCGGCCGGGCTGGATCGTCGTGGCGCGCTACGACGGACTCACGACGGCGACGACGTTCTGGGGGTACACCAAGTGGGCGTGGAACGGAGCTGGCGAGATGCAGGCCGCCTCCCTGATGCTCGACCGGGCATTCGAAGCTTCGGTGTCGCCCTATCACCGCTCGCTGCATTCGCACGAGCTCGCACACGCGCTCGGCTGTAATCACGTGACGGGCCGCCAGTCGGTGATGAACATCTCGGCCCGGCTCGATATCACCGCCTGGGACCGCGACGCTGCCCGCATGGCATTCCTCCGGCCGCCGCTGAACCAGACACCTGACATCGACCCGGATCCATACACCATTAATACCCTTCGAACCCACCAGCTCTTCTGGTCGGGCGCAGAGTGATACTGCCCGGCGATCCCCTCCCACCGCGCTTGACTGTTCTGTACTGACAGGCCTATTCTCCAAGCCTCCCTGGAGGAAAATAGAATGCGAAACCGACTGAAGATGATCTCCGTGTTGTTTCTGCTCGCCCTGGTTGTCAGACCGGTGATGGCAGAAGAAACCAAAGCCGTCAAGACCATGGCCACCATCCTCATGACCATGGAACATTTCCCGACGCCCGCGGACAAGACCGCGCTGAAGGCGTTGGCCGATGACAAGGCGACCACGCCTCAGGAGCTCGTGCTGGTCAATGCCATCACCAATCTGCAGCACAGCGTCAGCGCGGCAGACAAGCCGAAGGTCGAAGCATTGGCAACTGACACGGCCGCGAGCGCCGGAGTGAAGACGCTCGGGGGTATCGTGGCCAAGTTCACGCACAAGGTGGCCAGTGATGCGGAGAAGGCCGAGCTCAAGAAGCTGACGCAATAACTTCACCCGCAGGCCGGGTGTTTTCTGCCGCTTCAACGGGCGCAGAAACACCTGGCCCTCCTTGCGTCAGTTCCGCACGTTACTTCGTTGCCCTCGCTTTCCATGTCCCCGCCCAAGCTGGCCGTTGCCGCCATTGTCGTCACCACGCTGGGCGCGGTCGCTGCCGTCATGACGCGTGGTATGGGGTTTACCTCGCGCGCCCAGCCTTCCACGTTCGAGGAAAGGATCATGCGCGGCGCGCGATCGTGGGCTGTCCCATCTGAGGTGCGTCGAGCGACGAACCCGGCCGAAGACACACCAGCAGTAATAAGAGATGCGATGGCGCACTGGGCGGACCACTGTGCGTCGTGTCACGGCAACGACGGGGCCGGCCAAACCACTCTGGGACGAAATCTCTACCCTCCCGCACCCGACATGCGCACGTCGCGCACGCAGAACATGTCCGATGGCGAGCTGTTCTACGTCGTCGAGAGAGGCATCCCACTCACTGGGATGCCGGCCTGGGGCAACGGCACGGCCGAGGGGGTTCGCCAGTCCTGGGAACTGGTCCGGTTCATTCGGCACCTGCCGCGTCTGACGCCAGCCGAACTGACGCAGATGGAACAGCTCAACCCGAGAAGTCCCGCGCAGGAGCAGCAGGAGAAACAGATCGACGATTTCCTGAGCGGCCACTCGCACTAGCCATTGGGCATCCAGGTGCTCGAGGCGGTCATCCTCGATCAGTCCCGTGGGCGTAATATGAAGAGAGCCATGCAGACTTTACAAACACGCCTCCGCGCCGCCGCTGTGCTGATGCTCGCCACCGCCCTCGTCACCGCAACAGCCGTGACCGTCTGGGCACACGAGGTGACGTACCAGGGAACCGTGCTCGCGGTCGAAGCGGGACGTATCGAGGTCAACTCGATCGACGCAACGTCGAAGAAGGAGCTGCCGGTCTGGTTTGCCGTCAACAAGACCACGAAGGTCAAACGTGGTGCCCAGGTTCTGACTTATGCCGCGGCGCAGATCACGAAGGGCGAGCGGATCGTGATCATCGTCGACCACGACGCGGAGACGAAAATGCTGGCCGCCGAAATCCGGCTGGCGTCCAAAGGGTAACCCGTCAGGCTCCTTCTCGCCCGCACCCCATCGTCAAGTCAAAGCGGTCTGCCGCGATCTTGTACCAGACCGTGATCTCCGTCGTGCGGTTCGCCATCACGCGATACTGACTGCGCTGAACCAGCCGTGTGAAATTCGGCATGCCCCCCACCCACTCGATGTTGCCGGTCGCAGGGTCGTACGAATAGCTGCGTTGCGGACCGGACCCATCGGGCGTCAGGCCGGTGTACGTCGTCGGGCCCAGAATCCGCAGTTTCCCGAGCGTTGTCGTGTTGGTCCCAGCATAGGTGGTGCAGACGTACGTGCCGGGCGGAATGCCCTGAGGGATCTGAACGGTTGCGCGAGGTGACGTGGGCGCAGCTTCGAGCCGACGGATGTCTGCCGTTCGCGCCTCCATGGGCTGAGCCGCCATGCCCGGCCGAGCGGTGTACCTGTCGACGACGTAAAGGTCGCTGCCATTCTGCCGCGCCCCGACATTTCCCTGAACGCTGCCTCCGTTGGCGACTTCAACCCGTTCTCCAAGAAAGAACGGGCCCTCACCGGTCCGCCCAGCCTTAGGCCGTTGCGGCGCGGCGTTCTGCTCGGGCCGTACCTCGCCCGGGGTCCACGGCCCTCTGCCGAACCCGTCCCGATTGATCTGATAGCGGCCGGCCTCCGCCGCGTAGACGACGCCGGGATACCAGATGTCTCCGATCTTGAGCTCGCCGCGGTCGCCCACCACAAAGCCCTGCGCGACAGCGGGTGCGACGCTCGTGCCGAGCAGCACTACCAGAAAACCTACGCGCGTCGCGGCAGTCAGAGTACGCTTCGTCATCTTTGAGCCTTTCGCCCCGTGGCTGGGCCGAGTATGGCAGCATTCGCTCGGAAGGGTCGCGGTGCATCTATGGAGCAGTTGGAGTTTCGCGGCGCGCTGACCGCTCTGCTCGCTGCCGCGCTCGTGTGCGTTGGCGCTCTTCCTTCTCACGCGCAGGTCGGACCGGCGACGCCCGCCGTCGTGCCGTGGTCGTGGGTGGATGGAGGCGGCCGCGCCCGAACGGCCGGCGAGTTCTCCGCCGTTGTCGTGCGCCATCAGCTGTGGGCCAGGACCGCCGGCGCCGAAGGATCACGGGCCGACTTCACGCGCGCGAATCTGCAATCCCTGAAGCTCGCGGGTGTGAGTCTCGAGCGGGCCATCCTGGCGGGGACCGACCTGACAGGAGCGGAGCTGACGGCCGTGAATCTGAGCGGAGCGAATCTCAGCAGTGCCACGCTGACCAACGCCAAGCTCCAGAGCGTGCTGCTCGAACGGACTGACATGCACGGCGCCTACCTCTCGCAAACGCAGATCTCGAACTCGGAGTTGCACCAGGCGGACCTGTCGGCCGCGGCCGTGCTCGGCTCTGAGATTCGCGACAGCGACATGAAGAGGATCAACCTTCAGCGCACGTCCCTGATTGCCAGCAAGGTCACGGGATGTCTTCTCGATGATGCGGACATGCGTTGGACGGGCATCATCGACACGGACCTGACCGGGTCCAAGTTGTACGGGGCCGATCTCGAGGACGCCGTGTACGAGCCCTCGGGGCAGCCCGATCTGCGAGGCATTGCAAACGGCTCTCATATCGAGCGCATGATTTTTCTCACCTCGCCGGACGCGTTGACCGCGCTTCACAAGGCGTTCGTCGACGGCGGTTATGCCGACCAGCGGAACAGGATTACGTATGCGATCGAGCATCAGCAGAACGAGTTCAGGTGGAAGCGCGCCAGGGCGGCTACCTGCGCGGAGCCGACGTGCCACGCCGAGCGGCTTTCAGGCCGCGAGTGCGAAAGCGGCTTGTGCAGGGGCAGATGGCTCAACTACATCGCGTACGCGTCGACGCTCATCGGCTTCGACTGGACCGTGCGGTACGGGATGGCGCCCGAGCACGCGCTTGTCCTCTTGATGGAGTTGTGGCTCCTCTTCTCGGTCATCTATGCGGCGGTGCTGCACACTTCCGGGCGATCCGGGCTGGTGCTGGTGAAGCGACGGACGAGACGTACGGACGAGGTGTACCGCCAGCGCCGCGTCCGGCCGCGCGCGATCGCGGGGCTGCAGGGGCACGCCCGCTGGTGGCACTGGCTCAGCCGCGAGTGGCACCTCTTGCGCGTCAGCATGTTCTTCAGTCTGCTCAGCACGTTTCACAGCGGCTTCAACGACATCGATCCCGGCAAGTGGATTCGCCTGTTGACCACCCGGGAATTCAACCTCGAGCCGACGCGCTGGATGCGCTCTATTGCTGGTGTACAGACGGTGATGAGTCTGTTCCTGTTCGCGATGTGGATTCTGACCCAGTTCGGTCATCCGTTCGAGTCGTAGCTCCGGTCGCGCTGTTGGCGCCCCGCGGAGGATAATGCGGCAATCACCCTGGTTCGGCCCGGTGGATTGATTGGAGCTCATGATGCTGTATCCATTCGCTTCGTTGCGCCGCTTCGTCGCAATCGTGGCCGTTGGCGCCATCGCGATCGGCGTCACCCTGACCGGGCAGACCCCGACAAAACGTATCGCGCTGATCGCCGGCCGGCCCAGTCATCCGCCCGGCATGCACGAGTTCCGCGCTGGAGCCATGCTCCTGCAGAAAGCGCTCGGCGGCGTGCCCGGCGTGACGGTTCAGGTCTACACGAACGGGTGGCCGAGCAAAATGGTGGATGGGATGCCGGTCGACGACAACGCCGCGCTCGACGGCGCCGATGCCGTTGTCATCTACTCGGACGGCGGTGGCGGCCATCCGGCGCTCGCGCGAGATCACATGAAAGTGATCGACGCCCTGGCCGCGAAGGGCGTGGGACTTGGGTTTGCCCACTATGGGGTTGAAGTGCCTGCCGGACAGCCCGGTGCCGCGATGCATCGGTGGGCCGGGGGGTATTACGAGGAGAACTTTTCCGTCAACCCGATGTGGGCACCCGCGTTCGCGACATTTCCCAACCATCCCGTGACACGCGGGGTGAAGCCGTTCGGCAATCGTGACGAGTGGTACTTCAATATGCGGTGGACGCCTGACCAGACCGCGATGTCACGTGTCACGCCCATTCTCACGGCCGTGCCGGGAGACGATGTCCGCAAAGGGCCCTACGTGAACCCCCCGGGACCGTATCCCCACATCATCGCGGCGAGCGGCCGCACCGAGACCATGATGTGGGTGTACGAGCGGCCGGACGGCGGCCGAAGCTTTGGCTTTACGGGCGGGCACACGCACGCCAACTGGGGCGACGTCAATCAGCGTCGGGTGGTCCTCAACGCGCTTCTGTGGATCGCCAAGGTCGACGTTCCCGCCGGTGGCGTGGTCGACACGATCAGCCCCGCCGATCTCCTGGTGAACCTCGACCAGAAGCCCAGGTGACGTCTCGCTTCAGCGTCGCGCCGCATAGGTCTTGCTGAAGCCGTTTCGGCTGTTCGTCACGGTAAAGCTGCCATCGGCGCGAGCGGACACCTTGATCCAGTACGACGGCGTATGCGCGGCAGTGCCCTGGGGCCCGGCCGGGTAGGCGCTGGGTTGCGGCGCCGTGCCTGCCACGGCGGGGGCCGGGGCTCCAGCCGGTGCGGGAGCTGGTCCGCCCACGCCGCCACCGCGCGCGGGCGGCGCGCCGATGACGCTCGTGGCGGGCACGGGCGGGTTGGCGATGACGGCGCTCAACTGCGCGTTGTCGTCGATGTTGGCGATGAAGCGTGCCGGCGCGTTGTGCTCGAGCAGTCCGTTGTACGACCAGTGGAGCTGCCATAAGTCCTCGAGGCCGGGCGACGTTTCAAGCGTCTGAAACGTCTCGAGTTGTCCGCCCTTCCGCGTGCCGTTGTTCATGATGGCGACGCGCGGTTGCAGCGCATGCACGGTTTGCTTCGAGTTCGACCAGTCCAACCCATGATGGGTCGTGAGATAGACGTCCACGGTGCCGATGTGATTGATGGGGCACATCAGGTCGCCTTCCACGTTCCAGAGCAGGTCGCCGAGGTCGATCGTGCGGAACTTGCCAAACGCGATGAGACTGCCAGTCGACATCGCGTTCTCGAGATCCACTTGAACGTCCTTCGGCTTGAACTCGGCGCAGAGCGTGTTCGCGGTGCCCGCACCCGGCGCGCCTGCCACGTTCGTCTTCAGCGTCTTGCCAGCCGCGGTCACGATCGTCCACGTGACGCCGGTCACCGGAACACGGTCGCCCGGCTTCGCCACGGTGTAATGCCCCTTGGCCTTCGTCTCCTCGTAGAGCGTCCGCGAAGGGCTGACCTGTTCGGGCTGCACGGTTGGGCCGTGGTCGACGATGTTGACGATTGGGATCTTCTTCGAGAGCTCCAGGAACCCGCCGATGTGATCGCCATGGTAGTGCGTGACCACGAGGTAGTCGATCTGCTGGATGCCCGCGGCGCGCGCGGCTTCCACGATCCGGTCCGGGTCTCGGCTACCGGCATTGCCCGTGTCGACCAGAACGGACTGGTGGGTCGGCGAGACGAACAGAGTGGCCTGTCCGCCCTCCGTGTCGATGTAATAAATGTCGAGCGTTGCGGTGGGGGCCTGCGCGGCCGGCACGGCCACCGCGACCGCGACACAGAGTAACAGGGTGAAGATTCGCATCGGCATGTTCCTCGTCCTTGGGGGCCACGGTTCAGGCGTGTTCAGCGGCAGGAGTGTAGCAGCTACCAGGCCCAGCTCGCCTGGAGCATTTCCACCCCCGCCACGCCAAGTAGGAACACGCTGCGATGCGTTAAGCTAGGCTCGAACGATCGTTGCTGGAGGGAGCCTCATGAAGACGAGCATTTCCGTCGCTCTCGTTATTCTGGCGGTGACGCTGCCCCAGTGGGCAGGTGCTCAGTCGAGAGCGGTCCCGCTCGGAATCGGAAGCCCGGCCCAGATCAAGCCACGGATTTCGGCCGACTTCGGCATGCGACTGCCTGAGCCGCCTCGTGCCCTGCCTGTATTTGTGCCGTCGAACTCACCGGCGGCCGGGCCATCCGCTGTATCAGCCTCGAGCCCGAATTTGGCGATCGACTGCCAGATGGTCCGCCGCGCTGACGGCAGCATCGACCCGAAGCTCGCGGTGACTCCATCTGCCGCCGTGCGATACGCTTCCCGCGTCGTCAAGGTCCCGGGCTGCGGCGAGCAGTAGATGGGCATCCGCCACCGGAGTGTCGAGTGACCCTGAAGATCGACGGCGGCCGACGGCAGCAACTCATCGATCGCATTCAGGCCTTCTTTCGTGAAGAATTCGACGACGACCTCAGTCGCTTCCGGGCCGAGCAGGTGCTCGACTTCGTAGCCGCCGCGGTGGGTCCGCAAATCTACAACCAGGCCGTGCAGGACGCGCGGAAGTTCATGCAGCAGCGGCTCGACGACATCGACGGCGAGGTCCGCGAGCCCGAAGGGCTGTGAGCAGCTACGACACCCAGAGCGCATACACCGCCACGCACACTGCGGTGCCCATGGCGAGCGCGATGAGCCCGGCCGTCCGCCGCTTCTGCAGGAAGAAGATCAACGTCAGACCGGTCAGGGACACGAGCACCATCAGCCCCGCCGAGATGTCGATGACCCACGCCCAGGCGCTGCCGGTGTCGCGCCCCTTGTGCAAGTCGTTGATGACGGCAATCAGGCCGAGGCGTGACTCGGTGATGTCGTACGTGCCTTTCTGACGATCGATGAAGCCGTCGGCCGCGTAGCCAGGCCCCTTGAACGTGATCGTGATCTCGTTCTCTTCGACTCGAAAGTCCTTCACCGCCGCATCGATGCCATGCGTGCTCCGCAAGGCTCCGACGATTTCGCTCCTGGCGACCTCCCGGCCCGCGGGTGGCTGCAGCCACGACGACTCGAGCTGTCCCGTGAAGCGTGTCGTCTTGGCGTCGGCATTGAACGCGCCCTGGTGGTTCAGTGTGATCCCGGTCACTGCAAAAAAGAGGAGGATCGAGAAGCTGACCATCGAGAGGTACGTGTGGAGCACACGCGACCAATGGGCGGTTGCGCGGCGAACGCGCTGGCCGCTCCGCTTCGGAGACTCCGCGACGCTTCTGGCGGCCGGCCTACGGGGTGACTTTGTGATAGTCAAAGGACACGACGCCGAGTTCGGTGCCCGGCTTGAACTCGATCGCCTGCGGTGTGCCGGTGAAGGTCATCTCCTGGCGGTCGATCTGGTAGGTCCCGTGCTCGCGAGAGGACTCGATGGACACGGTGTATTTGCCGGGCTTCACGTAGTTGCCCGACTGGTCCTTGCCGTCCCACTTCATCGTGTACTTACCGGGAGCCCGCGTGGCGGCGCCGATGGAACGTACAACGGACGTCGTTTCCGACATGCTTCGGAGCCGGTCTGCGCGATACCAGGCCTTCACTTCGGGCAGATAGCGATCTTCGTGGTACCAGAGCGCCAGCGTGCGCACCGGGAACCTGTCTGCGTCCTCAATCCAGATCGCGATGAACGGGCGCAGTGCACGGCCCCCGAGCACGGGAATCTCGAAGTTGACCGCCAGCTCCATGGCGGGATCCCACTGCGCGGCCGCGCCGCGCGCCGCGGTGGGCGCCTGGGCGAGAGCGGGGCCAACGATGGTCGAGGCGGCACGAGACTGCGGCGGCTGCGGCGCCGCCGGCACTTCGAGACGATGCCAGCCGGGGCTGGCGATGCGCCGGCCTTGTCTGTCGACCAGCAGGTACTCGACGCCGGGCGAGTCGGCCGCCAGTTGCCGGCTCTCGGCCGGCGTGAGAATCGAGAACGCGGTCGCCAGCGCGCCCGCCTCGGCCGGATTCGCGGCCACGACCGTGGAGCTGACGACGTCGCCCGCCGGCATGCCCGTGCGCGGATCGACGATATGTGAGTAGTGGACGCCGGCGATGTCGACGCCGCGTCTGTAGTTGCCGCTGGTTGCCACCGCAGCGTCCTTCACGACAATTTGGGAAAGAGGCGACGCGTTCTCTGCGTCATCTTTCGGATCCGCGATGTCGATCGGCTCGGCAACCGTGCCCCGCACCACGACGTCGCCGCCGACGTTCAGGACCACGGCGTTGACGCCGGGGACGCGCATGGCCGCCGTGACGGCGCGATCGATGATGTAGCTCTTGGTGAAGGACGCGAGTACGAGCGGGGCGTTCGAGAGATGCGTCGCCGTCATGTCCGCGGCGTCCAGCTGCCAGTGCGGTTGCTGCACCGTCTTCAGCGCGGCGGCCAGCTCTGTGGATGTGGGCAGCCGTTGCTGACTCGCGGCCGAGGCCCAGGCTGCCACAACCGACTGCGCCGCGGGATCGAGGGCGCCTCCGGTGCGGACGCGCCAGTGATCGAACAGGCCCAGCACATCGAACAGCTCGCGGGAGACGGGCACGGGCTGTCCGTGCGATTGCGCCCAGCGGCTCACTTCGCTCGTCGAATCCCACGAGCTCAGGATGCGCGACTGGCGCGAGATCTCGTTCAGGATGGTGAGCTGTGCGCGGTCAGCTGCCACGCGGTTCAAGGCCGCGATCTTGAGCTCGAGCGATGTGCCCAAGACGTTCTCGTAGTTCGAGACAAACGACAGATCGGCGGCGGTGGCGGTGCCCGCGCTCGAAAAGGCGACAACTGCCGGGACAAGGAATTTCTTGTTCATAGGACGCTCGTGGACTCGGATGGGCGTAATCGCGAAAGGAAGGATTTACTGAGGGGCGCCAGGCGCGCCGGGACCTCGCCCGCCACCGGGCGCGGGGCGCACTTCGTCTTCGGTGATGACGCCGTCGCCGTTCTTGTCGAGGGTCTTCAGCGTCGTGGCCGCATTCGCCATCTCGTCAGCGGAAATCTCGCCGTTGCGATCGGCATCAAGCGCCGCCGTGGCGGCGTCACCGCCAAATCCACCGCGCCCGCCACCTCGAGGCGCGGGAGGCGCGGGAGGCGCCGCGGCCTGATCGGCTGTGAGCTTGCGCAGTTCTGCGGCGTCGAGCACGCTGTTCTTGTCTGTATCCCCGCGATCGAAGATGCCCTGCTGGCGCTCGGGCACCTCGTCTTTGGTGAGCTTGCCGTCCTTGTTCTTGTCCCAGGCCATCAACGTGGCCAGCAGTTCGTCGGCCGTCGGGCCAGATAACGGCACCGCGAAGTCGCGCTCTCCAGGGACGACTTCGCCGCCACCTCGGCCACCTTCACCTCTGCCGCGTCCTTCGCCGTCGCGCCCGCCTCGTCCGCCAAACCCACCGGGACCGCCCGGTCCGCCCGGTCCGCGGCCGAAGCCGGGGGGCAGGGCCACTTCGTCGCGCGTCAGCTTGCCATCGGCATTCTTATCCAGCGTCTTGAGGCGTGCCGGTGCGTTGGCCAATTCGGCGGTGTCGATCCGGCTGTCGTGATTGACGTCGACCGCGTTCAACACCGGGCTTGCCTGCATCATCGACACCGCAGGCGCGCCTGGCGCCTGGGCACTCGGCGCCGGTGGCGCCTGCGCGTACGCGGGGGCCGAGCAGAGCAACCCGAACACGGCTGCCGATGTCATGCGTACGCGTATCTGCGGGAAATGCATAGAAGCCTCCGGAAACAGAATAACGGGTTTCGTGGAATGAACCGACCCCTGAATTGAGACGAGAGTGTGACAATCGCGCGGACGACCTACCGGCAGGGCGGGGTTACGTCTCCCGCAGCATGTCCGCAGGATTTACGCGTGCCGCATGGCGCGCAGGTGCGAATGTCGCGGCGAGGGAGATATGATGCAAGCCATTCAATGACAGGCCCGACGCCCGCGCGTCGTGTCGTCGGCAACCGCGCCGAAGGAGCCACATGCGAGTCGCTGCGGCGATGCTCGGACTGCTTTTGACATCCGTCGCGCTCTCGGCCGATGACCACGCGGTGCTTTTCGATGACCACGTGGATTTTTCGCGACTGAAGACCTTCAGCCTGTCCACGCCGGGAGTCACGACGACTCGACCCGAATTGACGAGCCCGGTCCTGGCCAGCAAGCTGGCGGCTGGCCTGCGGACGGCTTTGGCCGCCGCGGGTATGAAAGAACTCGATCAGAATGCCGACGCCACGGTGGGATACACCCTGAACGCCACCGACTTCGGCATCGGTCCGTTCGGCCGCGCCCATGCGCTCACCCCTGGTCGACGCGGACCGGCAGGCGCTCTGCCGGTGGACTACACCGACGTCACGCTGGTCGTGGATATCTCGGATCGCCCTGGTGGGACTCTGCTGTGGCGCGGCGTCTACCACGACACCGAGACGAAGGCTGGTAAGTTCGCGGAGGTCCTGCCCAAGGATCTGGCCAAGCTGTTCGAGAAATTCCCGCCTCGCCGGAAGTGAGCCATGCGCGGACTATTGGGCTTCTTGCTGAGTGTTGTGCTCGCCGCACCAATCGCGGCCGCGGATGAGTGGAGCGTGGACGCCAGCCCGACCGCCGATTTCACTCGTTTCAAGACCTTCACGCTGGGAGGCACGCGTGTAGAGAGCGGACGACCCGAGCTCGACAACGATCTGTTCGTCAAACAGGTGCAGGCGGCGATACGGTCCACGCTCGCCGCAAGGGGTCTGGCAGAGACGGCGGCACAGGGCGATCTCGCGGTGTCAGTTGTCATCACCGGCGAAGATGTATCCACCACTGGCCGGGGTGTCTCCATTGCGGGACCACGCGGCAGTGGGCGGATCAGCACGGGGCCTGTCTCGGTGCGGTACGCCGCGGCCACCCTGGTGATCGACCTGAAGGCCGCTGGCGCGGACGCGTTCGTCTGGCGAGGCGTGTATCGAGACGAGGAGAGCACCGGCTCGAAGCTCGTCGCAAAGCTCCCATCGGATGCACAGAAACTGCTGAAGGAATATCCGCCCTCCCGTCCTCGATAGCCAGCAAGGTGGCATCTGGTACGCTGAACAGAAGCCGTTGAAACACCCCGGCATTAGGCGGGCACTGTCGTCCACATCGGCAAACGGGGGTGGAATGTCTGATCCGCGCAACGTCGCACACGCCAAGAAAGTCACCCAGGAAAAGAAGCACGAAGGCACGGGGGCACGTCCTGAGGATGCGCCTGCCGTACAGCCGGGGAAGAAGCCGCCAGTGCAAAACAAGAAGGAGCACCAAACGGGTGTACCAAGCGAGACCGCGGCAGTCCCGGCGCCGAGCGAGGGCTCTACGGTGAAGCCGCCGGCGGCGCTCGAAGGGTCACTCGTCGTCCTCACGAAGCTCAAAGAGCTCGAGTTCCATTCACGTGCGAATCTCGAGCGGCTTGCGGAACTGACGATGACAGTCGAGGACGAGTTGAAGCAGAAGGCGCTCGTCGAGCCTCTCGCCGAGGTGTACTCCGCACAGAGCGTCTTCCAGACGAAACTCACGGTTCTGATCGAGGTCTATAAAGCAGAGTGCGACCGCATGCAAGGTGAGAGCGGGTGAGATCCGCGAGTGCCTGAAGGTTACAGTGGGCTCGTCGGCGGCCTCGACACGAATACGGGAACTTTCCTTCGGCCAAGAATGAATATCAGTGAGGCACATTAGAGGCGACGCGGATCGCCGCTGTTGCCGCTCCCGCGCGTGCGTCCGAACCGCGTTCGCCGCTACTGAATGCGCAACCGCGCCGTGCGGGAGACCTTGGTCTTCTCAAGCGTCGCGGTGATCGTGAGCGCTGGGGCCCCACCCCCAGCGCTCAGACGCTGGTCAGCGTTCTTTCAATGGCGCTGGGCCCCCACCCCCAAGCGCTCAGACGCTGGTCAGCGTTCTTTCAATGGCGCTGGGGCCCCACCCCCAGCGCTCAGACGCTCGTCCCTCGCTACGCTCGGGACTCGCGCGATCTAGTGCGCGGCGACGAGCGCTTCACGCACATCCTCGTCCGGCGCCTGCTCCAGCGCGTGGGTGCGCGCGTCGTCTCTGGTGTCGCCGGTCGCCGATATCAAGTCCCCGCCAATTGGCATGCCGTCGCCCCCGAGGCGCTGCACGACACACGTCCACTTCGGGCCGTCATGCCCAGGATAGAAACGGACCCTCAAGTGCGAATGATGTCCACTCACGGTAGACCTCCCGCTCTCTCGCTCGTCAAAAGCAATGTGATGTGGGCTTCAGTGTAGATCGTCGCGCTCTGCCGGCGCGAACCGCGCAAGATAGAATCACGCAGCAAAGGCACCTTCGCCGTCACTGCGTGTTCAGTCCGGCGCGCGACGCACCGTGCGCGCAAACCCGAGCGGGAAGACGATGCGCTTTCTCATCAGTACGGCGATCGCGATCAATGACCTCGATCGAGCTATGGCGGGTGATGGGATCGCCGCAGACGTTCTGAGACAAAGACAGGGCGATGCGTCCCTGGTAGGCGCTCGTTAGGCGTTTCGGCATTCGAAAATGACAAAGGCCGGGAGAACCGGGCCTTTGTCGATTGATGGTGCGGAAGGGGGGAGTCTACGCCCCCCCGTTATCGCCAGTGCTGTCCTGTCCTGCGCAGTCGGGTTCACCGAAGCATTTTCAGCGCATTCAACGACAACGGTGCCGTCGAGTACTGGCCTGTGCCGAGGAGTTGGTGTGCAAATGGTGGACATGCTCATGCCGCGTAAAAAGAAGCTGACGACGCCCCCTGCTGGGCCTGAACCGGAAGCAGGCCCGGTGCTGACCCTCTCCAAGGCCGATGGCGAGACCCTTGAGAAGGCGCTGGCGAATGTCGTGGTCAAGGGGCTGTGTTCGAACGCGGCGACAACCGCTCAGTTCGCGAAGGTTCGATTCACTGACATCGATAGCGCCACGTGTTTCGACGCCATCAAAGAGGCTGCAGGCTGTGTGAATCGCGGCGACATGAACGACATGGAAGGCCTGATGGTGGCGCAGGCGCTCTCGCTCAATGCCATCTACTCCGAATACGCACGTCGATCCGCCAACAACCTGAGGGTGAACCCCGAGATCTCGGAACGGTACATGCGCTTGGCCCTCAAGGCGCAGGGTCAATGCAGTGCCACGGTCGAACGGCTCATGGCGAGTAAGAATCCCACGATCTTCGCGCGACAGGCCAATGTCGCCCATGGTCCGCAACAGGTCAACAACAGCATCATGACAAGGCCGGCGGACGTCGCGCGTGCGGGAGACTTGGAAAGTCGGCGGAACGAACTTTTGGAGGCACAGGTCGAACGGCTGGACACCGGAGCGTCGGGAACGGCAGCGGATCGCGATTCAGGCATGGCGCCCGTGGGAGCGATCGACCGGGCCCTCGACCCCGGCGGGCAAACGGCAATCGTCGCGAAACGCCGACCGCGGCGGTGAACGCCAGCGCGTCCGTCAGCTCAGCCGAGAGTTGGCTCAGTTGTTTCGGGCCCTCTGAGCAGGGTGACTGTCGACTTACCTGCTTCGCACACGCCGCCAGGATGTTAGGTTTTGCCAGGTTCGTGCACCGCCGCATTGTCATGTTTTGTCATGTCGCCAGAGGGGGGCCCCATCTACTCCTGTCGCAGCGCCTCTAAGCTCTCCATAGCTGCTGTGTGACGCTAAAACAGGGGCTAAAACAGGGGACTGTTGTAGCGCAGCAGTAATGTCCCCTCGGTAGCGCAATAGAAATGTCCCCTACGCTGGCGATCTCCTGGGAGGTCGCAGATTGGGACGGACAGCGATGAGTGTGCGGGACTTGACACGGGTCGAGGTATTGGCGCGGGTG
>JBDSZL010000051.1:0-17379 GCA_039925145.1 Vicinamibacterales bacterium | reverse complement strand
CTCGACCCGTGTCAAGTCCCGCACACTCATCGCTGTCCGTCCCAATCTGCGACCTCCCAGGAGATCGCCAGCGTAGGGGACATTTCTATTGCGCTACCGAGGGGACATTACTACTGCGCTACAACAGCGAGCATGCGGTGCCGGCCACGGCGACGGGGCGAGGGAGGGCGTTCGGAGAGGCGATAGGCTCGGCTAAAAACGCGGGCGGTCGCGTCGGAGGCTGGTAGCAGCTCCCCACAACCCGTACGCGATCAGCACACACCCGAGCACACTGACAAATGGCACCATGATTCGCCCCTGCGCGTATCGCTAGCAAGGGCTGTGCCGCACGCAACATGTCGGCGTATGTTCTCAATGGCGCGAATCTGTCCGGCCGATCACGATTCTCCGTGTCGAACCTACAGCCACGGACGGTGCACCGACAGATCTGTATCCGCGCTGTATCGGTGTACCGTCCGGCTGTCGCCTCACAGGCGCCTACACGCCGATGACGTCCGTCAGTTCCTTTACCGCCGCCGCGGACTTCATGAGCGCGGCCTTCTCGTCGGCGGTCAGTTGAATCTCCACGACCTTCTCGGCTCCGCCGCGGCCAAGTTTCACGGGTACTCCTAGAAACTGGTCGTGCACGCCGTACTCGCCCTGCAGGAACACCGAACACGGCAGGATCTGCTTCTTATCCTTGAGAATGGCCTCGACCATCTCGGCGGCAGCCGCGCCCGGCGCGTACCACGCGCTCGTGCCGATCATCTTCGTCAGCTCCGCCCCGCCGTTGGCGGTGCGGGTGCAGATGGCGGCCAGCTTCTCGGCGGTCAGCCATCCCATGGTGACGAGCTCGGTCAGCGGAATACCCGCCACCGTCGAGTACCGCGGCAGCGGCACCATGGTGTCGCCGTGCCCGCCCAAAACGAAGGCGTGGACGTTTTCGACAGAGACGCCCAGTTCCATCGCGATGAACGTGCGCATGCGCGCCGAGTCGAGCACGCCGGCCATGCCCACGACCCGCTCCCGCGGGAAGCCGCTCAGCCGGTATACCGCCTGGCACATCGCGTCGAGCGGGTTGGCGACCGGGACGATCACGCAGTTGGGCGAGTACTTCACCACCTGCTCGGTCACGGCCTGCATGATCTTGTAGTTGACCTGTAGCAGGTCGTCTCGGCTCATGCCTGGCTTGCGCGGCACGCCCGAGGTGATCACGACGACGTCGGACCCTTCCGTGGCAGCGTAGTCGGACGTGCCGACGAGGCGGGTGTCCGATCCGTCGATGGGACAGGCCTGAAAGATATCGAGCGCGACGCCCTGCGCCTTGTCGCCGGCGATGTCGACGATGACAACGTCGGCGAGTTCCTTGACGGCAATGGCGCGGGCTACGGTCGCGCCGACATTGCCAGCGCCTCCTACGACTGTCACTTTGCGGTTCATGAGGGCTCCACGGGAAGACGACTGACGGCTTACGGCTTACGGCTTACGCTACATGTGCGCGATCATCGCTGTCGCGAACTCCGAGGTCTTGAGCTCTGTCGCGCCGGCGATCATGCGCGCCAGATCGTAGGTGACGGTCTTGGCCGCAATGGCCCTCTCGAGCGAACCAATGACGAGATCGGCGGCCTCGGTCCATCCCAGGTGGCGCAACATCATCTCGCCCGACAGGATGACCGAGCCAGGATTGACCTTGTCGAGATTGGCGTACTTCGGCGCCGTGCCGTGCGTCGCCTCGAAGATGGCGTGTCCGGTCATGTAATTGATATTGCCGCCGGGCGCGATGCCGATGCCGCCTACCTGGGCGGCCAGTGCGTCCGAGATGTAGTCGCCATTGAGGTTCGGCGTCGCGATCACGTCGTACTCCGCCGGCCGCGTCAGGATCTGCTGAAGGAACGCGTCGGCGATGACGTCCTTCAGCACGATGCCGCCCGGGAGCGTGCACCAGGGGCCGCCATCGATCTCGGTCGCCCCGAACTCGCGCTTCGCCAAATCGTAGCCCCAGTCACGGAAGGCGCCTTCCGTGAACTTCATGATGTTGCCCTTGTGCACGAGCGTGACGCTCTTGCGGCGATGTGCCACCGCGTACTCGATGGCAGCGCGGATCAGCCGTTCGCTCCCCTCGCGCGACATGGGTTTGATGCCGACGCCGGACGAGTCGGGGAATCGGAACTTCTTGAAGAGCTTCGGGAACGAGGCGGAGAAGATCCGTTTGAACTCTTCGACCTCCGGCGTGCCCTCGCGAAACTCGATGCCCGCGTAGATGTCCTCCGTGTTTTCACGAAAGATCACCATCTCGACCTGGTCGGGACGCTTCACGGGCGTCTCCATGCCACTGAAGTAGCGCACCGGCCGCAGGCAGACGTAAAGATCGAGCTCCTGTCGCAGCGCCACGTTCAGCGACCGGATGCCGCCGCCCACCGGCGTGGTCAACGGCCCCTTGATGCCGACCAGATATTGGCGAAACGCATCGAGGGTGGCGTCGGGCAACCAGCTGCCCGTCTGCGCGAAAGCTTTCTCCCCGGCAAGCACTTCGAGCCACTCGATCTTGCGACGTCCGCCGGAACTCTTCTCGACCGCCGCGTCGAACACGCGCACACTCGCCGCCCAGATGTCGGGACCGGTGCCATCGCCCTCGATGAACGGCACGATCGGTCGATCGGGCACTGCCAGTGTTCCATCGCGCCGCGTGATTGCCTCACCGTTGATTGCCATGCGCACTCCGCTCTCTCGTTGCCGATTTTTTTAGGTCAGGTCCCTGATCGTCCGCGTCGGAGTTGTTCACAGGATCTGTGGAAAACCATGTGGAAAAGTCCGCACGCGAATCGAGATCGCCGCATCCGACTTGAGCTTTCATCGCTTTGCACCATGATGGTGCGGCAAACGTCCGCAGTCGAACGGCACATTATACAGACGCCGTGCTAAGATTTGCCGTGCCCGTTGTTTTCCCCACAGGGCTGGCACCGACCATTCGCTCGGCTCGTGTCGTCGCCATCATTCCTGCTCGCTACCAATCGACCCGTCTCCCCGGCAAACCGCTGGCCCGCATCGGCGACCATCCGATGATCGAACACGTCTACCGGCGCGCCTCCGCTGCGCGCACCGTCGACGCCGTGCTCGTCGCGACCGACGACGACCGCATCGCCGAGGCGGTGCACGCGTTCGGTGGCACGGTCGTGATGACGAGCGACAGGCACGAGACCGGGACCGACCGGCTCGCCGAGGTGGCGCACCACCTGACCTGCGACATCGTGGTGAACGTGCAAGGCGATGAGCCGCTGATCGATCCGCTGACGATCGACGCCGCGGTGACATCGCTGCAGAGCGACGAACACCGCGCCATGGCCACCCTGCGGTGCCGAATCGCCGACCTCGACGAGTTCGAAAATCCCGCGGTCGTGAAAGTCGTCGTTGACGCGGCGGGAGATGCGCTGTATTTCTCTCGTGCGGCGATCCCTTTCACGCGGCCGGGACATCCGGCGCCGGCTCTCTGGCGACACATCGGGCTCTACGCGTATCGGCGCACATTGCTCTTGCAGGTGGCGGCCTGGCCGGGCACGCCGCTGGAACGGGCGGAAGGCCTCGAGCAGTTGCGCGTGCTCGAACACGGCTTCCGCATTGGCACCGTCGAGACGGCAGGCGACAGCATCGGCGTCGACACGCCGGAGGACCTCGAGCGGGTGCGGCGGCTGGTCGAAGCCAGCGTGCCGCGTTGAGGCGAACACATGGCGCACACTGAACGCATCAGACCGGTGAAATACATCTTCGTGACGGGCGGCGTCGTCTCGTCGCTCGGCAAGGGACTGGCCGCCGCGTCCATCGGCTGCCTGCTCGAAGGGCACGGCTACAAGATCGCCCTGCAGAAGTTCGATCCCTATATCAATGTCGATCCGGGCACGATGAGCCCGTACCAGCACGGCGAGGTGTACGTCACCGACGACGGCGCGGAGACGGATCTGGACCTGGGCCATTACGAGCGGTTCACCAACATGGTGGCCACCCGTAACAACAACTGGACCACCGGCAAGATCTACCTCTCGGTCATCCAGAAGGAACGGCGCGGCGAGTACCTCGGCCGGACGGTCCAGGTCATCCCCCACATCACCAACGAGATCAAGAACAGCATTCGATCGGCGGCCGAAGACGTCGACGTGCTGCTCATCGAAATCGGCGGCACGGTCGGCGACATCGAGAGTCTGCCCTTTCTCGAGGCCATCCGGCAGTTCCGGCAGGACGTCGGCCGCGAGAACACGCTGTATATCCATCTCACGCTGGTGCCGTACATCGCCTCAGCCGGCGAGCTGAAGACGAAGCCCACGCAGCACAGCGTGCGCGACCTGCGGTCCATCGGCATTCAACCCGACGTGCTCCTCTGCCGCACCGATCGTCCGCTCGACAAGGACATGAAGCGCAAGATTGCGCTCTTCTGCGACGTCGACGAAGAGGCGGTCATCACGGCCCGCGACGTCTCCAGCATCTACGAGGTCCCGCTCTGCCTGGCCGCCGAAGGGCTCGACGACATCCTGCTGCGACGGCTGCACCTGCCAGAGACCGATGCGCGCATGGACGAGTGGGAAGACCTGGTCGAACGTGTGCGACATCCCAAGGACGAACTGACGATTCATTTCGTCGGCAAGTACACGGAATACGAGGACTCGTACAAGAGCATCAACGAGGCGCTCTTCCACGGCGGGTTCAGGCACCGTGTCAAGGTCCGGCTCAAGTACATCGAAGCCGAGGCGCTCGAACAGCCAGATGGTCTCCGCGTGCTCGACGACGCCTGCGGCATCCTGGTAGCCCCGGGATTCGGGGATCGCGGCAGCCGCGGCATGATGGCGGCCGCCGAAGTGGCGCGCACACGGAAGATTCCCTACTTCGGCATCTGCTACGGCTTTCAGTGGGCGGTTGTCGAATACGCGCGCAATGTCTGCGGGCTCGACGACGCCGATTCCACCGAAGTGACGGAGGAAGCGGAGCACAAGGTCATCTACAAGCTGCGCGATTTGCTCGGCGTCGACGACCTGGGCGGCACGATGCGCCTCGGCAGCTACGCGTGCCGCCTCACGCCCGACTCACTCGCCTTCCGCCTTTACGGCGACGAGATGATTCACGAGCGCCATCGTCACCGCTACGAGTTCAATTGCCTCTACGAGAAGACGCTCATCGAGCACGGGCTGCGCATCGTGGGCCGTTCGATGGACGGCAAGTTCGTGGAGATCGTCGAACTGCCTGGACACCCCTGGTATCTCGCGGTGCAGTTCCACCCGGAGTTCAAGTCGAAACCGCTGCGTCCGCATCCGCTCTTCGCCGGCTTTGTCGAGGCCGCACACCGTCGCAAGATGGCCGCCGATGGCGCCCCGTTGACCAACGTCGCCGCGATTGGCGACCGCCGCGGGCGCGCCTGACATGACGACGGCCGAGCAGCCAGTCGCGGAGGTCGTCGTCTCAGAGTCAGTGGTCTTCGGCCGCGACACGCTCGTGCTCATCGCGGGGCCCTGCGTGATCGAGAGCGAGCAGCATGCGGTCGACCTCGGCAGCGCCATCGCCTCGCTCGCGCGCGAGGCGGGTGTGCCCTACATATTCAAGGCGTCGTTCGACAAGGCGAACAGGACCTCCATCGCGTCGTATCGAGGGCCCGGCCTCGAGGCGGGACTCGCCGTCCTCCGGCGCGTCCGCGAAGCCCTGCAGGTGCCGGTGCTGACCGATATCCACGAGCCGTGGCAGGCCGCTCCCGTCGCCGAGGTCGCCGACGTCCTGCAGATCCCGGCTTTCCTCTCCAGGCAGACGGATCTGCTGGTGGCCGCCGCACGCACCGGCCGCGTCGTCAATATAAAGAAGGGACAGTTTCTGGCGCCGCTCGACATGCGTCACGCGCTCCAGAAGGTGCGCGACTCGGGCAACACACAGGTCGTCCTCACCGAGCGCGGCTTCTCGTTCGGGTACAACAACCTCGTGGTCGACATGCGCGCCTTCCCGATGATGCGCGCGCTCGGCGCACCCGTCGTGTTCGACGTCACGCACAGTCTGCAACTGCCGGGCGGGGGCGACGGCGTGAGCGGCGGACTGTCCCAGTACATCGAGCCGCTGGCATCGGCCGGCGTCGCGGCCGGGGTCGATGGTGTGTTCCTCGAAGTGCACGAGGATCCGTCCCGCGCGAAGAGCGACGGACCGAATGCGCTGCCACTTTCCCGCCTTGGTCCCCTCCTCCACAAGCTCGTCCGCATTCAGGCCGTGGTCCGCGGCTAGCACTGGGCCATGACTGACGCACTCAAGCCCATCGACCTCGCACGCAAGGTGCTCGAGACGGAAGCGCAGGCGATTCTGGGGCTCATCCCCACGCTCGACGGCAATTTCGAGCGAGCGCTCGATCTGTTGCACCAGTGCAGTGGCCGTGTGGTCGTCACGGGGATGGGCAAATCGGGCATCATCGCCCACAAGATCTCGGCGACATTCTCGAGCACCGGCACGCCGGCCATCTTTCTGCACGCAGCCGAAGCGGTGCACGGCGACCTGGGGGTCGTGCAAGGCGACGACGTGATCGTGGCGCTGTCGTACAGCGGCGAGACAGAAGAGATGATTCGGCTGATCGAGGCGATCCGACGCATCGGGGCCAAGCTGATTGCGCTCACAGGACAGCCCACCTCCACACTGGGTGTCACCGCGGACGTCACGCTCAGTTGCGCCGTCGCCGCAGAGGCTTGTCCCATGAACCTGGCGCCCACCGCCAGCACCACGGCGACGCTCGCGTTGGGAGACGCGCTGGCGATGGCGTTGTCGCAGCGCAAGGGCTTTGGCGCCGAGCACTTCGCGAATCTCCACCCGGGCGGCCGGCTCGGCAAGCGTCTAATGCGCGTCGAGGCCGTGATGCACGCCGGCGCCTCACTCCCGTCGGTTCCACCCGAAGCGCCCATGCCAGACGTCATTCACGAGATGTCGAGCAAGCGTCTCGGGATGACGTGTGTGGTCGATGGCGGCGGCCGGCTGATGGGCGTGGTTACCGATGGCGACCTGCGGCGGCACATGAGCCGCGGCTCGAACCCGCTCGAACTCAAGGCGGCCGACGTCATGACCACCAGCCCTGTAACGATCGGGCGGTCGCTGCTCGCGGTCGAAGCGCTGCGCCTCATGGAGCAGCGCAAGATCACCGCGATTGTCGTAGTTACTCCGGACGGCGAAGCCGAAGGCGTCGTTCACCTGCACGATCTCTGGCGCACGCAGATGGTCTGACCTGAGCCGCGCGTCCCCTGGAAAGCTGTCATGCCGCTCTCGATTGAAGAACTCCACGCGCGCGCCCGGCGCGTCCGACTAGTATTGCTGGATGTGGACGGCGTGCTCACCGACGGGACCGTGGACATCGACGTGGCCGGCAAGGAGTCGAAACGCTTCTTCATTCGCGACGGTCTCGGCATCGTGTGGAGCCGGCGCGAAGGGATCGAGGTCGGTCTGTTGAGTGGCCGTCCATCGGCCGCCACCTCGCGCCGGGCCGCCGAGCTCGGCCTGTCGATCGTGGTGCAGGAGGGGCCGGATAAGGGCGCGGCCTTCACGCGCCTGCTGGGCGAGCATGGGTATGCGCCCGACGAGGTGGCCTATATGGGAGACGACCTGCTCGATCTGCCGGTGCTGCGCCGCGCGGGCGTCGCCGCGGCGCCAGCCGATTCGTCCCCGGAGGTACTGGCGAGCGTCCACTGGGTCAGCCAGTTCGGCGGTGGGCGTGGCGCGGTCCGCGAGCTGATCGAGTTGATTTTGAGAGTACATGGACGCTGGGATGCGATTCACCAGTCGTTCCTGGTCTGATTGATGCAGGACTACGGCCTCGTCTTCGCTGTCCTCGTTGCGCTGCTCATCGGCCTGGCCGGCGGCAAGGCGTGGGAACGCTACAAGCTGCGCGAGGGCCGCTGGATCGATCGACGACGCGTGCGTCAGTCGCCGCACTTCATTCTCGGTCTCAACTATCTCGTCGCGAACCAGGTCGATCTTGCGATCGAGGAGCTCGAACGCGCGTCGAGTCTGGACCCAGGCGCCCTCGAGCTGCATCTCGTGCTCGGCAACCTGTACCGCGAGAAGGGGCAGGTGGGACGGGCCATTCAGGAGCACCAGTCGCTGCTCCAGCGGCCGCGGCTGAACCGAATCGAGCATGCCAACGTGCTGCTCTGCCTGGGCCTCGACTATCGCCGCGGCGGCTTCGTCGATCGCGCGGCCTCCTCCTTCTCGGATCTCCTGAAGCTCGACCCCGACAACGAAGCCGCGCTGCTGAACCTCGAGAAGCTGCAAGAGGATCAACACCAGTGGCAGGAAGCCTACGTCACGAGACAACGGCTCGCGCATATCGCGGGGCCGCCCGACCAGCCGAAGTCACAGCTCATCCTCGCCTTTCTCGAGAACGAGCTCGGGCTGCAGGCGCTGAAGGAAGGGCGCACCGCCGATGCCATCCGGCGATTCGAAGCGGCGATCGATCTCGACACCCGCGTCACGCCGGCGTATCTGCATCTGGGTGACGCCCTGCTCGAGCAGAGCGACCTGTCGGCCGCCGTGGCAACCTGGGAACGCGCGATTGACGTCGCACCCGACCGCGCCTACCTGGCTCTTGGACGTCTCGAGCGCGCCTACATCACGCTCGGCAACAACGACAGGTACGGCGAGCTCTGCCGCACGCTGACCAAGGCATCACCCCGGGAGTGGCGCGCGCGCACGGCGCTCGCCCGGCACCTGGCCAGCAGCGGCCAGCTGAGCAAGGCGCTCGAGCTGTTGTTCGAAGCCCTCGAGCACAACCCTCATGCCCTGGCCATTCATCAGGCGATCTGGGGCACGCTGTCGACGCTCGACCTGCCCAAACAGCTGGTCGCCCGCTATATCGCCATCACGCATGACTCGGTCTTCTACCTCGATCCGCACGTGTGCATCCGGTGTCGCTACCGCAGCACCGAGCTGATCTGGCAGTGCCCACACTGCCACGAGTGGAATACCTTCGTCGAAGAACGCATCACGCCGGCGACCGACAACGAAGCAGAGATTCCCGGCATGCTCGTGCCGGCGAGCGAGTAGTGTGGCCCGTCGTCTGCTGCGCGTCGCGCTGACAGGAGGCATTGCCACCGGCAAGTCCACTTGCCTGCAACACTTCCGGGCCTTGGGCGTCCCCACAGTCGACGCCGATTCCTTGTCACGCACGCTGGTCCTGCCAGGCACGCCGGCCCTCTCCGCGATCGTAGACCGCTTCGGCCCGCAGATACTCGCCTCCACGGGACTGCTCGATCGCCGCGCGCTCGCGCGAATTGTCTTCGCCGACGATCAGGCGCGCCGGGATCTCGAGGGCATCGTGCATCCGGGAGTGTTCGTCGCCATCAACGCGTGGTTCTTGGCCGAGGCCGAGACCGAGACCGAAGGCAGCAAGGCCGCGTTTGCCGTGGCGGACGTGCCGCTGCTCTACGAGACTGGCCACGAACACGACTTCGACCGCGTGGTCGTGGCAGCCTGTCGTCCGGAGCAGCAGCTTCAACGGTTGATGGGCCGTGATGGCTCGAGCGAAGAAGACGCGCGCCGCCGGATTGGGTCGCAGTGGCCCATCGCTCGCAAGCGTGAGCTGGCCGACTACGTCGTCGACACGTCCGGAGACGATGGAGACACCAGCCGGCAGGTGATGTCGATTGTCGAACGGTTGCGCGCCGAGGCGTCGACTGCCGCGACGTCAGAGAGCGGTTAACCGCTCGCGCCGCCCGACCGCGGCGCGCAGAGTGTTCTGGAGCAGCATCACGATCGTGAGCGGGCCCACGCCGCCAGGGACGGGCGAGAGCGCGCCGGCCACCTCGCCGACCGAGGGATGGATGTCGCCGACAACGGTCGAGCCTCGCTTCTCGAAGCTCGCGACTCTGGAGCTTCCTTCGCCGAAGAGCCGTACCACCGTTTCGCGGTCCTGGACCGGCGTCGTGCCGACGTCGATGACCGCGGCACCCGGTTTGACCATCCCGGCAGACACCATGCCGGGGCGACCCACGGCCGACACCAGGATGTCTGCCTGCCGCGTGATGGCCGACAGATCGGGGGTGCGCGAATGGCAAATCGTGACGGTCGCGTCGCGCTGCAACAGAAGCAGGGCCATCGGCTTGCCGACGATCTCGCTGCGGCCAATCACCACGGCGTGGGCGCCGGCTATCGGCACCTCGGCGCGCACGAGCAGCTCGATCACACCCGACGGCGTGCACGGCACCAGCCGAGCCCGTCCCTGCACGAGCATCCCGACGTTGTGAGGATGAAACCCGTCGACATCTTTCTCGGGGTCGATGGCGTCGAACACACGCTCGGTCGCGCGCCGACCCATCGCGGCCGGTAGGGGCGACTGCACCAGGATGCCGTCGCAGAGCGGGTCCTCATTGAGTTGCCGCACCAGGTCGAGCAGATGAGGCAGCGTGGTGGTCGCCGGCAAGCGGTGCACGGTAACGGCAAGCCCAGCGTCGCCGCCAGCACGCTCCTTGCCTCGCACGTACACCTGCGAGGCGGGATCCTCGCCGACGAGCACAATCGTCAGGGCGGGGGCGCGTCCTGCGGCCCGGGTAAAAGCCTCTACGTCGGGCATCAATTCAGCGCGAATAGCGTCGGCGGTGGCGGTGCCATCGAGTCGGCGGGCAGACATGCGCAGTACCTTATCCGATCCGTTCAGCGACCGAGCGCGGACACGAATGCACGAGCGCGCTGCGCTGGGTCGCCCCGCAGCAGATCGCCGATGATGGCCACCGCGTCGGCGCCCGCGTCGATCACGTCTGGGGCCGTCTCGAGACTGATTCCCCCGATCGCAACCACCGGCACCGGCCGCTCACGGGCTGCGGCCGCCGTCTCGCGAACCCCCGACAGACCGACGACGGCGTCTGGGTTCTGCTTGGAGAGCGTGGTGAAGACTGGGCCGATGGCCAGGTAATCGATCGGCTGCGTGAGCGCCGCAGTCACCTGCACGGTCGTATGAGTGGAGAGACCAATGAGCGCTGGTGCAGGCAGCAGGGGCCGCACGTCCCTGGGCGTCAGATCCCCCTGGCCCACATGCACACCCGCGGCGCCGGACAATCGTGCAATATCAGCGCGGTCGTTCACGATGAACGTCACACCGGCCGTGCGCGCGCGCTCGGCGAGCGCATCGGCCAGGTCGAGCATCGCACCCGATGCCATCGACTTCGCGCGAAGCTGAATCAGCCGCACGCCCGCATCGATCCAGATGTCGAAGAGATTCTGCGGCGTCAGGCCGTGCGCGTGCGTCAACGCGACGTCGAGAATGGCGTACAGGCGCGGGAGCACGCGTGAAGGAGCGGAAACCCTATGCGGTTTCGGCGAGAGGCTCGCCAGTCTTCTTCTTCTCGGGCATGAAGCGCTCCATGAAGCTGGTGCTCAGCTTGCCCGCGACGAAGTCTGGCTCGTTGATGATCTTCAGCTGCAGCGGGATCGACGTCTTGATGCCGTCGACCACCGTCATCTCGAGGGTGCGCCGCATACGCGCGATGGCCTCGGTGCGGTCGTGGCCGTAGGTGATGATCTTGGCGATGAGGGAATCGTAGTACGGGGACACCACGCACTCGGAGTGGGCATACGTATCGACGCGTACCCCCGGCCCGCCGGGCACGCTGAACGCATGAATGACACCCGGGCTCGGCACGAACGTCTCGGGATCTTCTGCGTTGATGCGGCACTCGAGCGCATGGCCGCGAATCTCGATGTCGCCCTGCTTCACCGACAGGCGGCGCCCGGCCGCGATCAGAATCTGTTCCTTGACGATGTCGATGCCGGTGACGAACTCGGTGACGGGATGTTCGACCTGCAGGCGGGTGTTGGCTTCGAGGAAATAGAAGTGGCCAGTCGGGTCCATCAGGAACTCGAACGTCCCGGCGTTGGCATACTGCACCGCCTTGGCGGCATCCACGACCGTCGCCCCCAGTTTGCGGCGCTGCTTCTCCGTGAGCGCCATCGACGGCGCCTCTTCGATGAGCTTCTGGTGACGCCGCTGAATGGAGCACTCGCGCTCGCCGAGGTGCACGACGTTGCCGTGATGATCCCCGAGCACCTGGATTTCGATGTGACGGGGATGCTCGACGTATTTCTCGAGATACACGTCGCCAACGCCGAAAGCCGCCTCGGCCTCGCGTGTGGCGGTCTTGAATGCCTTGCTGAGCTCTTCGACCGAGCGCACGACGCGCATGCCCCGTCCGCCACCACCGGCAACGGCCTTGATGATGACCGGATATCCCAATTCCTTGGCGATGCCGATGGCCTGTTCGTCACTCTGCACGGGGCCATCACTGCCGGGGAGCACCGGGACGCCGGCTTTCTTCATCGCGCGGCGCGCGCGTGCCTTGTCCCCCATCAGCCGAATCACGTTCGGATACGGACCGATGAACTTGATATGACAAGCCTCGCAGACCTCGGCTAGATACGCGCTCTCGGACAGGAACCCATAGCCGGGATGGATCGCGTCGGCGCCGGTGATCTCGGCGGCGCTGATGATCGCGGGCACGTTGAGGTAGCTGTCCATGCTGCGGGCAGGACCGATGCACACGTCCTCGTCCGCAAAGCGGACGTGCAGCGAATGCTCGTCGGCCTCGGAATAGACGGCGACGGTCTTGATGCCGAGCTCGCGGCAGGCGTAGATCACCCGAAGAGCGATCTCGCCGCGGTTCGCGATGAGTACTTTGTTGAACATGTCGTGTTCTGCCTGGGCGGGCTCCGCCCGCCGTGTGCGTCAGCCGACTTTGACCGCGAAGAGCCGCTCGCCGAACTGGACGGCCTTGCCATTTTCAACGTAAATGGCGGCGAGCTCTCCGTCGCAATCGCTCTCGATCTCGTTCATCAGTTTCATCGCTTCGATGATGCAGAGCACTTGCCCTTTACGGACGGTATCGCCAATCTCCACGAACGAGGGAGCCGAGGGCTCGGGCGATAGGTAAAAGGTGCCGACGATCGGGGACTTGATGACGGCGAGGTTCACCGGGTCTGCCACGTCCGAGACGGGCGGCGCCCCGGCACCCGCGGCGCCAGGCACGGCGGCCGGAGCGGCCCCGGTCAGGGGTGGCTGCGCTGTGGCGAGCGGCGACGAGGGCGCAACGAAGGCCAGTTCGTGTCCGGCCTTGCGGATCCGGATCTTGAGACCGTCGCGTTCGAGCTCGAAGTCCACGAGGTTGTGGTCGCGGACGAGCTCCAGAATTTCCTTGATGTCGTCGAGATTCATAGGCATCAGACGACCAGCAGATCGCGTGGAGCCTCCGTCAGCACCTCGCAGCCCATAGCCGTCACGAGCACATCGTCCTCCAGCCGAACGCCCCCCAGTTCCGGGAGATAGGCACCAGGTTCAATCGTGAACACCATGCCGACCTCCACCAGTTCGGGGGCTTCTGGACCGCTCCGCGCGATCCGGGGCGCCTCGTGCACTTCGAGACCAAGTCCATGGCCTGTGCCGTGCAGAAACGCCTCGCCTAATCCTCGAGATTCGAGCACTCCGCGCGCCGCTGCGTCGATCGCGGAAGTCTCGATTCCCGGCCTTACGGCATCCAGGGCCGCCTGATGCGCTACGCGCACCGAAGCGTAGAGAGCCTCTGCCTCTGCCGAAGCCGGCCCAACAACAGCCATCCGCGTCAGGTCGACGCAGTATCCGTCTAACTCGCCGCCAAAGTCCAGCACGACCAGGTCACCGCTGGCCAGTGGCCGGGCGGTGGGACGCGCATGGGGATGGGCGCTGTTAGGCCCCGACGCGACGATTGTAGGGAATGCCGGCTTCGCGAAGCCGGCCTCCATGAGTCCATGTTCGATGGCCGCGGCCACGTCACGCTCGGACTCCCCCGCGCGCACCCACTCGCGCAGCCGCAGGGCGACACCAGCCAAGGCCTTTCCGGCCCGCCTGAAGACCTCTTGCTCCCACGGATCTTTGATCAGCCGCTGGCGTTCGACCAGGCCGTGCGTGTCGCTCCAGATCACATCCGGCAGAACCTTTTGCCAGGCCTGGAGCGTTGCGACCGTGACGTGCGCCGCTTCGAACCCCACCTTCCGCCCGCCCAGGAGGCTGAGGCACTCGGCCAGGGTGAGGTCGTAGCGGATCGCGACCCTGGCCACGCCGACAGGTGCAATCGTGCCGTCGGAGATCGCCGCCCTGACCGCGAGCTCGTACCGGCCGTCCGTGATGAGCGTGCAGGCCCGCCGCGTGATCAGCAACAGGCCCGAAGAGCCGCCGAACCCGGTGAGATATCTGATGTTGTCGAGCGACGAGATGACGAGCGCATCCAGGTGCGGGCCAATGAGCGTCGACTGGAGCACGCTGAGCCGTGCGGCCCTATCGGGTCCGGAAGAAGAACTCATGGCGGCGATTACGCCACAGATGAGGTAGAAAGTTGCAGTCGTCGGGCTTCGACCTTGGCCAGCAGACCCTCGAGCGCGACAATTTGCGCATGGCGCCGACTGACGCGGGCGTCTGAGCGCGAGATCGGTTCAGACCCGAGGGTGTACGTCGAGGCCTGGTGCCGGAGCGGTAGGTCCACCAGGTCGTCGACGGGCCGAAACGCTACGTTCAACCACTCGGGTTGGGGTGCCGCAGGGGCCGCAATGAGGTCCAGAACCGGCAGCGTGTCCGCGATGCCAAACGACGGTTCGACGGGGCGCGACGTGACCGCCCGGTCCTTAGCAAAATCCGCGAAGTCTTCGTAGGCCGCGATCGCTGGCTCCGGCTCCGCGGCCACCTCGACCTCTGCGGCGACAACCTCTTCCTGATCCGTCGATGGCAAGGTGAGCGGTGCCGGCTGGCCGGCCGTCGCCAAAGCGGCTGCCGCCACTGCTGTGTCGTCGTCGACGATGTCGTGTGCGGCGATCGCTTCCTCGTAGACGATGTCTTCAGCGGCAGGGGTCGGGACTTCCATCGACTCGACGCATGCCTCTTCGGCCGGGATCTCCTCCGCTTCGGCCGCGAACTCATCGAAGTCTGGCTCCGCGACCGACGCTGGCTGCGCGTCGGCTTGGAGAAGGCCGACTGCCTCGTCCGATTCTGGAGCGGCCGCACGTTCGGCGAACTCGTGGGACTGCTCCTCCACCACGGCAGCGTCTGCGGCAAGGGCGTGCTGGTCTTCGACCAACGCCATCGGCGCCGCGTCGTTCTCCGGCGCGACGAGAATCTCGTTCGCCGTCGTGTGGCTTTCCTCAACCAAGACCGCGGGCGTGTCGAGCACGCCGTCGTCCACGATGGGCTCCGGCAGTAATGGTGATGTGCTGACGACCGAGGCCGATTCGAGAACTGCGGCCGTCGCCTCGCCCTGAGGGTGCTCGTTCGCGGCCACTTCGGCCGCGGCCATCTCGTCAATCACTGCCTGCAGTTCCGGGTCGTCACATTCAGGGACTTCGAGCGCAGCCATCGCAGACGCGAGCGAGGCGGTTGCGGCCTGCGGCAGCTCGATCAGCGGCACGTCTTCGTCGGCCAGCTCTTCAGACACGAGTGCTCGCAGCATCTCGTCGAGTCCCGCCGTCTCATCCTCGGCTCCGGTTGCCGCGTCATCGAACAGAGCCTGCGCGTTGTCCAAGCTGGAGCTTCCGGGGACCTGTGACGTGACGGACAGATCGGTCGCGTCCGGCGCGTCGGCCATCTGCAGCGCACCAGTCGTGGGCTGTTCGTCCTCCCACGCCGCCGAGCCACCGAGATCGGCGAGCGCCGCCTCTGTTTCCCAGTCGGTCGCCGTCATGGTTTCGGACGAGGCAGCGTGTGCGGCGGGCGCAGGCAGACCTGGGTCGAACGCCATCGCTCCCGTGACGCTCTCGAGCGCGGCACCTGCCGAGGTGGCCAGGCCTTCGACCGTACTGGCGGACGCCTCGTCCTCCACAAGCGCGGCGCCCCCGGCGGCTTCTATAGCGGCCGAGGCCGGCGACACAATCAGCGACTCTGGAACCAGCGAATCAGCCGCGGCAGCAAACGGGTTGGCCACCGGCTCTGGCGGGACGGTCGCGTGTGACGCGGGATGCGGCAAGCTGGGGAGCTCAGGCCGGAGCGGCTTCTCGGGGACGATCGGTTCCTGATACTTCTGGTGGTCCTGGTGGTCCTGGTGAGGTGGCCAGGATTCCATGGAGGAGACGGTGCCATCTGTCCGGTCGTGCAACTCGGCAAGGCCGCGAATGGCCGCCAGATTGTCGGGCGCCCGGCGCATGACCTGCTCGAGCTCAATTCGTGCCTCGTCGTAGTCGCCCTTGTCGAGCAGCGCCCAGCCGAGGGTGACGCGCGCAGAGAGGAGATTCGGAAAACGCTTGAGCCCGTCGCGGCAGAGCGTAATGGCGCGGTCGAGGTCGCCGGCGCGACGGAACCGCTCTGCGATTCCACCAAACGCCGGCGTGTCCTCAGCCGGAATCTGCCGGCTGCGATTCAGGAGAATGCCCGCCATGGTGCCCTCCGGCTTCTGCTACGGAGCCACGGAAACGGTCTGGGTCAGGACAGCCACGCGGCCGGTGTCGTCAGTTACCTTGAGCGAGATGGCGTAGGTGCCGACGGCCGTATACACGTGGTTGTTCTGCGGGCCTCCGGTCACAAGCGCGGACCCATCGCCGAAGTCCCAGTCGTAGCGCACGATGCTGTGCGCCGCACTCGTCTTCGAGGCGCTGGCATTCACGCTGACGAGGTCGAACTTCTTCGGCGAAGTCGGCGAGATGGCAAATTGCGCGGTCGGCCCCGTGACGGACGACACGGTGACGTCTGTCGGCGCGCTGGACGCGCTCTGCCCGCGATCGTCGGTGACCGTGAGCACGACCGAGTAGACCGCCGCCAGGTCGTAGTGATGCCGCGTCGTGGGACTCGACGAGCTCGATGACCGCCCGTCGCCGAACGTCCACGTATACGAGACGATCTGCCCATCAGGATCGACCGACGCAGATCCGTCGAAGAAGACATCGTCTTCTTCGCGCGGCGCGGTGGGCGAGAAGAAGAAGCTGGGTACTGGCTTGCCGTTGGGAGGCAGGATGATGCCAGGACGCGCAAGGCGGATTTCCACCTGCCGCGGCAGTGACCCCGCGTAGTTGTTGCTGACGGGCGTCACCATCACTGTGACGACGGTGTCGGTGTTCTGCGAGGGTGGCGGCGCCGTGGGCGATCGGTACGTCAACACCGCTTTGCCATCGCTGTTCGTGGAGATCGTCTTCGACGAAAGCGTGCCGATGTCGGTTGGCTGCCCGCCGATGACCGTTTCGGCGCGGAGCGTCAAGCCCCGGATGGGCTGACTGGAGGCGTCGCGCGCAAAAATCTCGAGCACCGCCTGCGACTGGCCATCCTGCGTGATGATGTCGGGCGTGGCCGTTATGGCCAGTGACAGACCCAGCTCGGAGGGACCCGCCAGCGGCGGCGCACTCTGTTTATCGAGCGAGCATCCGGCCACCGCTACCACCGCCGCCATCGCAAGTATTCGTTTCATCACCACG
>JBDSZL010000050.1:0-94294 GCA_039925145.1 Vicinamibacterales bacterium | reverse complement strand
CTCCACTCCTCGTCACTCACATCACTCGGGTAGGCAGTGGATCGCGGACGGGGAATGCGCTTGGCCATCCCTCCTTGTGCCAAATTCCCGCGCCCAGTACAAGAGAAAGTACATAACAGGCTCTAGGGAGAGTCAGTCGAGGGCCGCGCGTTGCCGCAAGCGGCTCAGCCACTGCTCGATCGCGCGGGCCCGGTCTGGCTCTGCGATCGCACCGAACTGCCGCTGCATGTAGGCACGGATCCTGACGTCGTCCCGAAGCCAGCTCTCCAGATCGGATTCATTCATCGCGACCTGCGCGAGCAGCGACGCCACGTTGGCGCCGCCAAGAGCTGCCTCCCACGCCTGTCGGCGTGCGCTCATCTCGGCATCGGTCGAGGGCGGCAGCGCGGCTGCGCGCGAGACTTCATTCAGCGTGAGCAACCGGTTCTCGAGCTGGCGGCGGATGGCGGCGTCGGAGCCGACATCATCGACCAGCTTCAGCAGTCGCGCCTGCCGCACATCCGATTGTGTGACGATGCGTCCGTTCACCCGCGAGAGGATCCGGTCGAGCTCGACCTGCGCGTCGCGCGCCACCAGTGACGCACCGGTGATGCCAGACCAGCACATGAGAATCGCCACGCACCGACCGCCGATCGTCATCAGAATGCTTCTCCGATGCTCAGATGGTACTCCCACCCACGCTCGCGCCGGCCATCAGGCTTGCCGTTGATGCTCTGCGGCGCCAGCTTGAAGCCGAGGTCGAGACGGATCGGCCCGAGCGGCGAATCGTAGCGGAATCCGAACCCCGCAGCGCCGCGAAGCCGTCCCAGACTCAGCTGCGACGCGCGCGCAAAGACATTGCCCGCATCGACGAACCCGACTCCCGTCAGTTTGCGGCCGAGGAGCGTCGTCAATGCCCTCCTGAGCTCGACGTTGGCGACGATGAGGGCATCCCCTCCGAGTGACAAGCCGTCCTCGGTGAGAATCTCGGGGATGCCGAGCCGGTCGAGCTGGAAGCCGCGCACGGTCGTGCCGCCGCCGGCGAAGAAACGCTGACTGGCCGGCAGATTCGGGCACTGCCCCTGCTGCTGCGACTGCCCGCAGGCGCCCGCACCGGACGCCGAAGCGCCGTCGCCACTCTCGGCCCCGAGGAAGGAGCGCGCGGCGCCGAGCTCGCCGCGCACCGCCAGCACCGTCCGTTTGCTCGCGTCGAGCGCGCGGAACTCCGATGCCTGGAAGAAACTCTTGACGTAACTCACTTCCGACCCGATGGCTCGTGATGCGGCTTCGAAGTCGGCGGTCACGAACGTGCCGCTGTCCGGATTCAGCGGGTTACTGCGACGGTCCCACGATAGGCCGGTCGCCAGAATCGAGAGACGAACCTGGGGGAAGAGCCGGTCGATCAACGGGCGCTCATCGTCGGAGAAACGCTCTTCGAGCAGCCGCGTGAATTCGAGGATGTAGCGGCCTGACAGGTTCACCTCGGCAGACATTCGCCGAAGGAACTCCGCGTTCGCACCGTTTCTGACGAAGTTGAAGCTCGTGCGCTTCGCCTGCTCCGATGTGATCCCGATGATGATGTCCGTCGCCGAGCGGAACGCGCGCCGTTCACGATAGGTACCCGACACGCGGTACTCGGTAAACCCAAAGCCCCGGCCGTCATGGACTGGATCGGTCGGCGCCTGACGCGGCTTGAGACTGACCCTCGAGAACAGATCGAGCGCGCGGTTGCGACCGCCGAGATTGCGACGGCCGATCTCGAAGAAGCCGCGGGGAGAGAGCTCGAGAAAGTCCTCGTTACCGGTGGTGGTGACACGTGTGCTGCGCGCGGCCTCGAGACCTCCTCCGACAGACGTCGTGGTATCCGGCGCTTCCTGCACGTTTACCACCACGTGGATCTCGTGCTCTTCACCCGCCACTTCATCCCATTGGATCCCCACTCGTCTGAAGACGCCGCGTTCCTCGAGCCGCCGCCGTGCTTCGCTGAGCGCTGAGTCACCAGCAGGCTGCCCCTTCACGAGCCGGAGATCCTCCCGGATGCTATCGGTCGAGACGTGCTGGTTGCCGACGATCACCACCTCGCCGATGACGGCCTGAGGCCCTTCGTTGATCCGTATCGTGAACGAGACCGACTGGCGGTCGGCCGCCGGCTGAGGTTCGAGCGACACTTCGGCGCTCCGGAAGCCTCGGTTGCGATAGAGCGTCCGCAGCGCCGCCTGGTCCAGAGCGGCCTGGCGCTCCACGTACGGCTGGCCGGCGCGCGACTGCAATACCTGCCGCAGGTCCGCCTCGGACACCAGATGCTCCCCAGCGTACGCGAAGTCGATGCGGCCAACGACGGCCCGTGGTCCCTCGGTGATCTTGGGACGTAACACCACATATGCGCGCGAAGGCGTCTGCCGGGCGGGCACTTCCTCGTAGGTCGGCTCCGTTTCGATCGACACGGTGTAGTACCCACGGCGCCGGTACTCGTCGACGATGCGGGAGAGCCCGGCGAGGTAGCGCGCCTCGTTGAACACCTCGCCCTCGCGCACCTGGAGCATCTCGCGAAGATTCGTCTCGGACAGAGTGAGCGCCGCGGGTAGATCGATGCGATCGACGTAATAGCGCGCCCCGCGCGTCACCGTGAAGGTAATGGTGAGCAACTGGGCGTCATCCTGCAACACGCGGGTGAACGGCGCGGCGCCTTTCAGATACCCGTCGGACTTCAGCCGGGTTTCGATCCGGGCGCGTGAGTCTTCGAGCAGGTCGAGGTCGGCCGACCCAAGACGCTTGATTGGAATCAGGTCATCGACGCCGCCTCCGACGAGCGCACTCTCTGGTTTGACGATGAGCTGCACACGAGGTCCGGTGTCGACCGTGATGGCCAGATCCATTCCGGCCGGCGTGCGCGCCGGCTGCACGGTTGCCTGCGCCTCATAGAACCCTCGCGTGCGGAGGTCGTCCTCCAACGCCACCAGTGCCGCGTCGATGGCACGACGACGGTAGGGCTGGCCCGCCTGCGTCTGGCTGCGGCGAGTGACCTCGGCTGCGCTCACGAGGTTGGCTCCGCGAAGCGTGACCTGCGATTCGTGCACCAGCACGAGCGGGCCTGCTGCCACGTCAAGAGTCAACACCGCCGAATCCGGGTCGTGAATCAACTGCGTGCTCGCCGTGACGCGGCTCTCGAGATACCCGTCGTCGCTCAGCAGTTCCTGCGCGACGACCGCCACCTGATCGGGCTTGGCACGGGTCGGGACGCCGTCGTAGCGCTGCTGAATCCGGTCTTGCAGGGTTTTGGCCGGAATCCCCGTCTGACCGGAGACGACGAGCCGCGTGATGGGATGTCGCGGCACGAGTCGAAAGACGATCTCGAGTCCTGCGGGTGTGTTCACGGCTACAGGGATCACGTTGTCGTAGCGACCGAGCGCGTCCAGATGGGCAATCGTGGCTCGAACCGCCTCTGGCCGGAGGGGCTCCCCGGCGCGAACATCGGACATGGCCGTGAGATCGGGCGAGAGGTCGGGGCGCCCTTCCACCTCGAATCGCACCCTGACGACTGTCTGCCCCGTCGAGTCTTGCGCCGCCTGCCGGGCACGGAGCGGCGCACCGGTGGCCATCAGCACGACGCAGGCGGCAAGACAACCGGCAGCCAGGCGCATCAGAAGGCGTAACGGACGCGGAAGTCGAGGGCGAACGAACCATTCTCGTTGCGAGACAGCACCCAGGAGAGCCGGTCGCTCTCGTCGTACTCGAGCAGAATGACCTCCTCCTGCTGCCGACCGCTCAGCGTGCGCGAGTAGGTGAGAAACACTTTCGGCGAAATCCGCTTGCCTAGCGTGACCCTCGCGCTTGGGTTCAACTGCTGAAAAGCCGTCTCGTTGGTGAGCAGCGGCGTAATCATGACCGTGTCGACCGCCCCCGTGCGCTCGAACACCGAACCCACTCTCGATGTCAGTGGGCTGGCCAGCAGCACGGCGCCGGCGGTCTGGATCATCCGCTGCTGCAATTCCTGCGACGAACGCAGCGAGCGTTGTTCGGTTGAGTGAAAGTCGGGGGTTCCGCCGAAGAGCAGGGTCAGGACCTCGCTCTCGGCCAACGGCGGATCGGAACTCAGGTTGAGCTTGAACGCATCGAACCGCCCCGACACGCCGACGTTGACGGTGAATGTCTGTCCCGGCACGCGCGGGTGCGTATCGGCCGTGATGTCGAACTCTGGCGGATCGTCGCCCTTGAAATCGATCCTGCCTTCGCGCACGGCGTAGCGGTTTCCATAGAGCAGCGCGTGGCCCCCGAGGACCTCGAGGCCGCCCGTCAGGACCGGACGGGCGAACGTGCCGCCGATATGCAGATCCGCTGTGCCCTCGATGCCGAGCGTCTTGTTGTCGATGAAGAACATGCGCGGTGCCGTCACGTTGATCGCAAGCGCCAGCGGCGTGCCGCTCTCGGCGATGGCGGTCGGCAGCGCTGCCAGCGGCGACCCACCGCCGGCGGCCCCGGCCGCAAGCCCGAACAGACCCGCGCCGGGGTCGGCCACGCCGAGAAAGCTGGTACGTAACACGTCGATCGTGCCAGTCAACGACGGGGCCTGGGCGGTGCCCGTGAGGTTCAAGCGCATGTCCACGGTCGAGCTGAATCCGGCCGGGTACCGCAGCCGCATCGACCGACCCTGGGCCGTGAGGTTGTACTCGGCCAGTCGGTAACCCTCGAGGGCGATCGTGCCTCCAAAGACCACATCGCCATTGCCGATGCGCCCCTTCATATTGGTGAGCGTCACCTCGTTCGCCCGTGTCGCAGGATTAGCGCCGAACGTGATCGTGCCGTTGACCTGCTCGAGGCTGTGGGGCGAGGCGAGCGGACGTAGCCGGGCGTCAGTGATTTGCGCGCTGCCGCTCAAGGAGGGATGGTCGAAGCTGCCCGTCACGCTCGCGTTCAGCCTGGCGGCACCCGAGGCGATGAGGCCCTGAAAATTGCGCAGCAGTTGCAGCATCGACAGGCTGGCATCGCCCGCGGCGGTGAGGTTGACCGTGCGCGCGATGGTATCGAGGCCACCGGAGAGTGACAGGTTGGTGTCGCCCCCCTTCAGTTTGAACGAGGCAATCTGGAGCCGTCCGCCATCGAACACGAGACGCAGCGGCCCGTCGTTCTTGAGCTCGTAATCGAACAGCGTGAGCGAAGCATCGTCAATCAGCATCTCGGCCGAGAGCGCGTTGGGCTGCGAGAGTGGCCCCCGGATGAGCAGTGTGCCCCCGATGACCGCGCGTGTGTAAGGCGAGATGCCGTCGCTCATGACGAACTTCAAGTAGGGGTCGATCGAGGTGCCCTGAAACCGCATGCGCAGATTCGCCGTGGAGTGCTCGTCGAGCGCAATGGTCCCTGTGCCCTCGAGGTTCAACCGGCTGGACAGCACGAACAGGCGTTCGATGGTCATCACGTTCTTGCTGACCGAGATCCGTCCGGTGACCGGGCCGATGCCTTCGTCGCCCACGAAGAGGTCCCGAACGGATCCTTCGAACGCGTACGTCGGTGAGTCGAACTCACCCGAACCGGACGCCTTGAACTGCAGGCCGCCGGAGAGCGGGGCATTGGGGAACTTGAAGTTGTCGAGCGTCTCGACCGGGATCCCCTGACCATCGGCATCGAACGCGTAGGTGCCATTCCAGCCGATGCGCGCGGCGCCGTGCATGACGCCAGGGCCCTTGCGCATATCGATGCGGCTGATGCGCATGCCGGTGCCCTCGAGCGCCAGCTCCGCGGTGGCCCAGTCGAACTGCTCTTTCCACGCCGACCCGTTCTCGATCCGCAGCTGACCGCCGCCGAACATCTCGCGGTACCGGCCGTTCAGATCGAGCACGCAAGACGCCAGCGTGCCGTCCATCGGCCAATCGTCGAGCTGGAACGCGTGGCGAAGATCGACGATCGGCCAGTTGGTCAGCTGCACGTGCGCGTTGATTTCCTCGGCGCCGTCCTTTCGGAATCCGAGCGCAAACCGGCCATCAGCTTGGATGAACGCCTCCGGGCGATCACCAATGCGGCTGTTGGAGATATCGACATACCCGCCGTGAATGACGACCTGTGCGAGGGCGCGCCCCCATGTGACACCCCAGACATGAGTGGCTTCGCTCGCAAACTGTCCCGTAATCACCGGGGCCGAGAAGTTGCCCGTCATCACGCCATGAAAGGTCCCGCGGCCGGCGACCTCCACCGCGCCGGTGGGTCCACTCACGGCGCTCATGATCGACGCCAGCAGCCGGTCGCTCTCCTGCCAGTCGTGACTCGTGACGTCGAACGGAAACTGCGACTCGCCTGTCTTTGCCATGCGGCCGTTGAAGGCGACGTAGGTCAGCGATGTCGCGGCCCAGCTGTCGTCGAAGGTGACGCCGGACGGATCAATGGCGTAGTGAAGATCGGCGCCAAGCGCCAACGGACCCGCCCGGCGCTTGGATTCGAACGGCCGCGGCTCGGGTGCCTGCGGGAGCGGCACGGCGGGCAACGAGGTCGGCGCCAGCACCACGCCAGGCGGCTGAACAATCCGGGTGTGACCGTTACCGCGGTGGGTCGGGCCGAACTGGCCGTTGTGCCATTCGAGACTCAGACTGCCGCTCGCCGATCCGGCCAGCCGGAGTCCACGGAGGCTCACGATCCGATTCACGTCGAACAGATCCGTGTCCACATACTCTGCCGAGAAGCGTGCTGTCGCGCCCTCCGGCGTGCCGAGCGGGGCGATGGCATAGCTGAAGCGCGTGTGTCCGCCAAGCAGATCGGAGTCGGCGTGTGTCACCGCGAATCGGTCGCCCGTCCAGATGAGGTCACCGTGCAGGTGCGGGAACACGAGCTCGTTGACTTGCGCCGTCTCACTCGAGAACTGGCCGGCGAGTTCGCGGCCACCCTCTTTGAACAACTTGAACTGTCCAGCGAACTGCCCGGTTCCCGCCAATGACCACCCTTCCTTCGCGAAGAAGATTTGCTTCATCCGCGGAAAGTCGATCGTGGAACTGACGTTGTACGTCTGGCGGGGCCAGTTCTTGCCGAACTCCGCCACGCCCGTCACGTGTGAGAGGCTGCCGTCGGTCGTGAGATCCAGGTGCTGGATCTTGGCGGTCGGACCATCCAGGACGAATCGTGTGCTCATCGACGCGGCCATGGGCAGATAGCTCTGGATTTGGATGGCTCCGCCGCTGAACTGGGCCTTGCCGACATAGCTCTTGACCGTCTCGGCGCGTACGAGCTCGAAGCTGAGGTTCGGCGCGAAGACACGCCACGGCGTCGCGTGGTCTTCGTACGTGAAGTTCCCCCCACGCGCGTAGGCGAAGCGGGTCGTCGTGTTGAACGGGCTCTTTCTGGTGCCGGTCGATGGCGGTCCGGTCAGGCGCGGCACGTTGTGGATCCCTCCCGCCCACGTCTCGACGACCATGTCGAAATCGGAGACCTCCAGCTCGATGAAAATCTGACGCCTGAACATCGTCCACCACGGGACGTGCACGAACACGCGTCGGGCTTTGAAAAAGGGACGGTCGCCGGGCGCGCGTCCCTCGATGACCACGTCGTCGACGGCGAACCTGCCGGGGGTGAGTAGCGCAGAGACCCGGCCGATGTGCAGGGGCCGGTTGAGGTAGGTCGTGCCACGCCGCTCGGCCAGACCGCGCAGCTGAGGGAAGAGTCGACCGAGATCCACGGTGAACAACGAGACGAGCGCGGCAGCGACCAGTGCCACGACCAACGCGAGAGCCCGCCGTGCCCAGCGCCAGAACAACCGGCGCTTCGAGCGGGCGCGAGTCTGCGCGACGGCGGACTCCTGCGGCTCGGGAACCCCTGTGTTCACAAATAGAGCTTATCGCAGCGGCTCGGCCAGGCCGTTGCAGCGCACGCCGGAGAATGGCCGTTCGATCGGGCGTCGTCGCGCTCGTTATTCAATGATCAGCAGGAGGCGCCCGCTCTCCACAGAGTGTCCGGCAGCGACAGAGATGTCCTTGACCCGGCCTGCGCGGAGCGCCCGGATTTCGTTCTCCATCTTCATGGCTTCCATCACGAGCAGTGGCTGGCGCGCGATCACCTCCTGCCCCCGCTCGACCATCACTCGAAGAATGCGACCCGGCATTGGCGCCGCTACACGCTGCTCACCCGTGCCTGCACCGCCGTCTGCGCCGTCACGACGGAGACGCCGACCGTCCAGGACAGCGCGCACGTCGACGTGGGGCAATTGCAGCAGCTGTTCTCCTGCAGGACGCGGCGTGATCGCCACGTCGACGCTGCGCCCCGTGTCCGGATAGGCCAGAGACAGGCCGAGCTCCGTGGGTCGGGCGTCCACCAAGAACGGATCGCGGGCACCTTCGGAGCCAACGCCGGGGCCCACGATCCTGATCTGGAACAGGCCGCCAGCCGCGCCAGCGTCCCCAATCGGTTGCACAGACACGGACCGCACGGTCCCGTCGATTTCGATCTCGAAGATCATCGCAGCGACTCGCGACGGCCGGTGTCACGCCACGCGCGACCGACCGAACCACCCGCAGACAATGCGCGATGCGCGCGGAGCCAGCCCGCCACGGCGGTCGCCACGAGCGCATCCAGGGTGTCGTCGTTTGTCGGAAGGACGAAAGGCTCGGATCGTGTGGCGAGAATGTCGTCGAGGTAGGTCGTGCTGAACCGGCCGACCGCGAACGCTGGCTGGTCCACCAGCCAGCGAAAGAACGGCAATGTCGTGCTCACGCCGACGACCCGGTATTCGTCGAGCACACGGCGGAGCCGCGAAATCGCGTCCTCACGAGTCTCGCCCCACACGATGAGCTTGGAGATCAGGGAGTCGTAGAACGTCGGGATGTCGAAGCATGCCGCCACACCGCGGTCATCGCGCACGCCCGGCCCTCCGGGAACCGACAGGGCCCGCACCAACCCTGGCGAGGGCAGAAACCCGCGATCGGGATCCTCCGCGTAGATGCGGCACTCGATGGCGTGCCCACGCGGCGTGAGCGCCTGCCCGGGGGCGACAGTCAGACGCTCGCCGAGCGCAATGCGCAATTGCCACTGCACGAGATCGATACCGGTCACCATCTCGGTGACCGCATGCTCGACCTGCAATCGCGTGTTCATCTCGAGGAAGTAGAACGCGCCGCTGTCATCGAGCAGGAACTCAATCGTGCCTGCGCCCGTGTAACCAACCTGCGCGGCCACCCGCGCGGCGGCTGCAGCCATCGCCTCGCGCGTCTCTGGCGCCAGAACCGGTGACGGCGATTCTTCCACGACCTTCTGGTGCCGTCGTTGAATCGAGCATTCGCGTTCGACGAAGGGCAGCACGGTCCCGTGGCGGTCCGCGAGCAGTTGGATCTCGATGTGGCGCGGTTCGATGAGACGACGTTCGAGGTAGATCGCGCTGTCGCCAAAAGCGGCGCCCGCCTCGGATCGTGCCGTCGTGACAGCGTCGGCCAGATCCTCAGCCCGCGCGACCGCGCGCATGCCCTTTCCTCCACCGCCGGCGACGGCCTTCACGAGCAGCGGATATCCGACGACGGCGGCAGCGGCGGCAATCTCGGCGAGCGGCGTCCCGGCGTCGAACGGCTCACGCGTGCCGGGGACGATAGGGACATCTGCGGCGACCGCGACCTCGCGGGCGCTCGTCTTGCCTCCCATCAGCGCGATCACGTGGGGGTCGGGCCCCACGAACGTGAGACCGGCCTCAACACAGGCCGCGGCAAACGTGTCGTTCTCGGCCAGGAAACCGTACCCGGGATGCACCAGCGTGGCGCCGCTGCGAATCGCAATCTCAATCAGCTTGTCGATACGCAGGTAGCTGTCGACGGCAGGACTCGGCCCGAGATGATACGCCTCGTCGGCCGCTCGCACGTGCAGCGCGCTGCGGTCGCAATCCGAGTACACCGCGACCGTGCCGAAAGACAGCTCGCGGCACGCCCGAATCACGCGCAGGGCGATTTCTCCGCGGTTGGCGATGAGAACCTTGACGGCGGAGCGCGAGGCTGGCATCCGTCAGAGGGGAATGTTGCCGTGCTTGCGGGCGGGCCGGCTCTCGCGTTTGTTGTCGCAGCTGGCCAGCGCCGCAATCAGCTTCCCACGTGTCATCCGGGGCTGGATAATCTGGTCGACGAAACCTCTCGATGCCGCGATGAACGGGTTCGCCAGCTTCTCGCGAAAGTCGGCAACGAGCGTCGTTCGCAACGATGCCGGATCGGGGGCCTCCGCCAGCTCGCGCTTGTAGAGGATGTTCACCGCCCCCTCGGGACCCATCACCGCAATCTCCGCCGTCGGATAGGCGTAGTTGAAGTCCGTGCGCAGATGCTTGCTCGCCATGACGCAGTACGCGCCGCCGTAGGCCTTGCGCGTGATCACCGTGATCTTCGGCACGGTGGCCTCGGCGTACGCGTAGAGCAGCTTGGCGCCGGCCCGAATGATGCCGCCATGCTCCTGCTCGACTCCTGGGAGGAAGCCGGGGACATCCTCGAAGGTGATGAGCGGGAGATTGAACGCATCGCAGAAGCGCACGAAGCGGGCGGCCTTCGTTGACGCGTCGATGTCGAGGCACCCGGCGAGCACCGCGGGTTGATTGGCCACGATGCCGACCGAGCGCCCCCCGAGTCGTGCGAGGCCGACGATGATGTTGCGCGCGTAATGCCGGTGAACCTCCAGGAACGCACCATCGTCGACGACGGTGCGGATGAGGTCGTGCATGTCATACGGCTGGTGGGGCTGCCGCGGGACCAGCGTGTCGAGCGACGCGTCCTCACGGTCGAACGGATCGGCCGTTGGGCGCCGCGGCGCATCGTCGAGGTTGTTCGACGGCAGATAGCTGAGGAGCTCGCGAATCAGCTGCAGGCACTCGCGGTCGTCGGGAACGGCGAAGTGGGCGACTCCGCTCGTGACGTTGTGCGTCATGGCGCCTCCGAGCGCCTCCTTCGTGACCTCTTCGTGAGTGACAGTACGAATCACGTCGGGCCCCGTGACGAACATATAGCTCGAGCCCTCGACCATGATGTTGAAATCGGTGATCGCGGGCGAATACACGGCACCGCCGGCGCACGGCCCCATGATGGCGGAAATCTGCGGCACAACGCCCGAGGCCAGCGTATTGCGCAGGAAGATATCCGCGTAGCCGCCGAGCGACAGCACACCTTCCTGGATGCGGGCTCCGCCCGAGTCGTTGAGCCCGACGATCGGCGCGCCCATCTTCACGGCCAGATCCATGACCTTGATGATCTTGGCCGCGTTGGTCTCCGATAACGAGCCGCCGAACACCGTGAAGTCCTGCGCGAACGCGTAGACCGAACGGTCGTCGACCCGCCCGTGACCCGCCACCACGCCGTCGCCCGGCACGACGTCGTTGGCCATGCCGAAATCGCGGCAGCGATGAGTGACCAGCTTGTCGAGCTCTTCGAACGTACCAGGATCGAACAGGAGATCGATCCGCTCGCGCGCGGTGAGTTTGCCGGCCTCGTGCTGCCGGCGCAGGCGCGCCGCGCCGCCCCCAAGGTCGGCGAGCCGCTCGAGCTCGGCCAGACGGTCGGGCGATTCCATCAGGCCCTGGCCGCCTGAGCTTTCTCCCAGTCCTTCAGGAATTTGTCGAGCCCGATGTCCGTGAGCGGATGCTTGAAGCACGCTTCGATGACCGACACCGGACAGGTGCACACGTCGGCGCCCATGCGTGCCGCCTGGACGATATGCATCGGGCTTCGCACGCTGGCAACCAGCACTTCGGTCCCGTATTCGAACTGATCGAAAATCTCGACGATCTGCCGGACCAGTTCCATCCCGTCGGTGGCGATGTCGTCGAGACGTCCGACGAACGGGCTGACGTAGGCCGCGCCAACTTTCGCAGCGAAGAGCGCCTGGGTCGCCGAGAAAATGAGCGTCACGTTGACGCGCAGCCCTTCGCTCGACAGTTGGCGTGTCGCCTTGACGCCCTCACGCGTGAACGGGACCTTGACGACGACGTGTTCGTCGATCGTGGCAAGCTCGCGGCCCTCGGTAATCATGCCGGCAGCGTCGGTGGCGACCACTTCGGCGCTTACGGGCCCTTTGACCGCCTGACAGATCTGCTTGATGAGTTCGCGGGGGTTGCCGCTCTCCTTGGCCATCAGCGACGGATTCGTGGTGACCCCATCGATGATGCCCAGAGGCGTCAGCGCCTCGATTTCCTTGAGGTTGCCCGAATCGATAAACAGCTTCATGTCGTTGTCCTTTATGAGTCCGCGGGATAGAGTCGGCCGCCGGCCCAGCTCCAAGAAGCGATCATACGCTGACCGGGTAATCGATCCGATGCCTAGCGCACGGGGACCGTCTGCCGGTTCGACTGCTGGCTGACGTTGGGAGTCGCCGCCTTGTCGACGGCGATGACGGCATAGGTATAGCTCGCCCCCACGACGACCGTGGTGTCGCGGTAGGTCGATTCAGTCTGGGGAGTTCGCGTGAGTGGCTGCATGTTTTCGCCGGCGCCCTCGCCGCGAAGAATCATGTACCCGGCCAGGTCCAACGCCTCGACAGGATTCCAGATGAGCCTGACTGAGGGCCCTTCTTGGACGGCCTGCAGACCCGTCGGTGCGGCTGGAGGATACGTATCGACAGGCGTGATGCACTGCGCCGGGCCGGGTGCACCTTCGACCGTCACGCTCCCTGTGACCTCGAGCGTCCGGATGCTGAAGCAGTGCTCGCGTCCGAAATCGCCGACCGGGACGACCATCTCGGCTGCCGCCGTCGGCGTAGACGTGAGCAGTTCGGCCGCCTGCAGATCTGCGCCAGGGACGCCCCGATAGACCTGGAAGCGCTGCTGCGGCGCGCCCGCCTTCCATGTCAGTTTGATGCTCTTCTCGTCGTGTGACAGCACGACGGCGTCCGGCGGCGGCGGCAACGGCCCGAGCGTCACGGTGAGCAGATCGGATGGCGGGCCCTGACGGCCGCGGCCCTGGCCCGCAACGCCCACGGCCGCAACATACAGCACTGTGCCTGGCACGATGGACGCGGCGTCCAGACGTTCGACGAAGAGGGCACGTTCGCCGGCGAGCGGCCGTATGTCCCGAGAAGCCGGCGCCGCGCCCGGAGCGGCAGGATCTGAGGCGTTCGCGGGCGGCTCCGGCGCGGACGGGTCTGGTCGCCGTACCGGAATCCTGGTCTTCAGGTTGGCCGACTGGCCGAGCAGTTGCGCAAGCGTCAGCTTGGGAACCCCCGTCGCGAGCCGCTGCGCGTACACGTCCACGTGATCCACCGCTGGCGGTGCTGATCCGTCGGCATTGAGAGGGGGCACGGTGAACTGCACTTCGACGCGGTCGGCTAGCCGGCGCACGGAGAGGTCCGCGATGCGGCCCGGAAGGGGACGTAGGGGCGGAAGCGGGTTGCCCTTCTTACCGCAGGCCGGGGCGACCAGCACAACAGCCACCAACCCGACGGCACACCACTGCGCCGGGCGCCCCCTCACAGGATGTACCGCGACAGATCGTCGCTCTTGACGATGTCTTCGAGCATGCGATCGACATAAGGCACATCGATCGTGATGGCACTGCCGGCCGCGTCGGACGCCGCAAATGACACCTCGTCGAGGAGCCGCTCGAGCACAGTGTGCAGCCGCCGCGCCCCGATGTTCTCGGTGCGATCGTTCACGATCGTCGCAAGCTCGGCGATGCGGGCCACCGCCTCTGGCAAAAAGGCGAGCGTGACCCCCTCGGTGGCCATCAACGCCACGTATTGCTTGAGTAGAGCGCCTTTCGGTTCGGTGAGGATGCGGACGAATTCATCCCGGCCGAGCGCCTCGAGTTCGACCCTGATTGGAAATCGCCCCTGCAACTCAGGAATCAGGTCCGAGGGCTTGGACACGTGAAACGCCCCGGCCGCGATGAACAGGATGTGGTCTGTCTTGACCATTCCATATTTGGAGTTCACGGTGGTGCCTTCGACAATCGGGAGAATGTCGCGCTGGACACCCTCTCGGCTGACGTCCGGGCCCTGAGATCCTTCGCGGCCCGCGATCTTGTCCACCTCATCAAGAAAAATAATGCCGGCCTGCTCGACGCGTTCGATGGCGGAGCGCGCAACGGCATCCATGTCGATGAGCTTCTGCGCTTCTTCGGCCGTCAGATGCTCGAACGCCTCGGCAACCGACATGCGGCGCCGGCGGGTGCGACCGGAAAACATGCCAGGCAGCATGTCTCGGAGATTCACCCCGATCTCCTCCATAGAGGAGCCCTGAATCAGCTCGAATGAGGACGTGGATCGATCGCGGACCTCCAGCTCGACCACCTTCGCGTCGAGACGTCCGGCCCGTAGTTGCTCACGCAAGCGATCCCGTGTCGCCGTGCCGTGTTCCCGCGCCATCTGCGCGTCGGCTGACGACTCGCCGAAGCCCGTTGCGCCGCCCGGCGCCGGCGGCAGTAACAGGTCGAGCACGTGCTCCTCGGCCGCCTGGCGGGCGCGATCCCGCACTTCGCTTTCGCGCTCTTCGCGGACCATCTTGACGGCGATCTCCACGAGGTCGCGGATCATCGACTCGACATCGCGTCCCACGTAGCCGACCTCTGTGAACTTGGAGGCCTCAATCTTGAGGAACGGCGATTGCGCCAGTCGGGCCAGACGTCGGGCGATTTCCGTCTTGCCGACACCCGTGGGCCCAATCATCAGGATGTTCTTGGGCGCGACCTCGTCGGCCATGTCCGCAGGGAGCCGTTGACGACGGTAGCGATTGCGCAAGGCAATAGCGACGGCGCGTTTGGCCTTGGCCTGTCCGACGACGTACTTGTCCAGCTCGGCGACGATCTCGCGAGGTGTGAGTGACTGGGCAAGCGAGGCGCTGCTGTCGCGCAAAGGGATCGGGGTCATTCAGAGCTCTTCCATGACGAGACGCCCGTTCGTGTAAATGCAGATCTCTGCGGCGATCGCCATCGCGTGCTCGGCGACGGACCGTGCATCGAGCGTGCTGTGCCGCACGAGCGCACGGGCCGCGGCCATGGCGAACGGCCCGCCCGATCCAATCCCCATGACCCCATCGTCAGGCTCAATCAAATCGCCGGTGCCCGAAAGGAGATACGTCACGCGCCCATCGGCCACGAGGAGCATGGCCTCGAGGCGGCGCAACGCACGGTCCGTGCGCCAGTCGCGCGCGAGCTCTACGGCCGATCGTTCGAGATTGCCACGATGCTCCTCAAGCTTCGTCTCGAACCGGCTGAAGAGCGCGAAGCCATCGGCCGCCCCACCCGCAAAGCCCGCCAACACGCGGTCGTGGTAGAGGCGGCGCACTTTGCGCGCCTGATGCTTGACGACTGTCTGCCCCAGGGTCACCTGCCCATCACTGGCGAGGACGACCTTTCCATTGTGGCGAACCGCAAGCACGGTCGTCGCGTGAGTTGTGGGCATGGACATCGTGTGGCGAGCTGAAGAACCGGGGCTGACTCGAAGCCTGTCCGCATCGTAGTTCCCGCTGGCGCTCCAGGGCAAGCCGCTATGCCCTTCGTCACCGGATGCGGACGCATGGCGCGAGGTGTGTGCATGCGATGCGTGACAGTTGCCGGGCGGGCGCGCGCGGTTGAGGGCGGCTCCAAACAGGCGCACAATGGCAGTGGAGTTGCACGATGACGTCAGCAGTTTCGAACCTTACTATCAGGAGACGCGTCATGGTCAGACCAGCTCGTTTGGCAGCGTCGGTGGCCGTCGCTCTTGCGCTGACGGCCCCAGCCACCCTCCTCGGGCAGGCAGTCCCCAGAGGCAGCGCCGAGGGCTCGAGCTCATCGCGACCCGACCCGGCGCCCTCTCAGCCGCCATCGGCACGCTCGGAGCCGTCGCCCAGGCCAGCTCGATCGGCGCCCGCGGCCCGGACGGCCCCGACCGCGAGCCCCCAGTCGACAGGTCGATCGGCGACGCCCCGTGAGAGCGGCAGGGTAACGACACCCGACCGGCCGGCAGGCGCAGAGCGGGGCGGCGTGTCGCCTGCCTCGACGACCCGGCGAACAGCAGGCACTGACGCCGCCAGCTCGAGGCCCCGGGCGGGATCCAGCGCCTCACTCTTTGGGGCTGAGCCACCTGCCGGACGCCTGCGAGGTAATCAGGGTATCGAAGGCACCGCGCAGCCGCGCGGCCGGTCGTCTCAAGGTTCGCGTCTTTTCCCGCGCTATTCGAACCCCTGGTACGGCTCAGGTGTGAGTTCCCACTTTGCCTTCGCCCGATACGATCCGTGGGGTTACAGCTCAGCCGCCTGGCTCTTCGGTCCCGCAGGCTATTGGTACGGTCCGTACGGGCCTCGGCCGTACGTCGGGTTCTTCGGCTACGACCCGTACTGGTACGGCGCCCCCGGAAACTCGAGTTACGCGGTCTACGAAGGCTTTCCGTCCAGGACCGAAAGGCGTGAACCGGAGTCAGCGCCCACGGGCGCTCTGCGACTGCGAGTCAGCCCGAAGAACGCCAAGGTGTATATCGACGGGGCGCTCGCCGGAACCGTCGACGACTTCGACGGACTTGCGGGTCATTTGACGATCGAGGCGGGCACCCATCAACTCGAGTTCAGGGCCGACGGCTATCAGCCATTTTCCAGCGAAGTGACGGTGCAGGCCGACAAGACGCGGACCGAGCGCGCGAGCCTGAAGAAGAAGTAACACCGACGTTGGTCGTGCCTCGTCGCGCTATATCAAGGCGTCGGCGCCGGGCTCTGCGGGATGATGGTGTGATCGAGTTTGAACTCGCCGATAGGAACGATCTTGCCACCGCGCTTGGCAAAGATCTTCGCAGTGACATCTTTGAACAGATGGTGTGTAAACAACTCGGCCCGGGGTTGCTGAATGGTGTAGCCCCAGTCCGCACGAACGAGGATGGGATCGCTGGCCGCACCGGGCCCCAAGTCGCCACTGCCGATGCCGCGCACTTCTTTGGAATCGCTCTCGCCGTCGGCCTCGGCCATCCAGAAGCTGACCGTGAGTTGCACTTCGTTGATAGGAGCCGGGCCAGTGTTCTTCAGTCGGAAGCTCAGGCTCGGTACGAGCTTGTTGGCTCCCTCCACGACACCAAAGTCGTAGAACCCGCTGAACACATCCGTCACCGCAAGCTTGGTGATGTCGGCACCCGGCCCACACCCGGCGAGACCGACGAACGAAAGCGCAAGGGCAACAGCGACTCTGGAAAAGCCTCTCATTAATCAGCCGATTCTAAATCAGAACCGCCCCTCGACGATGCGTTCCTTGGCCTGCTCGCGGGTGAGTTTGCCCTGCCGCCAATCCTGCAGATCCGCACCTTTAATTGTCAGCACGAGCTTTCTGGAATTTGAGAACCGGTAGAGCGGATTCGGGTTGGGTTCATCAATGCCGCTGGCAGCAATCGTGAGCCGCTCCTCGGCCCCGAGCGGCAGCACGGCGGAGCTGTCGAGCAATGCGTCGAGGAGGGCCTCCCGCGTGTATTTCGTGTAAGCGGCGTCGGCATCGAAACCCGCAGGAGCCGTGTACATCGGGTCGGGGGCCACGGCGCCTCCCGCCGCGGCGGTCCGGCCGTTGTTGACCGTCTGGCTCGACGGAGGCATGCGCCTGTTGTCCTTCACCATCTCCCACACGATGATCGCGCTTTGGATATTCGGCGCCTGCACGTCGAAGAAAAAGCCGTAGCCGTCGAGCTTGATGCCGCGGACGATGGCCTGTTCCGTGGTCAGTGTGACTTCCGGGACCAAGACACTGGCCTGCTGGGCAAGCTTTTGACCGGCGAGCTCGACTGCACCTCGCAGTGCCATTTCATAAATGAACGTCTGAGACTTTGCTGGGTTTGCAGGCGCAGGCGCCTGCGCTGCCATCGTCGTGCCCCCTGCAACGAGGATTGTGACTACGATGAGAGTGGGAGCGAAGAGCATTACGCGACGTCGCACGTTCACGCCTCCTGATTGCTAACGGGCCGGCTCGGTCGCCGCCGCGCTGATTCGCTGAAAGTGGGTCGACAGGTCGAGCATGTTCGAGAGGGTTCTCGTTCTCGTGCCCAAGCCGACAAGTTTTTCGTTCACCTGGACATTCAGCCTGATCTGGTCGTTCCGCCAATCCTGGTAGTCCTGCTCGAGTTCCGCAAGCCGACGAGTCAGTTGCCGAACTTCAGGCGATGCGCCGGATGCACCCTGCACCATGTGCGCTGGAATCGCATCTGACTGGTGCTGCTGGATTGGCCCACTGCCGGGGCGCTGTTCGACCTCAGCCCGGACCTCAGCCAGAATGTCTGCCTTGATCTGGGCCAGCGTGGCTGGTGGAGCCATTGCGGAGCCCGCGCCTGAAGACGCCTCTGCCGGCACCGCAGCCATGGCTGGCCACAACACCCGGGTGGCGACGCCACCAGCCGCCCCGGCCAGGAAGATAAGGCCTGCAGCCGCGGCGAGTGCCCACGCCGGCACATCACGCCACGATGGCTTGGGAGCGGGCGGCGCAAAGGGCTTCCAGACCGACCCATGTTCCGGCACATCCCAGGCGAGCAGGTCCTGTCTGACCCGGCGCAGCCCACCGATCTCGTCGCGGCAAGTCGGACAGCCAGATAAGTGCAACTCCACGTTCTGGCGCTCCTGCGGCTCGCACTCGTCGTACACGTAGCTGATAAGACGTTCTCGTTGTTCGCACATATTTCTGAACCTGCGTCACGGCCGTCGTCGCGCTCCGGCCTACGAACTACTCTCCCATGTCGCCCGCCTGAGACTCGCCTCTTCAGCCTGCTGCCGCTCCAACCGGCGCCGGAGGACCGAGAGCCCCTGATACAGGCGAGTCTTGACCGTGCTCAGCGGACAGTTGAGCATGTCGGCAATCTCCTGGAACGTAAGCCCGTGGTACTCCTTGAGCAGAATCGCCGAGCGTTGCTCTTCGGGCAAGTCGGCCATGGCTCGCGCGACGGCTTGTGACATCTCCCGTCGGGCGACCAGGTCTTCCACCGACTCGGCTGGCGAGGCCTGGTCGTCGGCTAAATCGACCGGGTCGACGCCCTCAGGGAGCGAGACAATGGGCGCACGCCGTTCACGCCTCATCCAGTCGCGGCAGAGGTTTACCGTGATGCGATACAGCCAGGACGAGAACTTGGCCTCGCCCTTGAACCCCCGAAGGCCCCGATAGGCGCGCAGGAACGCTTCCTGCGCGACATCACGTGCGTCTTCCTCGCGCCCGAGTGTGCGGTAGGCGAGGGCATAGATTGGCCGCTCCCAGCGTATGACGAGCTGGTTGAAGCTTTCCATGTCGCCAGCTGTTGCGCTGGCGACAAGCTCCTCATCGGTGCGGGTCATGTCGGCGCCAGCACGGTCGCACCCTCGGCAGGAAGTGTCAAATGCGCGCGTCCCGTCAGCTTAGACGCCCCCGTGAGCGCCACAGTCGGTACCAGCGCGCAACCGTCGCCGGCCTACTCCTGCGAGGTGCGGGCCACCATTCGGCAATGCTACACTTCTTGACGCCCACTGCCCGCGAGCCCGAGAGGCGCACCAATGTGCGTCGCCGCGCGACGCGCACCAGGCGTCGGCCCTCGCTGTTCGCATGATCCAGCTTTCTACTCTCACCAAGACCTTCGGCGAGCGCGTGCTCCTGCAAGACGTCACCTGGACGGTGGCGGACGGTGATCGCGTGGGCTTGTGCGGGCCGAACGGCGCTGGCAAGACGACCCTGCTTCGCATGCTCGCCGGGTTCGATGAACCCGACAGCGGTGGGATCATCAAGCCATCCACGCTGACGGTCGGCTACCTGCCCCAGGATGGCCTGGCCCACTCCGGCCGTACGCTCGTCGACGAGGCGTCGACCGCCTTTGGGCCATTGCTGGCCGCACGGGCCGAAATCGACCACATCGAGCACGCCCTGGCCGATCCTGCTCTCGCCGACGGCGAACACGAGCGGCTGCTCGTGCGCTATCACGACCTGACCGACTACTACCGCCGAGAGGAAGGCCACAGCATCGATCTGCGCGTCACCCAGGTGCTCGAAGGTCTCGGCTTCTCTAAGGCCGATTTTGCCAAGAGCGCCGAGAGCTTCTCGGGCGGCTGGCAGATGCGAATTGCGCTGGCAAAGCTCCTGCTCGGGCGCCCAACGCTCCTGCTGCTCGACGAACCCACGAACCATCTCGACCTCGAAGCGCGCAACTGGCTCGAGTCCTACCTCGAAAACTACCCGCACGCCGTGATTCTGGTGTCGCACGATCGGTTCTTCCTCGACGCGGTGGTCACCCGGATTTCGGAGATCTCTCTCCGCACGATCACCGACTACGTCGGCAACTACTCGAAGTACCTCACCGATCGCGATGCCAATCTCGAGCGTCTGCGCAAGGCCAAGCAGGATCAGGACGAGGAGGTCGGCCGAATGCGGGCCTTCATCGATCGGTTCCGCTACCAGGCCACCAAGGCCGCTCAGGTGCAAAGCCGGATCAAGATGCTCGACAAGGTCGTACCCATCGAGGTTCCCGCCGAGCGCAAGCGCGTGCACTTCACGTTTCCGACCTGCCCGAAGAGCGGCCGGATGGTCCTGGAGCTGACCGATATCCACAAGGCCTACGGCGACAATGTCGTGTTCAACCGCATCGGCCTGCACATCGAGCGGGGAGACCGAATCGCGCTTGTGGCCCCGAACGGCGCGGGCAAATCCACATTGATGCGCATGCTGGCCGGCACTGAAGCGCCCGATGGCGGCACTCGTCACGAGGGGCATCAGGTCGTGATGCAGTACTTCGCGCAGGACGAGGCGGCGCGGCTACCGCCGGCCAAAACGGTCCAGGAGGTGATGCAGGCTGACTCTCCTGTAGGCATGGTGCCCATGATCCGGAACATCCTCGGGGGGTTCCTGTTCTCCGGCGACGACATTTACAAAAAGGCCGGGGTGCTTTCAGGCGGAGAACGAACCAGGCTGGCAGTGGCCCGCATGCTGCTCCGACCGGCGAACACCTTGCTGCTCGATGAGCCGACCAATCACCTCGATCTCGACTCAAAGGACGTCCTCCTCGACGCGCTCGAGGACTTCGGCGGCACCTTAATCATCGTCTCGCACGATCGGTATTTCGTGGATCGGCTCGCTACGAAAATCGTGGCGGTCGGTAACGGGGGCATCGAGACGTACCCCGGTACCTATGAGCAGTTCCTGTGGAGCCGCAAGGAGCGCGCCGACAGCCGCGCCCTGGCCCTCAAGCCGGCGGCGACCGCCGCGCGCCCCGCCGCAGCACGTCCGGCGACGCCAAACGTCACCAAGGAACCGCCGACTCCCGTGACTCATGGCCGTAAGGCGGAGGCCAAGCAACAGCAGGCGACCGCTACCGCCGCACCGGTGAGGTCTTACGACGACAAAAAGAAGGCAGACGCTGAGGATCGCCGTCGCAGGCGCGAGTTGCAGGATCGGCAACGTCGAGTAGCCGAGCTCGAAAACCAGATTGCACATCAGGAGCGCGAGATCAAAGAGCTCGAAGCCCAGATGGCGTCCGAAGGCTTCTACGAAAACCGCGCGGGCGCCGAGTCAGTTGTCGCCCGTCACGAGGCGCTGATGTGGGAGGTCGGCGACCTGATGCGTCGGTGGGAGTCGCTCCAGACGACCGACACAGCGGGTTAGTCGATTACATCTTTGTAAGAGGGTGTCGGTTCTGTAATCATCCTGGAGTGGATCGTTCACTCCTCACACTTTCTGGCACCATTTTCGTGGTTTTCCTGGGTTTGCGCGGCGGGTACGTCCCTTGCCTCAGGGACGGTCGCCCAGGAGCGGCGCCGAAATGCGAACCCACCCTAACCCCACCAGTCCGCCTGAACCCGCTCGCAGAGCTGTCCGAGTGAAACTGGACGGCGGCAAGCCCCAAAAGGCCGTAGCGGTGCTTCAGGACGCTCAGGGCGACAAGTTCTACCGTCATCTCGTGTTCAACCTGCGCACCGGCGTGCTCGCGATTACGCGCGAAGGCCGCGTTGCCGTGATGAACGACCTGGCCTATCGCGTGCTCGGGCTCACGGCGGACCCTGCAGACATCGGCCGGCCGTTCGGCGAGGTGCTGCAGGACTGTCCTGAGATCGCCCGCGTGCTCCAGCAGGCCTTCGACATCGACGACCTCCCCAACCGGGCTGAAATGCGTATGCGCGCCACGGGGCGGGCCATTGGCTACACGCTCTCGCGGATTCACGACGATGCCGGTGTGCTCGTGGGCGCGACGTTGTTCTTCAAAGATCTGACGCGGGTCGAACAGATTGAGGAGCGCGGCCGGTTGCGCGACAGGCTCGCGGCGCTTGGTGAGATGGCCGCCGCCATTGCGCATGAGGTCAAGAACCCGCTGGCCAGCATCGAAGTCATGGCCGGTGTGCTGAAACGGCAGCTGGCCGATCAACCAGAGGCGCTCGACTCGCTGAGCGACATCATCAAAGAGGCCAAGATGGCCAACGCCATCGTGGTCGAAGTTCTCGAATTCGTCCGGCCCATCCAGCTGCAGGTCGAGCGGGTGTCCCTCGAAGAGGTCCTCAAGGAGTCGATCACCCTGGCTGAGGGCAAAATGCGGCGCGGCGCGGTGGCGATCCATACCCGGCTTTCGCGAGACGTGCCCGATCTGCTGGGCGACTCGCATCAGCTGCGGCAGCTGTTTTCGAACCTCCTCGCTAACGCATTCGAGGCCCTTGGCGGCCATGGGCAAGTTGAGATTCGCACCTCGCTGCTGCCGGCCGAAGACGAGACGTCTGGGTCCATCGAGCCGATTCCCGCACAGGTTGTCATCGAGGTCCGCGACAGCGGCCCCGGCATTGCCGCTGACGACCTGGAACGCATTTTCAAGCCCTTCTTCACCACCAAGCCGCAGGGCACGGGCCTCGGGCTGGCCATCGTTCGAAAGGTCGTGGACGCACACGACGGCAGAATTGACGCCATTTCGGCACCAGGACGGGGCGCGGCTTTCCGCGTGACTCTGCCTCTGGTGCCCTATGGCCGGAATCTGGAGAGCTAGGCATGGGACGCATTCTGGTTGTTGACGATCACGATTCTCTGCGCAAGGGACTGGTTCGCGCCCTCACCAACGCGGGACACGATGTAGAGGAAGCCGCTAACGGCACGGTGGCCATCGAGCGGCTGCAGAACAGCCAGTTCGAGGTCGTGTTGACCGACCTCCGCATGGGCGGCGCCGACGGCATGGACGTGCTCCGCACGACGCGCTCCATCCAGCCAAGCGCCGCGGTCATCCTGATGACCGCGTTCGCATCGATCCACACCGCGGTCGAGGCCATGAAGATCGGAGCCTTCGACTTCGTGCAGAAGCCGTTCGAAATCGAGGAGATGGAGCTCAAGATCGAGAAGGCAATTGAGCTGCGCCACCTCAAGTCACAGGTCGAATACCTGCGGACCGAGGCGCAGGACATCTACGACTTCGACCGCATTGTCGGCGCCAGCGGCGCCCTGCAGTCCGTGCTGTCCATCGTCAAGAAAGTCGCGCGGAGCAATTCGACCGTGCTGATTCGCGGAGAAACGGGAACCGGTAAAGAACTGATTGCCGGTGCCATCCATCACAACTCGACCCGGGCGCAACGCGCGTTCGTGAAAGTGAACTGCGCCGCGCTCCAGGAGAACCTGCTCGAATCAGAGCTGTTTGGACACGAGAAGGGGGCGTTCACCAGCGCCGACAAGCAGCGCGTCGGGCGGTTCGAACAGGCCGATGGCGGCACGCTGTTCCTGGATGAAGTCGGGGACATGAGCCAGAGCACGCAGGCCAAGATTCTGCGCGTGCTCCAGGAGCACGAGTTCGAACGGCTGGGCGGCACCAGAACGCTGCGAGTCGACGTGCGCATTATCGCGGCGACCAACCGCAACCTGACGCAGATGGTGCAGGAAGGCCGCTTCCGCGAAGACCTCTTCTACCGGCTGAACGTCGTGTCCGTCGAGATGCCTCCGCTGCGCGATCGCAAAGAGGACATCGTGGCCCTGGCTGACTTCTTCGTGAAGCGCTTTGCCACCGAGCTGAAGAAGAAGGTGGACGGCATCGATCTCGAGGCACGCAAGGTGCTCATGCGCCATCACTGGCCGGGCAACATCCGAGAGCTCGAGAACGTGATCGAGCGTGCGGTCCTGCTCACCGAGGGCACCATGATCGCGACCGACGACCTGCAGATCGGCGAACAGACGTCCAACACCAGTTCGGGCGAGCGCGCCTCGGTGGTCAAGATTCCGCCGACCGGGATCCCGCTCGAAGAAATCGAGCGCCAGGCCGTGGTGGAGGCGCTGAGGATGTCGAACTGGGTGCAGAAGGACGCGGCCGAACTGCTCGCAATCAGCCCACGCGTCATGAACTACAAAATCAAGATTCTTGGAATCGAAATTCCCCGAAGCCGACGGGTGCTCGCCGAAATGAGCGTGAGCTAGCCGTCTCCTCCGATCCCCGCCAGACTCCCCGTTTCAGCTCCCCTCATCGGACAGGCCCGCCTTCGGGTGGGTCTGTCTGTACACCTCGAGAATCCGTGCGATGTCCAGATGCGTGTAGCGCTGCGTGGTGCTCAACCGCGCGTGGCCAAGCAGTTCCTGGATGGCCCGCAAATCGGCCCCAGCCTGCAGCAGGTGCGTCGCGAACGTGTGCCGCAACGCATGCGCACTGATTCCGCCGGCGAGCGCGGCCTCCCGCACGTATCGGCGCACGACGCGGTCGATGCTGCGCGTGGTGAGACGGCCGCCCCGTAGATTCAGGAACAGCGGCCGACGCTGACGACGATGACGATCGGACGGGCGCGCCGGAGGGCGCGCGACCGACGAGGCGTCCGCGGTCATCGTGCGGAGGGCGTCGGCCGTCGCATGGTTGAACGGCGCCAACCGCTCTTTGCCGCCCTTACCGCGCACTCTCGCAATCCGTCCACTGACATTCACGTCGTCCAGATCCAGATCGGCGAGCTCACTGAGACGTAAGCCTGAGGCGTAGAAGAGCTCGAGGATGGCGCGATCGCGTCGGCCGGCCACCGTAGCCGCGTTCGGTGCCGCCAGGAGCCGATTCATCTCGGCAATCGCCAGATGAGCCGGAAGCCGCTGTTCTTTGCGTGGGGCACCCACGAGGGCCGTCGGATCCTCAGGCAGCAGCTCCTCGCGGACCAGGTAGCGCGCGAAGGTGCGCAGGGCGGCAAGCCGACGCGCAGACGACGCGCGGCCGTTTCCGCGCTCGTGCAGTTCCGCGAGGAATTGCCGCAACGCGTCGGCAGTGAAATCAGTGGGTTGTACTTCGCTGGCTTTGCACCGCCGCTGACGCGCAATCGACGTCAGGAATAAGTCGAAGTCTGTCTGGTAGGCGCGCAGCGTATGAGCGGAAAGCCCGCGGTTGAACCGCAGGAACTCCAGGCACGCCTTTATGGCCTCCCGCATCGGGTCAAGGGACGAGGGCGTCGCTCGGCTGCGCGATCCAGGCATGGAGCTCGCTGAGCGCCCTGGTCGAGGTGGCGAGTTGGCGCTCCTGTCGACTTTTGGGAGGCGAGTCGAGCGGAGCGATGATCCCGAAGGTGATGTTCGACGGCTGGTAGTGACGCGGCTCGGCGTGCGAGACGTAATACCCGAGCGCGCCTATCGCCGTGGTGCGCGGAGGCGCGACGGGAGTGAGCCCCATGGCCAGACGCGCGGCGTTGCGTCCCGCGATTAACCCTGAAGCCGCCGACTCGACGTAGCCCTCGACCCCCGAGATCTGGCCCGCGAAGAAGAGATCTGGCCTTGAACGGACCTGCCACGTCTCGGCGAGCACCTCAGGGCCGTTGATGTAGGTGTTGCGATGGATCATTCCAAACCGAACGAACTCTGCCCGTTCGAGACCGGGAATCATGCGAAGCACCCGCGCCTGCTCACCCCATTTCAGTTGGGTCTGAAAGCCGACCAGACTGTAGTGATCGCCGGCAAGATTGTCCTGACGGAGTTGCACGACCGCGTACGGCCAGCGGCCCGTTTTCGGGTCGGTGAGGCCCGCGGGTTTCATGGGCCCGAAGCGGAGCGTGTCGACGCCACGATGCGCCATGACTTCAATCGGCAGGCAGCCTTCGAAGAATTGTGTGTTGTCGAAGTCGTGCACCGAGGCCTTCTCGGCACTGACCAGGGCTTCGTAGAACTGCCCGTACTGCTCACGGGTGAACGGGCAATTGAGATAATCGCCCTCACCGTCGTCTCCACACGCAGGCCCGTCGGCCGGCGGAGCCCCGCGCAGGCTTCGGTTCCACCGCGACGCTCTGAAGACCGTGTCGCGATCGATCGTCTCCGCAAGCACGATGGGGCTGATCGCATCGAAGAACGCCAGATGCTGATGCCCGAGATATTCGGCAATCGCCGACGACAACGCCGCTGACGTGAGCGGCCCCGTGGCAACCACCAGGGGGGACATCTGCAGTGACGTGGGCAGGTGTGTCACTTCCTCGCGGGACAGGGTGATGAGTGGATGACTCGCGATCGCGGCGGTCACACCCGCGGAGAACTGCTCGCGATCGACGGCCAAGGCCGCCCCCGCCGGCACGCGCACCTGGTCAGCGATCCGCATGATGAGCGAACCGAGGCGGCGCATCTCCTCCTTCAGAAGGCCGACGGCGTTGTCGAGCTTATCGCCGCGAAACGAGTTGCTGCAGACCAGCTCTGCCAGCTTGCCCGTGAGGTGCACGGCCGTCGGGCGCGCCGGCCGCATCTCGTGAATCGTCACCGGCAGTCCGGCCGAGGCCGCCTGCCAGGCGGCTTCGCAGCCGGCCAGGCCTCCACCGATGACGTGGATCATGCTTGTGCGGTGGCTTCTTCGAGCTCGGCGCTCCGGACGTAGTCACACGCCTCGTTGGCGCAGATGAGCTGGCGGCCGTGACGTTTCGTGATCTTCTCGGTGAGGAACTTCCAGCCGCACTTCGGGCAGGGCTCTGGCAACGGCTTGTTCCAGAGCGTGAAATCGCACTTGGGGTAGTTCACGCAACCGTAGAAGACCTTGCCCCGACGCGACTTGCGTTCGACGATCTCGCCCTCGTCCTTCGGGCAGAGCACGCCGGTGGTCTTCTGTTTGACGTACTTGCACTCGGGATACCCGGTGCACGCGGTGAACTCGCCAAACCGGCCCTGTTTGATCACCAGGTTCTTGCCGCAATTCGGGCAGACTTCTTCGAGCACCTGGTCGGGTTTCGCCGCGGTGACGCCCTGTTTCGTCGCGATGATCTTCCGCGTGGTCTTGCACTCGGGATAGCCCGTGCAGGCGAGAAACATCCCGAAGCGGCCGCGTTTGAGCACCATCGGCCGCCCACAGTTCTCGCAGGCCTCTTCGAGCTCTTCGGCCGGCGTTTCCGCCGGCTCGAGTTCCTTGGTGTTGTCGCACTCGGGATAGCGGCTGCAGGCGAGAAAGATGCCGAACTTGCCGGCCTTCTCCACCATCTCGCCAACTTGACATTTGTCGCAGCTCACGCCGGTGGGCTGCCCTTCTTTGAAGTTGGGCATCTCGTCGGCCGCGCGCTTGAGGTCCTTCTCGAAGCTTTTGTAGAAGGTCCCGAGGATGTCTGCGTAGTTGGCTTTGCCCTTTTCGATGTCGTCGAGCTGATCCTCCATCCGCGCCGTGTACTCCACGTCGAGAATGTCGTCGAACGCCGGGTGCAAGAGGCGGTCGACGAGCCGACGGCCGAGAATCGTGGGGCGGAACCGTCCTTCGAGTTTGTTCACGTAATCGCGAGCCTGGAGCACGCTGATGATGGACGCGTAGGTGCTTGGCCGTCCGATGCCGTTTTCCTCGAGGGTCTTGACGAGTGAGCCTTCATTGAACCGCGCGGGCGGCTGCGTGAATTTCTGATCCGGCTTGATTTCCCGGACGTGAAGGGCTTGCCCCTGGGTGAGCAGCGGCAACACGCCGCTCGTCTGATCTTCGTCGGTCTCGACCTGGCCGGCTGGCGCGGTTGGGCGCTCCGTGCGTTCGCTCTCTTCGGCTTCGGTCGTGCCCTGGCCGTACACAGCCAGCCAACCAGCGAACTTCGGCACCGAGCCCTTGGCTCGGAACATGTATCCGCCCGCGGCGATGTCGACGGTGGTGTCGTCGAAGACGGCAGGCGTCATCTGGGAGGCGACGAACCGATTCCAGATGAGCCGGTAGAGATAGAACTGATCGGGAGTGAGGTGCGCGCGCACCGTGTCGGGATGGTGCGCCATCGATGTGGGGCGAATCGCCTCGTGCGCGTCCTGAGCGCTGCTCTTTAACTTGTAGCGATTGGGCTGGTCCGGCACGTACTCGGGACCATACAGCGAGGTGACTTGCTCACGGACCTCTTGCAGCGCGTCATCGGACACACGGACCGAATCGGTACGCATGTAGGTGATCAATCCAACCGGCGCTTCCTCGTCGGGCAGCTGGATGCCTTCGTACAGCTGCTGCGCAATCATCATCGTCTTCTTTACCGGGAAGCGCGACGCTTGCTGCAGCTTGCTCGTAATGAACGGAGGAACGGGATTCTTGCGGCGCTCCTTGGTTTGAACGGAGGAGACCACGAAGTCTGCACGCTGGAGATCGGCCAGCACGGCATCGGCTTCGGTCTGGGTCCGAACTTTTATGGCGGCGTCGCCCTTCCGCAGGAGTCGCGCGTCGAATTCCGGTGGTTCGGGGCCTGCGAGGCGCGCCGTCACGTGCCAGTACTCTTCGGGCACAAAGGCTTCGATTTCACGCTCTCGGTCGCAGATGAGCTTGAGCGCCACCGACTGGACGCGTCCCGCACTCAACCCTCGTCGGACCTTGTCCCACAGGATGGGACTGATCTTGTAGCCGACCAGGCGGTCGAGCACACGGCGTGCCTGCTGGGCGTCCACCATGTGCATGTCGATTTCGCCGGGGTGCTGAACGGCCTCGAGAATCGCCTTCTTCGTGATCTCGTTGAACATCAGGCGGCGAATCTGCTTCTTACCGCCGCCGAGCTCTTCGGCGAGGTGCCAGCCGATGGCCTCGCCTTCGCGGTCGGGGTCGGTCGCGACAAAGATCTCGGTGGCGCCCTTGGCTGCGTCCTTCAGCTCCCGGATGACCTTCTGCCGGTCCGGCAAGACGACGTATTCGGGCAGAAAGCCGCCCTCGATGTCGACGCCGAGCTTGCTCTTGGGGAGGTCGCGGACGTGTCCCATCGAGGCGATGACCTTGAAGTCGCGCCCGAGATATTTGTTAATCGTCTTGGCCTTTGCCGGCGACTCGACGATTACCAGAGCTTTCGCCATGAGTTCGATGCCTCGCTCTTTCTGTCTCTACCTATAGGTAACAGGTCAGTCAACCTTTACGTAGGCTCCACCCGCGACGCGGGTGATGCGCCCTGTCACCTCCAGCTGCCCGATTTCACTGAGCAGATCCGACACGGAACTTCCAGTGCGGACGGCCAGTTCGTCCAGACTGACCGGCTCTCCGGCCCGCATGACCGCCCACAGCGGATGAGCGGGGAGGGCTAAATCGAGGAGGTGGCTCGGTTCAGCTGGCCGGGCCCACCCCATCTCGTCGAGGATATCTTCCACTCGCTCGACCAGCCGGGCACCGTCCTTTATGAGCGCATGACAGCCCCGATGGCAACCAGAAACGATGTTGCCTGGCACGGCCAGCACGTCCCGGCCCTGTTCGAGCGCTGCACGGGCCGTGATCAGCGAGCCACTCTTCTCTGAGGCCTCGACCACGACGATCGCCCGTGCCAGGCCGCTAATGATGCGATTTCTCAGGGGGAAGTGCCGAGCGAACGGGCGCGTGCCGGGCGGCAGTTCCGCGAGCACCGCCCCGGCGCCCACAATTTCGTCAGCGAGCGGCGCGTGCTCCGGTGGATAAATGACGTCAAGCCCACTGCCGAGCACGGCGAGGGTAACACCTTTCCCCTCCAGCGCGCCGCGGTGGGCCGCCTCGTCGATCCCGCGCGCCAGCCCACTGACCACAACCAGGCCCGCCTCGGCCAGCCCTCGGGCGAGGCGGCGCGAGGTCATGATGCCGGCGGGCGTGGCGTTGCGCGATCCGACCAGCGCCACGGCAGGAGCGGACAGGCACGGAGCGCTATTCGAGCGTAGCCACAGCCCAAGGGGCGGGTCAGCGATGTGGCGCAACGCCTCAGGGTAGGTCGGTTCGACGATGCTGACGAAGTGGAAGGCGTGGCGGGCGGCGGCCTCGAGCGCTCGGGCGGCCCTGGCGCGGGCCTGCTCCTGATCCTGGCTACGCAGCCGCAGCAGGTCGGCCAACTGTGCCAGGAGGCGTGAAGGAGAACTGCCGACTGCCTCCCAGCGCACGCGCTCTTTGAAAGCGAGGCACGCACGGGTGTCGGATCCGATGCGCAGCAGTGACAGGGCGACGAGGTCGATGTCGGTCAAACGGGCAGGCATGAGCTGACCACTTCGCGCGCACACTGTGCAGCGCGTGTGCCACCCACCGGGGACGTGGCTCGTACGCTGCCTTCCGGCGGACGGCACCGATCGGCCATTCCCGGCACGGCAGCTCTATTGCAGTTTTCGCGAGCAATCGCGAAAAGCTGCGTACTGCGGACCCTGTGGGTTTATAACTGTGGTGGGCAAATCATGACTCAGCGAGTGGTGCTCGTTCTGCTTCTCGTGTGCGGCGTCGCGGTGCCGGCCTCTGCCGACCGGCGATCCGATGCGAAGGCGCAGATGGAATTCGGAATCACGGTCGCCCAGCGGGGTCTCTGGAAAGAGGCCACCTACCGGTGGGAGAAGGCCGTGGAGCTCGACCCGTCGTTTGGCTCGGCCTGGAACGATCTGGGGATTGGGTACGAGCAGCTGGGGCGCTTCGACGACGCCCGGAAGGCGTATGAGAAGGCGCTCGAGGTAGACCCCGGCAACACATACATCCGCAGCAACTACGATTTGTTCAGAGAGATCTATGACCGCCAGAATCGCCGCCGCGATCGTTAGCAGCTGCGTGGCCGTGGGCCTCGCCGGCTGCACGGGGTTCTACGAAATCCCGGTCGAGACCCCGGTGCAGGCAAAGATCGACGTCTCGAGTTTCCAGCGGGTGCTCGTGGCCGGCTTTCTCGGCGGCGGCAGCCGCAGCATCGACGCCAACACCGAGACGGCGCGTCTGCTCCGCAGCCAACTGCGTGGCAAGCAGGACCTGCGGGTGATTGACGCAGACGCGATCTCCCTTGCCGAGGAGGTTGACAAGCGGCTGGGCCGGGAGAAGCCCGAGGCCTCGCCGAGTGCTGCCGACCTCGACCCGCGCATCCGCGACGAGAAGGACCTGGCAGCCTACGAGGCCATCTTCTCCGACGCGGCCTATTGGAAGAAGGTTGGCGAAGAGTATCAAAGCCCCCTCATCGTTACCGGCTCGGTGCTCTTCACCGAGGTGGCGAAGAGCGGCGTCGTGTCACGGCCGCAGTCCTTCGTCAATGATCAGGGACAGGAACAGTACCGGACCGTGCGCACCTACAGCGACATGAAGGGGTATGCCGTGTCGTCGAAGTTCGTCTTCATCGACGGCCGGACCGGGGCACAGCTGCATTCCGAGTCGTACCACGAGGAGACGCTCTATCCCTCCGCCCAGAACACGCCTGCCCTCTCGTCCTACTTCGAGCTGATGGACAAGGTTCTGCCCAGCTTTCTGAACACGCTGAGCACCCAGAAGATTCGCGGCTCGAGGATTCTGCTGCGCTGAGTCGGGCGGTTGCCAGAGTCGTCGGCAGAATGGTAACCTTGGTGGTTCTGTCGCGGCCTCGTACTGGCGCCGTGGCCTTTCAGTCCCTGGAGCGTTTCGCACATGTTCGCCATTGTTGAAGCGGGTGGTCGGCAGGAAAAGGTGGCGCTCGGCGCCTTGGTGGTGGTCGATCATCTCGACGCCGAGCCGGGGACAGAAGTGACTTTCGATAAGGTCCTCTTCCTTGAAACCGACGGTGGCGCGCTCGTGACCGGACAGCCCTATGTGGCTGGGGCGTCCGTGACGGCTGTCGTCGAGGCCCAGACCAGGGCCAAGAAGATTCGCGTGTTTCGCATGAAGCGGCGCAAGCATTTCCGAAAGTCGATGGGGCACCGCACTCATCAGACTCAAGTGCGCGTCAAGAGCATCAACGTCTAGCCCGGACCCCCTCTTGGGAGGCTTCGTCCCTCAGGTCAGTTATGGCTCATAAAAAAGGTCAAGGCAGCTCACGCAACGGTCGCGACAGCAATTCGCAGCGCCTTGGCGTGAAGAAATTCGACGGCAATCTGGTCACCGGCGGATCCATTCTCGTGCGTCAGCGCGGACAGCGCTTCCGGCCGGGTCTCAACGTCGGGCGCGGCAAGGACGACACCTTGTTCGCCAAGATCGGCGGCCACGTGAAGTTCTCCGATCACGGCGGGCACGGTCGCAAAATCAGCATCATCCCGGTCGAAACCAAGGCCTAGGCCCGGGGCGCGGCCCATGGGGGCCGCTCGACATCCTGGCCGCCCCTTTCGATGTTCGTCGACGAAGTCGACATTCGCATTCAGGCCGGTGATGGCGGCAACGGCTGCATGAGCTTCCGCCGCGAGAAGTTCGTCCCGCGCGGCGGCCCCAACGGCGGTGACGGCGGACGCGGCGGTTCGGTCTACCTCGTCGCCAGCGGCCATCACAACACCCTCGTCACTTACCGGTTCCATCCAGAGTTCAAAGCGGAGCGTGGCCAGCACGGCATGGGCTCCAACTGCACTGGCAAGGCAGGAGGCCATCTCGTGCTCGAGGTGCCGCCGGGAACCGTGGCCTACGAATCCGGCCCGGACGGGTTGATTCCTCTCGCGGACCTGACCGAAATCGGCACACCGGTGCTCGTGGCCCGCGGCGGCGACGGAGGCCGGGGCAACGCGGCCTTTGCCACCGCCACCAACCGCGCTCCCCGACGGTGCGAGCCGGGGCATCCGGGCGAGGGTCGAACGCTCCGTCTGCGCCTCAAGCTACTGGCCGACGTCGGGCTGGTCGGATTCCCCAACGCCGGCAAGAGCACGTTGATCGCCAGCATCTCGGCCGCCAGACCAAAGATTGCAGACTACCCGTTCACCACACTCACGCCCAACCTCGGCGTCGTACAGCTCTCGGGAGACCGCTCATTTGTCGTTGCCGACGTCCCGGGCCTGATCGAGGGAGCCCACCTCGGACACGGGCTCGGCACGAAGTTCCTGGCGCACCTCGAGCGCACCAAAGTCCTGGTGCACGTCATCGACGTGTCGTCGGCCAGCGGCCGCGATCCGGTTCAGGACTTCGAGGTTATCTGCCGCGAGCTCGAGCAGTTCGAGAGCCACGTCGATCCGGCAGCCGTGGCATTGGCGTCGAAACCTCGCATCGCGATGGCCAACAAGATCGATGCACTCGACGAGCCAGCGCGCCTGAAGGCTCTTCAGAAGCATCTGAAGCGACTGAAAGTGCCCCTCTTCGCCGTCTCAGCCGTGACCGGGGAAGGCGTTCCGGCACTGCTCGAGGCCATGTGGAAAGAGGTAGACCGTCCGAACGCTGAAAGCGTGCTCGAACCATGAGGCTGGGCCTGTTCGGCGGGACGTTCGACCCGGTGCACGCCGGACATCTCGACGTCGCCCGGGCTGCCCGAAAGGCTCTCGACCTCGACGTGGTCTGGCTGGTGCCCGCCCGGGAACCTCCCCATCGCGCAATCCCAAAGGCCTCGGCCGCCCATCGGTTCGCGATGGCCGCGATGGCTGTGGCCGGCGAGGACGGGCTACGAGTCTCCGATCTGGAGATGGACGTGGCTGGCCCTTCCTATACCGTGGACACGCTCGATCGGCTCAGGGCAGGCGGCATGCAGGGAGCCTCGGTGTTCGTCGTGACCGGCGCCGACGCGTTTCGAGATATACCGACATGGCGAGCGTTTCCGGAACTGCTCGACCAGGCGCATTTCGTCGTGATCTCCAGGCCCGGCGCGCCCGTCTCGGACCTGCGGCAATGTCTACCGATGCTGGCCGATCGCATGGTGCTGCCCCCATGGCAGCCGCGCGCGAGACCGGGTATCTTCTTGGTAGACGTGCCCACCGCACCGGTTTCATCAACCGACATCCGGCGTGCCATTGCCGAGGGGGCGCCGCTCAAGAACCTCGTTCCGGCGGGCATCGCCGATCACATTTCGCGACACGGCCTCTACGCGAGCCATCCGCTCTCTGACGGGACGCCGGAAAGACCGACAGCATGACGAAATCGCCCCGCCGACCCAGGAAACGCCCCGCTTCTCCCGGCCTGTCCAGTGAGGTCGCCCTCGCGATTTCGGCCGCCACCGACAAGAAGGCCATTGATCTGATTGTGCTGGACCTTCGGAAGGCCGCTGCGTTCACCGACTATTTCATCATCTGCACGGGTGCAAACAACCGTCAGGTGCAGGCCATCGCCGATGCGGTTCAGGAAATGCTCACGAAAGCGGGAACCAAGCCGTCGGTGATCGAGGGGCAGGGGCGCGCCGATTGGATCCTGATCGACTATTTCGATTTCATGGTCCACATCTTCACGCCTGCGACCCGCGAGTTCTACGGTCTCGAACGGCTCTGGGGCGATGCCGAGCGCGTTGAGGTTCCTGCCTAGCCGCGCCTCACGCGTTTCAAGATCTGCAGCCCCGCCCGCTTGCCCACCCCGCCACCCGCGCCCGCGGGGTGACGGCTTCGTCCTTGCACTGCAGCCTTGCGGTGAAGCTATTCATCGAGACCGCGGGCAACGCCATCGTGAAGGCACTGCTCGCTCCTATCTGTGTGTCGTGTCGCGCCGTTCTTCTGCGGCCGCTCGACGGCCCCATCTGCAACAGGTGCTGGTCTTCTATCCCGCGAATCTCTCCGCCGTGGTGTCGCCAGTGCGGCGACGCGCTCGCCTCAGGCGATGTGCCAGACGCCCTCTGCACGCGATGCACCGAGATGCCGCCGCAGTTCATGTTGGCCAGGAGCGCCGGGCGTTACGAGGGTGCTCTCAGGGAGTTAATCCACGCCCTCAAATATGACGGCCGGCGGATGGTCGCGGCGCCGCTCGCACGCCTGATGCGACACGCGGGCACCGAAATTCTCGACGACGCTGATGCGGTCGTGCCTGTGCCTCTCCATCCGCTGCGTCTGATTCGTCGGGGATTCAATCAAGCCGACGACCTGTCGAGGCATCTTGGGCTCCCCATCTGGCGGGTGCTGAAGCGCACGCGGCTCCGGCCGTCACAGGCGGGCCTTCCCGCAGCCAGCCGGCAGAGCAACACGCGCGGAGCCTTCGCGTATCGTCCCTCCTGGCACGGCCCCAACCGCACGGGGCGTGCATCACACCGCCCGCTCGAAGGCCGGACACTCGTGCTGATAGACGACGTGATGACAACGGGCGCCACTCTGGACGCGTGCAGTGAAATTCTGATGGAAGCAGGAGCCCGATCGGTCAGGGCGCTGACGGCAGCCCGAGCCGTGGCCAGACAGCCGCAGCCACCGCCGCAGCCACCGCCTCTTTGGACTGCTGCGCGTCGATAACGACCCAGTCGGCACGGATCTGCGCCTGCCGAAGGTAACTGGCGCGGACTCGGGCGAGCAGACCGAGGTCGCGCTCGTACCGATCACGCCCGGTTCGCTTACGGTCAACGGCGGTTTCGGGCGTGATATCGAGCAGCACGGTAACGGACGCCGCAGGGAGATCGCGCTGAATGTCATCCAGCCAGCTGGCATCCAGCCCCTGAGATTCGCCGTAGGCGACGCTCGAGGCACGGTATCGGTCGCACACGATCCAGTCGCCACTGGCGAGCCATTGCTCGATCCGCGACTTGTATTCGAACCGGTTGGCGACATAGAGCAGTTGCATCACCTCAGGAGAGAACTCGCGCTCGCCTGCCAGCGCCCGCCGAATTTCCTGTCCGATGGGGGTGTCGTAGTCGGGAAACGAGAGCGCGCGCACGGTGCGCGAGTTGTCTGTCTCGAGTCGGGCCTTCAGCTGACGGGCCTGCGTCTCTTTGCCGCTCTGGTCGAGTCCCTCAAATGCGACGATCATCACAGGTCCCACTGGAGCATGTCGTCTACCGTCTGGCGACGCCGGATCAGACGAGCGGCGCCCTGCTCCACCAGCACTTCGGCCGCGAATGGGCGGCGGTTGTAGTTAGAGGCCATGACCGAGCCGTACGCGCCTGCATCGCGAATTGCCAGCAGATCGCCGACCTCGACGGGCGGCAGGCTCCGGCCCACGCCCAGCGTATCGGTTGTCTCGCAGACCGGTCCGACGATGTCGGCGGTGATCGGCAGGCCGCGACGAGGCGAGACCGGCTCGATACGGTGCCAGGCGCCGTAGAGGGCCGGGCGCAGAAGATCGGTCATGCCGGCGTCGACGATCACAAACCAGCCATCGTCTGCCCTCCGTTTCAGGTCGACGACCTCTGTGATCAGCACGCCGGCCGGCGCCACCAGCCATCGGCCCGGCTCGAGTACCAGCGTCAGGCCTGTCGAACGCACAGCGTCGATGACCGCCGCCGCGTACACGGCCGGTGAGATGGAGGGATCGTCTTCTCGATACGGAATACCCAGGCCACCCCCGACGTCGAGGTGCTCCAGCGGGACACCGGCTGCGAGCAACTCGGCCGCCAGATCGGCCACCAGTCCGGCCGCCCGGGCAATCGGACCGGCCGATGTGATCTGCGATCCCACATGCACGTGCAATCCCACCAACTGTAGTGCCGGGTGGCTGGCCAGGGTGCGAATCATCTGCCTGGCTTCGTCGAGTGACACCCCGAACTTCGTGGTCCTGGATCCAGTGGAGATATGCGGGTGGCTGCCGGCCTCCACGTCGGGGTTGATCCGTATGGCGACACGCGCCGGCCGGGAGCGGCCTGTGGCGTACGCGGCGATTCGCTCGATTTCGCCGAACGACTCAGCGTTGATAGCCCCGAGTTCCAGGTCGACCGCGCGGCGCAGCTCGGCGGGACTTTTGCCCACGCCGGTGAACACAATCTGCGCCGGCGTGAAGCCGGCGCGTAGCGCCACCTCGATTTCCCCTCCAGAGTTCGCGTCGGCACACAGGCCGAGATCGCGCATCCGGCGCACGATGGCCATCGTGGAGTTTGCCTTGAGGGCGTAGTGGATCCGGTGAGGCACCGCGGCAAAGGCGGCGTCGAGGGTCTGGACACGCTCGGTGAGCATGGCACCGCTGTACACGTAAGTGGGGGTGCCGCAGTCGCGCGCGATCTGCGCGAGACTCACCTCGTCGCAGGCCAGCACGTCGTGAACGAGCGCGAAACCAGTCACAGAGCCGCTCATTGTACTCCTGTCGGCCTGATCCGCTCGCCCACGGACCGCCTTGCCGACATGGTTTGCTATGATGCCCCAGCGGTCGACCGCTCCGCATTGAATCCCCATGGATCAGCCCAACGCAGCCATTACCAGTAGCGAACTGGTGGAGCGCTGTCTCAAAGGCGATCAAGCCGCGTGGGAACAGATCGTGCGGCAGCATCGGCGCAAGGTCTTCAACGTTGCGTACAAATTCGTTGGCCGTCATGACGAGGCAGAAGACCTCACGCAGGATATCTTTCTGCGCATTTTCAAGGCGCTTCACACATTCGATCGACGCGCCAATTTTCAGACGTGGCTGATCAGCATCAGCCGCAATCTCTGCATCGATCACTACCGCAGCATGCGCAAGGAGCGGGAGACCATCGCGCGCGAGGTTGATGCCGCGAATCTGACCCCCGCGTCGAAGGACCGCACTCCGTACGGACACCTCGAACAATCCGACCTCAAGCAGCTGATCCGGCACGCGCTCTCGGAGTTGCCGGCCAGTCTCCGCGAAGCCGTCGTGCTCCGGGACCTGCAGGAATTCTCATATCTTGAAATCGCCGAGCGGCTGGGCCTTCCCGAGGGCACGGTCAAGTCGCGCATCAATCGCGGGCGGCTCGAACTGGCGCGCCAGATTACGCGTCTTCAGCAACAGCACGTGGCCACGCGCGCCACGGGCGGAGGCAGCGCATGAATGTGACAACGGCATATAGCGGCACGACGGTCCTGCTGCGCGTCCACGAGTCGCGGCTCACCTATCCCATCCTGGCGGACTTCGCGTCAGCCGCCGCGACTCTCATCGCCAACGGCGAAAAGCAGATCGTCCTCGATTTGAGCGCGGTGAGCTACGTCGACAGCGCCACGATTGGATGCCTCATGGATTTGTATCGCCAGGCCACGGCGGCGGGCGGATCGATGAAGCTCGCGGGGGTCCAGAAGCGTGTAGAGACGATGTTGACGATGACCGGTGCGCATCATTTTCTCGAGGTCTACGCCGACGAAGCGGCGGCGCTCGCCAGCTTCGGGGGACAGGTATGAGGACAATCCTGACGGTTTCTGGCAGCCGCATCGACGTGGATGGCGATCTGCTCGCCGTCATCGAGGCCGTTTCGCGCGACCTGGCCCGACGACGCGAGCTCGACTACGGATTCGAGGATATCGATCGCGAGTTTCAGTTCCTCGTCGCGCAGCTCACCGAGGAGGAGTTACGGGCGTATCTGAAGGAGAGCTTGTTCATGAGCTTCAACAGGTACGAGAACGACCGCATGATGGCCATCGTCAAGAAGGCCCATCAGGCGATTGAGACTGAACCGGAGTAACGAGGAAGAAATCGCCTGAATCAGCGAACGGAGTGGCTGGCGACGGCAGCGGGTGCCTTGGCGGCATTGGTCACGCGGCCAGACGAGGTGGATTCGACGAACTGCCACGCATCGCGCTGACGCAAGAGCTCGGTGGCCAACGCCGTGTGCAGCGCATGACCGCCCCGATAGACCACGAGGTGGCCCAGAATCGGATAGCCCACCAGCGCGAGGTCACCGATGACGTCCAGAATCTTGTGACGGACGAACTCGTCCTCGAACCGCAGTGGGTTGAGGACACCAGTCTCACCGAGCACGATGGCGTTCTCGAGCGAGCCGCCGAGCGCCATTCCGCGCTGTCGTAGCATCTCGACTTCTTTCAGAAATCCAAACGTACGGGCGGGTGCGATTTCGTCGACAAACGCTTTCTCGTCGAGATCGAGGGTTTTCTGCTGATGGCGCAGCAGCGGATGATCGAAGCTGATGGTGTAGCTGATCTTGAATCGATCCGCCGGGTAGACCGCAATGCGCTTATCGCCGTGCTGGACCTGAATATTCCGCAGGATCTGGATGCTTCGGCGCGCGGCGCTCAGCTCGCGAATCCCGGCGTCCTGGATGAGATACACCCACGGGGCGGCGCTGCCATCCATGATTGGCACTTCGGGATGGTTGAGCTCGATGCAGACGTTGTCGACCCCGAGGCTGCGCAGGGCGGCCAGCAGGTGCTCCACCGTCTCGACCGACCCGCGATCGGATACCAAGCCGGTCTGTAACTGCTGAGGTCCACCGAGGTGAGAGACGTGCGCGGGGATTTCCAGACCGCCCAGATCTGAGCGCTGGAAGCGAATTCCGTAATCGGCAGGCGCCGGCTTCAACGATAAAGTCACCTTGCGACCGGAATGAAGTCCAATCCCAGCGCAATTAACCGTCCGGCGAATCGTTTTCTGTGCCGCCATCATCCTTTACAGGAGGGAGCCACTAGCAATCGGTCTGCCAACGCCACCTGCCGCAGAAGATACTCTCGTAAATCATTGTGCTGAGTCAAGTTAGGAACGATCCTCGATAAACATTTCCTGCCCCCCTCCCCGTCACGTGTCATGGTCACCACATTTGAGCCTCAAATGCCGTGTCAAAAGAACCACACGATGTCAGGAAGCCGTCGCGGCCCGACCGCCGAAGCCCAGAGAGCCTGCGAGAAAGCGCCCGGTGGCCGACTGCGCGGCCTGAGCCACCTGCTCCGGGGTGCCCGCCGCCACCACCCTGCCACCCGCCTCGCCCCCTTCCGGTCCGAGGTCGATGACCCAGTCTGCCGACTTGATGACGTCGAGGTTGTGCTCGATGACCACGATGGTATTGCCCTGGTCGACGAGCTTGCCGAGCACCTCCAGTAGCCTGCGGACATCCTCGAAATGAAGGCCGGTGGTGGGCTCGTCGAGAATGTAGAGTGTGCGGCCCGTGGCACGTCTTGCGAGCTCACGTGACAGTTTGACCCGCTGCGCCTCACCGCCTGAGAGCGTTGTTGCCGACTGTCCGAGCTTGATGTACCCAAGCCCGACATCCTGCAGGGTCTTGAGCTTCCAGGCGATGGACGGGAAGTTCTCGACGAGCGGCAGGGCCTGATCGACCGTGAGGTCGAGCACCTCGGCGATGGACTTGCCGCGGTACTTGATGTCCAGGGTCTCGCGGTTGTACCGCCGGCCTTTGCACTCTTCGCACGTGACGTACACGTTGGGAAGGAAATGCATCTCGATGGCGATGACGCCGTCTCCCTGGCAGGTCTCGCAGCGGCCTCCCTTCACGTTGAACGAGAAGCGGCCCGCTTTGTAGCCGCGTGCGCGCGATTCCGGAAGCATGGCGAACAGCTCGCGGATGAAGGTGAACAGCCCGGTGTAGGTCGAGGGATTGGAGCGGGGCGTCCGTCCGATCGGGGACTGGTCGATCTGGATCACCTTGTCGACCAGCGCCATGCCGTCGATCGAGTCGTGCGCACCCGGTTCGTCGATCGCGCGATACAGCACCCGCGCGAGGGCCCGGTAGAGAATCTCGTTGACGAGCGTGGACTTGCCCGAGCCACTGACGCCGGTCACCGCGATGAACGTCCCCAGCGGGAAAGCCACATCGATGTGCTTCAGGTTGTTCGACCGCGCACCACGCACGACGACCTGTCCGGCCGCCGGCGTCCTGCGCACGGAGGGCACCTCGATACGGCGTTCGCCATTGAGGTACTGCCCCGTCAGCGACGCCCCCGGATTGGCGATCAACTGCTGAGGGCGCCCCTGAAACATGATGTGGCCGCCATGTTCGCCGGCGCCGGGGCCGAGATCGACCACGTAGTCGGCCATGCGAATCGTCTCTTCGTCGTGCTCCACCACCAGCACGGTGTTGCCGAGATTGCGCAGTCGTCCCAGCGTCGCCAGCAGCTTCATATTGTCGCGCTGGTGCAGCCCGATGGACGGCTCGTCGAGCACGTACAACACGCCCGTCAGTTGCGATCCGATCTGCGTGGCCAGCCGGATGCGCTGCCCCTCGCCGCCCGACAGCGTGGCCGCACTGCGCCCGAGCGTCAGGTAACCCACGCCGACGTCGGCGAGAAACCGTACTCTCTCGCGCACCTCTTTCAGCACACGCCCCGCGATGAGATGCTCGCGTTCGGTGAGCTCCAGCGTCTCGAACACGCCGACCGCATCTGCCAGCGGCAGGTTCACGTAGTCGGCCATCCGGCGGCCCTTCACCCTGACGGCGCGGCTTTCCGGCTTCAGCCGGTCGCCGTGGCACGCGGGGCACCGCTGCAGGGCGCGATAGGGCTCGAGCAATTCCTGTTCGCTCCACTCGGCGGTGTCGAACCGCCGCCGCAAGCTGGGCACCGCGCCCTCGAAATCTGCTCCGAAGGGATCCTTGCCGGCGCCGGCCTTACGCGTCGTCGCGCTCGCCCGCCGCCCTGGCGCACCAAAGAGCACGATGTCGCGGTGTTTCCGGGGCAGCTTTTCAAAGGGGACAGCGGGGTCGATGCCGAAGGCGCGGGCGAGCCCCGCCAGCATGTCGCCAATCGAACGGCTGTCGCCGCCTGACCATGGCGCGATGGCTCCGTCGTTGAGTGCCCTTGCCGGATCGGACACGACGCGAGCCGGATCGAAGTCGTAGACGGCGCCGAGGCCCTGGCAGCCGGGACACGCGCCGTGCGGCGAGTTGAACGAAAAGGCCCGGGGTGTCATCTCGGGCACGCTCACGCCGCAGGATGTGCAGGCGAGTCGCCGGGAGAACAGCCGGTCGCCGCCATCGAGCGTGTTGATGACCACCAGATCGTCGGCGAGCGTGAGCGCGACCTCGAGCGAGTCGCTCAGACGCCGCTCCATGCCCGGCTTGACGATGAGCCGGTCGACGAGGATCTCGACGGTATGATTGCGACGCCGATCGAGCGTCACCTCCTCGTCGAGAGCGACGAACTGCCCGTCGATGCGGGCGCGGGTAAACCCGCGTTCGCGAATCGCGCGCAGCTCCTTCTTGAATTCGCCCTTGCGCCCACGCACAATCGGCGCGAGCACGTTGATGCGCTCGTCGGGCGGGTAGAGCATCGCCATGTCGACGATGCGCTCGAGCGACTGGGACGCAATCTCCAGATCGCAGTGGGGACAGTGCGGCACGCCAATATTCGCAAACAGCAGCCGCAGATAGTCGTAGATTTCGGTGACCGTACCGACCGTTGATCGGGGATTGGCGGCCGTGGTCTTCTGCTCGATGGAGATGGCCGGAGACAGGCCGTCGATCAGATCGACGTCGGGCTTCTCCATCTGTTCGAGGAACTGGCGCGCGTAGGCCGAAAGTGACTCGACGTAGCGCCGCTGACCCTCTGCGTAGATTGTGTCGAACGCCAGCGACGACTTGCCGGATCCGGACAGCCCGGTGATGACCACCAGGCAATCGCGAGGCAGATCCACGTCGACGTTCCGGAGGTTGTGAACTCGTGCGCCGCGAACCGCGATCCAGTTGTGTGCCATGCCGTGCGGTCGGAAACGTTCGAGGAGGGCCTGCCAGTGATTCTACACGGGTGAGCAGCCGGGAAGCCCAGATGCGTCGTCTTTTTCGGGGCGCCTCGCGCAGTAGCTGCCTGCCCCGTCACACGCGCACGCCGAGAGGCTCAGGGTCAATTGAGCCGCGAGCGGCGGTACCCGTAGGCGACGTACAACACAAGTCCGATCCCGAGCCACCAGAGAAACCGCTCCCACGCTTCGCGTGGCAGGCCCACCATGATGAACACGCACCCGGCGATGCCCAGCGGCGCAACGGCCCACGCGAGGGGCACGCGGAACGGGCGCACCCGCTCGGGCTCCCTGATTCGCAGGGCCAGCACACCCCCGCACACGAGCACAAAGGCGAACAGGGTACCGATGTTGGTGAGATCGTAGGTCTCGGCTGCGTCCCCCACTGCAGCTGCGGCCGCGACGAGCAACCCCGTCGCCACGGTGGTCGCCGAGGGCACATGGGTCCGTGGATTCACACGCGCCGCCCAGCGCGGGAGCAAACCGTCGCGGGCCATTGCAAAGAAAATCCGCGGCTGGCCGTACTGAAAGACCAGCAGCACCGCCGTCATTGAGATCGTCGCTCCGAGCGCGACGACCCACCCCACCCCGCGGAAGCCGGCGAGCGACAGCGCGTGTGACAGCGGGTCTGCGACCCCCAGCTGCTGGTAGGGCGCCATCCCCGTCAGCACGGCGCCAACGATGACGTAGATGAGCGTGCAGATGCCGAGCGCGCCGAGGATGCCGATTGGCAGATTGCGCTGTGGATTCGCGGTCTCCTCGGCCGCGGTCGAGATGGCGTCGAAACCGATATACGCAAAGAAGACAATGGCGGCGCCCTGATGGATGCCCGTGAAGCCGTTCGGCGCGAACGGCACGTAGTTGGCCGGATGCAGGTGCAGCACGCCGACACCGACGAACAACGCCAGCGCGAGCAGCTTGATGACCACCATGATGGCGTTCGCCCGGGCGCTCTCCTTGGCGCCGCGCAGCAGCAGGGCCGTGATCAGCAGGACGATACCGCACGCGGGCAGGTTGACCAGGATCGGCACGCCTGCCAGCCGTGGGGCCGATTGGAGCAGCCCATGGACGGCAGGATCGGCGCTGAGCAGCGCCGTGCGGTACCCGGTTCCGAGCCACGGCGGCAGCGCCAGCCCCAATCCGCGCGTCAGCGTCTGCGCGTAGTCTCCCCACGAAATCGCGACCGCCACGTTCCCGACGGCATATTCGAGAATGAGATCCCAACCAATGATCCACGCGACGATCTCTCCGAGCGTGGCGTAGCTGTAGGCATAGGCGCTGCCGGCTTGCGGAATCATCGCCGCGAGTTCGGCGTAGCAGAGTGCGGCCAGCGCGCACGCCCCCCCCAGGAGAACAAAGGACAGGACGAGTGCCGGGCCGGCGCCGTATCGTACGACCTCGCCGCTCGGAAGCACCTGGCCGGCAGCCGCGGTCCCTATGGCTCCGAAAATGCCGGCACCGATCACGGCCCCGATGCCGAGCATGACGAGGTCTCCAGCACCAAGCACCCGGCGCAGCGACTCGGCGTCGCGGTCGGTTTCTGCTAGGAGAGCGTCAATCGGTTTCACCCGGAACGGCCGCATGGTGGTCTCGCGTGAATACCGCGTGCTGATTGCCGAAGGCGGACGCGCTAGCCGACGCGGAACGCCGATGGCCAGGGCTTCAGGGGCACGTCGAGTTTCCAGATGGTGTCGTTGGAAGAGACGATGAGCCCTCCCTGCGGATCGATGGCCAGGCCGATGAGCATGGGAGCGGCGAGGACCAAATGGGGCTCTGGCCGTTGTGGGTTCAGACGGTACAGGCTCGACGCGCCGGCCAGCGAATCAACCACGTAGAGATCTCCGGTGCTGTCGAACGCCAGACCTTGCGGGCGGCCGAACCCGTCGACCAGGACGTCGACCAGTCGATCGGGCGTAATCCGATAGATAGGGTCGTGCGAGGCGAGGGTGGGCGCCGAGACGTAAAGGCACTCGTCTGGGCCGAACGCGAGGTGAAACGCCGCCACACTCAGCGGCAGCGTGGCAAAAAGCTCGACCTCGCGATTGGGCCGCACCCGAAAGATCGATCCCGAGCGGTCTCCGACGAACAGCGACCCGTCGGCGGAAAATGCCAGGCCCGTGGGCACGCCGAGATCACTCGCGTAGACCTCCACCCGGTCGTCCGCAAACAGGCGATACACCTGGCCCTCGAATCGGCTCGAGACGTACATGGCGCCATCGGGGCCCATGGCGAGCGAGGTGGGATTGGGCAGGTCCACGGCCACCGGCTCGCGCTTGCCGTCGTGGCCGATTCGGTACAGGGGCACTTGGGCCTGCGTGTCGCGCGATCCGCTCTGGGTGACGAACAGTCGCCCGAGTCCATCGAACGCCGGACTGTCCACCTGGTGCAGCCCATCGGCGAGCTGGCGCCCGACGATCACCGAACCGACCTGAGCGCCTTCGGGCTCGACGCGCACATCGACAGTGCCCGCTGGTGTCTCGAGCGGAATCGTGATGTGCAGGCGCGTCGCCGACGCGCTCAGGACGTGGGCCGGGACCCCTCCGACGGTCGCCACCGGAGGCCTTTCTGCGGACAGCGTCAGGCTGAGGCCTTCAAGGACCAGGCGGCCGCCGGGCACCGCCCACTCAGCGCCGTGCCGGGACACCAGTCCCCTCCCCTTCTCTGCTACGCGTCGTCGAGCTCGACGTTCCAGTAGACGTAGTCACGCCAGCTCTCGGGAGCGTTTCGGATGCCGAACGTGATGCGGATGGCCGGAGCACGCGCTGGCTTGCGGGGCGTATGGATGAGGCGCATGCCGGCCTGATCGGGTGTCCGCCCGCCCTTCTTTCGATTGCACGTAATGCAGCACGTGACGATGTTCTCCCAGTCTTTTCGACCGCCTTGTGCCACGGGAATGACGTGGTCGAACGTCAGCTCGCTCGTGGCAAAGGGACTGCCGCAATACTGACAGCTATGCTGGTCGCGGGCGTAGATATTTGCGCGCGAGAAGGGCACGTATTCCATGCTGCGCCGCACGCGGATGCGCCGGAGCAGCCGGATGACCGAGGGCAGACGGATACTGAACGACACAGATCGGACTTCACGGTCGTATTCCGCGACAATCTCGACCTTGCCCTGGGCCCAGAGGGTGATGGCTTTCTGCCAATGCACAACCCTCAGCGGCTCATAGGTCGCGTTGAGGAGAAGCGTTTGTTCCATGCCCCGCGCCATTTTCACTGGAATTTTCTGGGGTTGTCAAGAAAACCACAGGCGTGGTCACCACTCGCTCGAGGCGCCTTGGAGCGTGCGATCCCTGAAGCGACGGCGGCTGGGCGCCGATACGCGAGTTGATGACTCGTCCGGCCCCAGCCGTCGTCATATTCGGCTTGATCGCCCTGCTCGAGGGGTGTGCGTCGACGGGATCCACCGGAAGCCCGGCCGCCTTTCCGGGCTCATCCGCCGAGACTCGTGCGGCCGCTGGAGCGCGCGCTGAGACGCTGGTCCAAACTGCGCTTGCACTGCGAGGCGTGCCCTACCGTCTCGGGGGAGCCGACCCAGCACTGGGCGTCGATTGCAGCGGCCTGGTCCAGTACGTGTTCTTTCAGCACGAGGTCCGGTTGCCGCGCACGGTCGGCGAGCAACAGCACGTGGGCCGTGGGGTCAACCGCAGCCACGTGGCGGCCGGCGACTTGATCTTCTTCGCCATCGACGCCCGCGAGCCGACTCATGTCGGCATCGCCATTGGTGGCGGGATGTTTGTACACGCGCCTGGGTCGGGCCGGACCGTGCGGGTGGAGCATTTCAATACGACCTACTGGCAGTCACGGCTGAAGGCTGTCCGGCGCGTGCCTCTCAAGGGGTGAACCGCGCGGTCTTTACTGTGGTTCGCCGGCCTCCGGGGCGGGCGCTGGCGGCTGCTCCGGTTCGTCGGGCACGTTCGTGTCGTTGCGGAGGTCTTCCGCTGGAGACACGGCCGGGCCGGGCGATCGCGCCGGACTGCCCATTCGCGCGAGGATGATGCGCTGTCGTCTCAGCAGGCGTGCTTTGGGATGTGCCGGGCTGTAGAGGCGCGGATTGATGATGGCTCCCGCGAGCAGCGCGGCCTGGCTTGCCGTCAGGTCTGAGGCCGCGCGTCCGAAATACGTCTCGGCGGCCGCCTCGGCTCCCCAGATTCCGTCGCCCCACTCGATCGAATTCAGATACAGCTCGAAGATTCTGGTCTTCGACAGGTCTGCTTCGAGTCGTCGCGTGATCAGTAACTCGACGACCTTCCGGTAGGGATTCTTCGAGGGAGAAAGGTACAGGTTCTTCGCCAACTGCTGCGTGATCGTGGAGCCGCCCCGAAGCCACTGCCCCTTGGCCCAGTTCACCCGCGCTGACGCCTGCAACTCTGCGAAGTCGACCCCATCGTGATCCCAGAACGCCGCATCTTCGGCGACGAGCACAGCCTTCTTTAATTCTGGGGAAATGCGACCGTACGGCAGCCAACGGTGCACCACCCGCGGCGCGCGTCCGGCCGCTGCCGCCTCCTTCTCGCGCAACTGCATGAACGCGGTCGTGGCCGGGTTGAGGGTGCGCAGAGATCGGACATCGGGCAGCGTCAGCCAGCTGTAGACGAGGCATCCGAACAGGACGACGGCACCGACACCGATGATGCGGCCGACGCGAGTCACCATCCGCGACGTCGGGCCAGGACGTCTCCGTGGGGTGGGACGTGTCGGCCGCACGTCAGCCCGCGGGATCGGCCAGCACCTGCTTGAGCGCGGCCGTGAGCGTGGTCACATTGGCCAAGGTCGCACCCGAACCCATCAAGCCGACACGCCAGATCTTGCCTGCCAGAGGTCCTAGGCCGGCCCCAATCTCGATGTTGTGTCGCTGCAGGAGCGCGCGCCTCACCGCCGGCTCGTCGATGCCATCCGGCACGCGCACTGTGTTGAGCGTCCACAGGCGTTCGGCCGGAGGAGGCAGCAGCGACAACCCCATGCCGTCCAGCGCCGCCACAAACGCGTGGTGCACAGACTCGTGCCGCTTCCAACGTGCCTCCAGGCCCTCGGTTTCCACTTCTGCCAGGGCTTCGGCCAGGGCATAGACGAGCGGCGCGGAGATGGTGTGGTGATACTTACGTCCGACCCAGTAGTCGCGGAGGAGTCCGATGTCGAGATAGAAGCTCCGGCAGACAACACGTCGCTCGAGGGCGCGGCGGGAGAACGTCACTGGAGATAAACCCGATGGGGCGCCGAGTCCTTTCTGCGAGCACGAGTAGCACGCATCGATCTGCGCCTCGTCGACGTTCAGCGGGACGGCGCCGAGCGACGTGACCGCGTCGACGATGACGAGGGCATCGTGCCTGCGGGCAAGACGCGCGACGTCGGCCACTGGATTCAGCACGCCGGTCGACGTCTCGCCGTGCACCACCGCCACCAGGTCGTATCGGCGTTGCGCGAGCGCGTGCTCGACGCGGTCGGGATCGATGGCGCGCCCCCACTCACCCTCGAGGCGCTCCACGCTGGCGCCGTAGCGGGCCAGCAGCGTCGCCAGACGGTCGCCGAAATAGCCGGTCACCACCACCAGGGCATGACGGCTCGGATCGGCGAGATTGGCCACAACGGCCTCCATCGCGGCTGACCCCGTGCCTGACACCGCGAGCGTTTCCGCATCGGCAGACGCGCCGAAAACGCGTCCGAGGCGTGCGCGGATGTCGTCGAGCAAGGAGAGCAGCTCGGGGTCGAGATGCGAGCGCTGCGGGGCTCCCAGTGCCGCCATGACCCGCGGTGACACAGGCGAAGGTCCGGGGCCGAGCAGCAGCCGTTCAGTTACGGGTAGATCCATGTCGGGTCCTCCGCGCGGGCAAGGCTCGCCGCGCCTCGTGATTCTTTCACGCCAGGCCGGCCCCGTGGCGGGATTTGCAGGGGAAGACAAAGGTCACCTCGCAGTCCGAATTCTGATCATCCTGCACACAAAACTGAAACAGCGCTTTCAATTTTGTGTGCAATTGTGTACTACTGACCACCCTTCCTACCGGAAGAACGGAGCGGGAGCGTCGCGGACTTTCAGTTTTCGACGGTCTCTTACGTTTTTGGGTTCGTCCGATGTTCGTTCGTAGCTCCGTGACAGCAGTCAGCCTGGTTTCATCAGATTCGATGGCCAGGGTTCGAGAGCACGTTGCAAGACAACTGGATTGCGCCGGCCGAGAACTTTCGACCTGGCTCCCCAAGGACGCGACCCATGAATGCTTCCTCTCAACCAGCCCGTTATCTCTTCGGTTTTCTGGCGGTTTCGCTGATCGTTGTTGCCGCCGGGGTTAATTTTCCCGTCGCGGCACAGGGCGTCAGGCACCGGGCACGCCTGGCCCAGGGCCTCGAACAACAACTGGCGACTGGAGCGCCTGGAACGTTCAGTGTGCTGCTCGAGGCCTCGCAATCAGAGGTGGACCGGCTGGTGCGGACCTATGGTGTGCGCGCCGATCGTCGGCTCCAGATGGGCGCCCGGCTGGTGGGGAGCGCGCGGCAACTGAATGCGCTCGCGGCGGACGCCAATGTGGGCGCGTTGAACGCCGACGATGTGGTGACGAGCACGATGGCGGTCACCACGCAGGCGACCGGCGCGGCCCAGCTGTGGCGGTCTTCCGGCTCGTCCGGAAACTTTGGTGGGCTCACCGGGCTCGGCATTGGCGTCGCCGTGATTGACTCGGGGATTTCCGGACACCCTGACCTCGTTGGCCGTCTTCGAACCGCAAAGGACTTCACCGACGAGGGGGTGGACGACCGGTACGGGCACGGCACGCACGTGGCGGGAATCATCGCTGGCAGCGGCGGCGGGAGCCGCACCTCGGACGGCAACAGTTACGTCGGGATGGCGCCGGGCGCCGAGCTCATCAGCCTGAGGGTGCTCGCGGCTGACGGCACGGGTTACGTGTCGGATGTCATCGAGGCGATCGAGTGGGCGGTGGCGAACCAGACGCGGTTCCGGATTCGGGTTCTGAATCTCTCGCTGGGACATCCGGCAACGAGCGCGGCCGCCGACGACCCGCTGGCGCAGGCCGTAGAACGGGCTGTCGCGTCAGGGCTTGTCGTCGTGTGCTCGGCGGGCAACCTGGGAAAGACGGCGGATGGGACGCAGGTGGTGGGCGGGGTGGTCTCGCCCGGCTACACGCCCGGGGCCCTGACTGTGGGAGCACTGAACACGCGTGGCACCGTGGCTCGGTCTGACGACGGCGTGGCTTCGTACAGCTCGCGAGGACCGGTGGGCGATCCGTTCGATCCCTCATCGTGGCAGATCAAGCCGGATGTCGTTGCGCCTGGCAACGCGATCACCTCCACCGGGGCTGTTGGCAGCACGCTCTGGGAGAGCTGGCCGGAGCGTCGTGTCGCGGGCACAAGCGGCGGCGCCTATCTGACGCTGTCGGGCTCGAGCATGGCGACGGCCGTAGTCTCTGGCGCCGTGGCGCAGTTGATCCAGCTTCAACCGAAGTTGACGCCGGCTGAAGTGAAGTTCGCGTTGCAGTTCACGGCCCAGGAGTTGACCGGGTTTGGGCTTGCGGATCAAGGTGCCGGCAGCGTGAATATCCCGCTGGCGGCGGCGTTCATCGAGAACCGGGACGTGGTGACGGCGCCGATAGCCAGTCTCATCGGGGGCGAAGTCATCGAGGGATGGCACGTTGAACCGACGCTTGGCAGTGCCGGGGCGGTGACGGGCCACACGTTCGTGTGGGGGGGCCGGGTCACGGGCGACACGACTGTCTTGGGTGGCCGAGGCGTGGCGGTCACGGGCGACACCATCGTCTGGGGCGGCCGCAGCGGCAGCGTGACCGGCGACACCATCGTCTGGGGTGGGCGGACGGTGGCGCAGCCGGAGTGACGAGGCGGAACTCCAGCCGACAAATTTGTCACGATTGCGGCAAGAACTCAGCAGTCGAATCGCCTCAGGCACCTATTCGTAACGACGCAAGTTCTTATTTTTCAGTCGGATAGAGAGCGACGATGGTCGCCAAAAGTTCACTGGCTCAGTTGGCTCCGTTAATGCCTGAAAGGGATTTCATGACTCGATTCGATATTATCGTCTGGCTCGGCTAGGCTCCCGTCGGCGCCCCCTTGGGCGGGACAACCTAGTGGGAATACCGTGTTTGCTCGATAGAATTACTAGAGCGAAGCTCTAGCCATGCCTATCGAAAGGAGAACAGCTTATTCGACAGCTACTAGCGCTTACGTCTTTACCGTAGTTCTATGTGGCGCTCTCGTCATTTGGGTGAGCGCCATCCAGCTATTCAGCTCGTGGGATCAGATCCCTGAATACCGAATTCAGTGGCTCGCGCTCGTTGCGCTGACCATCGCCAGCGGTCTTCTTCCGGTTACGCTGTCGGTCACTACGACTCACGTGGGAATCTCGATTTCAGAGACCTTCGTGATCGCTGGCACACTTCTTTTTGGCCGACCGGGCGGCACTGTTCTCGTCTTGCTCGATGCGCTGTTCATTTCAGTCTACCTTCTATGGTCGAAGGGGCTGCGGTGGCAACCGCTTCTTTTCAACCTGACCGCACCTCCTCTCTCAATTTGGATAGCATCTGGAGTCGCGGGCATTCAGCCTCTGTTCAGAACCGCAGCTCCGTTCGACTCCTACTTTCTCCTTCAGCTCACTGCCTTTACAACGCTCTACTTTCTGATCAACACGTGGCTCATCACGATTGCGCTGTCTCTCCAACAGCGAGCGAGTCCGTGGGGACTATGGTGGAAGCACTTCAGGGAGTTGCTCCTCAACTACACGGCCGGGGGATCGATAGCTGCACTTCTCGTTTACAACACTAGGGAAATCAGACCCGAGTTTGTCCTGGCGATCTTTCCGTTACTGATCGTGATGTTCCTGACTTACTCGTGGGCAAATAAGCGAGTCGAGGTCGAACGCGAAAGAAATATCGAACTGAACCGTGTGTTTCTTTCAACGGTAGAAGCGCTAGCGCTCGCGATTGACGCCAAGGACCAAGTCACCCATGGGCATATTCGGCGCGTGCAACGTTACACCATGGCGCTCGCCCAAGCGCTCGGCGTAACGGATGAAAAGCAACTGGACGCCATCAGAGCAGCCGCGCTTCTGCATGACACCGGCAAGCTCGCTGTGCCCGAGTACATCCTCAACAAGCCCGGGCCCTTGACCGCCGCCGAATTTGACCGGATGAAAGTTCACGCTTCTGTGGGCGCTGACATCCTGAAGTCGATCAATTTCCCTTATCCGGTGGAACCAATAGTCAGACACCATCATGAGAACTGGGACGGAAGCGGGTACCCGGCAGGCCTGAAGGGACAGGAAATCCCAATTGGCGCGAGAATTCTTTCCGTCGTGGACTGTTACGATGCGCTCACATCTGATCGGCCATACAGACCTAGATATCCTAGGGCCCACGCGGAGCAGGTGCTCCGCGAGCGTAGTGGCTTTTGGTATGACCCCTGGGTCATCAATGGCTTTCTGGCCATCCTGGATCAACTCGAGGTTGAGGAAGAGAGAGCGGAGCCACAGGGCCAAGTAGTCCGAATTCTCGCGCCTGCACAGGCGATCACGGCAACGACCGCCGAAGAACGGGAATTCAACGAACTCCGGCGGGAGCTACCTTTGGCGACCTCTGTCCCGTCAGCGGGCGAGATCTTGTTTCGTCATCTCCGTCGTGTGATACCCCTCGCCAATATGACAGTCTTTCTCGCACGGCAGACCAATGACCTTGCCGTTGCTGTGTCCATTGGTGTGGGTACCTCGGCAATTGAAGGGCTGCGGATCGGGATGGGCGAGCGAATTTCTGGCTGGGTGTTGGCTCACAGACAGGCAGTCGTGAACTCCAACGCTGCGTTGGAGCTCGGTCCCATAGCGCGAACTTTCACGACGCCGCTTAGATACGCGCTGTCGGTACCACTTCTGGATGGTCCAAATCTTCCGATGGGCGTGCTGACGTGCTATGGGACAGAGCCATTTGAAGTGGATCATCGAAGGATTCTGGAGAGTTCTGCCACTCTGTTCGCGGCATGTCTAAACTCAGGTGTCCGTGCCGGCGATGCTCCGCTTCTGATGCAGGATTCGACGGGAGCCAGGGTGCACTGAGCCCCACCATCGCCTCGCCGGCAGCCGCCGCCGCTGCATCTCCGAATGGAGTGAAGACTGTGGCTTCAAATGTTTTCACGCCACTTCGCCGGCTGTTCCGTGCATGTAATTTCTGATAATCTCCCGCCTCTAACCTGAGGGGGTAGACCATGAACGAAGCTCCGCTCCGCGGAGAGGCAAGGAGCGTATATCCGGTTGCGCCTGACCCTCGTCTTCATGAGTTGGATGCGCTTTACCGCACAGGTCGCGTGGCGCAACTGGTCCAGGAGACGCAGGATCTAACGTCGTGGAGCCTCACAGCTGAGTCTCGGACACATGTGCAGTTCCTGCGGGGCGTCGCATTGTTTGATCTCGGCGATGCCGTAGCCAGCATCGACCATCTCCAACGAGCTTGCGACGAGGCGTCTCACACGCCGTCCACCAGATTTGAGGTCGCATTCGCACTGTTCCTGCGCTTGAGTGATCTTCTCGTGCCCGCAGAATTGATTTCGAAGCTGGCCGAGCTACGACAGTTGGCGTGGAGACTCGGTAACGCGCGTTCCTTAGGTGCACTTCACCTCGCTGTTTCTCGGCTCGAGGGGATCAGAGGAAACTGCATTGAGGCCCATCGGCACATCGAAATGTCGCGCCGGCTCGTGGAACAGAGTCCGACCGATGCGTTGCTGTGTTCGCTGGACCAAGTTGAAGGCTCACTTGAGCTGACCGGCGGAAACCTCATAAGGAGTCGTGTTCTTGCGGAACGATGCCTGAATCGGGCGAAGCCCCTTAATTACAATAAGTATGTTCTGGGGTCAGCCACGAACATTGGTCTCGTTGCCGTGTGCTTAGGTCAGACCGGCCACGCCCGTCGGTACCTCAACGAAGTCATCTCACGCTCAGATTCGATCACCTATGTGAAGTTTGGTGCGCTAGACACCCTTGTGCTCGCAGAACTGCATGACGGCGATGTGCGCGCGGCACAAGAGGCCCTCCGTTCCTGTGCTGCTGTGGCTGCCGGCGACCGACTGCCGGCTCGCTCCTGGTACGACCTCGCTCATCAACTGACCCGCTGCGCCCTGGAGGAACGGCTCGGCAACTGGGCCGAGATCGTTGAAATAGCCAACGAGACCGAACCCGAACTCGATCGCCGCCAATACAAAGCATTGCGGACCTCCATGCTCTGCGCCCAGGCCCGCGCACTCGGCCGCCTGGGTGAACATACCCGCGCCCAGGCTATCCTGACCATCGCGGTCCGCGCCTGTCCGCGCGGCGCCGTCGATCCCCTGATCGTGCTCGAAGCCACCAAGGGCGTCTGCAGCAGCCTCGCCAAGGGTCCGTCGGCCGGAGCTGTCCACTTCGATCGCGCCCTGGCCGCCTGCCGCGCGATTGGCCACCGCTACCACGAACGCTGGATTGATCGGGACCGTGCCGCAATCCTCGCGAGCAGCCATGACACCGTCGCCGTGCCCCGCCGTCCGATCGACACGACCGCGGCCGCGCTCCTGTTGACCGACGCGGCAACCATCGTCGGCGCGGGACACTCGATCGAATTGCTCGCCCACCGCGCCGCCTCCCTCCTCGAAGACACGATCTCGGAGGCGCAGCTGGATATCTCGAGTGAATCAGGCTGTGAATATCAGGCCACCCCGTCGTCGTCCAGCGAGGTCGGGGCAGACGGCTCGGTCGAACTGGAACTGCGGGGGTCGGACCGGCGCGTGACCATCCGCGTCCGCCAACTGCGCGACCTCGACGAGATCGCCGTCGTGAAGAGCGTGGCCGATCTCGCACAGATGGCAGTGCATCGCGCCGCCGGGACCGAGCAGGAAGACGACGAGACCTTGTGGCCGAGAACATTGCTCCCCTCCGACGAGGGAGACACGGTCTTCCGGTCGCCGCGGATGGCAGAATTGCTCACCATCGCGATGCGGCTCGCCGCCACAGATCTGCCGGTCCTCCTCACCGGCGAGACGGGCACAGGCAAGGAAGTCTTTGCCCGGTTGATCCACGAGCACAGCCGCGTCAAGCGCGGCCCATTCATGCCATTCAACTGCTCGTCGGTGCCAAAGGACCTGGCCGAAAGTCAGTTGTTCGGCCACCGCCGCGGCGCGTTCACGGGCGCCAACGACTCGTACCTCGGCGTCGTGCGGGCGGCGGAGCGTGGCACGCTTTTCCTCGACGAGGTGGGCGATCTGGAGCTGATGACGCAGCCAAAGCTCCTTCGCTTTCTCGAGAGCGGGGAGATTCACCCCGTCGGCGAGCTTCGTCCGCTTCAGGTCGCCGTTCGCATCGTCGCCGCCACGAATGCCGACCTCGAAGAGCTCATTGCCCAGGGCCGCTTCCGGGCCGATCTGTTCTATCGCCTCGGGGTGGCCCGGCTGACGCTACCGCCTCTGCGCGAACGCAAGGATGAGATTCCGGCGTTTGCCTCCATGTTCCTGAGCCGCTTCTCCCGCGAGTGCCACCGGAAGGGCCTCCGACTGGGGGATGACTTCGTGGCTGCCCTGCTGCTCTATGACTGGCCTGGGAATATTCGTGAGCTGGCCAACGAAATACGACGTGCCGTCGCCATGGCGTCAGATACCGATACGCTGACGAGCGCCGCGTTGACCGGCGCCATCGCCGACCGGTGGAATGCACGCACGCCGGCGCCAATCGCCAAGCCTTCGAGCGGCGTACACATCAGCCTCGATCTGACCCTGCCCCAAGCTGTCAGCGAGCTCGAAGAGCGCTTCATCCAACACGCGCTGGCCGCCACCGGAGGCAGAGTCACCGAGGCCGCTCAGCTGCTCGGCCTGTCCCGAAAGGGTCTCTTCCTCAAACGCCGGCGACGTGGATTGAGGGATGCAGCCGACGAGGAATCGATCGGCTAAAGCTCGGGCGATTAGCGACTGGCCGCAATTTCGAGCGCCTGGTCCAGTCGAATCCGCAGAATGGTCCCGGCCGGCAGCACCACGTCGGTGCCGTCGGTCGCCGCAATCGTGCCGCCACCGCCCACGAGCACGCCCAGCAGCGCGCCCTTGCCCCCACCGAGAATTCCACCAATGATCGCGCCGACGACCGCACCCGTCCCGATGCGCGCGGTGTCTTGCCCCATCTTGCCGTCCATGGCCTGCGTGACTGCCGCCCGCAAACGGTATGACGTGCTGCCGATGCGAATTTCGTCGAACGACAGCGTCAGGCTTCCCCGCCGATCGACCTTCCCTGCGGCACGGACGGAGCTCACGAAGCCGCGCACGACCGAGCCCGCGGGGATGATCACACCGCCCTGGTCCGGATAATCCACGACGGTTGTACCTTCGAAGCGTTGCTCGAGGCGGGCCGTGCCCGAGTCGAGAGGCGTCTGCAGCCGGACGTCAAGCGCGGTGCCCACCGGCAGAGTGCCGCCGATCGTCTGTCCGTCACCGTTGACGGGTTGCGCGGAAACCTTCTCGTTCGGTCCCTGCGCTCGGGTCCGGAGCGTCTCGAGCCTGTCGCGCACGCCAAGGTAATCCTCGCGCGACACCGATCCCTCGCGGCGCAGCTTCACACGCAGGTACGTGATGTCGTCGTTGAGCGACGCGAGCGTCCGATCGAGATCGCCCGCAAGCGTGGGGTCGGTCCCTTTCAGGGCGGCAATCTGGCGGCTGACGTCAGCCGCCGTCGTTTCCAGCCGCGTAATGTCAGCAGCGGTGACAGCCGTCTGTGCCCAGGCGACCGACGCCACGAGCAGCAGAACGAAAATGAGCGAAAGAGGTTTGAGGATGCGCATGGGATCTCCAGGTAGGACGAGGCGCCAGACCCGACGGCCTGCGGCGCTCTGACAGTCTAGTGCGCCGCGCGGCCCGGACCCAGGGCGTTGGCGGCAACCGGCCCGCGTGGCATCATTGCACGATGGCCCAGCCGCTCCGCCTCCACCGCACCGTTCCCGTCATGGTCGGGCGCGTCCAGGTCGGCGGTGGTGCACCGGTCGTCGTCCAGAGCATGACGATGACCGATACGGCAGATCCGGCAGGCACGGCGCAGCAATGCGTGGAGCTGGCCGAAGCCGGTTCGGAGATGGTCCGGGTTACCGTCAACACACCCGAGGCGGCTGCCGCGGTGCCCGAAATCAAACAGCGCATGCTCGACGCCGGCTGTCTGGCGCCGCTCATCGGCGACTTCCACTACAACGGCCATCTGCTGCTCACGCGCTATCCTGGCGCGGCACGCGCGCTGGATAAGTATCGAATCAATCCGGGTAACGTTGGCACCGGGAAACGCCGCGACGAGCAGTTCAGCACCATCTGCAGCGTGGCGCGCGATCATCAGAAGCCGGTGCGCATTGGCGTGAACGGTGGCTCACTCAACCAGGAGCTCGTGCTGCGGGAGATGCAGCACAACACCGACGCAGGGCTCGGCAAGTCATCGGAAGAGATCATCAGCGACTGCATGGTGATTTCGGCCCTCGAGTCCACGGAGCTCGCGCTCGAGTCGGGTCTCACGAAGAATCAGATCATCATCTCGTGCAAGCTGTCGCGGCCGCGCGATCTGATCGGCGTGTACCGCGAGCTGGCCCGCAGAACCGACCAGCCGCTGCATCTGGGACTGACCGAGGCCGGCATGGGCACCAAAGGCCTGGTCTGGTCGGCGGCGGCGCTCGCCATCCTGCTCAACGAAGGCATCGGCAATACCATCCGCGTGTCGCTGACACCGCGCCCCGGCGGCGACCGCCGCGAGGAAGTGTACGCCGCCTGCGAGATTCTGCAGGCCCTAGGCCTTCGATCGTTCTCGCCGGCCATCACGGCGTGTCCAGGATGCGGCCGCACGACGTCCAGCACATTTCAGGAGCTCGCCGAGCGCGTCCAGACATATGTGCGCGAGATGATGCCCTCGTGGAAGCAGTCACATCCTGGCGTTGAGTCGATGACAGTGGCGGTGATGGGCTGCGTCGTCAATGGCCCTGGCGAGTCGAAAGCGGCCAACATCGGAATTTCGCTCCCAGGCACGGGCGAAGCACCCACGTGCCCGGTCTACATCGACGGTCAGCACGCCACGACACTGCGCGGATCGTACGAAGAACTGGCGGCCGCGTTCCAGAAGCTCGTAGACGACTACGTGGAACGCACGTACCCCGCGACGGCGCTCCGCTCGTAACTCACAGCAGACCCGCGGCGCGGGCCGGCGTGGGCCACCGGCTCTTCCTCGCCCACACCAGCACGAGCGAGGATCCAATCAGAATGAGACTCAGCGAGAGCCCCGTCCACAAGCCCACGACTCCCCACCCGCGATTGAAGCACAGCAGATAGGCCACGGGCAGTCCAATCAGCCAGTGACCTCCCAGGTTCATCAGCATGGGCGTGCGCGTATCGCCGATACCGCGCAACGCGCCGGTCGCCACGCACTGCCACCCGTCGAACGGCTGGAACACCGCGCACAACACCAGCAAGGTGACGCCGGTCGAGATGACGGCCGGATCGGATGTGAAGACGCCGAGCAACGGGCGGGGTACGGTGAGAAACAGGGTCGCGTTGGCGGCAGCGATGATCACGGCCAGACCAATCGCCAGCCATCCGGCCCGCCGCGCGCCAGCCATGTCCCCCCGTCCAACCGCGTGTCCGACACGCACGGCCGCCGCAGAACTGAGACCAAAGGGCAACATGAAGAACAGCCCGGCAATGTTCAACACCACCTGATTGGCCGCGAGGGCGATCGGGGAAATTCGTCCGGCCAGCGCTGCTGCGGCGGCAAAGACGCCGACCTCGAGGACGAACTGCAGCGCAGCGGGGCCGCCGAGCCGCAACAGGCGCCAGATGAGATCCCACTCGATCGGCGCGCATCGCGCGCAGATCGCCCCGATCGTTTCGCGTCCCGCGGAGGCAGCAGCCAGGCTGAGCATCACGAGCAGGCAGAGCCGGGCGACGAGCGTGGCATAGGCCGATCCAATCGCGCCGAGCGCCGGCACGCCCAGATGACCGTAGACGAACACCCAGTTGGCCGCCGCGTTGATGAGATTGGCGACGATGGCGGCCACCATGATCAGGCGCGGCGCATCGATCGCCTGCAGATAGCGGCGCAACACGGTGTAGACCAGCAGGGCTGGAGCCGACCACAGCAGCGCTCGCAGGTACGGCTGCAGCAGGCGCATCACGTCGGGATGCATGCCGGTCAGTGGCAGCAGTTCGACGACAACGAGTCCGACCAGCACCAGCACAACGGACAGCACGGCCGCCAGCTGCAAGCCTGCGGTCAGCCAGCGGCGGCATTCGTCGAGACGCCCGGCACCGTAGCTCTGCGACACGAACGTGTCGAGGGCAAAGAAGGTCCCGGTGCCGAACACCATGAACGCGAAGAAGATGGACGATCCCGTGCCGACAGCTCCCAGCGCCGCAGGTCCGAGCGGGCCCACCATGATGGTGTCGACGACACCCATCAGCACCCAGCCGACCTCCGCGAGGATCACGGGCCAGGCGAGCGACAGCAGCCCGCGTAGTTCGTGCGGCATCGCAAGCAGCATGGCACGACGCGCGGCCCTTTCCCTGCGCCACTGAAAAAAGCGCCGAGCCTTGCGATGCGGCCTCGTCCCGCCGATAGAATAGCCAGACCTCGGATTAACTGCTCGGAGGCAGGAATATGACGCGACTGATGACGGTGTGTGCCGCCTTTGCCGTGGCCGCTGCGGTAGCGGCTCCGGTCCTCGAGGCGGATGTGAAAACGCGCGAGAAGACGACCTTCTCCATCGAAGGCATGGTGGGCGGGTTCGTCCGCATGTTCGGTGGCAAAGCCGCGCGCGAGGGAGTCACGTCCGATGTGGCTCTCAAAGGCGACCGCAAAGCCACCCTCAGCGATATTGCGGGACGGATCGTGGACCTGGGTGAACAGAAAGTCTACGAGCTGGACCTGAAGAAGAAGGAGTACCGGGTCACCACGTTCGCCGAGTTGCGAGCGCAGTTCGAGAAGGCCAAGGCCGACGCCGCGAAACAGGCCAAAGAAGCCAAGCCCGAAGAGAAGGAACAGCTCGAAGAGGCGGGCCGGCAGCTCGAGTTCGACTACGACGTCAAGGAGACGGGCCAGCACAAGACGCTGGCGGGACACGACACGCACGAAGCCGTGATGACGGTGACAGCGCATGAAAAGGGCAAGACCATCGATCAGAGCGGCGGGTTCGTGATGACGAATACGATGTGGCTCGGCCCGAAAATCGCGGCCCTCGATGAGCTGTATCAGTTCGAGCTGAAGTTCGTCCGCGCCGTGTACGGCGAAAGCTTCGCCGCCGACATGCAGCAGATGGCGAGCGTGATGGCTCTTTACCCGTCCTTCAAGAACATGGCGTCGAAGATGGAGACCGAGGGCAAGAAGCTGCAGGGTACGCCGCTGTCGACGACGATGACCTTCGAAACGGTGCGGAGCGAAGAGCAAATGAAGGAGGCGGCCAGCCAGCAGCCGTCATCATCGGGCGGCGCGAGCGGCATGCTCGCGCGCCGGATCATGGGCAACCGCGGTCAACCACAGCAGCGGAGCAAGCTCCTGACGAGCACGAGCGAGATGCTGTCGGTGGCGACCACGGTCTCCGAGGCTGACGTGGCAATTCCCGCAGGCTACAAGGAAAAGAAATAGCACGGAGGTGCCTGAGGCGTCGCGACGTCTCAGGCACCCCTCGCTTCGAGCTCGAGCTACCCGGCCGTTCTCTCGATCTTCACGGAGTTGATCACCACCGGCGGCTCAGGCCGATCGTTGCGATCGGTCTTCACCTTTCCAATCTTTTCGACGACGTCCAGACCCTGCGTCACCGCGCCAAACACCGTATGCTTGCGATCGAGATGCGGCGTCGGCCCCAGCGTGATGAAGAACTGGCTGCCATTGGTGTTGGGCCCCGCGTTCGCCATCGACAGGATGCCCGCGCGATCGTGCCGCAGCTCCTGATGGAACTCATCCTCGAACTGATACCCGGGCCCGCCATACCCCTGGCCAAGCGGATCCCCGCCCTGAATCATGAAGCCCGCAATCACGCGGTGAAAGACGATGCCGTCGTAGAACGGCTTGGTGTGCTTCTCACTGGTTTTCGGATGCTTCCATTCCTTGGTGCCTTCTGCGAGGCCCACGAAGTTTGCGACAGTCTTCGGGGTCTGCTGCTCGAAGAGCTCAGCCGTGAATGGTCCTAACGTGGTGTCGAAATGCGCATAAACAGCCATGCCCATATTCTACGGGCAGACGCGTCCACGGCACAGCCATGCTGCTGGCGGCGTCAACGGGCTGCGCGCAAGTGCCAGAGGACGATCAGGCAGGCGGCGCCGGTCACCGAAAACGCCGCCCACGCGATCGGGCGCCAGTGCGGACGTCGGGTCGCCAGTCTGAGGCACACGAGACCCGTGCCCAGCCCCAGCAGCCCGATCGCTTCGATCGTGGCACCTTGCCAGGCACGGTACCCGGCCACACCGAACGCGAGCGCGATGACGAGATAGCGGGAAAACAGCGAAGCACCTCAACGGCGGAATGGGCCGCTCAGCCCTCAACCCGGTCGTAGACGCGATTGAATCCGGCCTGCGGTTGATCCTTGCGGGGCTGCCCCACCCGCACGATCACAAAGAGACGACGCGCATCAGCGCTGAGAAAGAACGTCTGCGTGAGCTTGAAGCCGAAGCCGCCTTCGATGTCCATCTTCAGCTGCGAGCCCTGCCACTGCACGAGCGCTTCGTACTGCGCGGCAGCGAGGCGGTATTTCTGTCGGCGCCCGTCGGTTGGATAGCGACGTTCGCGATCGAGGTCGTCTGTGATTGTCACGGCGTCTGGAGTGACGCGGATTTTGAGCGTCTCGGGCACCTCGAGCAGATCGCGGGCCGTCTCCTGGTTCTCGCGAACCATCTCCGGCGTGGGGCCCACTCCGGCGGCCGCCTGCCGGTCGCCTCTGTCGCGTGCGATGGCAGTGCCGCTGTCCACGGGGGGCGGCGCGCCCCGGGCGCCGCGTCCCCGCTGCGTTGCGCTTCGCGGCGCCTGCTCTGATCGTCCGGTCAGGATGTTGATGCTGTCGGGTGCGTTGTACTCCCACGTGCCGGCAAGCTCCTCGTGCGCGTGCACGGTAGTGTCGGCGACCGGGTCGCTCACAGGCGCACTGGGCGCCTGCTGCGCGTGCAGCGGAAGGAGGCTCAACTCGACCAGCAGCAGGCCGTTCAGCACACGAGCAAATTTCAGCAACCGCATAGGGCCGCCCCCTCCAGAGAGCTTTCATCATACTGTGCGGCTTCTTGTGTTGCCATTTGCCGGCGATGGGCACAAAATCGCGTCCTGCCATCACCTAACGGCGCCGGAGCACGAGCCGATAAGACGGCCGCCGGCACCGCGTAACGCCGCGTCGACACCCGCTTCAGGAGGCGGTGCAGCCTATGACGACAACATTCCGAATTCTGAGCAGGGCCATTCCGGCGCTCATGCTGATTGCGCTGCCGTTCATCGCATCGGCCCAAACCGGCTCGGTTCAGGTGACCGCCAGCGACACCCGTGTCTTTCTCTCGGCCGATGTGACGAGCGCCGTGGTGACGCCCGTCCCCGTGGGCGCGGTGCTGCAGGTGGTCAGTCAGACCGGCGACTGGTACGAGGTGCGGCTGCCGAAAGACGCGTCCGGATTCGATCGCGTCGGGTTCGTGCAGCGCGGCAAGGTAAAGGTTGTCGCCGAGGCAGCGGGTAGCGGGGGAACACCCCGTGCGACCAGCGTCCCTGCACCCCAAGCACGTGCTGTAAGGCCGCGCGCGGCGGTGCTGAGCTTCGAGTTCGGCACGATTCAGCAGTGGTGGAGTGGCAACTGGGATATCGGCAAAGGCATCTCGGACATGCTGGTAGACGAACTCCTGCAGACGGGCCAAATCAGTTTGCTCGAGCGCAAGCAGATCGACGCGGTCCTCGGCGAACAGAACCTCGCCAATAGCAACCGGGCCGACGTGAGCGCGAAGCAGGCCGCGTCGCTCGGCAAAGTGCTCGGCGCCAACATGCTGATTACCGGCTCGGTGACCAAGTTCGGCAGCGAAGAGAAGAACGTCGGCGGGGCGGCCGGGTCGGTGGCAGGACGCTTCATGGGCGGCGCGGGCGCCAAGAACACGACGGCAAACGTCGCCCTCACGATTCGCGTGATCGACGCGTCGACGAGCGAGATTCTGGCCAGCGTCAAGGCCGAGGGCAAGTCGAACCGCAAGGGGCTGCTCCTCGGCACCGCCATCGGCGGCAACTTCGGCGCAATCAATATGGGCAGCAAGGATTTCCGCGAAACGATCCTGGGCGAGGCCACCGAAAAAGCCGTGAAGGAAGCCGCCGCCAAGCTGGCACCGGCGATGATGAACGCCGCACGCTGAGACGCATCAGGAGACCGGGTCGCCCCGCAGACCCGGTTTCCTCTCGCTCTCCGCCTCCCACCGCTCCCGCTCGTCGTCCGGCATGCCGTAGGTGTGGCGCGTTTCGGGATACAGATTCTGACGCACCTCGGCAGCGTAACTGCGAAGCGCTGCATCGATAATCGCATCGAGTTTCGCGTACGTCTTGACGAAGCGCGGAGGCTGCCGGGTCGTCAGGCCCAGCAGGTCGTGCCACACGAGCACCTGCCCCGCGCAGCCCGCCCCTGCGCCAATGCCGATCGTAGGAATGGTGAGACTGGCCGTGACACGCTCGGCCACCACGGCGGGAATCGCTTCGAGGACCACTGCAAAGCATCCCGCACGCTCGAGCGCCGCGGCCTCGGCCACGATCCGCCGCGCGGCGACAGCCGTTCGGCCCTGCGCCCGATAGCCTCCCTGCATGGTGGCTGACTGCGGCGTGAGGCCGATGTGTCCCATCACCGGAATGCCGGCGTCGACGATGCCGCCGATGCGGGTGAGCGTGCGGCCCGCGCCTTCGAGCTTGACGGCGTCGGCACCAGACTCTTTCACCAGACGAATGGCGTTGCTCACCGCCTCGTCTTCAGACACCTGGTACGACCCGAACGGCATGTCGGCCACGACGAGCGCACGGCGTGTTGCGCGCGACACGGCACGGGTGAAGAGCAGCATCTCGTCCATGGTGACCGCGACCGTGGAACCGCCACCGAGCACCGTCTCGCCCGCCGAGTCCCCGACGAGAATGACGTCGATGCCCGCGGCATCAGCCAGTCGGGCACTCGGCGCGTCGTACGCCGTGACCATCACGATGGGCTGACGCCGGGCGCGCATCGCCGAGAGGTCGAGCAGCGTGACTTTGGTCGCCGAACCGGGAAGGGACGCGTCAGTCATCTCAGAGGTCCTCGGACATTGCGCGATCTGAAAACCCCGCGAGCTCCGGGTGCTCCAGAGGCACATTATCGATCAGCCGCGTGCGGCCGACGACAGCGGCGACGAGGAGCGTCGGCTGCCCGTTGAAATCGACCACGGCCGCGTACTCGAGCGCCACGCCGTCGAGCGCCTGTCGCGCAGCGACGGCCGCGTCTGCCCCGCGGCGGTGCGCCTCGAGGCCCGCCAGCAGCGCGCGCGGCACCGCCAACGCCATCGCCCGCTCCTCGGCCGAGAGTCGCGCGTTGCGCGAAGAAAGGGCCAGCCCATCGTGGTCGCGGACGGTGGGGACCACCCGCACATCGAGCGGCAGATTGAGATCGCGCACAAGCTGACGAATGACTGCCACCTGTTGGGCGTCCTTCTGGCCGAAGTACGCGACATCGGGCTGCACCATCGCAAACAGCTTGAGGCACACGAGTGCCACGCCGTCGAAATGCCCGGACCGTGAGCGGCCCTCGAGGCCCTCGGCTGGGCCTGCGACGTGCACGGCTGTCGCATGGTCGGGACGGTAGACCTCATCGCTGTCCGGCACGAACAGCACGTCGACACCGGCGTCGGCGGCAATCTGCGCGTCGCGATCGTCAGGCCGCGGATAAGCGGCGAGATCTGCCGGGTCGTTGAACTGCGCCGGGTTGACGAAGATGCTGGCGACCACGTGCTCGCACTCGGCTCGCGCCAGCGCCATCAGTGCTGCATGCCCCTCATGCAGTGCACCCATCGTCGGCACGAAGCCGACGCGGCCGGCGCGGCGCGGCGCTTTGACTGCCGTGCGCAGTTCGGCCACCGTGCGAACGCGCCTCATCGGCGGGTGGCCTCGGCCAGCGCGTCGTAGAGCGGCGCCAGATCCGGGAGCGTCGCGCGCAACGCGACGCGGTGCGCCTCGATCGTGGCGGCATCACCGCGCGCAATCGGCCCCGTCAGCTCGAAGCCGTTGTCCATCGTCCGCTGCATCAGCGGGAGCAGCGCCTCGGGCGGAACCCCTGAGGCCTCGAGGGCGCGCGAGGCGGCGCGATGGAGGGTGACGAGGTAGTTGGACGCGAACACCCCACCGGCGTGGTACAGCGCTCGTGCGCTTTCTGCCAGATCGAACGGCCGCAGCCCCAACCGATCGGCGAGCCAGCGGCCATAAGTACGCCCTTCGGTCTCTTCCGCACTCACGGCGGCCCACGCGCCGTCGAGCTGCTCGGGACCACGTGCGGCGGTGAACGTCTGCAGCGGATGCACGCCGAATCTTCGGCGATGCGGCGCGAGACTGGCGAGCGGCGTGGCGCCGCTCACGTGCGCCACCCATGGGCCGGGGGCAATCGCAGCCGCCACGGTGGAGATGGCGCGATCGGGGACGCACAACAGCACGAGGTCGGCGTCGCCCTCGCGAAGGAGTCCGTGCTGCGCGAGGCGGCTCGCGATGGCCCCGCCCACGCGGCCCCGGCCGATGACCCGCACGCCGCTCAGCATCGTTGCTCTGCTCCAGTCACTGCACGCCAGACCAGCCACCGCGGCTTCGGGCCGAACGTCTACAGTACACCCAGTTTCGGCGGCGACCGGGTCCGTCGCACGAGGCAATTGCGTCACCCTGGCGGACCCGCTATGCTGGAAATCGGGAGCCCTTTAGCCCGCCGCCGCTGGTATCGTTCAGGAGACGACCGCGCGTCGCTCGTCCCCGTCTCGTTCCCGCAGCAGTTCGTGGATGGTCCACAGGCTAGGTTCGCCACACGCCGCCCCGCGCGGTGGGTCCGCAGGTAGTGCGGACGGGGAGATGGACGCATGAATCGAAAGTTGTTCGTGGGAAACCTGTCGTTCTCGACAGAAGAGAGCACGCTGCAGGATCTGTTCGCGCAAGCCGGGCCGGTAGATTCCGTTCGGGTGATGCGCGACCAGGCCACCGGCCGGTCGCGTGGATTTGGATTCGTCGAAATGGGATCTGAAGATGCGGCTCGCGCCGCCATCGAGAAGTTCAACGAGACGGAGCTCGAAGGACGACGGCTCGCGGTCAACGAGGCGCGGCCGCCGGCTGGCGGCGGTGGGCGCGGCGGATTCGGTGGCGGTGGAGGCGGAAACTCTGGCGGCCGCGGTGGATCGGGCGGTGGTGGCGGCAATTTCGGTGGCCGCGGTGGCGGAGGCAACGGTGGAGGCGGTGGAGGCCGGCGCGAGCCTCGCTGGTAATCGGCTTCGATTTCGATCACGGAAAGGCGAACACCGGGTTTCATGGGAAACCCGGTGTTCGCGCGTACGGCGCCTCAGCGCGGACGCTTCAGCAGGATCGTCGCGGGTGACGCGCCTATCGCCGGCACCACGCCAACAGCTTCCCATCCGTTGGCTCCGGCGTTGGTGAGCGCAACGCTGAGGTCGGTTGCGGCAGGCGCCTGAATCTGCTGGTACTCCCAGCTCTGCCGAGCCGCATGCGTCGCTACCGCGGCGTTCGGCACGAGAGACACGGCCGGGTTGCCCATCAGCACGACCGAGAGCGCGTCGCCACCCTGGACGGTTACGGGAATGGCTTCGGCGCGCTCACGATTGAGAATCAGCATGCGCCCCACAGTGGGCAGCCCCGGCTGATTCTGCTGCCTCGCCAGCAGGACCGATGATCCAATTCCGACACTCACGAGCGCGAGCAGACCCGCCGCTGAGACCAGACGCTTCATAGCCACCTCTCGAAGCAGCTTAGACCGTCGGGCGCAATGACTGGTCTTGTCGTCACACGCGCGAGTGGACCCGCCGGTTCATTGCAAGAGCACCGCCACAGGCCGCCTGTCTCACGAGCCCGCAGCCCGCAGCAGGCATCGACAGTCCAGGCTAGCCAGTGCCGGGTTTCAGACTCGCCCCCCGGTTGCTTCGGGGATCGCGACTTGCAGGCCTTCCGTTGGGTGAACTGAGCTTCCGCTCGAGCCATGGCGAAAACAGATCGGAGATGGGGGTACAGGGCAATGTTGTGGGCTGCCGGGGTTCTGGCTGCCGCCGGAGTGACCTTCTATTTCTACACGCGTGGTACCCACCTCGCCGACGACAAACACGGCAACGTCGTCAGTGTCGAACCGCTCGAACTGGATAGCCATGGTCTCGCCTTACCCAAAAAGCTCGGGTCGGTGCGCTTCGCGGTGATGGGCGATGTGGGGCGCGGCGATCAGGCGCAGTACGAGACAGGCGCGCAGATGGCGCGCTGGCATGAACAGTTTCCGTTCGATTTCGTCTTGATGCTGGGCGACAACCTCTATGGTTCAGGCACGCCGGATGATTACGGGCTGCGGTTCGAACGCCCCTACAAGGCGCTGCTCGACGAAGGTGTCACGTTTCACGCCGTGCTTGGCAACCACGATCCGCCGGGAGAAGAAACCTACCCCTTGTTCCATATGGAAGGCCGGCGGTATTACACGTTCAGCCGTCCCGAGGGCCCGGTGCCACCGATTGGACCGCGGCGCGTGCAGTTCTTCGCTGTCGATACGGTGAACGTCGACGCCGGCCAACTGCAATGGCTTGCACGCGAGCTCGACTCGTCGCGCGCCAATTGGAAGATCGCCTTCTATCACCACCCGCTCTACACGTCCGGCCGCTACAGCTTCTCGGCGTATCGACTACGCGGCGTGCTCGAGCCGATCTTCAGAGCAGGCGGGCTGGACGTGGGCTTCAACGGGCACGATCATCTGTACGAGCGCATCGTGCTCCGTTACGGGATTCAGTACTTCACCTCCGGGGCTGGCGGCGCACTGCGAACGGGCGATCTGAAGAGCGACAGCTGGCGCGCGCAGGGATTCGACAAAGACACCCATTTCATGCTCGTGGAGATCAGCGGCGATTCGCTGTACTTCCAGACCATCAGCCGGACCGGAGCGACCGTCGACTCAGGACGCCTCGAGCGGGCGGCGGCCGAGATGCCCGCTCACTGATGGGCACGGGGGACGATCGACGATCTGCGCCACTTTGTCCATGAACGCGGCGGTCCAGGCACTGATGACCTGTTCCTCGCGATCGGCGGGCGCATCGGCAGCAAATCGCGCCGATTGCAACAGCGCCGCGATGTCCGACGAGGAGAATTGCCGGAACCTCGTGGCCAGCAGCCGCCGTCCCTCTTCCGAGATTTGCGCGGATCCGAACCCCGCACCCTGGTACGGCAGCTGTTCCATGCTGACCCGGCACGCAGCCGCGTCGGTCCACATCGGTAACCGCTGCCATGCGGCGAGCTGCACCTTGCCGGGACCGAAGGTGGCACCGACGTCCTGCAGCATCAGGAGCGGCAGACGGCAGCTGTCGGTGGCGTCGCGTGACTCCATGCAGATGAGCCGCTGGTTGCCCGGCTTCGCATCCCAGTGCGCCAGAAACACAGCCATCAGCCGCAGCGCGTCGATCTCCCCGCGGGTGGCACCGCCCGCTCCTTCGCGCACCTCATCGAGCTCGGGCCACGACCAGCCGCCGACGTCGCCAGCGGTGATCTCCCGCCCTGCCAGCTCGCGCTCAATCGTCACCCAGTCGTACGTGCGAACCGTCGTGTTGTTCTGCAGCCAGTCGAGCACCGGTGTGAGAAAGAACTGCTCTGCGATGAGGCGCGCGCGAAATGGCGACGGGGGACAGCCGTAACAGTGCAGGCGCTGGACGAACGAGACGCGGTCCGCTCCGAAATCCATCGCGCGCAGCAGCCGCGTCGCCGCCACCTCGGCCAGCCGCTCGCGCGTGCGTCCGTATTTCACTTTGACGATCTCGCCCGAGCTCGTGCGGCAATCGAACTTGAGCGTGGTCCCCCGCGGCGCTTTCGGCACGTAGATGCACGACACGTCAGCGGCGTCAGGAAAATCGGCAGCGGCCCACCCGGGCTGGTCACGGTGATCGGAGGGATCGACGAACACCCGGGCGCGCGCAAGCAAACGAAGCCGTTGCTCACGGTCGGACGCGGATGCGGGGGGATCGTGATGGAACGCCATCACGGCGAATCGGATGGGCGGAATGGCGAGGGCGCCCGCAAGCAGGAGCCACGCCCACCGCCGTGAAATCGCCCGGCGGCTATCCGCTCTCCGGTTGCGTGCTGGCCTCAACAACGCCAGACTCGAATCGATATCAGCCAGCTCAAGGTCATCATTCGATGCGCTCGCGGCCGGGGGTGACTGTTAATCTAGCAAAAGACGCGCCCAACGCCCCGCGTCGATCGTCGGCCGCTGGCATTCGTTTCGACACCCCGGTATAGATGTGATCGGCGCATTATGATCCCTCTGAGACCCGACGAGATTCTCGCCATGGCCGTCGCCGTGAGCTTCGCGGCAGGCCTGAACGTGTATGCGGCCGCCGCCACGCTGGGTCTGCTGGCGCAGGCCGATCTCGTGGCGTTACCACCCGCGCTGCACGTGCTGGAAAGCTGGTGGACGATTGGGATCAGCGGCCTGCTGTTCGTGGTGGAGTTCTTCGCCGACAAGGTGCCTGTTTTCGACTTGGTCTGGAATGCGCTGCAGACGTTCGTGCGGGTGCCCGCCGCCGCGCTCTTGGCGTGGAGCGCATCGAGCAGCCTGCCGCCGGCCGCCCAGGCGATAGCGGCGCTCGCGGGCGGCGGCATCTCGCTCGTCGCGCACGGGGGCAAGCTGGCGCTCCGTGGCGCGGTCACGCCTTCGCCCGAGCCGTTTTCGAACATCGCGCTCAGCGTCGGCGAAGACGTCGCCGCGATCGCGTTGACCTGGGTCGCGACACAACACCCGTGGATTGCCGCCACCGTGACGGTGCTGCTGCTCATCCTGATCGTGTTGCTGATGCGATGGGTACTGCGAGCGCTGCGGAAAGCGTTTACGGGGCTTCGTGGAAGGTCAGCCGCACCTTCGAGCTGAGTAGTCGCACACTCACAGCTTCAGCCGACAGAGACCTGTTGGAAGTTACGGCGCGAGGCGTGCCCTCAGGCGCGCGAATCCCACATGCGACCGGCCGGGCCGGTTCGGTTACATTTCCGGGACAACGAGATCGGGCATCGGTCGCGCCATGAACAGACGCCGCACCGCGCGTCCGATCAGACGGGCGCGTTTCGCCGAGCGATTCACGCGCGCGCTGTCGGCGGCGATGCCGGTGTTGGCGTACATCTGGCGGTACAGCTTGGAGATCATCATGAACATCACTCGGCCCTTGAGTGATGGGACGGTACGCGAGCGCACCCAGACGCTGCGCCAGCTATAGAACTGATCCCACACCGACTGCGTGCGCCACCGGATCTCCTCCGATGACATGGTCGGATGCGGCACATAGATCTTCGGCCGCTCGTTCTCGGGAATCATCCAGTGCTGCGTGATGGGCACGCCACTGACCTTCAGCGGATTCACCTGTTCCTTGGCCCACTTCTCGAAGTCCACCGTTCCGGGGAACGGTGTCAGCAGGACGAACTGGGCAAACGTCAGGTCGGCCTTCTGGGCCAGGTCGAGTGTGGCGTCGAACGTGCTGCTGCGGTCGCTCGGCAGCCCGAAGATGAACGAGCCCAGAATATGCACGCCGTGCGCGCGGAATTCCTTGAGGCGCGCGATCAGCTCATCGCCGTGAAGGTTGAAGCCCTTATAGACGTCTTTCAGTCCCTCGGCGGTGACGGCCTCGACGCCCACGAGCGCACCTTTGATGCGGGCGCGGCGCATGGCGTCGAGAAATTCGGGATCCTCGGCCGCTTCCATCGTGATCTGGGTGAAGAAGATCATGTCGCTCGGCAGACGCTCGAGCTGCTTCATCAGATCGAAGCGCTGCTGACGAATGGCTTCGAGCTCGTGCAGGCGGGCCGGATCGGCGCGGCGGCGTGCGGCAGCCAGATCGCTCAGGGGCACCGGATAGAAGTTGTCGTCGGCGAGCGCCACGAACCGGAACCCGCGACGGCGCAGTTCCACGATTTCACCGATGATCGCTTCCACCTGGCGATTGCGCGGCTGCTGGCCGTCGGTGCGCCAGACGGAGCAGAACGAGCAGTGCTTCGGGCAACCGCGAACGGTCTGCACCGACGCCCACATGTAGCTGTTGGGCGGCAGCAGATCCCACCGGGCCACCTGAAATGCCTCGCCCGCAACGCGCCCACCGTCATAAATGGTCTTGGGTGTGCCTGCAACGCAATCGCGCACGACGCCTTGCCACACCAGATCGCCGTCGCCCTTGACCACGGTGTGGGCACTCCCGAACTCGAGTACTTCCTCGGGAAACAGCGTGGCGTGAATGCCACCAAAGACCACCCATGCGCCACGTGCCCGTACTTCGCGCCCGAGCTCGTACCCGCGACGCGCATTGCCGGTGTGGATGCCGATGCCGACGACGTCGCCGGCCTTGACCGAGTCGAGATCGAACTGCTCGAGGCATTCATCGCAGAGCTTGGGGTCGCCCCACTCGGTTCCAGTGGCAGCGGCGAGGACGTAGAGCCAACGGGGAGTAATGACCGCGACACCGAATGTCACGTGGCTGGGGTTGATCAGGTGAACAGTTGGTGTCATTCCGCTGCAGGTCCTTGAAGGAAAAGCAATCTCAGCCGTGCATCGGGCGGCCCGAATTCACGCGCATTGAGGTAGATGGCAAGAAGACTATAACCTGCTTTCCCGTGCCGGCCTATTTCTCCTCCGCCTCTTCAGCCTCCTCAGCCTCCTCGATTACGTCATCGTCGCCCCAGGGCGAGGGCTGTGGCCCCGGCACGATCCCGGCAATATCGGGGTCCTCTCCCGACAAGTCGCCGGGCGTCGACGGTTTGCGGCTCTTGTTCTCGAGACGGCGAGCGGCCTTCTGCTGCTGCTTCTCCTGCCGCGCGCGTTCACGCGCGCGCTTGTTCTGGGTGGGACGAGACTTCTGCACGTGTCCTCCGCGACTGACGTCCCTGCCGAACGGCATGGCCGGCGGGAACTAGGCATGGTAGACCATTATTCACGCCGGTTGCTAAGAATCCTGCCAAAACGGTATGCTAGATCCTGTTTGAGCTAGCCTGCCGCTGACACGTCCTGAGACGACCGAGTCCGTTTCTCGTTTCCCTCTTGCCCTGCAGCAGTTTTCGGGTGGATGGTCCACCGGCTAAGTCACGTAGCTGCCGCGTTGGAGCGGCACGTCCGCGGTACGCGGATGAGAAGAGGGATAATGAATCTGAAATTGTATGTCGGCAACCTGGCGTTCTCAACTGAGGAACGCACCATCGAAGCCCTGTTTGCCGAGGCCGGCCCCGTCCAGTCGGTCAACCTGGTGCGCGACCGCGCCACGGGACAGTCGCGCGGTTTCGCGTTCGTCGAAATGGAGACCGAAGACGGCGCGCGTGCCGCCATCGAGCGTTTTCATGAAGCCGAGCTCGAAGGCCGTCGTCTGACCGTGAACGAAGCGCGTCCGCAGGAGCCCAGGGGCGCTGGCGGCGGTGACCGGTCGTTCGGCGCGCCGCGTCGGAGCAGCGGTGGCGGCGGAGCAGGCGGCGGCGGGGGCTTTGGCGGTCGTCGGCGCGAGCCACGCTGGTAGACATCAGTTACCCACCGTCGGGATCGGCCCTTAGGGCCGGTCCCGGCCGGTGATACGTCAGGCACGCACCCGTTGCGTGCGACGGTCTGAGGAGAAACTCCGTGAAACTCTTTGCCAAAGGCAATCGTGTCAGCCAGGCTAACTACGGCACCGGCACAGTCACCTCGTCGGACGAGCGCTACACCATCATCGAATTCGACAACCACGGCCGCCGCGTGTTCATCACCGACATGGTGACGCTCAGCAAGAGCGACGAGCCAGCACCGAACAAGCCCGCGAAGGGCCGCAAGAAGAAGGTCGTCGCCGCCGCACCCACACCCGCGGCCGACTGACACCGCGTTCCGCTGAATCTTCACCGGCCCTGGCGGCCCATTCCGCCAGGGTGCAACTGCCCTTCAAGCACCCTCTATTGATTTTCTCGATCTACCCGACGATTGGCGTGCCGTCTGCCGCTCGCGCGCGCAGGACCTTGCCCGCAGCGACTTCTAACTGGGCCGTCACGGTCTTCTTCGGACGGCTCTCGACGCGCGGCGTGCAGCCGCGCATGAGCTGCGCTGCACGAAGCGACGACAACACCACGAATTCAAACGCGTTGATCTCGATAGGACGATGAACCACTGCTACCTCGCCTGACCGGCGGTCGCCGCTAAGGAGACGCTCGACCGGAGAAAAGCTTTGGTGAGGGCTGACGGCAGAGCGCCCCAGAACTCAGGAAAGCGGCTAAGGCAGTATACGCCCCCGGGGTTCCCCGCGCGGGCCGTTCATGGCCCCGGCCGGTGCGGCCACGACATCGTGTTTCACAAGACGACGGTAATCACGCCACAGCGCCAGCGCTGCCGGTGCGGCCTTTCTACCGCGAGCAAGCGCGCCGCAGCATCGTCTGAACGACCGATCATGGGCCTCGTCCCACTCGAGCCCGTACTGGCTGCGCACGTCAGACGGCAGGAGCCCGAGGGTGATGATCCGGTTCAGCGCAAGACCCGGCCACGCCCACCAGCCCAGCGGCGGCGACAGAATCGTGGCGGCGAGATGGCGCGCTTCTGCGCCGACGCAGATCTCGCCCGACGCATAGCTGCGCTGCAACCCATCTTCGAGTTCACTCCAGCGGCACGGCACGGCCGCCGCATCCACACCGAGCTCGACGGCCGTCCCAGCCGTTTCTGCGCAGTAGGCATCCCGTTGCGCGTCCGTGAGCGGCGAGACGATGGACTCATAGGTAATGACCATCGATTGAACCAGCGTGAGATGGACCCACAGCAGCAGTGCGGGGTCCTCGGCTGAATACGGCGTGCCAATCGGCCACGGACCAACAGAGGTCGTCAGCGCGCCATGCACGCGCCGATGAATGGATTGAATGGCATGAATCGCCGCGCTCCGCGAGACGCTGTCGCCAAACGTGATGGCTAACATCGCCCGAACGGTATGCCCGAGACGCCGCAACGGAGCGAACTGGCCACTTCTGAAGCTGCTGTGTTCGGCCACCGCGGCCGCCACGAGCGGGTGCGCCAGCTGGAGCAGGATGGCCCGCGACCAACCGAGCAGGACGATGCGCTCGCCGTTGATCGTCTGTGTGACCGGGAGATCGCGGCGAGCGGTAGTCATCATGCGTGAAGGTGGCAGCGACGTGGAGCCGGTGCCACCTTCGATTGTGACCTATCGCGACCGCTGTGCAGGCAGGCAAACGCACGAGGTGAGACGCGCGTCCCACCTCGGGACAGCGTTTCCCGCTACTGTCCGCGCCCACCTGCCGGGGGTGCAGGTGGAGCCGGCGCGGGGGCAGGCGGCGCCGCCGCCCCGCCGCGGCCAGGGCCGCCGCCCCGTCCCTGCTGCACGACGTTCAAGACGCCATTCATCAGACGCCAATGCGCCGGAAATGTGCAGATGTACGGGTACTCGCCAGGTTGTGCCGGCGCCCGGAATTGAAAGCGCAGGGTCTGTCCCGCATTGACCAAGGGGGTCTTCACGAGGACCTGCGCAATGTCAGGCACGTAGCTGACATTGGCGGCGCCAACTTGCGTGGCCATGTTATCCGAGGCGGCGCCAATGATCTGCAGCGAGCCCGGCGCGCCGAGCACGAAATTGTGCTGCATCTGATCGGCGTTCTGGAAAACCAGCTCGACCATCTGACCGGCCTGCACGGTGAGACGGGTCTGCGCGTACTTCATCTCGTTCGGCACGACACCCAGCTGCAGTGTCACGTCAGGCACCACGGTCACCACCGGCAACGAGGCCGCCGCTGCGCTGGCGGGACCTCCAGCGGCCGTAAAGGCGAGGTGGGCCGCGAGCTCGCCTGGTTTGGAGTACAGCACGCCCGTATTGGCCGAGCGCTCCACCCGGTACTTCCAGGTGCCGGCCAGTGAGTTACGTGCCTGGCCCGTCAGGAGGTACATGTCCGCGGGTGCACCCACGAAGCCGCCCTCGAATAAGGTGTTGTTGACCCTCACGGTGATCGTGTTCGGACCCGGCTTGAATGTGCCGGGCGGAACGGCGAGCACCACCTGCGCGGTCGCCACGGTCGGGCGAGGCGTCAACACCGGTCTTGCAGCCGCAGCCGGCGAAGCCGCGGCTGGCGCAGTGGCCGGGGCGGCAGGAGTGGCAGCCGGAGGCGTTGGGGCGGCAGCCGGCGCAGCTTGGGCGGGGGCACCGCCACGACCTCCGCCTCCGGGCGGATTGAGCGGAATGCCGTTGACCCAGACCGTTGCGGAGTTACGCACGGGGCCCAGCGAGAGCGTCTCGGGCATGGCGCCGGCCGCCACGTCGACCGTTCGTGTGAACCAGACCAGCCCATCGAAATCCGGTAGCCCCTTGGCTTCCCAATTACTCGGCAGCTGCATATCCTTCCAGTCGGCCGTTACTTCGGCAACAGGCGGGACACGCCAATCGGGCGTGAGTGCCCCCATCCGCAGCGGCACCGACAGCCCGCTGAACGGCAGCGCATTGCGATCGGCTTTGTAGGCGGCGAGAAAGTCCTGCTGATGGTGAGCGCCCGCGATGAAGAGTGCCCGGCCGAGCCAGGCGTCACCGTAATTCTCCGGCAGCTGACTGGCTTTATAGATCGCCTGGGCGACCTCCGCGGACGCCGGCATATCGGCCAGCACCAGCGTCGCCGCAAGCCGCGTATGCAGCTCGGGATCCTGCAGCAGGCCCGCACTGAGCAGCGCCGTGGCCGCAGCGGTCGTATGAGGCAGCACCATCGCGGCCGCTTTGCGGACACCCGCCGCCGGGTGCCGGAGCGCCTCGACTGCCGCCCGGTAAGCCTCGGTGCCCGGTGCCTGCAACTCGCCGAGGCCGTGCAGGGTCCACAGGGCGTGCATCGCTCCGCCGTTGGTGCCGATCTCGTCCATGGCTCGATTGCGCACCATCGAGATGAGCTGCGGCACGACGTCCTTCTGACCGCGTTCGACGATTAGACGCTGAGCCGTCAGCCTCCAGAACATGTTGTCGGAGGCAAGCGCCTGCAGCAGGCCGGGCACGTCAGTTCGCGACAGGGACCGCCTGGGCGCCGCGGGAGCTCCGCGGTACACGACGCGGTAAATGCGGCCGCGCAAGTGATCGCGCATGGACGTCTCGTAGGCCGCGCCGCGGCCTACCCCATATCCGGCTGGCGTCGGGTTATGTTGGGCGATGAAGTTGTACCAGTCGGAGATCCACACCGCCCCGTCGGGACCGACCTGCGACACCACCGGCGCCACCCACTCTTCGGCTCCGGACAGCAGATTCCAACCGTCCTTCGCCACGTAGCCGGCGCCCTGCGGTTCGATGACGACCTGGCCAGTCACGTGAACGGTCGGCTCGTTGACGAACGCGATCCGGTTCCAATACTCCTTTGGATACTGGCGTGCCGTGTACAGCATGTGACCGGCACCGGCCGTGTAGTAGCCCATGTTATCGACCTGGCGGATATACGGCGTCGTGTAGTGAATGGACGTGAATTGCGCCAGGCTCTGGTAGCCGGGGCTGCTCCCTCCACGCCCCCGCTGCGCGATGGCGGGAACACTGTCGAAGTACCGGTTGGGGATCCCCATGTACCAGCTCGGGTCGCCATTGGCTGTCGAGCCGAAGACATCGAACGTCTCGTTGAAGCCGAGACCCCACGTGTTGTTGGTCGACTGCGTCAGATACTCGAAATTGGTGCCGTCGGGTTTGAACCGGTAGGCCCCCTGCGTGAAGGTCAGACGCTTGCCGTTCATCTGGCCATCGAAGCCGGAGTATCCGACGGCGCCCCAGATGTAATTGTCGGGACCGTACTGCAGGTTGGACGGCCCAGCGTGCGAATCGCGCGTGCCCCAGCCGGTGCTCAGAATCTGCTTCACGTCCGCCCTGTCGTCGCCGTTGGTGTCTTTCAGAAAGAGGAAATGCGGCGCAGCGGCGACGATCACTCCGCCGTTGGCGAAGACGAGGCTCGTGCCGAGGTTGATGTGATCGGCGAACACCGTGATCTTGTCGGCCTTGCCGTCGTTGTTGGTGTCTTCCAGAATCTTGATCTTGTCGTCGCCGGGATTGCCCATCAGCACTTCATTCGGGTAGTCGTGCGCCTCGATGATCCAGAGTCGACCACGCTCGTCCCAGGTCATGGCAATCGGCTTGATGACGTCTGGCTCGCTGGCAAAGAGCTGCACGTCGAACTCTGCGGGCGCCTGGATGAACTTCTGCGAGTCCTCCGGCGAAAACGGCAGCTGGAACCGAGGCGCCGGATCCCGCCCCTCGTAGTTAGGGACGTTATAGCCGTCGAGGTAGACCACCGCGGGCATCTCCATGCGCTGACGCGCCTGACGGGCCGGCTCGTCGACGACCCACGAGACGGCATTCTCGACGAGCCGTGTGAAGTCGGGCTGGCTCCACGTCCGTTGGTCGTGTCCGTATGCGGTATAGAAGACGCGCCCCCGGCCCTGCGTTCGCACCCAGGTCCAGGGCTCGCGGCCGGCCGCGTCCACACGCTCCATCAGCACCGTGCGGTTCTCGGTGTTGTGCTTGGTGTGCACGTACGTCTCGTCCCAGGTACTGAATGGCTTCACACCCTGCATCACAGGATGGGCGGCCTGCACGATCTCCGCGGTGAAGTCACCCGTGCCATGTCGGAGGAACTGCGCGCCAACGAGCGCGATGTACTTCTCGGAATTGGTGAACTCGGCCGACGCCGAATGTAGCGCCACCAGCCCCTTGCCGCCTTCGACGAACTCGAGCAGCACTCGTTCCTGCTCGGGTGTCAGCGTCGTGTGGTTGCCGTAGATCATCAGCGCGTCGTAGTACTTCAGTTTCGCGGGCGTGAGCGCTTCGGCCGGCGTAGCCACGTACGTGAGTTGAATGCCCTTTCGCGCAAGCGGTGCGGCCAGATAGGGATACATGCGGGCCGGATCGTGCGGCCGTTCCTGGTCCTGCCCCAGAAACAACACGTGGACCGGCTGTCCAGTGACCGCGGCATTCTGCGGGACCCCACCAAGCGCGACCGCTCGCTCGGGACGAGCGAACCACGCCACGAGAAGCAGGCTGCCGATGCCAATCATCAGTAACCGTGCGTGGCGCCGATGGAGGGGACCGGATCTGCGACGGTGAGCGGACATCACGGGCATGGGCATGGGACACCTATCGAATGACGTTCCGTGGAGGGAGCGGTCGCCGCCGATCGAACCAGCCTGGACAGACTACGTACAGGTCGGCTCGAGGGGGCGCTCAACGCGCGAATCGCTGGCGGCACCGGAATTCTGACGGAACTGCGGCAGTCTACAACGCTGATGTCGCGCCCGCAAGCCTGCCGAACCATCGCGTGCCACGAGTAACGTGGCCAAATGATGCAGGGCTGAGGCCCCCGGTATCCGACGGTTCAGGCGGTGGCTTCTTCGGCTGGTTCGACCGTGCCAAAGCCCAGCGCCGCCAGCCGGAGCTGCGACAGACGCAGCTCGGCCGCGTACGGGTCGTTGAGGACTCTGGTAGACGTGCCGTCTGGCTCGTGATGGAAATCCCAGAGGCCGCTGTTATGCCAGTGCGACGCCGTCTCCCATTCGAACCTGTCGATGATGGGATAGAGACACACGCCCTCGAGGGGCACGCCCTGCTCGATGGCGAGCACGATTTCGTCGGTCATCTCGTGCAGCCACTCTCTGCGGCCGACCCCCACGTGGCTCGTCTCACCGATGAGAATCGGACGCCGATACCGCAGGTACGCCTCGACGAGAAGCCGGTTGAACGGCACCCATCGAGGGTCGCGAGGATGAACGTGCCACTGAAGCTTCTTTCCACCCGGTACTTCCCATTGGTTGTCGTGGTAGAAGTTCACTCCCACGATGTCGAGATAGCGGGCTGCACCGCCAAGCTCGCGGTCACGCAGGCCGGCCATCATGTCCCAGGCCTCGAACTGGCTGGCGCGTTGGGCCGCCGCCCGGCCGCCGCGGTCCGGACGTCCCTTTGGCGGAACCGTGTGAATCAGCGGCTCGACCGAGACGAAGCGGGCGTCGGGCTCCACCGCCCGGACGGCGTCTACGGCCGCTACCCAGGCGCGCACCAGCTGCCGCTTCATCTCACCGCCCCGCTGTATCACAAATGGGTGGAACCAGCCCACTTCACCAGCCGCCCACGCCAGAAATGACAGCTCGTTGACGGGTGTGAAGAAGAGCCGGTCGGTGGTGCGCTCGCGTAGATGCCGGGCGACGGCCCCACAAAAGCCCGCGAACCGCTCGACGAACTCCGGCGCGAAGATGTCCACATCGTCGGGCCAACCGTAGTGCAGGAGGTCCCAGATCACCTCAATGCGCTCGCGGCGCGCCGCGTCGATGTAGGGATCGAGCGAAGAGAAGTCATAGCGGCCAGCCGATATCTCGACCCGGTGCCAACGCACCGTATCCCGCACGGTGCCAATGCCGACCGAGCGGAGGCGGGCGTAGTCCTCTGCCACGAAGCGATCGTGCTGCGTCGCAGCCAGCATGTCGAGGCGAACGCCCTGCCGGGTCTTGTGACAGGCAGACTCGAATCCGCCCATCCAGAACGACTGAAACAGCGTGGGGTGGAAATGACGCGGAGTGCTCATGAGGCGATGCGCGACGCGGCCTGGATCCGATGCACGCACTCGTCGGCCGTGTGACGACAGGAATGCTTCTTAAAGCTTACCTTGCCCGTCCAGTCGGTGCGCCCCTACGATGACTCCGTTCGAGTGGGACCAGACGAGCGGCGGAGCGACCTGGCGCGAACCTTCGTCAGCAGGTCGATCAGCTCGCGCAACGTCTCGTCGTCGAGATGACCGAGCTGGGTCCGATGGATCTCGCAAATCTTGCCTTCGAGGTTGGCGAGGAGCTTCAACCCGTCTTCAGAAACCCTGGTGGTGACATAGCGGCGATCGGCCCCGCCGCGCTCGCGAAGGACCAGGCCTGCCTCCTCCATCCTGTCGAGCAGACGCGTCACATCCGGGACCCGTCGAATGAGCCGCTCTCCGATCTCGTTGCGGCACAGACCTGAAGCCCCTGCCCCACGCAGAATCCGTAACACGTTGTACTGGGTCGGGGTGATATCGAAAGGCTTGAGCGCCTGGGCCAGCGAGTGATCCAGGAGGGCATACGTGCGGGCGATATTCAGCGCCGCTTCCTCCTGCAGACTCCCGAATGGGCGCGTCTGCTTGATCTCGTCCTTCAACCCGCTCGACATACTGACTATATTACGTGTTTAGACACTCACCGTCAACCGGTCTGGACCTGTCACGCCGTTGCGGCCGCTTCACGCTCCGCTATTCGTAGCTGACGCCGAGCTTCAGAAGCACCGCCGCTGGCGCTCCCGGCCACTCCCCCACCGGCCGGTTGCCGAGATAGCCGATGTCGTCGACGCCAATCCGGCTCGACCAGAAACCGGTTGCCACCAAGTCGCGCATGGTCGTGAAGAACTGCACGCCGTGACTCAACTCGCGGCGCGCCCGTGCGGGCCAGGCGATGTCATCGAGCACCTGGCCACGCTCGCCAACGGCGCACGACACGAACGTCTTGTCGAACCGCCGGCGGCACTCGCTGTCGAGCCACACCAGCCCGCCACGCATGGCTGTCTGCCGTGCAGGCTGTTCGGCAACGATGTAGTCGATGAACTCGGGCGCGCCCGCGTCGGAGGCGCTGCCGGAACGAGCATCACGAGGAATGATCGTGTCGGCCAGCGCAACCACGGTGGCGTACTCGGAGGCGGTGAAGAACCGCGGCCGGTACGGTTGACGACGGGCGGCGGCTTGGGCGCGTGCCTGTGTAGCTTGAGCGGCGGCCGCAGACGCTTCCTCCGCCGTCCACGTGAACGCCAACGCCGCGGCCGGGGTGCCACCGAGGACGCGGAGCGCCTGGCGTCGATCCATCTCGCTCATAGGTTCCCCTTTCGCCGTTCGTCTGCGATGTACGCCGACGTACGCCACGACAGCGCCATGATCGTCCAGGTCAGATTCTTGTCTGCCTGCGACACGAACGGACCACCGTCAGCGATGAACAGATTGCGTACATCGTGTGCCTGGCTGTGCGAGTTCAGCACGGAGGTCTTCGGATCGTTGCCCATGCGCGTGGCGCCGGCTTCGTGGATGATGAGCCCCCCCACAGCCAGCCCGTAGTCCTGTTCGCGGGTCGGCATGTTCGTCGTGGGCACACCGCCCATCTCCGTGATGATCGCGCGGAAGGTCTCCTGCATGTGACGCGCCTGCAGCCGCTCGTGGTCGCTCCACGTGTGATGAAAGCGGAGCACCGGAATGCCCCACTTGTCGACCACGTTGGGATCGATCTCGCAGTAGCAATCGGGGCGTGCCACCTGTTCGCCCCGTCCAGAGAAACTCACAAATGCGCCGTAGTAGCGTCGGTACTCCGCCTTGAGATCGGCGCCATAGCCGCCGCCACGGCTCTGCGGGAAGTTGTGCACCCCACTCATGAACCCGTAGCCGGGCATGCCGAAGCCGCCACCGAGTTCGACGTGGTACCCACGCGGGAAGCCCAGCGCTTTGTTGTCACCCCACCACGGGATGTACAGGTGCATGCCTCCGACGCCGTCGGCGTTGTAGCGCGGGGTGTCCATAAGCGTGGGGATGAACCCGCTCACGCTCAGGCCGGTGGAATCGGTCAGGTACTTGCCCACGGTGCCGCTCGAGTTGGCAAGGCCGTTCGGGAAGCGCGACGACTTGGAGTTGAGCAGCAGACGGGCCGACTCGCAGCAACTCGCGGCCACAATGACGATCCGTGCGCGCACCTCGCGCTCGCTCATGTCCGCCGTGTTGATGTACGAGACGCCGGTTGCGAGTCCGTCGCCGTTAGTCATCACCTCGCGCGCCATGGCGTTGGCGACGATGGTCAACTTTCCTGTGGCAAGCGCGGGCGGAAGCATGACCGAGACGCTGGAGAAGTTGGCGTGCACCGCACAACCGCGGCCGCACTGTCCGCAGTAGTGACAGGCCGGCCGATTGTTGTGCGGGCGGGTGATGATCGACAACCGCGAGGGCACGACCGGAATCTTCATCCGATCGCAGGCCTGCTTGATCAGCAACTCGTGTGCGCGCGGCTTGGGCGGAGGCATGAAGATGCCGTCTGGCTCGTTATGCAGCCCCGTCTGGCTCGCGTGATTGCTGCCGAAGATCCCGACAAACTCGTCGAGCTTGTCGTAGTACGGCTTCATCTCGTCGTAACTGATCGGCCAGTCGTCCCCAAAGCCGTCGATGCTCTTCCGACGAAAGTCGTCCGGTCCGAAGCGCAGCGAAATCCGACCCCAGTGGTGCGTGCGGCCGCCGAGCATCCGGCCACGAAACCACCGCCAGTTGCCAGTGCCGACGGTGTAGGGCTCCCCCTCGATGTCCCAGCCGCCGAGGCATCCGTCGTAGACGCCAAACGGCTTCTTGTCGCCGCCCCAGCCGCGCGTCGGCGAATCGTAGTTCCACGCGAACATCGCGCCGTTCTTGGCCGAGTCCCACATCGGCCCGCCTTCGAGCATCACGACGTCGGCGCCTGCTTCGGTGAGCACTTTGGCCGCCGTTCCACCGCCCGCACCAGAGCCGATGATGCAGACGTCATACGTTTTCGGAGAGCGGATAATTTGCATGCACTCCCTGGGGACACCCGGCGTGTCCGGCAACTGGTAACTGATAGAGAAAAGCGCCGACGCGTCGCGCTCATGGCGGGCGTCGCAACGAACGACAGCCGGCGCCTCAGAATCTTGGAATCACGATCTTCTCGCCGTCCTTCAGCGCCGACTGATGCGCGCAGATCCCCACCATCGTCCAATTGACGGACGTCTCGGCGTCTGGCATTGCCGGCTGCTCCCCCACGCATGCCATCAGGAAGTTGTGGACGAGATGAGGATGCGACCCGCCGTGGCCGCCCCCCTGAAGAAACGACAGGTGCTCGGCGTCCTGAATCGCCTGCGGTTGCGTGAACCTCCGAATGGGCTCGGGCAACAGGTGCGCGTAGTCGGGCACCGGCACGCGCTGTGTGATCTCGCCCTCGGCCCGCGGGTGATCGGGCGTGCTCTTCGTGTGAATCACGGGATCTTCGCCGTCTACCTGCTGCCACTCGAACGACTGCTTCGATCCATAGGCGTCGAAACTCTCGCGATACTGCCGCGCGGTGTTGAACAGGCTGCGCGTCACTTCGGCGCTCACGTCCGAATCGCGGAGCTTGAACGTGGCGGTCTCGATGGCGAACGGGCTGTCGTACTTGGAAATGAGATGTTCGTCGATCCGGCCCGACCCGTGACACACGACGTGTTCCGCATGTTTGCCCACCAGCGCCAGGCATGGGCTCACGCAGTGCGTGGCGTAGTGCATTGGCGGAAAGCCCTCCCAGTAGCCGGGCCAGCCTTCCATATCCTGCTGGTGACTGCCACGCATGAACTGAATGCGTCCAAGCTCCCCGCGGTCGTAGAGCTCCTTCACGAACAGATACTCGCGGCTGTAGACGACGGTCTCCATCATCATGTAGACCTTGCCGCTGCGGCGTTGTGCCTCGACGATCTGACGGCACTCGTCGATGGTGGTCGCCGCGGGCACGGTGCTCGCCACGTGCTTACCGGCTTTGAGCGCGGCGATCGACTGGGGGGCGTGATCCGCAATCGGCGAGTTGATGTGCACCGCGTCCACGTTCGGATCCTGCAGCATCGCCTCGTAGCTGCTGTACCGTGCGGTGATGCCGAAACGGTCGCCGCAGGCATCCAGCTCCTGGCGATTCCGCCGGCAGATGGCGTACATCTCGGCGTGCGGATGACGCTGGTAGATGGGAATGAACTCGGCGCCAAAGCCGAGCCCCACGATGCCGACACGGATCTTGCGGTCGCTGCTCATGCACATTCTCCGTCGAATTGAACAAGTGCACGAATCTTAGTGCGGGGGCGGCCGTCACGCAAGACGCCGCGGACCTGCCTGAGGGCCACCGCGAGGCGCCAGCCGGCCGCTCCACCAAATCACCGCCGGCACCGGCCGCCAGGCACTAGACTGACGCCGGAGTCAACAACGCATGAAGAAGTGGCCTTCGGTCGCCATGTGGGTCGCGATTGGAGCGCTCGGCGCGCTGGGCTTCGGCCGAATTGCAGTGTCGCGCGGCGAACCGGTCAGCGCTGGATGGCTCGTGATCGCCGGCGTGTGCACGTACCTCGTCGCCTACCGCTTCTACTCGAGATATCTGGCCAATGCGGTCTGTGGACTTGACAGCAGCCGCGCGACACCAGCCGAACGGCTGAACAACGGTCGAGACTTTCATCCGACGAACAAGTGGGTGGCCGCTGGGCACCACTTTTCGGCTATCTCGGGCGCCGGGCCGCTCGTCGGACCGACCCTGGCGGCGCAGTTCGGCTTTCTGCCAGGCACGATTTGGCTGATTGCAGGCGTGGTGCTCGGCGGTGCCGTGCAGGACTTCGTCATCCTGTTCGCCTCGATCCGCCGCGACGGCAAGTCGCTCGGACAGATCGCCAAGGACGAGGTCAACCCCGTCGCAGGCATGGCCGCCATGGTCGCCGTGCTGGCCATCATGATCATCCTGCTCGGCGTGCTCGCGTTCGTGGTCGTGAGCGCGTTGCGCGACAGCCCCTGGGGGCTCTTCACGATCAGCGCCACGATGCCAATCGCGCTGCTGATGGGAGTCTGGATGAACCACGTGCGCCCCGGCAAGGTCGCCGAGGCGACGACGATCGGCATTGCGCTGCTGCTGGCCGCGCTCCTCGGCGGACAGTGGGTCTCGGCCCACTCAGTGTGGGCACACGCCTTCACCTGGTCGGGCACGCAACTGGCCTGGGCGGTGATGGCCTACGGCTGCGTGGCCTCGGTGCTGCCCGTGTGGCTGCTGCTCGCACCACGCGACTACTTATCGGCGTTCCTCAAAATTGGGACGATCCTCGTCCTCGGCGCGGCAATCATCCTGCTGATGCCGCCGCTTCGAATGCCCGCCGTCACCCAGTTCGTCGATGGCAACGGACCGGTCTTCGCGGGCAAGGTGTTTCCCTTCGCATTCATCACGATCGCGTGTGGGGCGGTCTCGGGCTTCCATGCCCTCGTGTCCAGCGGCACGACGCCCAAGCTCGTGCGCGTCGAAGGCGATGCCCGGCTGATCGCATACGGGTCGATGCTCGCCGAGTCGCTGGTGGGACTCATGGCGATGGTGGCGGCCGCGGCGCTCGAACCGGGCGTGTACTTCGCGATGAACGTCGGGCCGGCCCTGCTCGGCCCGACTTCGGAGACGGCCTCCCGCGCCATTGCAGAGTGGGGATTCGTCCTCCGGCCCGAGCAGATGGACGTCCTCGCGCGCCAGATGGGCGAAGCCACGTTGCTCTCGCGCACGGGCGGCGCGCCAAGCCTCGCCGTCGGAATGGCCACCATCTTCGGTGGGCTGTTCAGCCACTTCGGCCTGGCCCTCTGGTATCACTTCGCGATCATGTTCGAGGCCGTCTTCATTCTGACGACGATCGACGCCGGCACCCGCATCGGACGGTTCATGCTGCAGGAACTGCTTGGGCACGTGTGGGAGCCGCTCGGCCGCACGTCGTGGTACCCCAGCATCGTCTTCTCCTCGGTCCTCATCGTCGCCGCCTGGGGATACTTCCTCTACCAGGGCGTGATCGATCCGCTGGGCGGCATCAACTCGCTATGGCCATTGTTCGGAATCGGCAATCAGTTGCTGGCCGCCGTCGCTCTCTGCGTCGGCACCACGGTGCTGATCAAGATGGGGAAGTTTCGGCACATCTGGGTGACGCTCGGGCCGCTGACATGGCTCGCCGCCGCCACGCTCACGGCGGGATGGCAAAAAGTCTTTTCGCCAAATCCGCGCCTCGGCTTCCTCGCGCACGCTCGCACGCTGGCAGAGCTTCCGACGCGCAATGCCGCACGGATGATCCTCAACGATCGGGTCGACGCCGTGCTGACGCTCTTCTTTATGGTGACGGTCGTCATCGTCATCGCCGCTTCCGCGCGGGAGTGGTGGCTCGTGGCAAGCGGCAGGCGCGCGCCGACGCTCAAGGAGGCGCCTTACCGTGAATCGCAGTTCACGATTGTGAAGCCGGTCGGGTAGGCGGCCGACGGATCAGCGCGATCCGAGCTCGCGCTGGAGAAACGCGAGACCGTCGAACGCAATGGCTTCAGGCGTGGGCTCGATGTCGCGCCAGATGCACACGGCCGAGCTGAACTCTCCCAGATTCGCGCCGAAGCTCTCAATCGTCAGCCACTCGTCATACTCCATTTGTCGCAAGGTGACGAACAGGTCCTGAACGTGTTCACTCCAAGCTTCATTGGAAATCTCTACGCGAGGCTGTACGAACCACTGCTTCGAGGAGGCGCCATTGATCGGTCCACCCGAGCGCTACCAGATGCGCACCCGAATTGCGGGATCCCGGTAGAGCTTGTCGCCCGGCTTGACGCCGAACGCGGTATAGAAGCCATCGACGTTGGCGACGATACCGTTGACTCTGAACTCGTTCCACGCGTGCGGGTCCGACAGGACCTGACGCTGCAGATACGCCTCGCGCGCCTTGCCACGCCAGGCCTGCGCCCAGCCCATGAAGAACCGCTGGTCTCCGGTGAGGCCGTCGATGTCGGGTGCCGTCCGACCGCCGAGCACGATCTTCCAGGCCTGGTAGGCAATCGAGAGTCCACCCAGGTCGCCGATGTTCTCCCCGAGCGTCAGTTCGCCGTTGACGGTGACGCCCTGCAGCGGACTGTAGGCGCCGAATTGATCCACGAGTAACTTCGTCCGCCGGGTGAATTCCCTCTCGTCGTCGGCGGTCCACCAGTCGCGCAGCAGTCCGTCACCGTCGTATCGTCGGCCCTGGTCGTCGAAGCCGTGTCCGATCTCATGTCCGATGACCGCCCCAATCGCCCCATAGTTCACCGCGTCGTCAGCGCCCGCATCGAAGAACGGCGGCTGGAGGATCGCCGCGGGAAACACGATCTCGTTCTGCGACGGGTTGTAGTAGGCGTTGACCGTTTGAGGCGTCATCAGCCAGTCGTTTCGATCGACCGGCCTGCCGAGCTTGGCAAGCTGATACTCGGATTCGTATACCTGCGCCCGCTCGACGTTGCCCACCAGGTCCGCGCTGGTGATGCGCAACCGACTGTAGTCGCGCCACCGATCGGGGTAGGCAATCTTGGTGCTGAACTTCGCCAGTTTTGCGAGCGCGGCCTGCCTCGTCTCCGGCGTCATCCAGTCGAGCGTCGTGATCGATCGCCGATAGGCCTCGAGCAGGCTGGCGATGAGCTGCTGCACGCGTGTCTTCGCGGCCGGAGAAAAGTGCTGTGCGACGTAGAGCTGACCGAGCGCCTCGCCGACGTTGCCGTTGACCAGCTGCACGCCGCGCTTCCAGCGGTCGCGTTGCGCCTGCTGGCCGTTCAGCGCCCGCCCGAAGAACTCGAAATGCGCATCGACGAATGGCTGACTCAGGTAGCGTGCGTTGGCCGTGATGACCTGCGCGGCGAGCCACGCCTTCCAGGTGCCGAGGGGCATACCCGGCACCAGGCTGGCAAAGGCCTTGAAGAACGACGGCTCACGGATCACCCACGACGGGAGCGTGTCGATGCGCTGCGGGCGGGCCCACGCCATCCAATCGAAGCCCGGCATCTCGGCCACGATCGTGGCTACCGCCATCTTGTTGTACGTCTTCACCGCATCGCGGTCTTCGGTTTGTGACCACTGCACTTTCGCAAGCGCCGTCTCGAGGGCCAGCACGGTGCGAGCGTCTTCGGCACCGGCGGGCCGCCCGGCCAGCGTGAAGATTCGTTCCAGATATTGCTGATACTTGCCGCGAATCTCGACCAGCCGCGGATCGTCCTTCAAGTAGTAATCGCGATCGGGGAGCGCCGTGCCAGCCTGCGAGAGATAGAGCGCGTAGGCAGTCGGATCGCCTGCGTCCGGTTCTACGTAGTTACCCACGGCGCCCGGCAGCCCTGCCATGGCGAGACGTCCGAGCAGTGCCGCCAGGTCGGTGCCGTTTCTGACTGCGTCCACTTCCGCGAGCCTGGCTTTCAGGGGCTCGCCGCCGAGGCGGTTGAGCGCGGGCTCATCCATGAAACTCGCGTACAAATCGCCGATCTGCTGCGCCGGTGTTCCAGGCGTCCGGGCAGCCACGCTGGCCTGAGCTTCGACGATCGCGCGAAGGTCTGCTTCTGCTTTGTCCGCGAGCTGAACGAAGGTGCCGTAGACCGGGCGGTCGGGCGGAATCTCTGTCCGCGCAAGCCATCCGCCGTTGACGTGCCGGTAGAAGTCGTCCTGCGGGCGAACCATGCGATCCAGCGCCGACGGGTCGATGCCGGATCTCAATGGCCCCTGTGCCAGGAGGCCCGCCGACAGCAGCAGCGCCGCGCCTGCAACAACCAAACTCCGAACTCTCATCGCTCCCCCTGCGGAAAGTCCTATCTTAACGTCTAGAATTAGGGCCGTAGCCGCAGGCACATGCCGCGGCATTCTCCCATGCCTGCCAAAGTCGTCGTCCGAGACCTCTCGAAGCGGTACGGACTCGTAGAAGCCGCTCGAGGCGTGAGCTTCGACGTGGAAGACGGCGAGATCTTCGGCCTGCTCGGACCGAACGGCGCCGGCAAGACCACCACGGTGGAATGCCTCCTCGGTCTGCGTCAGCCTGACGAGGGCGCGATCTCCATCTGCGGCATCGATGCGCGGCGTGAACCGCGCGAAGTGAAGCAGCACATTGGTGCCGCGCTACAGACCACCGCGCTCCAGGACAAGATCACCCCGCGAGAGGCACTCGGGCTGTTCGCCAGTTTCTACCGCGTCAGTCTTCCCCCAGACACTCTGCTCCACCGCTTTGCACTCTCCGAGAAGGCCGACGCGCCCTTCGACACGTTGTCCGGTGGGCAACGACAGCGCCTGGCACTGGCGCTCGCCTTCATCAACGACCCCGAGCTGGTGTTTCTGGACGAGCCCACCACCGGACTCGATGCTCAATCGCGACGGGAGCTGCATGCCGAAATCCGTCGCATGAAGGAGGACGGCCATACGGTCCTGCTGACGACCCATCACCTCGAAGAAGCGGAGCAACTCTGCGATCGCATCGCGATCATCGCCGAGGGACGCATCATCGAAACCGGGGCGCCCCGGGACCTCATCGCCAGATCGACGCGTCTGCAGACGGTTCACCTGACCACTAGTGCGCGCCTCGATGAAACGGTGATGGACGGGCTCCCCGATGTCAGCGACCTGTCGCAGGAAAACATGACTCTGCGGTTCCGCACGCCTGCAGCCAGCCGGACGATCGCTGACCTGATGCAGCGGTTGCTGGCACAAGGCGTTGAGATCACCGAACTGCACGTGCAGAAAGCCAGCCTCGAAGATGTGTACTTGGAGCGGATCGCGACCGAGGGCGCACGAGATCCACACGCCACCAGCACCGGGGTGTCCAGGCAGCCATGAACGCGCTGTTGTCGCAGCTCCAGATTAATCTGCGGCTCTACTTCCGCAACACGATGGCGCTCGTGTACGGCTACCTGTTCCCCGCGATTTTCCTGCTGGCGTTCTGGGTGCTCTATCGATACGAGCGCGTGCCCCTGGTCAGGCACATGGGCGAACTGCTCACCATCGCGGTCCTTGGCGGCGCGTGCTTTGGCCTGCCAACGACGATGGTGAGCGAACGTGAGCGTGGAGTGTGGCGGCGGTACCGACTGACACCGGTGCCGACGCTGACACTCGTGGGGAGCACGCTGCTGGCGCGTTACGTCATCTTGATCACGGCCGGGCTTCTCCAGGTCGGCTTGGCCATGAGCATCGGGATGCCTTTGCCCCACCATCCCCTGCAGCTGTTCATCGTCTTCTCCTGTGTCGCATTCGCGTTCATGGGATTGGGCCTGGTGATCGCGACGCTCGCCGACAACGTCCCGGCCGTGCAGGCGCTTGGGCAGTGCATCTTTCTGCCGATGCTCATCATCGGCGGCGTCGCCGTGCAACTGTCGAGTCTGCCCGACTGGGCGCTGCACCTCTCGGCTTTCTTCCCCGGACGCTACGCGGTGGGCGCGCTGCAGGCGGCAGTCACCGGCGGCGGCCTGCACGAAGCCGCGTTCGACGTGATCGCCCTGCTCGCGATCGGCACCGCCGGATCGATAGCCGGTGCAGGCATGTTCCGCTGGGATGCCCAGCAGCGATTTCGTTCGAATCCGCGCAAGGGCTGGCTGGCCGTCGCGCTGGCCGCCTGGATCTTGACCGGCGCAGCCGCTGAAGGGCTCGGCCGTGTGGCGCTGCCCGCGCCGCCGAGCACGGTTGCGAATCCAGTCAACGCGCAGGCACCAGCCAATCCGCCCCCGGCCGCTCCGGCCGCCGTGTCTGCTCCTCCTGCGCAACCGAACGCAGTGCCGCCCGTCGTGTCTGGGCCGGATTCAGCGACGGCGCCCGCGAGCGGTACAGCCGCACGCGGATCGGGCGAGCGTAGGGCCGCGGAGTCACCTGTGGGCCGAGGGGGGCCCGCCGCGCCGGGAGCGCCAACCGCCGGCGTGTCACCGCCGAACGCCGTGGGATCTCGGTCCTCGGCAGAAGGCCCGACCCCCAAACCTCCAGCCACGCCCGCATCTTCGCCCGAGCAATTAGCGACGCCGGCCGCGTGGCAGGCCGTCACCCTCGCGAACATCGAAGCGGACCTGACGTTCACGCGCCTTCCATCGGACTCGGGCGTGGTGACGCCTGTGGCCGCGATGACGCAGGACCCCGATCCTGACGTGCTCGACGACCTCGAAACCATCAGGACCAGCCTGCCGGAGTGGGGTCCCGCAAAGGTTACCGATCCGCTGCAGCGTGTGCGTAACCTGCTGCTTGTCGCCGCGGTGCCAGACGTGTTCCAGATGCCTATTGAGCCATTCGTGCCGTGGGTCGTCTTTGCCGAGATCCAGCGCACGGTGCCCAAGGACGACTTGATGAAGATCCTCTACTGGATTGCGCTTCATCCCGCCGATGGGAGCAATGCAGCGGTGGAAGACCTTCCGGCACTCGGAATCGTGCGCGGAAGGGTGGACATAGAAGAGGCGCGCAATCGCGCCGCGGTGTACGCTGTCAAGCTGCTCGGACAACTCACCGGAAAGCGGCCGGCACGTTAACTCCGCACGCAAGCAGGTTCGACATCACAGGAGCGCCCTCATGAAGAGAACAATCGTCACGATGACCGTCGCCGCAGCCATCCTCTCCGTCGGAGTCCTGGCCCAGGCGCCGGCGGCCAATCCGCTGACCGGATCTGTCCGCAAGACCTGGGAAGGCGCCAAGCTCAACATCGTCGAATCGGCCCAGCAGATGCCCGAGGCCAATTACGGCTTCAAGCCGATTGCGACCGTTCGGAGCTTCGGCGAGATTCTGGCGCACACCGCGGGCTCCAACTACGTGTTCTGCTCGGCAGCGAAGGGCGAGAAGAGCCCTCATGCCGAAGGCGATTTCGAGAAGACCGCCACGACGCGTGCGGAGATCATGAAGGCCGTCAACGATTCGCTCGCGTACTGCGACGGCGTCATCAACTCCATGAACGATAAGAAGCTGGCCGAGTCGGTCGACATGCCGTTCAACATGGGTAAAGCGACACGTGCGGAGGCGATTATCGACAACGTCGGGCACCTGAACGAGCACTACGGCAACCTCGTCACGTACTTCCGCCTAAAAGGCATGGTGCCGCCGTCATCCAAGCGGTAACGGTAGACCGTCCGGGCTGGCGCGACAGACGCCAGCCCGGAGCACGCCGAGTCCGCTCGTGCGGCGTTACAGGCCTTCGAGCCGGGTCGTCGCATCGCCGAAGCGATCGAGCCTGACGCCCATGCGATCCATCAGTGCGAGGTGCAGGCTGCACGCCTTCCGGTTCTCGTCGCCTTTATCCAGGTAGTCGAGCACACGCCCCGTTTTCAGCGATCCCCCGCCTTTGCCGGTCAGGAGGATCGGCAGCTGGTTGGCGCTGTGCGCGTCGCCATCGAAGAGGCTCGAGGCCATCATCAGGATGGAGTTGTCGAGCAGCGTCGTCTCGCCTTCCCGAATCTCTTTCATGCGCTTGGTGAGGTAGGCGAACTGGGCGATGTGGTACTGGTTCGTCTTCAGGTACATCGCCTCCTTCTCGGGCGCTCGGCCGTTGTGCGTGAGGTCAAGGTGCAGCGCTCCCTGCACGCCCTCGAGGAACTTGAAGTTCATCTGCGACAGGTCGTTGTTGAGCATCAGGGTCGCGATGCGGGTCTTGTCCATCTGGAACGCGAGCACGGTCAAATCGAGCATCAGCTTCATGTGATCGGGCACGTTCTGCGGCAGTTCGTTCGCAGGACGCGGCATGTCGGGCTGCGCCAGCGTCGGCCGCCATCCCTCGATGCGCTCTTCCTTCGACGCGCGGTCGATGCGCTTCTCGATGTCGCGGATCGACTCGAGATACTCCGCCAGCTTGACGTTGTCGCCCCGGCTGATCTTGGGTTTGAGGCTCTGCGAGTCCTGACGAACCTCGTCGAGGATGCTGCGGTCGAGCTTCCGGGCGGTGCCGTCGCCGACCAACCGATCGAACGTCCGCGATGGATAGATCTCCTTCGTGGCGGGCTTCGTGGGCGACACCCACGACAGGCTCGATCCGTACACCATCGAGAGTCCGTCCTCGAGGCGCAGTTCGTTCGGCTCGATGCCGAGAACCAGGCTGGGCACCGACGTGCGTCCACCGATCTGCGACGCGATCACCTGATCCATGGACGTCCCGACACGAATCTCCCCCGGATCGAGGCTGACGGGCGCACCCGACAGCACGTTCATGCGGCCCAGGTGCGGGCTGCTCGACGCGAGCGCGGTCTTGTTGTACAGCCCCTGAATGAAGACCATGTCCTCGCGGTGCGGCATCATCGGCAGCGCGGCCGGCCCGAGTTCCATCGTCGCGCCGCTACCCTTCGCCCACCAGTGAATCGGCTCTACGCCGTTCGAGAAAAAGACGATGCCCAGCCGCAGCGGCGGCCCACTGGCTTTGACGGCCGAGCTGGTCGCCTGCGCGAACAGGGGCAGCGACTCCATCCACGGCAGGGCGAGGGCCACGCCAACGCCACGCAGAAAATGCCGCCGGGACGCGTGATAGGACGATCGACTGATGCTCATCGGATACCTGTGATCGGCTGCAATAAACGGGTGGGCGCGGCGAGCGAACGCGAAGGGGAATCACTGACGACGGCCGTTCCGGCGTCCTCGCCGGCACGGTCGCGGAACTGACGGCTCGTGACGATCCAGATCGCAAGATCGGCAAACGTCGCGCTGCCGCCCGCCGTGACCATGTCCTTGATCAAGGGCTGGTCCGACGCGAGCACGGTGCGGCCGAGCGCATACCCGAGCATCTTCTTCGAGAGCGTCTTCATTACCTGGGCATCCTGCCCTTTCAGGTAGGTCAACAGGCCGCTCGTCCCCTCGATCGTGGTCTTGTCGGCGAACTCGCCCAGCACGTCGACCGGCTTGCCGTCCGCGTAGGTCTGGCGCGTCCGTCCGACCGCATCGAAGCTCTCGAGTGGAAAGCCGAGCGGGTCGATCCGGAGGTGGCACGCCGCGCACGTCGCGTTGCGCTTGTGCTGAGTCAGACGCTGCCGCAGTGTCATGCCCTCGAACGACTTGTCGTCACCCGGGATCGATCCCGCGTTGGCCGGTGGAGGCGGCGTCGGCGTGCCGAGAATCCGTCGCAGCACCCAGTCGCCCCGCTTGACGGGGCTCGTGCGCAGCGGCGCCGAAGTCGTGGTGAGCACCGAGCCCAGCCGCAACGCCCCACCGCGATTGAACCGGTTGGCGCCCTCCACCATGACGACCCTGTCGGGCGACTTCACGTCCGTATCGATGCCATAGAACTTGGCGAGCGGCTGGTTCAGGAATGTGTAGTCGGCGTAGAGCATCTCCTTGACCGGCCGTTCCTGACGGACGAGATACTCGAACGTCGACACCGCTTCGTCGTACATCGCTGACTTCACTTCGTCAGTGAACTCCGGAAAGCGCCCGGTATCGACGCCTCGATACTGATCGAAGCGATAGAAGCCCAGCCACTGGCCAAAGAATTCCGTGGCCAGACGACGGGCCTTGGGGTCGGCGGTCATGCGCTTCACCTGGCGCGCGAGCAGGGCGGAGTCGGTCAACTCACCGGCGGCCGCGGCGCGACGCAGTTCCTCGTCTGGAATCGATGACCAGAGGAAGAAGCTCAGCCGGCTGGCCATCTCCCAGCTGTTGAGCCGTTTCTCGGCACGCCCGGCCACCGTCTCGAGCCTGTAGAGAAATGCCGGCGCCACGAGTACGCGAGCCACGAGCGCTCTCAGTGCCGCGGCGTGGTCCAGATGATTGTGCGTGCGTTGCTTCTCGTAGAACGCACGCAGGCTCGCCTTTTCGGACACCGTCAGGGGGCGGCGCCAGGCGCGGCTCGCAAATGCCAGCGCGTCGGCGACATGGCCGGGCTGCGCCAGCGTCTGCGCCCGCATCACCCGATCGTAGTCGGCCCGCAATGCCACAACGTAAGGCTTCGCGGCGTCCGGCAACGCGGCCACCTGGAGGTCGTCGAGGTCCAGGAGGCGGCGGCTCTTCAGCTTCAGGCCGTAGTGGTCGATGAGCATGCCGAGATAGGCGTCGTGGTAGGGCCACGACCCGAACAGGTCGTTCCACGCCTGGTTCAACCGATCGCGGTCAGCACCATCCACGAGGTTCTCGGCAAAGAACGTATCATTCCGCTGATACTTCACTTTCAACACGAACGCATCGTGCTCGGCGCCGTTGTAGGTGTTGTCGAAGGGCGCCGGGATCGGATCCTTGTCGGCGGGATTTGCCTCCCCATGGGAGTTGGGGGGTAGCAGCGCCACGTACTCAGCGATGCCGTCACGAAACGTTTTATAGCCCGCGCTCGTG
>JBDSZL010000049.1:0-59825 GCA_039925145.1 Vicinamibacterales bacterium | reverse complement strand
AGCGTCAACAGCACTTGGGGCGAAGATCACAACGAGGGCATCGGTGGTCGCCGTGGTCACCATCGTCCGCGCAGAGTCGGAGGTCGGATTACCGAACGCGCCGAGTGCGTCGGCCAGCGTCAGGCGGCCCGCCAGATGGACCACATCCTTTCTTATGCCGGCGTACTGTTCGCCGGCGGCGCCCAGGCGCAGCGTGACGGTACCGTGCAGTTGCGCCAGGTCGTAGAGCCCAAACGGCAATTGCGACTCGAGGGAGCACCAGTTGATCACGTCGACGAGCGAGTTCACACGGGGCAGATCCCCGCCCTTGCGTACACGTCGGAGCAGTGCTTCCGACGAGGGCCGTGTCTTCGTCGGGTCTATCCCCACTCGCCGATACATGGCGCGGACCGCGGCGATGACGTCGACAGGCTCGGACGCCGTCCGCATGGCAGCGGCCGCGAGCAGCAAGGGACGGTCGAGCGCCGGACATGGATCCTGGACCCGCACGGTCCCTGACACCGCGACGGCAGGCGCGACAATCGCCTCAACCTCCGCGGCCACTACCAGTGGGCGATCGTTCACGATGACTTGGCAGCCGGTTCTGCCGGCATCTGGGCGTGGGCATCTCCGGTCTGGGCGGCTCCCGTCCGCACGCCGGCAGCCACGATCGCCTGCGCGCGGCGGGCCAACGAACGCGCGTCCTCCCGGGTGAGACCGGACGTGAGCAGCCGCTCATGAACCACCACGGTCACATGCGCCGGACAGGTCATGAGGCGGCCCTTCGGCATGACCGCCCGCGTGTTGACGACACTGATGGGCACCACGGGCAGCCCCGTCTCAATGGCCAGCAGAAAGATGCCGGCCTTGAACCTGCCGACGCTGCCATCGGTCGTGCGCGACCCCTCCGGAAACACGAAGAGCGATGCGCCCTGTGTCGTCATGCGCTGCATGCGTTTGAAGATCCCCGCACCCGGGTTCTTGCGATCGACCAGCAGGTGACCCGCGCGCGCAAGATGCCAGCCGATGAAAGGGACGCGCCCCAATCCTGCCTTGGCCATCGTCCGCAGTTGCGCGGGGAGCGCCGTGAACAACACGGGCGTGTCGTAATGACTGGAGTGGTTGACGACGTAGATGCAGCTCTCGTTGGCCGCCGGTAACGGCGCCCCGACCCGCTTCACCGTGACGCCGGTAGTCACGAGAATCAGCCGCGCCCACCGTCGAGCCCATCCGTGGGCGACATATCCTTGCGGATCCCAGAACGTCGAGAGCAGCGACATCACGCCACAGCCGACGGTATAGAGCGTGACGGCGGGTATCAGGTAGAACACGGTCCGCCACCAATGGAATGGTGGCAGCTTCACGCGCTTGCGGCAGGCCGGGGCCGGCGCCCCTGATCGTCGGCGCGCGACTGACCGGCGCCTTCTCCCTGCGCAGCGGCCTCGACATGCTTGCCGAAGATCATTCGGCCGGCGGTCGTCTGCAGCACGCTCGTCACTACGACATCGAGGTTGCGCCCGATCCGGGATCGTGCGTTATCGACCACGACCATGGTGCCATCCTCGAGATATGCCACGCCCTGGTTGTGCTCTTTGCCTTCTTTCAGGATGAAGACGTTCATCACCTCGCCCGGCAGCACGACCGGTCGAAGTCCGCTCGCGAGCTCATTGATGTTCAACACTTCCACGCCCCGCAGCTGCGCCACTTTGTTGAGGTTGAAGTCGTTCGTGACGATGCGCCCGAGCAGCGTCCGCGCCAGCTCGATGAGCTTCATGTCGACTTCTTTGACCTGCGGGTAGTCGAGGTCCGAGATGATCACCTCGACGCCGGCCATCTTCTGGATGCGATGAAGCACGTCGAGCCCACGCCGACCGCGATTGCGCTTGATCGCATCCGCCGAATCGGCGACAAACTGCAGTTCCTTCAGCACGAACTGGGGCACGACGAGCGTGCCATCAAGGAACCCGGTCTCGACGATATCGGCCACGCGTCCGTCGATGATGACGCTGGTATCGAGGATCCGATACCGCTTCTGCGGACGCGCGTCCTTGAAGAGCGAGATGAACTTGACCGGTTCGAGCCATTCGCCCTTGCGAACCCCCAGCACGAGTCCCAGATAGGGCAGCACGACGATGATGATCGCGTGGAGGAACCGGACCTGATGACTGGCGGTGTCGGCCCAGAACAGCGCGGTGCCAAGAACCTTGGCAATCGTGAGTCCGACACCGAACCCGATAAGGCCGCCGAGCAGATTCGTGACGGCCGCGTCGCGCAGGCGCGCCTCGGCAAAAATGATGAGCGCGGAGATCGAGAGGCCGAGGGCACCGTTGAAGAGCATGGACCATGGCGTGTCGAGTGGCTGCAGCAGAATCGCGCAGTAGGTCACGACCACGGCAAAGAGGGCTCGCACCAGCAAGAACCCGTTCATTGCCCACATTGTATTGGTATTGGCAGAGCGGACGGAAGAGCGGCAGGGCGCGCGAGCCTACATCAGCGCGTCGAGCGCCTCGGCCACCGTGCGGACGCCGGTGATGTTCATCCCGGCCGGAATATCGGCCGGGGCCAGATTGCCGTCCGGGATGACGCACCGGCTGAACCCCAACTGCGAGGCCTCGCGGACGCGCAACGGGGCCTGGCTGGTCGCCCGGATCTCCCCCGCCAGTCCCACCTCGCCGAAAACGACGACGTCGGACGCGATGGCGCGATTCCGCAGGCTCGAAGCAACGGCCGCCAGCACGGCGAGGTCGGCAGCCGGCTCTTCAACGCTCATTCCGCCCACCACGTTGACGAACACATCGTCGCTCGACAGATTCAGACCGGCGCGCTTGTCGAGCACCGCCAGCAGGAGCGCCAGCCGGCTGGGGTCCAGCCCATTGGCCGTGCGCCTGGCGTTGCCAAATGTCGCCGTGCTTACGAGCGCCTGCACTTCAACAAGAATTGGCCGCGAGCCCTCGACCGTGCAGAGCACAACAGAGCCCGGCACGTTGACCGGACGCTCAGCCAGAAACAGCTTCGATGGATTGGCGACAGGCTTCAGCCCCGTACCCGTCATCTCGAACACGCCGAGCTCGCTCGCCGCCCCAAAACGGTTTTTCACGGCACGCACGACGCGATGGGCGTGGTGCTGCTCGCCTTCGAAGTAGAGCACCGTGTCGACTACATGCTCGAGGACTTTGGGACCCGCGAGGCTGCCGTCTTTGGTGACGTGGCCCACCAGAACCGTCGGCAGGTTGCGCCCCTTTGCGGTGAAGAGCAGATCGGTCGCCGCCTGTCTGACCTGGCTGACGCTGCCGGGCGCCGACTGCACTTTGAGCGAGAAGACCGTCTGAATCGAATCCACGATGAGAAGCGCGGGTTTGATTCGATCGACTTCCTCAATCAGCCGCTCGATGCAGGTTTCTGCCAGCAGGTAGAGCGGGGCGTCGGCAATGCCAAGTCGCGCGCCTCGCATCTTGATCTGGTGCTCCGACTCTTCTCCGGAGCAATACAGCACGGGACCGATGTGCACCGCAAAGTGGGCCGCAGCCTGCAGCAGGAGCGTCGACTTGCCGATGCCGGGCTCGCCGCCAAGCAAGACCAGGGAGCCAGGCACGATGCCGCCGCCAAGCACGCGGTCGAACTCGCTGATGCCGGTGCCGAGCCGCTCGGAGACGAGGGTGTCGACCTCGGCGTACAACTGCGCGCCGCGCCCTCCCATCGGTGCAACAGCCCCACGGGGCTCGGGCGCGGCCGCTGCCGTGCGCTCCTCGATGAAGGAGTTCCAGGCGCCGCACTCGGGACATCGGCCCAGCCACTTCTGCGATTGCGCGCCGCAGGATTGGCAGGCGAAAAAAGCTTTCGGCGCCTTCACAGCCGCGCCAAGGTGGAAGGGCAAAATCCGGAAGCGCAGACGTCGCCGGCCACTGCCATCACCGCGATCTCGAGCACGTGAAGGGCCAGATGCTCCGGGGCGCTGGCCCGGACGTGCCGAAGGCGGGACGCAGAATCTGCATCTTCGTGCGGGACCGGGCGGCAGAACCTGCCATGACGCATCTCACGCATACCGCCGCTCGATCCTCGACCCCAGACGACAGACGACCTCCCACGGAATCGTCCCGATGGCCGCGGCCACCTCACGCGCCGTGATCTCCAGCTCGCCCTGTCGTCCGATGATGACCACCTCGTCGCCTGGCGAGACGTCGAGTCCGGTGACATCGACCATCATCATGTCCATGCAGACCGCGCCGACCACCGGCATCCTGAGTCCCCGCACCAGGACGAACGCGCGGCCACTCATCCGCGTGTCGAGACCGTCGGCGTAGCCGGCGGGCACGATCGCGATAGTCCTCGGGCCCTCGGCGTGCCATTTCAGCCCGTAGCTCGTGCCCTCTCCTGCACGAACGCCCTTCACCGCTACGATACGGCTCGTCAGTGACAGGGCGGGTCGCAGCCCCAGGTCGGCCGAGAGCGGCGGCGGCACGATGCCATAGATCAGAAGCCCAGGCCGGACCCAGTCACCCCATGTGCGGGTATCGCGCAACAGCGCCGCGGAATTAGCGGCGTGCCGCCGCGGCGTCCGAAGCCCCATGGCGCCCAGCGCCGCGAGCGCCTGCTCGAATCGACGCCGCTGCTGATCCAGGAATGGCGACTCGGGGTCGTCGGCGGTCGCGAAATGCGTGTACACGGCGTCGAAGTCCAGATGCCGGCTGCCGAGCACGGCCGGCATCGTGCGCCGCAGGTTGTCGTGCCTGAATCCAAGCCGGTTCATGCCCGTGTCGATCTTCAGGTGACACCGCAGCCGGACGTCCCGGCGTGCGGCTATCTGCTCGAGGGCGCGCGCAGCAGCTGGTGTGGAGACCGTTGGCGTGAGGCGATGCTCGAACACGCCGTCGAGGTCGCTCACGCTGAGCGCGCCGAACACGAGAATCGGGATGTCGACGCCCGCCTCACGCAGCGACACGCCTTCCTCGATATCGGCGCATGCGAGCATCGACGCACCGGCTTCGGCCAGCGCCGGTCCGACGGCCGTGGCACCGTGCCCGTAGGCGTTGGCTTTGACGACAGCGATGACTCCGGGTGGGGCGGGCGCCGTGGCGCCGCCGGCGGCTGTCGAGGCGAGCGCCGACTCGCGCGCGAGCAGGTCGCGAATCAGACGCAGGTTGTCCTGGATTGCGCTCAGGCTGATCGTGGCAACGGTCTGCCGAATCACGCAGACGCCTGCCGGTCGTACCCGCCGCCGGCGAGGTTCTCGAAGCGCGTGTACTGCTTCAGGAACGCAAGCTTCACCCCGCCCGTGGGGCCGTTGCGCTGTTTGCCGATGATGATCTCGGCCGTGCCTTCGGTATCGGGATTTCGCTCGCCGTCCACGAGGTACATCTCGTCACGAAAGATGAAGATCACCACGTCCGCGTCCTGCTCGAGCGCGCCAGACTCACGCAGGTCGGACAGCTGGGGACGATGGTCGGCGCGCGTCTCGGGCGCGCGGCTCAGCTGGCTGAGCGCGAGAATGGGGATTTCGAGCTCCTTGGCCAGGATCTTCAGCGACCGCGAGATCGACGCCAGTTCCTGCTGCCGGCTCTCGAACCGGCCGCGGCCCTGCATGAGCTGCAGATAATCGATCACGAGCATATCGAGGCCATGCTCGAGCTTCAGCCGCCGCGCCTTGGCCCGCATCTCGAGAATGCCTGCCGAGGGCGTATCGTCGATGAAGATCTTCGCATCGTGCAGTCGGGCAAACGCCTCGACCAGCCGCGCGTAATCCTGCTCGCCGAGGAACCCGCCCCTGAACCGGTGCGCGTCGACGCGCCCCTCGGAGGTGAGCATGCGCATGAAGAGCTGCTCCTTCGACATCTCCAGACTGAAGATGCCGACGCTCTTGGCCGCTTCCACCGCGCAGTGCACAGCCATGTTCAGCACGAAGCTGGTCTTGCCCATCGACGGACGGGCCGCGATGATCACCAGATCGGATTTCTGGAACCCCGATGTCATCTCGTCGAGGTCGGCAAAGCCACTGGGGACGCCCGTCACCAGGCCGCGCTGCGCCTGCAGTTGTTCGATGAGCTGATAGCCGGAGTCGACCAGTTCGCTGACACGGACGAAGCCGGAGCGCATCCGCCCTTCGGCGATCTGGAAGATGGACCGCTCCGCTTCGTCGAGCAGGTTGTCGGCGTCTTCTTCGGCGTCGTAGGCGCGCGACAGCACCTCGTTGGCCGACTGGATCAGCCGGCGCAGCGTCGACTTCTCCTTGACGATCTTGGCGTAGTACTCGACGTTGGCCGACCGTGGCACGCCGTCGGTGAGCGCGCTGATGTAGGCGGGGCCGCCGACGTCCTCGAGCTCGCTCGATCGAATCAGTTCGTCCTTGAGCGTGACCAGGTCGATCGGCTCACCACGCTCGCTGAGCGCGACCATCTTCTCGAAGATGCGACGGTGCGCATCGCGGAAGAAATCCTGCGAGTCGATGGCCTCGGCGGCCTGATTGAACGCCTGGTTGTCGATCAGCACGGCTCCGAGCACGCACTTCTCGGCTTCCAGGTTGTGCGGGAGCGTACGATCCATGAAGGGAACCGCAGAGAGCATGAGCCCGCCGACCGAAGAACGCAAGTCTCCGGTCGGCAGGCTCGAGTCTTTGTTGCGCGACGACTCCGCTAGCTGGCGGGAACGATCTTGACCGTGAGCTCAGCGGAGAGCTCCCGGTGCAGCTTCACGGCCACCTTGTGGTCGCCGAGCGTCTTGAGCGGATCGGGCAGGTGAATCTTCCGCCGATCGATCTCAATCTGCCGCAGCGCAAGCGCTTCGGCGATATCCGACGTGGTCACCGATCCGTACAACGTCTGGTTCTCGCCCACACGCCGGGCGATGACGATTTCCGCGCTCTCGAGCCGCGCCTGAAACGCCTGCGCTTCGCGCATCTCGTCGGCGTCCTTGGCGTCGGCTTTGGCCCGCTCGCGCTCGATCTGGCGCTTGTTCTCGTCGGTGACGGCCAGCGCCAGCTTGCGCGGGAACAGGAAGTTCCGCGCGTACCCGCTGGCCACTCTCACCACCTCGCCACGACGGCCGAGGTGATCGACGTGGTCCTTGAGGATTACTTCGATAGACATGAACGACTCTCCACTGAATCCAGGCTAGTCCGTGGTGTACGGGACGAGCGCAATCTGACGTGCGCGCTTGATCGCCGTCTGGAGCGCCCGCTGGTGCAGCGCGCAGACACCGGAGATCCGGCGCGGCTGAATCTTGCCGCGTTCCGGAATGAATGGCGCCAGCAGCTTCACGTCCTTGTAGTTGATGTAGTCGATCTTCTCGACGCAGAACTTACAGACACGCCGGCGACGGAAGAACCCGCGGCGGCCACCGGCCTTGTCCTTGTCGTCCTTCTTGTCGGCGCCGCCACGACCACCCGATCGGCTGTCTCTGTCCATTGGGCTCATCGGTCTCTCTCCCCGCGGAACATATGCTCCATCCCCATGTCGGAGTCGTCGTCCTCTTCAGCGCGACGCTTCCGTTCCGTCTCGGTCGGCTCCGGTGGCAGCCCACGCTTGATACGACGCTTGGCCATGTTCGATTTGCGCCGCACACGGGCGCGCTCGGCCACGGCAATTTCCTCGTCCACCCGGACCACCATGTGGCGCATGACGATGTCGAACACGCGCAGACGGCGATCGAGCTCCGACATCAGGGTCGCCGGGCCGTTGATGACCTCGAGCACGTACACGCCTTCGCGGTGTCCGGCAATTTCGTAGGCAAGCCGACGACGGCCCCAGTTCTCTGTCTTTTCGAAGTTTCCGCCAAATCGCTCGACCACGGCGGCCACGTTCGTGTGCAGCTCGGCCAGCGCCTCTTCGGTCGATTCGGGCGGGGTGATGTAGATCAACTCGTACTGACGGACGGTGCTCATATGCCTCCTTCTGGACATAAGGCCGCTCTCCATGAGAGCAGCAAGGAGCGTGATGACTTACTCAGTGGCTTCCACGGCGCGATTACACGTACTCATCATCCTGTCGATGCCGTGGCTGACCCATGTCTCCACCGCATCGGCCGATCGCACGATGGCGCGTTCCATCGCGATCTGTTCCTCGACGTCGAACTTCGCCAACACGTGGTTGGAAAGGTCGCGCTTGAGATCCCCGCGGCCGACGCCAACGCGCAGCCGCCCATACTCGCTCGTGCCCAACTGCGCCGCAATCGACCGCAGGCCGTTGTGACCGCCTTCCGACCCGTTCGCGCGCGCCCGCAACCGCCCTACCGGCAGGTTCACGTCGTCGCACACGATCAGCACGTCCGGAAGCTCGACACGATAGTAGCGGCAGAGCTCCACGACCGCATGCCCGCTCAGATTCATGAACGTGAGCGGTTTGGCCAGTACGACCGTGTCGGTATCGCCACGCCAGCGGGCCTGCATCGCTTCGACTGGACTGGATTCGAACACCAGCCCGTGTCGGCGCGCCAGCAAATCGATGACCTCGAAACCGACATTGTGCCGGGTTCCGCGGTATCGCTCGCCAGGATTGCCCAGCCCCGCGACCACCTTCACGGCCGCTCCAGCTACTCCTTCTCGCCTTCCTTCTCGACCTTGCCCTTCTTGATGACCTCGGGCTCGGCTGCGGCTCCAGCTACCGGCGCCGCCGCGTCAGCCGGTGCCGGCTCCACGGCCGTCTTCGGCGCAACCAGATGCACGATCAGCAGGTCGGCGTCGCTCAGCGGCTTCCACTTGCCGCCCGTCTCGAGATCACGCACCCGCACGCCGTCGTGCAGCATGAGGTTCGTGATGTCCACGGTGATGTTCTCGGGAATGTCCGCCGGAAGACACTCGACCGTCAGCTCGCGGTGGACGAAGTCGACGACCGCGCCCTGCTGCTTGATGCCACGCGCGTCGCCGGTCAGTTGCACCGGCACGGTGACGCGCAGGACCTGATCCATGGCGACCCGATAGAAGTCGGCGTGCAACAGCTGGTGCCTGACCGGATGGAGCTGGTACTCCTTCACGAGCACTCGCGTGTCGCCGGCACCCTCGAGCTTGAGCGAAATGAGCGTGTTGGCGCCCGATTCTGAGTGCAGAATCCGCAGTAGCTGCTTCGGATCGACCGACAGCGACTCAGGTGCCTCCGACTTGCCGCCGTAGATCACTGCGGGAATCTGGCCCTGCCGCCGCAAACGGCCCGCGTTGTTGCGGCCCAACGTCTCACGCCGGACGGCTTCGAGTACTGCTTCCATGATGCTTCTCTCCCGTTAGTCGCCACGTCAGAACCCGGTTGACGCCGACAGGGCGCCTGGCCAGAGGACAACGTCCGCGCCACCTCAAACGAACAACTTCGATACCGACGTCTCTTCGTGAATGCTCCGAATGGCCTGCGCCAACAGCCGGGCCACCGATAGGACCACGATTTTGTCGCATGACTGGCTTTCGCTCGTCTGCGGAATCGTGTTCGTGATGATGAGCCGATCGATGGGCGACGCCTCGATGCGCTTGATAGCCGGTCCGGACAACACACCGTGCACCGCGCTGGCCAGCACCCGGCTGGCGCCATTGTCCTTGAGCGCCTGGGCCGCCTTCTGAATCGTGCCCGCCGTGTCGATGATGTCGTCTGCCAGCACGCAGCACCGACCCCGGACATCACCCACGACGTTCATCACTTCAGCCGTGCCATCTTCGCTCCGCCGCTTGTCGACAATGGCCAGGTCCGCGTCGAGCCGCTTGGCATACGCCCTGGCACGTTCGGCTCCACCCACATCAGGCGACACGATCGTAATCGGCCCGATATTCTGCCGCGCGATGTAGTCGATGATCACGGGCGCGGCAAACAGGTGATCCACCGGGATGTCGAAGAACCCCTGAATCTGCGCCTTGTGCAGATCCATCGTGAGCACCCGGTTGGTCCCGGCCGCGCTGAGCAGATTGGCGACCAGCTTGGCCGAAATCGGTACGCGTGGCTTGTCCTTGCGATCCTGCCGTGCATACCCGTAATACGGAATGACGGCCGTAATGCGCGATGCCGAGGAACGCCGAAACGCGTCGATCATGACGCAGAGCTCGACGAGATTCTGGTCGACCGGCGCCGATGTCGGCTGCACGATGAAGACATCTGCGCCGCGGATATTCTCGTCGATCTGAAACGAGACCTCACTGTCTGGGAACCGATGCAGCCGGGCGGCCCCCGGGGGAATCCCGAGGTGCTCCGTGATCTCCCGCGCGAGCGCAGGGTGCGCGGTGCCCGTAAACAGCTTCAGCGGACCATGAGCCATCGGAACGTCAGCCAGTCAGGATGTCGTGCGTCGGGGTGCAGCCGGCCGGACCGGATCCTATGCCGGCGCAGCAGATGTTGGTTGGGGCGGAAGGATTCGAACCTTCGAATACGGGATTCAAAGTCCCGCGCCTTACCGCTTGGCCACGCCCCAGCACTGCCCGGTTGGCGGGGCCGCGCCCGCGTTCGACCCGTCTTACGACGGCGTGTCCCGCCGAGACGACCCCTCGTGGGCCTCTCCGCATGGGTCACAAACCCGGAAGTCTATCACAGAGACAGCCGCCTGGCGGCCTCCCGCCGACTGAGCGTCCGCGTGAGGAGCACCAGCCACTCTGGGCGCTTGAGACGCCGCACCGCCCGCGGCGCCGCCGACTCGGTGAACAGGCCGAACACGGCCGATCCGCTGCCAGTCATGGCAGCGACAATCGCGCCTTCGCGCAGACACGCCTGGACCATGGCCGCAATCTCCGGGTGACGTCGCGAAACCGTCGGTTCGAGGTCGTTCACGATGGCCAATGGGCCGCCCGGCCAACCCAGATCCACCTCGCTCCGACCAGGTCCGGGCCCAGCCTCCGCGCCGACGCCCTTTGCCCTGTCCTCGTCGAGCCACGCGTACGCGTCCGCCGTGGCGATGCCAAACGACGGCTTCAAGAGCACCACCCCCAGGCGGCTGGCGTCGTCGAGCGGGTACAGCTCGTCGCCCCGGTCAACGCCGAGCGCCGTGCCTCCCTGCAGAAAGAAGGGCACATCGCTGCCGAGGGCGGCACCGATTCGCATGAGCGCGCGATGCGACTGCTTGCCGTTCCACACGCGGTTGAGCCCCACGAGCGCGGCAGCCGCGTCCGCGCTTCCGCCGCCCAGGCCCGCGGCCGCCGGAATCTGCTTTTCGAGCTTCACGTGCGCGTCCTGAGGGTCACCGGTTCTGCCGAGCGTCGTCCAGAGCAGCGCGGCCGCGCGCCACACGAGATTGGTGCGATCGCCAGGCACGCCCGGCGTGCGCGACAGCAGCCCGAAAGGCCCGGGCCGCGCGGTCACAGCAATCGCGTCGGCAAGTGCGATCGACTGCATGACGGTGCGCACCTCGTGAAAGCCGTCCTCACGACGCGCGCCCACGCGCAACGTGAGGTTGATCTTTGCAGAGGGGCGGAGAACAAGGGAGGCTGACATGGGTTTCTGTGGACCGGCTTACCTGGACTGCCCCAGCGGTCCTGCAGCGCGCAAGTCCTCCAGACTGGCAGGGACGGCCGTCGCCGGCGGAATCACCACGAACTCGCGGCCATCAAACGACGGGTTGATATCGAGGTCGCGCACGTCCAAGGTGACGTTGATCTCGGGCGAGCGGCCCGGCGCCGACGCAATGGCGAGCTGACGCGGATAGTGGCTCGCGTCGAACCGGCGATATTCCACGGTCAATCCGTCGAACCTGCCGGCGCGTGGACGCAGGCCCGCGCCATCAGCGTCCAGAAACACCACGGCATCACGCGTGCTGACCTCCACGATCCGGCCTCGCCGCACGGCGCCCTGTGCCTCGGCGCTCGTACTGACGCAGCCCGACAGGAGCGCCAGCAGACGCTGCGGATCGAGCCGTAAACCGACCACCGCCTCGATGATCTCGGCCGGAGGCGCGACGACGACCCGATTGTCGCCATTGAGGAAGAGGGTGGCGCTGGTCAGGTCCCCCCCGAGCGCGAACACAGGGCCGAGGGCGACCGCTCGCAGTCCAATGTGACCAGCGGCGTCGACCGCCAGGCCCAGCGTCGCGTGCAGGCGAAAGCGGCCCGCCATGCGGATTGTGCCCCGATACGCAAGCACGCCGCGACAGCGTTCGGTCGCCGATCGCCAGAGGCCCGCGACATCAGCCACCGGCTCTGCCGGGCCTGATGGAGGTACAAAGACGTGGGCCGCGCACCCGCTCGCGACGAGCGCGAGCAGCAGGCCCGCGCCGCAGCGAGCCAATTCAGACCACAAGCGACCGCGGTTCAACGACTGGCTGCGCGTCAGGGGGTTCTCGCCTTCGCCTGCGCGCGGTCACGCTTCTTTTGGATGGCCGCACGGTCGATGCCGTCGCCATCGCCGCTGAGCGCGCGATCGAACGCGGCGGCGGCGTCGCGGTACCGGTCGAGCTTCAGATACAGGTCGCCGAGGTGATCCTGAATGACCGACGACTGAGGCACCTCGGTCGCCGCGCGCTCGAGCGGTTCGAGGGCCTTGTCGAACTGCGCCATCCGGAAGTACGCCCACCCGAGGCTGTCGAGATACGACGGGTTGTCCTCGTCGATCGCCAGCGCACGAGAGATCAGGTCCACCGCCTCCGGCACTTTACGGTTACGGTTCGCGAGCATGTAGCCGAGGTAATTCAGGGCGCGTGCATGCTGCGGGTCGTGGGCGATGACGTCGCGAAACGTTCGTTCGGCGCGGTCGAACTGGCCGGCGCGCTCGTAGGTCGCGGCCAGGCTGAACAGCACGCCCTGATCGGCCGGCGCCCGCCGGCGCGCGGTTTCGAGCACCTTCACGGCGCGATCGCCCTGCTTCAGCTCGATGAGCGCATCGCCCAGCATCGACACCATCTGCGCGTATGCGCCGTCGTCGACATCAGCCGCGCTGGCGGCCGTGACCCGTGGGTCGAGCGCATCCACCACGCCGCGATAATCTTTCCGCGTCGCGCGAAGCTCGGCGAGCGCCAGCGGCCCGCGCGGATCCGAGGGGCTGATGCGACCGATGCGACCCGCCGCCTCATCGGCTGCTTGCGGGCGCCCGGCGCGCTGCTCGATCTGCGCCAGTAGATACCACGCGGAGACGTCCTGGGGATGCGCCGCGGCGGCCGCCGTTACGACTTCACGCGCGGCGTCGAGAGATCCGCTATTGGCAAGCGCTCCGGCCTGCCGTAGCCGGTACTCGAGATTGTCCGACGTCTCGGCGGCGAGCCGCGCCCATCCTTCCGCCGCTTCACGCCAACGGCCCTGTTCTTCGAGGTCGGCCACATCGCGGACACGCGCGGCCGGAGAGTCGACGCTCGCATGGAGCGATGCGAGCAGCCCGTCGGCATCAGCCGATCGGCCTACGGCCCGGTACGCTTCCGACAGCAGCCTTACGGCCTGCAGAAACCCTGGCCGCTCCACGAGAAACGCCTCGAGCGTCGCGATGGCCTTCGCGTGCTGGCCGTGGCTCAGATAGAGCTGCCCCAGCGTGAACTGTGCCAGCAGATCCTGGAATCCCTCACCGATCGCGATCTCGAGGTGCCGGATGGCTTCGGCTCGAACGGGCCCCGCAAGGTCTGGCGGGGCTGTCTGCGACGCGTCAGCCTGCATGAGGCCCAGCATGCGATGGGCAAGTCTGTTACGCGCGTCGAGCTGCAGGGCTCGCTCGGCCGCGGCGCGCGCCTCGGGCATGGCACGCTGTCGGGCATACAGACTCGAGAGCTCGGCGTAGAGATCCGCCGACTGCGGCAGAATCGCGAGCGCCTGCTTACACTTGTCGATTGCGCCGGCAACATCGTCTGCCCCGTCGAGCGAGCGGGCCTGCAGAAAGTACCAGTAGGCGTCGCCGACACGGTCTGTGGCGGACGGCGGTGCTGCCTGCAGCAGGAGACTGATCGTGAACAGCAGTGCATGCATCGGGGTGGCCCGCCAGCGATTGTTTCACACCACGGCCACCTAGTCCGTACTGGTGGCGCCTAAGTTCTTGCTTGACCTATAGTTCCCTCATGGCTGTCGATCCTGCCCTTCTCGAGATCCTCGTCTGCCCTGCGTGCAAGGCTCCGGTGCGCCTCGTGCACGACGGCGCGGGTCTCAAGTGCGACGCGTGTCACCGCGTGTACCCCATCAAAGATGACATCCCGGTGATGCTCATCGACGAGGCGACCGTCGAGAACTGATCCGCATTGAGAATTCTTCTGGTCCGCCTGCGGCTGATTGGCGACGTGGTGTTCACCACCCCGGTGATCAGCGCGCTGCGGAGGACCTACCCCGATGCGCACATCACCTATGCGGTCGAGCCCAGCGCCGCGCCCGTGGTGATGTCGAACCCGCATCTCTCGAACGTGCTCGTTCTACCCGTTCGCCGCGGATGGCGGCGCGTGCTCGATGATCTGCGCATCGGCAGACGCCTGCGCGCGCAGCGGTTCGACCTCGTCATCGACCTGCACGGCGGCCCGCGGAGCGCCTGGCTCACCTGGGCGACAGGGGCGCCGGTCCGCGTGGGCTACGATGTCCCCGGACGATCCTGGATGTATACGCGCGTCGTTTCCCGGCCCAGGACGTTCCGGCCGCGCCACGCGGTGGAGAACCAATGGGACCTGTTCTCTGCCGCGATCGACGCCGACGTCGCTACGGCCCCCGACCCCGAACGTCACCCCGTCGAGATGACGGTCGACGCGAGCAGTCGCTCCGAGGCGCTGCAGAAGCTCCAGGCTCGCGGTGTACCGGTTGACGCGCGGGTGATCGTCCTGCACGTGAGCGCCGGTAATCCATTTCGGCGATGGCCCGAAGCCGCGTTTGCCACCGTCGCCGCGGGACTGGCGACCGGCGCGGACAACCGCTGGGTCCTTATCAGTGCCGGGCCGTCGGATCGCGCCGCCGTGACGCGGGTGCTCGACGAGGCCCGGCGTCAAGCGGGCGCCGCAGCGACGCGCATCGTCGATGCAGAGGGCCTGTCGCTCACAGAATTGCGAGCGGTCCTTGACCGCTCGGCACTCTTCGTCGGCGGAGATAGCGGCCCATTGCACGTGGCCGCTACATCCGAAGTCCCCATCGTCGGTCTCTACGGCCCTACCCTCCCCGTCCGGTCCGCGCCATGGCGTCCGCGGCGATTTGCGACAGCATCAGTTGAAGACGGCCCTCTCCTATGCCGTCCCTGCGATCAACGCGTCTGCACACCCGGAGACTTCCGCTGTCTGACGTCGATACCCGCCGCGCAGGTGCTCGGGGCGGCCGAGCGGATCCTGGAAGCCCGACGATGACGCCCGATCACGTCGGCGCGCCGGTGCTCATGCCTGCCGTCTTCGCCATCGCCGGAACGGTGCGGATCGCGGGAGGGGTCATCCTCGCTCTGGTAACGGCCTGGTGGATCGTCCTCTCGGTGCGGCTGCCGATCGCCAGACTCAGCCGACTGAGCTTCGGCGTCCTGGTCGGAAGTCTGGCTGTCGTGCAGTTCAATCTGCTCGGCGCACAGATCCTCTTCGGGTGGGCTGCCATCGGCTGGTTGTCGCTGCTGCTTCGCGACCGAATGCCACCATCGCTTCCGCTGTTCGCGTGGCCTCTCGCCGGGTACGCAGCGCTGACGCTCGTCAGCTCCGCATTCTCGCTGGCGCCCCGGGCGAGCTTCTGGGACAGCCGCCAACTTGTCCTGTTCCTCATGGTACCCGTCGTCATGCGACTGGCGCGGGGCTCGCGCGCCATGCGGGCTGTGGACGTCGTGCTGGCCCTCGGGGCAGCCGGGGCGCTCATCGGTGTGATCGAGTTCGCGATGCTCGGCCACAACAACGCAAACAACCGCCCGATGGGCATGCTCAGCCACTACATGACCTACGCGGGCGTCCTCATGTTGGTGACGTGCACAGCGGCGGCGCGGCTGCTGTTTTATGGCGAGCGCCGGGTATGGCCAGGGGTGGCAGTACCAGCGCTTCTCGCGGCGTTGGCCATGTCGCTCACGGTGAATGCGTACGTCGGGGCCGCCGTGGCAATCACCACGCTGCTGGCCTTGCGGCATGTTCGTCTTCTGCTGGTTGTCCCAGTCCTCGTGGTTATCGCCGTCCTTCTGGCTCCCGTGCCAGTCCGCGAGCGCGTGCTGTCCATGTCGCCTCAGCAGGACTCGAATCGCGACCGGCTGCAGATGCTCGAGATGGGTCGGGAGATCGTGCGCGATCATCCGGTGTTCGGTGTCGGCCCGAACATGATCGGCCGCGTCTACGGTCAGTACCTGCAGCCCAATCCAGTGCACACCTACAACCCGCATCTGCACAACGTGCCTGCGCAGATTGCCGCCGAGCGTGGCGTGCCCGCGCTCGTGATGTGGCTGGCGTTTGTGGTCACCGCCCTGATCAGTTTGATCAGGCAACTGCGGCGTGGTCCGGCGCGATCGATTGCCGGGGCCGGAGTGGCGGCACTCGTCGCGATGCTCGCGGCTGGTCTGTTCGAATACAACTTCGGAGACTCCGAGTTCCTGATGCTGTTTCTCGGCCTGATTACGCTGCCATTTGCAGCACGTCTTCCCGACGCCGACAGCCCATCCGCGGTGCCGATCGCAGCCACACCTGCTGTAGCGGGTCAGACCCGATGAGGGACCTGCACCAGCTCATCGGTCGTCTCGCCGGTCGCCGCGTCGGAGTGATCGGCGACCTCATGCTCGACCACTTCATCGTCGGCCGCGTCGAGCGGATTTCGCCGGAAGCGCCCGTGCCCGTCGTCTGCTTCGAGCGCGAGGAACAACGGCTCGGTGGCGCGGCCAATGTCGCGAGTAACTTGCGGGCGCTCGGCGCAGTCGTCACGCTCGGGGGGCTCGTAGGCGACGACGGCACGGCAGCTGAACTACGGGCGCTCCTGACTCACGCCGCGATCAGCGACAGTCACCTCACCGTGGATCCGGAGCGTCCGACAACGCGCAAGACGAGAGTGGTGACGACACGCAATCAGCAGGTCGCGCGGATCGACCGTGAGCACGACCGCGAGCCTTCTGGCACCACGCTCGATGCGCTGATCCGGACGGTTGATGAAACGGCTGCCTCGTGCGCGGCGATTGTGCTCTCGGACTATCGCAAGGGTGTGGTGTCGGCTCCGGTGATTGCGGCCGCGGCGGCAGCGGCCGAGGCGCACGGCATTCCGCTGCTCGTCGACCCGAAGGTAGCTCAGGCGGGTCGATACCGGGGCGCCAGTCTGCTCACGCCGAATCACCACGAAGCCGAGCTGATGACGCACCTGCGAATTCGATCGACGAGCGACGCGCGCGACGCGGCTCGGGCGCTGCACGCCGACACCGGCGGCAATATTCTGATCACGCGCGGTGAGCAGGGGATGTGGATCCTCGACGCGAGCGGCGATGCGCTGGTGGAGCAGTCGCTGCCGGCTGTTGCGCGCGAAGTTTCTGATGTCACCGGCGCTGGCGACACCGTGATTGCGGTGCTGGCACTGGCGCTCGCTGCCGGCGCCACGCTCGTCGAGGCCGCGACGCTCGCCAACCTGGCGGCCGGACTGGTGGTCGCCCGGTTTGGTCCAGCGACGGTGAGCACCGACGAGCTCGCCGCGGCCGTTGCGGCGAATTGATGTCCCTGCTCTCCCGGCGCGAGGCGTGGATCTGGACCGCCAGCCTGCTGCTTGTCTCGGCACTCCTCATCTCTACGCACTTCACGAGCGACGATCCCGACTCGGCCCTCTATGCCGATCTCTCTGCGCGTCTTGCTGCCGGGTCCGCCACCCGGTGGATCGCGCCGGAGTGGTGGGGCAACTGGAACACTGAGGGTCTCTTTCGCGAGCACCCGGCCGGAGTCTTTCTGCTGCCGGCCCTGCTCGGCGCGCTCGGCATCCCCGGGGTGCAAGCCGCCTATGTCGTGGGCGTCGCGTCCGGTCTGGCCTGTCTGATCGTTCTCGGCCACCTCATCGCGCACGTCACCACGCCGCGCGATGGCCGCCTGGCGCTCGTGCTGCTCCAGGTGACGCCGCTCGCTTCCATTTTCCGGATTCGCGCCAACCACGAATACCCGATGCTGCTCTGTCTGCTGATCGGCCTGGTCGGGCTGGATGCCGTCCGCCGGAGGTGGTCTGCGATCTGGATCGCACCCATCGCGTTGACGATGGCGCTGCTGGTGAAAGGGGTCTTCGTCGCCGTGCCCCTACTGGCGGCGGCATGGTGGATCGTGCTGAACCCGATGCAGGCACGCGGCTCAGCCTGGCGCGCCATCGCGGCCTGTGTACTCAGTATCGTGCTGATGGCCACCACCGCGTCGCTCTACGACGCACTCTACCTGCGCGCCACGGGCGAGACGTTCTGGGGGCCATATTGGGCGCGGCAGCTGGCACCGTTGACCATTGCGACACCAGGCGATGGCGAGGGCACGTTTCTGCCTCACCTCGGCTTCTACCTGCTGCGCATGCTCTGGCACCCCGCCCCTTGGAGTTTTGCGGTCTTCACGTGGCTCTGGATTCAACGCGGCCGATGGGTGACCCGGTGGCGTGCGCTCGGTCAAGGCGAGCGGAGAGGCGCGCTGTTCGCGCTCGGCTTTGCGCTGGCATCGATCCTCATGCTGAGCCCGGTGAGCCGGTTCGCTGAACGCTATGCCTTCTCTGCCAACTACGCGGTGGCCGCCGCCGGGCTGGTGGTCGCTCTGCGCGTCTGGCCTGCGGTTCGAACGGCAGTCGAGCATCTCGACCAGCGGGTGCCGGCGCTGCCGGCGTTCCTCTGGTTGGCGCTCATGTTCCTGAGGCTGGCGCTCGGACCGATCCTGCCGCGGATCAGCGCCTAGCGGCGATGTTCGGCTCGGGGCTTGGGGCTTGTGGCTTGGGGAAGATGGCTCGGGGCTTGGGGCTTGGGGCTCGGGGAAGATGGCTCGCGGCTCGGGGCTCGGGGCTTGGGGCAGCTCAGGGGCTCGGGGTGCAGCGGTTGGTGACGAGCAGCACGTCGGCCGGTGGGCGGCGATCGAGTACATCTCGCAACTTGGCGTCGAACATCGGACGCCGCGCGGCCACGCACAGGCCGGGCACCACTCGCTGCAATTCCCTGAGCTCGGTGTCGCTCATCATCGCCCAGCCCCCGCGCGCATCGGCATAGAACTCCACCGCCTGTGCCTCGCTGTCGAGGATGCGCACGGGACGGCCGGCATAGTAGACGAGGCTCGGCAGCATCAGATGGTACGACCCGAGTTGCGCCGAGGCGCCAGCGCGCGCAGCGAACAATTGCGCAATCGGCACCACGGGTTTCAACCGCTCCATGCCCGGGAGAATACGCACGACGAACAGGTAGTTGAAGACGACAAACGTGCCGGCCAGCACGAATACCGCGGCGGCGCCACGATGCCTGAGCACAGCGACGATCACCCCGCACCCGCCGGCAGCAAGCAGCAGCGACGCAAGTCTGATCCCAGGCAGCACGTAGTAACCCGATCCGAAGAGCCAGAACATCAGTGGGGCGCAAATCACACAGAGCGCGCCTACCAGTCCGACGATCACCCGCAACACCCGGTGGCCGTCGGTGAACCGGGTGCTGAGCAGCACATCGGCGATCAGCACGGCCGCGGCTGGCGCGACCGGCAGAATGTACAGATCCTGTTTGGTCTGCGACAGAGAGAAGACGCCGACGAATACCACGACCCATAGCCATAACAAGTGCCGGATGGCGTGGTGCGTCGATGTCTCTCCACCCCCAGAGCGCCGCCATGCGGTCAGCAAGGGCACCACCAGCAGCGGCGCCCAGGGCAGGAACAAATCGGCCAGCAGTTCCTGAACGTAATACCAGATGGGACGATCGCCGGGCACCATCGAGTTCGTGTACCGCTCGAGGTTCTCGCCGATGACGAAGCTGGTCAGGGGTGTCCACCCATGGGTGTTGACCAGCAGCGCGTACCAGGGCGCGACGATGGCGATCATCACCAGCAAACCTGGCCCGATCATCCACCGCCTCGCATCAGGCCAGCGCCTCTCCCTCCAGCACCAGAGTGCGCCGACGACCACCGGAATGACAACGGCGATGGGACCCTTCGTCAACACTCCCAGCCCGATCGCCACATACATCAGCAGGAGGTAGCGGCGCCGATGCTCAGGGTGGCGCACGGCCAGGACAAAGCCCGCGAGCGCGATCGACATGAACAGCGTGATGTAGATGTCGATGAAGATGCGCCGCGCAAACATCACGAACCGGGGCGATGTCGCCAGCAGCAGTGCGGCAACCAGCCCTGTGGTTGTTGACCGCAGCGCGCGTCCGACCATGAACGTCGCCAGCAGGATCCCGAGGGCTCCGAGGCCAATGCCGAGCCGCTCGGTCGTCACCGAGACGCCCAGCGCGTGGTAGAGGCCGGCGACGATCCAATAGCTGAGGACCGGCTTGTTCAGACGAGGCGCGTCATTGAAGACAGGGGTGACGTAGTCGCCTCGAAGCAGCATCTGGCGCGGAGTCTCGACGTAGAACGCCTCGTTGGCGTCCCAGATCGAGTTGGCACCGAGAAACAGCAGGAATACCGGAAGTGCGGCAAGCAGAAGCCCGACGATCGCACGACGCGCGCCTGCGTGGACCGGCGTGGCCGACAGAGACGGTAGCGCCTCCATCAACGCCGCAGTGACGCGCACACCGACATCGTCATCATCATTACCCGGCGATTCTATCTCGCAGCCTGTCGGCCAACAGCGGCGTCGCGAACCGTCAGCGGCGTGGGGACGGCGATGCCATACACCGGTCTGTGGCGTTCAGTGAACGAAGGACGGGGCCCACTCCCGTGCTAAGGTCCGTGCATGAGTGGCGACCTCCTCGACGCGCTGGGCGGTCGAAGACGCGGGGCGCGAGCGCACCAGAGTGGTGGCCGACGACAGTGACCGCCGGTGCCGCTAGTGTCTGAAGTGCCGCCGCCCCGTAAACACCATGGCCATCCCGTGCTCATCGGCCGCCGCAATCACTTCGGCGTCGCGCACCGAGCCGCCGGGCTGCACGATGGCCGTCGCCCCGGCAGCCGCGATGGCGTCGAGCCCGTCGCGGAACGGAAAATAGGCGTCTGACGCGGCCACCGAGCCGCGAAGCTTGTCTCCGGCTTTCATCACCGCGGTCTTCACGGCATCCACGCGACTCATCTGGCCGGCGCCAACGGCCAGCGTCACCTGCGGGCCGGTGAAGATGACCGAGTTCGACTTCACATGCGCGCACACGCGCCAGGCGAAGCGAAGCGCCATCCATTCTTCGGCGGTCGGCACGCGGCGACTGACCACGTTGGCGGCGTTGTGGCCCGGCCACTTTCCTTCGGCTTCCGTCACGCGGTCGCGCGCCTGGACGAGCCATGCCCCGGCAATCGATCGAACGTCGCGGCTGTCGCGCAGGTCCCCGAGCGATGCGGTCACCACCCGGAGGTTGACCTTGGTCGCCAGAATCGGCCGCACCTCATCAGGATGGGCCAGGGCCGGTGCAATGACAGCTTCGATGAACGTCGAGGTGAGCAGTCTGGCCGTCTCGGCGTCGAGCGGCCGGTTGAGGCCAACGATGCCTCCAAATGCCGACAAGGGATCGGCTTCGCGCGCCCGAAGATAGGCCTCGGCAATGGTCGCGCCTGTTGCGACACCGCACGGATTGGTGTGCTTGATCACCACGGCCGCCGGCTCGTCGAACTCGAGCGCGATTCGCGCGGCCGCATCCAGGTCGAGCAGGTTGGTAAAGGACAGTTCCTTGCCCTGGTGCACTGTCGCGGCGCCGAATCCATACTCGGCTTCGGAATACCAGGCGCCCACCTGGTGAGGGTTCTCCCCGTACCGCAGGTCTCGCACCTTGACGAGCGCCGGCTGCCAGAGGGCCGGTAGCACCTCGTCGGAGGGACGCGGATCGCGCAGAAAACCGCCGTCGACTTCGTCCACGCGAACCTCTTCGAGCGTGCTGGCGATCATCTGATCGTAGGCCGCCGTGTGCGCGAAGGCGCGGCGCGCCAGATCGAATCGGAAGGCAGCCGACACGCCGTGCGGCGACTGCAGCGCATCGAGCACCGACGAGTAGTGGTCGGGCGACACCACAACCAGAACGTCGCGAAAGTTCTTGGCCGCGGCGCGCAGCAAACTCGGCCCACCGATGTCGATCTCTTCGATCAGATCGTCGAACGCGAGGTCCGGCCGCGCAGCCGCCGCGGCAAAGGGATACAGGTTGACGACCACGAGGTCGATTGGGGTAATGCCGTGAGCCGCGAGCGCGTCCCGGTCGGCCGAATGGTGGCGCCGCGCCAGAATCCCGCCGTGGACTTTGGGGTGCAGCGTCTTGACCCGCCCGTCCATCATCTCGGGAAACCCGGTGACATCGGAAATGCCAATGACCGGAAGTCCGGCTTCAGAGAGCGCGCGTGCGGTTCCGCCCGTGGACACGAGCTCCCAGCCCGTCGCGACCAGCTGTGTCGCAAACGGCACCAGTCCATTCTTGTCAGAGACGCTGATTAACGCGCGCATGATCCTGCTTTCCTCGGGGTGGCGGCCTGGGTCAGTAACGCCAGGGGGGATGAACCGGCGGCGCATCTCGACGCTGCCATGTCGATAATCTGGCTATTAATCTTGACAGTCATAGACGACATGTGTATAGTCCCGCGTTGACGTTGGGCGGGCCGGCGTCAAGTCAAGACCGCGTGTCGCGGTCTTTTTTTGTACCCTGTCGCGCTCGCGGAGCACGCGGGAGGGGGTAGACGCGGCGGCTCCCGCCGCGTGTCTCGTAAGGCAGGCAAGTAGAATGCGTATCACCGGTAAGGTCAAGTGGTTCAACAACGCGAAGGGCTACGGATTCATCGAGCGCGAGGGAGGTAACGACGTATTCGTGCACTTCTCCGCGATTCAGGGATCTGGCTTCAGGACGCTCGAAGAAGGCCAGGAAGTCGAATTCGAGATCGTCGACGGCCCGAAAGGGCCTCAGGCAGGTAACGTCACCAAGCCCAGCTAGACCACCTCGGGGGACCGGTGCCCGTAGCTCCGGTCCCCTCACCTCCGCCCTCATCTGACCCAGCCCCCGGATCAACGAATCAGCAGCCATACCAGCGGCAGCCACAGCTCGCGCGCGTAGGGCACGGGCCGATCGTCGACGAGTACCGCGGAATCGGGCACGCCGGCCACCAGTTCGTACAAATCGCGCAGATCGGCCGCACGCTCTGCGGGGAAGAACCGCGCCCGATGCCGCAGGCTTCCCGACGCTGTGAATTCGACGTACTCGTCGGACCGCCGCGCCAGTTCCACGGCGCGGGCATAGCTATCGCCAGTGAACGCCGGGAATTCAATGGACATCGAAAATGGCAGCGTCGGCGCCCCGAAGAGAACAGCGCGCAACTCAGGGTTCGCCTGGGCAAGCTCCTCTTCGGTCGGCTGTTCAGGCAGCTCCGCGTACGGCCAGAAGCGCTCGAGCGGCCGGTAGAGAGGCTCGTCGGGGAGCACGCGATGGGGCGGTTGAGAGTCGGACATGGAGTGCGCCGGGAAAGCCCGGTGATGGTATCGCGTCGGCCGCGGCCTCGCAATCGTTCGGGGCGCGCTCCCTACACCGTCAGAAGATTGATGCCACCGAATCTGCTGCAATCGACAGCAGACGGCCCGGCAGCACACCGAGGTAAATCACGCCCAGCAACGCGAGCACCATGCCTGCCAGGGCGACAGGCGACACGGCCGGACGATGGCCTGGCGCACGTTCCTCCGTCATGTACATCTGTACGACAATTCTCAGGTAGAAGAAGACGGACACCACACTGGTCAGCACGCCGAGGACGGCCAGCGCGATGAAGTTCTCCTGAACGGCCGCGTTGAAGATGTACCACTTGCCGATGAACCCGACAGTCGGCGGAAAACCGCCGAGGGACAACAGGAACACAGTCAGCAGCGCCGACAGCCCGGGCTTCTCGTTCCACATGCCTGCGAAATCACGGATGTCGTCGTGCGGCCGATCGGGTGTCGACAACGCGGCCAGCACGCCAAAGGCGCCAAGATTGGTGACGGCATACGCGACCAGGTAAAAGAGAATCGCGGCCTTGCCTGCCGAGTTGGCCGCGACCAGGCCCACAAGCAGGTAACCGGCATGGGCGATGCTCGAATAGGCCAGCATGCGCTTCACGCTGTTCTGCGCAACCCCCACCACCGTCCCCAGAATCATCGTCAGCCCCGCGATGGCCGAGACCACGGGCACCCAATCGACGCGGAGAGGTTCGAGCGCGGATAGGAACACGCGGACGAATGCGGCAAACGCCGCGGCCTTGATGCCGGTCGACATGAAGCCTGTGACGAGCGTCGGTGCGCCCTGATAGGCATCCGGCGTCCACATGTGAAATGGCACGGCTGAGATCTTGAACGCAAACCCGACCAGCAGGAACACCATGGCCAGGATGATCAGCATGCTGGGATCGAGCGCCGAACTGGCCACCCGAATCCCGAGCTCGTCGAGTTTCGTCGTGCCGGTGACGGCATAGGCGAACGCAATGCCGTAGAGGAAGAACGCGCTCGAAAACGCCCCGAGCACGAAGTACTTGAACGCCGCCTCGGCGCTCTCCGCACTCGCGCGCTTCAGGCCCGTCATCACGTAGACCCCGAGCGACATGATCTCGAGCGCCAGGAAGATGATGAGCAGGTCGCGCGTCGATCCCATCAGCATCATGCCAGCGAGCGAGAACAGCATCAGCGCGTAGTACTCACCGATGGGCAACTGATCGCGCTCGGCCGATCCCGCCGAGATGAGAATCGTCAGCAGCCCGATCGCGCAGAGACAGACGTTGAAGAAGATGGCGAAGTTGTCGAGCACGACCACGCCAAACCCGACCGCGTTGGTGTCCCAGAGGGCAACGGAGGTGACGATTCCTCCGACGACACCGATCACGCCGAGCCAGCCGACCGGCATCCAGTCACCAGGACGTCGGAAGGCCTCGGCGAGCAGGACGGCACAGCCCGACAACACGACAATCAGGACTGGAACGATGGGGATGATCTGGTTGAGCATGAGCGGGTCAGCGCAATGACGAAGGAACGGGAACGGTCGGCGCCGCGGTGGTCGTGGGCGCGGACACGAAGGGCACTTGCGCCAGCGGCGTCACCAGCGGTCTCCCGCGCGGGACGGTGCCGACCACGCCGGCATTCACCGGTGTCGTCGTCGGATGCCCGACGATTTCTTCGACGGTGCGACGCACCGAGGGCTCTATGGGCTTCAGGAAGAGGCCCGGCAAGACACCCATCAGGATCGCGACGGCGCAGACCGGAGCGATGACAATCCACTCGCGAACGCTCAAATCGCGCAACCCGCGGTTCTTGTCGTTGGTGACTGGGCCGTAGTTGACCCGCTGGAACATCCACAGCATATACACGGCCGAGAGGATGACGCCGGTGGTCGCCACCGCGGTGAACACACGCGCGTGGTTCAGCGTTTGACTGCCAAAGCTCCCGAGCAGGATCAGGAATTCCCCGATGAACCCGTTCATTCCCGGCAGGGCGACCGATGCCAGGGTGAGCAGCAGGAAGGCCGCGACCATTTGAGGCATCACGGCCTTGAGGCCGCCGAATTCAGCAATCTGCCGCGTGTGCCTTCTGTCCGACAGCATCCCGACGATGAGGAACAGGCCACCGGTGGAGATGCCGTGCGCGAGCATCTGGTAGACCGCGCCCTGCACGCCGTTGACGTTGAGCGCGCAGAGACCGAGCACGACGACACCGAGGTGAGCTACGGAGGAGTACGCGACAAGCTTCTTCAGGTCTGGCTGCACCATAGCCACCAGTGACCCGTAGACGATGCCGATAACCGCGAGCAGGGCGATCCAGGGGGCAAACGTGATCGCGGCCTGGGGAAACAACGGAAAGGCAAAGCGCAGCAGGCCGTACGTGCCCATCTTGAGGAGCACGCCGGCGAGGAGCACCGAGCCGGCCGTGGGCGCCTGCACGTGTGCGTCTGGCAGCCACGTGTGAAACGGGAACAACGGGACCTTGATGGCAAAGGCCAGCGCAAACGCGAGAAACAGCCACGTCTGAGTGGCAATCGGGATATCGAGGGCCGCCAGATCCGCCAGGTCGAAACTCGGCACGCCTGTAACCGTGCGGTGGTAATACGCGATCCAGATGATCGCCAGCAGCATGAGCACACTGCCAGCCATCGTGTAGAGCAGGAACTTGATGGAGGCGTAGATGCGGCGGTCGTAGCCCCAGATGCCGATGAGGAAGTACATCGGAATCAGCATCGCGTCCCAGAAGAGGTAGAAGAGGAACAGATCGAGCGAGACGAACACGCCAATCATCGCCGACTCGAGGACGAGCATGAAGAACAGGAACTCGCGCACGCGCTGCTCAATGGATTCCCAGGAGCACAGCAGGGCGATCGGCGTCAGAAACGTGGTGAGGACCACGAGCAGCAGGCTGATCCCGTCCAGTCCGATGTGGTACGAGATGCCGAAGTCCGGCAGCCAGGTATAGCGCTCGACGAACTGATAGCCGGATTGAGCGGAATCGAACCGCATCCAGAGAAGGAGGCTGATCGCGAACGTCAGCAGCGACACGGCCAGTGCGACCACACGCGCGATGCGTTCGCGGCCGCGTCCAGCCAGCAGTGCCAGCACCGCTCCGGCCAGCGGCAGGACAACCAGAGATGTCAGCACAGCATCCCCCGCACTCCGCCAGAGCCGGGACCGATCCCGGCGGTTTGCGTGTCGATTAACGCCACAGGTAATACCCCACAATCATGACAACCCCGGCAAAGAGCGACATCGCGTAGGCCCGGACCGAGCCGGTCTGCAGCCGTCGCAGAACCGCGCTCCAGCCACGCACTACCAGCCCCACGCCGTTGACGGTGCCGTCGATGAGCCCGGCGTCTACGCCACGCCACAGCACACCCGAGGACAGGTGCTTGATTGGCTGCACGATCGCCGCATCGTAAGCTTCGTCGACGAAATACTTGCCGAGGAGCAGACGATGCAGGCCGCGAAACCGGACGGCCATGTCGTCGGCAATCGACGGGCGGCGCCGGTACACGAACGTCGCGACGCCAATACCTGCCAGCGCGACCATCGTCGACAGACCCATCAGGGCGAGCTCGGTACTGCCCTCGTGCTCGCCCGAGGCGGCCGCCCCCTCGGTGGCGTTCTGTAACTCGGTCGCAGGTTCTACCGCGCCAGGCGCCCTGAAGCTCGGCTCGAGATACGCTTCGATTCGATTCCCGCCCGGCACCAGCACGTTTGGCAGGCCCACGTAGCCGGCCACCACCGATCCGATGGCGAGGATCACCAACGCGATGGCCATGGCCGGTGGCGCGTCGTGCAGATGCGCATGGTTGCCATGGGCGCCCTTGGGCTCGTGATCCACGTGCGGTGCGTGGGACGGATGCGAGAGGTCAGCGCCGTGCGCCGCATGACTCGCGCCGGCCGGCGCAAACCGCCGCTCGCCGAAGAACGCGAGGTACAACAGACGAAACATGTAGGTGGCGGTGAGAAACGCCGTCACGAGCGCCGTCGCCCACAGCAGGCTGTGTCCGTGCGCGTAGGTCTGCCACAGAATCTCGTCTTTCGAGAAGAACCCGGAAAGCAACGGCACGCCCGAAATGGCGAGCGTCCCAATCAGGAACGTCCAGTAGGTGATCGGCAACTGCTTGCGCAGCCCACCCATGTAGCGCAAGTCCTGCTCGCCATGGAGCGCGTGAATCACGGCACCGGACCCGAGGAAGAGGAGCGCCTTGAAGAACGCGTGCGTGTACAGGTGAAAAATTCCGCCGGCAAACGCGCCCACGCCCATGGCCAGAAACATGTAGCCGAGCTGCGATACGGTCGAGTAGGCGAGCACCCGCTTGATGTCGTTCTGTACCAGGCCGATCGTCCCGGCCATCAACGCGGTCACGCAGCCGATGACGGCGACGACATGCATGGTCATCGGCGCGTGGCTGAACAGCACGGCGTTGCGGCCAATCATGTACACCCCGGCGGTCACCATCGTCGCTGCGTGAATGAGCGCCGAGACCGGCGTGGGCCCTTCCATGGCGTCGGGCAGCCAGACGTACAGCGGAATCTGCGCGGACTTGCCCGTGGCGCCCACGAAGAGCAGCATCGTGATGAGCGTGACGATGCCGAAGGATGTCTCGGGCGGGAGTGTCGCGACCCGCCCGGCCACGGCCTGAAAGTCCAGCGTGCCGAAGGTGGTGAATACCGCGAGCATGCCGAGGATGAAGCCGAAGTCTCCGACACGGTTGACGATGAACGCCTTCTTGCCGGCGTCGGCGGCCACTGTCTTCTTGAACCAGAACCCGATGAGCAGGTAGGAGCAGAGCCCGACGCCCTCCCAGCCGACGAACATCACCGGGAAGCTCGCGCCGAGGACGAGCACGAGCATGAAGGCGGCAAACAGGTTCAGGTATGAGAAGTAGCGGGCAAACTCGCTGTCGACCTCGTCGTGCATGTAGGCCGTCGAGTACAGGTGAATGAGCGTGCCGATGCCCGTGATGACGAGAATCATCAGCGACGACAGCGGATCGAGCCTGAAGGCCAGCGGCACGTCGAGCGACCCGGAACTGATCCAGGTGTACAGCTGTTGCTCGATGGCGCGCACGCCATCGACCGGTGCAATCGCCAGCAGGCGCCACACCGACGACAGCGCGACGCCAAACGAGAGGGCCATGGCACCCGTGGCAATGGCGCCCGACAGCGCCTTGGTCAGGTGCCGCCGGAACGTGGTGTTGACCAGGAACCCGGCGAACGGCAGGAGCGGAATCAGATAGAGCACGCGGTCACCACTTCAACGACGTGAAGACATCCGGGTTCAGCGAGTCCTTGTGCCGGAAGAGCGCAATGACGATCGCGAGCCCGACGGCCGCTTCGGCCGCCGCGACGGTCATGACGAAGAACACGATGATCTGCCCGTCGACGCTGTGATAGAAGCGGTCGGCCGCCACGAACGTGAGGTTCACGGCGTTCAGCATGATCTCGATCGACAGCAGAATCGTGATCAGGTTGCGCCGGAGAAACACGCCAGCCGTGCCAATGGAGAACAGCACCGCGGAGAGCATCAGATACGAGTTGAACGTCGGGTCAGGCATAGGGGTCAGTCGACTCGTGCGGTCCGGGCGCTTACGACGACCGCTGGCGCGGCTCCTTGCGCGCCAGCACGATGGCGCCCACCATCGCGATCAGGATCAGAACAGACGTCACTTCGAAGGCGAACGCGTACTCGCGAAACAGCCGCAGGCCGATGTCGTGCACCGTGGTCGGGCCCTGCATGCTGCCGGCCGGAAACGCCGACCCCTGCAGGCGTCTGAGCGCCCACGCCAGCTCGACGATCAGCGCGAGCGACAGGGCCGCGCCCAGCCGCCGCGGCCCGGCGCCACCCATGCGCAGCCTGGGCTCGCCTTCGGGCGATCCCTCCGTACGGATGTTGAGCAACATGACGACGAACAGGAAGAGCACCATGATGGCGCCCGCGTAAATGATGATCTGGATGGCCGCGACGAACGGGGCGCCGAGCAGGACGTAGAGCCCCGACAGCGCACCGAACGACACGATGAGCAGCAGCACGCTGTACATCGGGTTGCGCTGCCCGATCACGAGCAGTGAGGCGACGACCGTGACGGTAGCGAGCAGCCAGAAGAAGATGGCGTCCATGTCCCCTACAGGCCGGCGTACACGACCACGAAGGCCGTGACCAGCAGATTGATGACCGCCGCCGGGAGCAGCCATTTCCAGCCGAACTCCATGAGCTGGTCGTATCGGTACCGGGGAAGCGTCCACCGCATCCAGATATAGAAGAACAGCAGCGCGAAGACCTTCAGCAGAAACCACATCCAGCCGAGCCACTCGGGCAGGAAGGGGCCGTGCCAGCCGCCAAGGAACAGGTCGGTCGCCACGGCCGACACGGTGACCATATTGACGTACTCGGCCAGGAAGAACAGGGCGAAGCTCATCGAGCTGTACTCGGTGTGGTAGCCGGCCACCAGCTCCTGTTCCGCTTCCGGAAAGTCGAACGGCGCACGGTTCGTTTCGGCGACGCCAGCCGTCAGGAAAATGAAGAAGCCCAGCGGCTGCACGAACAGGTACCACTTGGGGATGAACCCAAACCAGTAGCCAGCCTGGTGGTCCACAATCTGGCCGAGCGAGAGCGATCCCGCCAGCATGATCACGGCGGCAAACGACAGGCCGTAAGACAGCTCGTAGCTGATCATCTGGGCCGAGGCCCGCAATCCGCCAAGCAGCGAATACTTGCTGTTGGAGCTCCAGCCGGCAAGCACGATGCCGTAGACCCCCATGGACGTGATGGCAAAGATGATGAGCAGGCCGACGTTCACATCGGCCGCGGCCAGATGAATGGGACGAGGCAGCAGGCCAAAAAAGTCGGTATCGGCGCCGAACGGCACGACCGAGAAGGCCGCGAAGGCCGCCGTCGCCGAGAGCACGGGGGCGATGTAGAAGAGGATCTTGTCGGCCGCCTTCGGCCGCAGCTCCTCCTTCATCATCAGCTTGACGATGTCGGCCAGCGGCTGGAGCAGCCCCTGCGGACCCACCAGGTATGGGCCGTAGCGCTGCTGCACGAGCGCGGCAACTTTGCGCTCCATGTACACCAACACGGCCGCCGAGTTGAGCAGCATGAAGAACGTGAAGCCGATGACGACCAGCTGCCCGATCAGTTGAGGGTCAATGCTCATGAAGGCCTGTGTACGATGCTCAACGGCAGCGATGTCTGGTCTCGAGCCCAGGGATCGCGGTTAATGGGCGGCCACCGCTCGCGCACCCGCGCGCCAGGGGGCGGGTAACGTGCACCGCCCTTCGCGGATATGCGCTTCGTATTCCGCACGAAACGTTTTGACGGTCGTGAGCACGGGCGTCGCGGCCGCGTCGCCAAAGGCGCACAACGTCTTGCCCGTGATGTTGTTCGCGATCGAGAGGAGCAGGTCGAGATCTTTCATCTGCCCATCGCCCCGTTCAATCTTGCCGAGAATCCTGTGCAGCCAGTCGCCGCCCTCGCGGCACGGCGTGCACTTGCCGCACGACTCGTGGCGGTAGAAGTGCAGCAGGTTCTCGGCCGCCCACACCATGCAGGTCGTCTCATCCATGACGATGATGCCGGCCGAGCCAAGCAGCGATCCGGCACCGGCGACGCCATCGAAGCTGGCCGGGATGTCGAGCTGCTCAGGCAGCAGGACCGGGACCGACGAGCCCCCGGGAATCACGCACTTCAGCGCGTGGCCGCCGCGAATGCCCCCGCCGAAGCGCTCGTCGAACACGAGGTCGCGCAGGGGCGTCTGCATCGACGCTTCGTAGACACCCGGCCGATTCACGTGTCCGCTCACGCAGTACAGCTTGGGGCCGCCGTTTTTCTCCGGCCCGAGCTTCGCGAACCACTCGGGGCCGTGCTCGATGATCAGCGGCACGTTGCAGAGCGTCTCGACGTTGTTCACCGCCGTCGGGCACCCGTAGAGCCCTTCGACCGCCGGAAACGGCGGCTTGAGGCGCGGCTGCGCGCGCTTGCCCTCGAGCGACTCGATGAGCGCCGTCTCTTCGCCGGCCTCGTACGCGCCGGCGCCACGGTGAATGAAGATCTCGCAGTCGAAACCCGAACCGTTGATGTTCTTGCCGACCCAGCCAGCCGCTCGAGCCTTGATCAACTCGGCCTCGAGCACTTCCTGCACGTGCCAGAACTCGCCGCGGATGTAGATGTAGGCGACCTTCGCGCCAATCGCATAGCACCCGATGAGACACCCTTCGAAGAGCAGGTGCGGGTTGCGCTCCATCAGCACGTGATCCTTAAAGGTGCCAGGCTCGCTCTCGTCGGCGTTGCAGCAGATGTACTTCGGCTTTGGCGACTTCTTGTCGACGAACTGCCACTTCATCCCGGTGGGGAACCCTGCCCCACCGCGGCCACGCAGGCCCGACGCCTTGACGACGTCGACGACGGCCTCGGGGGTCATACCGAGCGCCTTCTGCAGCGCCTGATAGCCGCCATGCCTGGTGTAGAAATCCAGGGTGTAGCCGCCAGGCTCACGCACGTACCGGGTCAGAAGAGGTTCCATGGTCATTGATGGCTCGTCACACGTGCAGCGTCGCGACTCGCAAGGGCGCGGCCGATCATTTTCGCTCCACGGCGAGGTGACAACCCGAGAGCGACGCGCCGCCCGTCGCGCGCAGCCCCTCGATCAACATCCGCACATCGTCTGGCTTCTGGCACTCGTGCCAGTGTTCGTTCACGCCGATCACCGGGGCGCGATCGCAGGCTCCGAGACACTCGACCTCGAGGAGGGTGAACTCCCCCGCCGCGTCGGTTTCGCCGGGCCGGATCCCGAGCAGCTCCACCAGTTGTTCAGTGACGCGTTCGGCGCCGAGCAGGGCACACGAGAGCGTGCGGCACACCTGCAGGACATGCCTGCCGACCGGTCGGGTGTAGAACATCGTGTAGAACGACACGACATCTTCGACATCGGCTGGCGTGCACCCGATGACCTCGGCCACGTGACGCATCGCGTTGCGGGTGATAAATCCCTGCTGACGCTGCACGAGAAACAGGGCGGCCAGAATCGCGGATTTGCGGCGGTCGGCCGGGTAGCGGGTGCAGATCTCTTCGAGCACCGCGCGCGTTTCGGCCGTATAGGCAAACACCGGCCCTTCTTCGGGCAACGCGCGCGCCGACTTGTGGTGGCCGCGGCCGTAGTCCATCGAGGGGTGAAAACTCATCGATCCACGTCTCCCATCACCACGTCGGTCGATCCGATCACCGCGATGACATCCGCGATCAGGCCGCCCACGATCATCTTCGGCAGCGCCTGACAGGCGATGAACGACGGCGCGCGCGACTTCACGCGGACCGGCCGGTTGGTGCCGTCGGACACGACGTAGAAGCCCTGCTCCCCACGCGGCCCCTCGACCGGCACGTACGACTCGCCCTTCGGGACGTTGAAACCCTGCGAATACAGCAGGAAGTGCTGGATGAGCGCTTCCATCTCCGTGTAGACGCGATCCTTCGGTGGCGGCACGAAGCGGTAGTCGCCGCAGTCATACTTGCCGCGCGGCGTGATGCGCGCGAGCGCCTGCGTGCAGATCTTGACGCTCTGGCGCATCTCCTCCATCTTCACGAGATAGCGCGCGTACACGTCGCCGTCGGTGTGCGTGGGGACCGTGAACTCGAACGTCTCGTACTTCAGGTAGGGAAATGTCTTGCGCACGTCGTAGGGAATGCCGACCGCGCGCGCGATCGGACCGGCGAGCCCCATCGCCATGGTCTCTTCTCTCGAGAGCCGGCCAACGCCCTTGGTGCGCTTCAGCCAGACCTGGTTCTTGGTGAGCAGCCGCTCGTAATCGTCGAGCTTGCCCGGGAGCTTCTGCAGAAAGTCGCCCACGGCGTCGTGAAAGCCGCGCGGCAAGTCTTCGCGCAGGCCTCCAATCCGCAGATAACTCGGGAACATACGGAATCCGGCGAGCATCTCGTTGATGTTCAGCAACTGCTCCCGCTCGCGGAAGCAGTAAAGCATCACGGACACCGCGCCAATCTCCTTGCCGTGCGTGCCGAGCCAGACGAGGTGGCTGCTCAAGCGCTGGAGCTCGGCGATCAGCACCCGAATCCAGATCACCCGCTCGGGTATGAGGGTCTCGATGCCGAGCAGCCGCTCGACCGACAGGCAGAACGCGAGGCTGTTGGACTGGGCACCGAGGTAATCCATACGCTCGACGAGCGGAATTATCTGCTGCCACTTCTTCTGTTCGGCCGTCTTCTCGATGCCGGTATGCAGAAATCCGATCGTCGGCTCCGCGGCCCGGAGCGACTCACCGTCGAGCTCGAGCACCAGACGCAGCACGCCGTGCGTGCTCGGGTGCTGGGGCCCCATGTTGACGGTCATCGTCTCGGTTCGAAGTTCAGGCATGCTGCTCACACTGCGGCCGATGGCCGACGCAAAACTCGATACTCACACGCGATCGGGAACGGACACGGATGAGAGTCCCCGTTCGACCAGTTCACAAATCAGATGCAGCACCGTCTGCTGCACCTCCTGGACTCGCTGCGGGTTGGCGTCGGGCACGTTCACGTGCACGTCAGCCAACTGGCCGCTCTGCCCGCCGTCAGCGCCGGTCAGCGCCACTGTCGTCAGCGAGCGATCCAGCGCCCAGCGCAGGCCCTCGTTCACGTTGGCCGACGACCCGCTGGTGGTGATCGCCAGCGCCACGTCGCCTGCCACGCCGAGCGCGTCGATCTGCCTCGCAAAAATCGCGGCGAACCCAAAATCGTTGGCCACGGCCGAAACCACCGCGAGATCGGCGGTCAGGGCAATGACCGGCAGCGCCCGTCGACCCAACGTGCGCCCGAACTGTCCGACCAGCTCCGCGGCAAAGTGCTGCGCGTCGGCCGCACTCCCACCGTTGCCGAACACAAGAACCTTGCGGCCGCCAACCAGCGCATCGCGCACCACGTGCGCGGCCTGCACGATGACGTCAGCCCGCTCGATCGCCACCCGCTCGTGCAGCGCTGCCGTCTCGTGGCACACGTGCCGCACCAGTTCGGCGTCAGTCACGCGGCTTCCTCAGCTGCGTTTCGGCGTCGGCCACGGCCCGATCGTGCTCCCCGCGGATGTTCTGCGCGAATTCTTCGGCGGTCAGCTGCAGAGGCGACCAGGACTGCGCCGTCTTGCGGATCTGGACCGGGTAGTCTTTCCGCAGCGGATAACCTTCCCAGTCGTCCGGCATCAGAATGCGACGCAGGTCGGCGTGCCCCTCGAAGTGAATCCCGAACAGGTCGAAGACTTCGCGCTCGGGCCATCCGGCGGTCGGATAGACCGGCGTGACGCTCGCGATGCGCGGTTCCCCGGCCGGCAGCCGCACCTTCAGTCGCAGCCGGCGCGCCGGGGCGGCCGGTCCCGTGGCATAAGCCGCTCCCAGACAGGCCAGATGGTAGACCAGCTCGAATCGCGGTTCGGCCGGCAGGTAATCAACGGCCGTCACGTCCACGAGAAAGGCGAACTGCAGCGCCGGGTCGTCCCTGAGCACGCGCAGCACGTCGATCAGGTGGTCGCGATCGAGCGTGAGCGTGGGCATGTCGGTCGACGACGCCACGTCGAGTGAGGCGCCGGGCACCAACTGCCGGAGTCGATCGAGGATGGCGGAAGTGTCGTCCATGGTCACCGGCGGATCAGGCACTCATCCGCTGCTGCTGGATCTTGCGCTGGAGCTGGACGATGCCGTAGATGAGCGACTCGGGACGTGGCGGACAACCGGGCACGTACACGTCGATCGGCACAATCTGGTCGACGCCCTGCACGATGGCGTAGTTGTCGAACACGCCACCGCAGCTCGCGCAGGCTCCCATGGAGATGACCCACTTGGGCTCGGGCATCTGGTCGTAGATGCGGCGCAGCACCGGCGCCATCTTGCGTGACAGGCGACCCGCCACAATCATCAGATCCGACTGGCGCGGCGATCCGCGAAAGACCTCCGCGCCGAAACGCGCGATGTCGTACCGGCCGCAGCTCATGGCCATCATCTCGATGGCGCAGCACGCCAGGCCGAACGTGACCGGCCAGATGGCGGATCGGCGCGCCCACTGGACGACCCATTCGACCTTGGTGGTCAGGATAGGAATTTGATGATCAGACATGTGCAGGGTTGCTGAGTGCAAAAGGCCGACGGGCGACGCCCGCCACCACGAATCTTACTCGCTAACAGTGCCGGCGCCTGCCGGATGCCAGCCCAGTGCAGGTGCCGGTGGGCCACCCGCCGCATGACAGCCGGATTACCGCTGCCGCTCTCCGCTCCAGTCGAAAATGCCCTTGCGCCAGACGTAGATGTAGCCGACGACCAGCAACGCGAAGAACGTCACAATCTGCCAGTAGGCCACGATGCCCAGTTCCCGAAACGCGACGGCCCACGGATAGAGAAAGGCCACCTCGATGTCGAACAGCAGAAAGATCATCGCCACGAGATAGAACTTCACCGACTGGCGCTCGCGCGCATCCCCCACCGCCGGCATCCCGCACTCGTACGGCGCCATCTTTTCGGGCGTGGGCTTCCGCGGTCCAAGAAATTGGGAGAGAAGAACCGAGCCGCCAGCAAACCCGGCCCCAAGGCCGAGCATGATGATGATGGGTAGAAAACCTTCCATCGACCGTGAGTTCTCCCGGGAAGGTCCAGGCCGGCTCCGGGCAAGAGTCGGTCGGGACAGAGGCAGCACGACAGGCGAGCTTGTGCGCCCGTCGATCAATCTCAGATGCTAACGAACCGGGCAGAGCCAAGTCAAACCGAGGCATGCGCGTATGGTGTCGAACGTCACTGCCATCGCGCGCCCCGGTGCAGGCTACACTGCCTGGGTGCGCATCGCGTGGTTCAGCCCGTGGCCACCGCAATCGAGTGGCATCGCGACCTACTCCGCAGAGGTGGTCGCAGCCCTGACGAGCCGTGGGCATGGCGTGGACGTGTTCGTCGACGAGCGACGCGTCGCCGTGCTGCCCGTCCCGGACAGTCCCGCGCCGCCGGGCGAATGGCGGCTGCAGACCGCGCATGACTTCGTATGGCGCGCCGGCCGCGGCCAGTACGACCTGGCGGTCTATCAGATCGGCAATTCGCACCTGCATGATTTCGTGTGGCCGTATCTGTTTCGCTGGCCCGGCCTGGCGGTGCTGCACGAGACGCGTCTGCATCACGCCCGCGGTCACGCACTGCTGGCCGGCGGCCATCTCTCAGATTACCGATCCGAGTTTGCCTGGAATCACCCTCACGTCAGTCCCGCGGCCGCCGAACTGGCGGTCCGCGGGTTCAGCGGCTCCTACTACTACCTCTGGCCCATGCTGCGGCGGATCGCCGAGTCCTCACGGTGCGTTGCCACGCACACCGAGGGCAGCGTGGCGGCCCTGCAAATGGAGTTTCCGGATCGAGCGATCGATTACATCGCGCTCGGACACGGACGCCCGGAGCCAGTGACGGCCGCAGAACGTGCGGCATCGCGGTCGGCGCTCGGCGTGGCGCCTGGTGACATGCTGTTTGGCGTGTTCGGCGCGCTGACGGCCGAGAAGCGGATTGCGCAGATCCTGCGCGCGTTCGCTTGCTTGGCGCCGCGCCGGCCTTTCGTGCGGCTGCTGCTGGCGGGCGCGCGCGACGCATCCGTGGACATCCACGAGCTGGCGCGCGATCTGGGTGTGCACGACCGCGTGATGGTCGCCGACGATCTCACCGACGCCGAGTTCGCCAGCGCGATCGTCGCCGCCGATGTGAGCCTCAACCTGCGATGGCCAACCGCCATCGAGTCGTCAGGCCCCTGGCTGCGCGCCCTGGCCGCCGCCCGGCCCACGGTGACCACAGCGCTCGAGCATCAGGCGCACGTACCCGCGTTCGATCCGCGAACCTGGATGCCGCTCGATCCTGAAAGCCGTCGCCGCCCTGTGACCATCGCGATCGATCTACTCGACGAGGAGCACTCGCTGAGACTGGCGATGGACCGCCTGGCCACCGACGAGGATCTGCGCGCCAGCCTTGGCATCGCGGGTCGAACGTACTGGGAGCAGCATCACTCTCCGGCACGAATGATGGACGATTACGAACGGGTCCTCACACGCGCCGCGGCGCTGGCGGGCCCCGACGTCCTTCCGGCGCCGTTCGCGACCGACCCCCTGGATCACGCGCGGGAGTTGCTCGCGCCCTTTGGCGAGACACCATGCACATAACGCTGAACGGCGATCCGACCGATCTGCCAGATCCACTCTCCATCCAGGCGCTGCTCGACCGCCTGGGCATCGACGGGCGGATGGTGGCGGTGGAGTACGACCGGGTTGTCATCAGGCGCGCCCGGTACGGCGACACCATGATCAACGAGGGTGGCGAAGTTGAAATTGTCGCATTCGTCGGCGGAGGTTGAGGCCGGCTCAGCGTGGCCCCCGACCATCGTGCGCTAGCGGGCGGGCAGGCCCGCCCTGCCCGACGGCACCCTCGGGCCGCCGGTTACCCAGCAGCCGCAGTGCCGCCATTTACATAGCGGGCGAGCGCATCCTGCCACGTCGGCAGGGTGATGCCGGCCGCAGCCAGTTTCGCGTTGGTGAGGGCCGCAAACTGCGGCCTGGTCGCCACCAGGCCGGCGTCGGCCATCTTGATCTCCTCGATGGTGGCTGCGGGCTTGCCGATGAGCCGCGCCAGCTCGCGCGCCACCCCCGTCCAGTTCGTCCAGCCGCTGTTGACGCAATGGTAGAGGCCGTACGGCGCCTGGCGTTCCACGAGAGCACAGGTCGCTTCGACGACGTCTTCGACGTAGCTCGGCGATACGGTGCGGTCGACAAAGGCGCGGACCGGCGTGCCCGCGCGCAGCCGGGACAGCATGAAATCGATGCTGCTGCGCGCATGACGGCCGCCAAACAGACTCTCGACACGCAGCACGTAATGGCGCGGCGACTCGGCCACGAACCACTCGCCGAGCAGTTTCGACATCGCGTACGACCCTCGCGGATTTGGCGCATCGTCCTCGCCGTACGGCGTGTCGGTGGTGCCGTCGAACACGAAGTCGGTGCTGTAGTGCACGAGCGTCGCCTCGATGTCCCGTGCCGCGCGCGCGAGCAACCGAGGGCCCCAGCTGTTGACGGCCAGTGCCTGCAGCGGATCGCGTTCGGCTCCATCCACATCGGTGTACGCAGAGCAGTTCACGATGACGTCGGGGTAAATGTCGAAAATCATCTCGCGCACCGCGTCTGCGCTGGTGACGTCGAGCTCGGACCGGCCGAGCGCCGCGACCTCGTGCTGGGCCCGGAGGCGGTCGGCCATGACCTGGCCGAGCTGCCCTGTCGCACCGACGACCAGCACCAGCAACTTCACGGGTGGCGCTCCATGAACGAGGCGATGCTCGCGATGACGTGTCGCTGCTGCGCCGCGGACAACTCGCTGTAGATGGGTAGGGCGAGCGAGCTGGCTGCCGCTCGATCGGCGATTGGAAAGCTGCCAGACGAGGCGCTCAGGTGCGCAAAGCAGGCCTGGCGGTGAAACGGCACGGGGTAATAAATCTCCGTACCGATTCCTGCAGCGGTCAGGTGCTCACGCAACGCATCACGGCTGGCGGTGCGTACGACGAACTGGTTATAGATGTGCGTCAGCCCGGCCGGTTCGACCGGCAGCTGCAGTCGCCCGTCGATGCCGTACTCGGCGACGAGGGCGCGATACCGTTCCGCATTGCGGTGCCGGGCCTGGGACCAGGCGGCCAGATGTGGCGCCTTCACACGCAGCACCGCCGCCTGCAGCGCGTCGAGCCTGAAGTTGCCGCCAATGCGCGCGTGCAGGTATTTCGGCTCCATCCCGTGGTTGCGCAGCAGTCTGATCTCGGCTGCCAGGCGCGGGTCGTTCGTGGTGACCAGGCCGCCGTCGCCGAAGCCTCCGAGATTCTTCGAGGGAAAGAACGAGAAGCAGCCCACCGTGCCGATGCCGCCGACGGGCTGGCCCTGATAACAGGCGCCGATGGCCTGGGCCGCATCTTCGATGAGGGGGACGCCGATGCGAGCGGCGGTCTGGCGGAGCGGGTCGAGGTCGGCTGGCAACCCGAACAGGTGGACCGGCATGATCGCGCGCGTGCGCGGCGAGACGGCCCGCTCGACGGCTGCCGGATCCAGTGCGAACGTCACCGGATCGATATCCACGAACACCGGAGTGGCGCCGACCCGCGCCACCGCACCGGCCGTGGCGAAAAACGAGTACGTCGTCGTGATGACTTCGTCGCCGGCACCGATGCCGAGCGCCATCAGCGCGGCGATGAGCGCGTCGGTGCCCGACGAGACACCGACCGCGTATTCCACCCGGAGGGTGGCTGCGAGCTCGCGCTCGAGCGCCTCGACCTCAGGTCCGAGAATGAAGCGCTGACTGTCGGCGACCCGCGTGAGCGCCGCCAGGATCTCGTCGCGCAACGGGCGATACTGCGCCTCGAGATCGAGGAGCGGCACGGCCAGCGCCGTCGGAGCGGATGGCGCCATGTGACGGTCTACCTCGTCACGACGCGAGGCGCCCCCCACACGGCAAGGTCCCCAGCCCGATCGTCGCGGGGTGGACGGGACGGAAGGCTCGCGTTCGTGTTGAACAGCAGGTCGATCGTCTCGCCGGCATACTCGGAGAGATCGAGCGTGAGGTCGTGCCAGTTGCGATCCTGGGGATTGCCGAAGGGATCGACCGGCTGGTTCAGAATTTCCTCGGGAGCCGCGTTCGCGGTTCCCACGAGAATCCGGAACAGCACGCCGTCCCCAGGAGTTGTCCAGCCCTGTTCGAGCAATCCGATGCTGACCTTCAACTGCGCGTTCTCGGGAACCGTCACCGAATACACGATCCGGCTGGGGTCTTTCACCAGGATGGCCTTCTTGTGTTCGCCGCCGAGTGAGGCGTCGACGACCGAGAAGACATCTGCCGACGGCCGCTTGTCCTTGGCGGACGGAAACTGCTCGATCAGGTCAGCGACGAGATGCTCGCCTCCTCCCGATCGGAGCGCCAGCCACACCACCAGGACGGCGATGACCGCCCCTGCCACAAGCCAAATAGGTCGTTTCATCCGGGCGATTATATAAGAAGCGCTGGGCGCCGCGGCTCGTGTGTGTCCGGTCCCGCAGCTTTGACGAGGCTCTCAGGAGCAATCATCGCAGCCGTGTCTTGACGGCCGCGCGGGTCTCGCGATCGACTTCGCGCCGGCGGATGGTCTCGCGCTTGTCGAACGCCTTCTTGCCCTTGGCCAGCGCAATGGCCACCTTCACCCGGTTGCCCTTGAAATACATGCGCACGGGCACGATCGTCAGTCCGCGCTCGGTCGTCTTTCCCAGCAGCTTGTTGAGCTCTGCGCGCTTCAGCAGGAGCTTGCGGCGGCGGGTGGCATCGTGACCAGCGTAGCTGTCGTGCGAGTACTGACCGATGTGGGCGCCGAGCAGATAGGCTTCGCCGCCTTCGAGTCGACAGTAGCTGTCGCGCAGATTCACTTGGCCTTCGCGAATCGCTTTCACCTCGGAGCCCAGCAGCGACAGCCCGGCCTCGAAGGTCTCCAGAAAGGTGTAGTCGAACCCCGCTTTGCGGTTGTCGGTCACCAGATGCTGTTCGGTGTCTTTGGCCATGGAGGCAGCTTGCCAATTGTAGTGCGCGGACCGAGGCGCCCGCGGCTACCTGCGGCCGATGACCGCGTAATCCTGGTATCCGAACAGCCGGCCGTTCAGCAGCTGGACATTCTGATTGACCACGTCCACGACTTCGGCCACTTCTGGCGACTGCATGGCGGCGGTGATTTCCTGCAGGCGAGCCGCGGCGGGCACGGGCGACTGGAGCTCAATCCGGACGTCGCTCCACCCCGTCGCTCGGAGCAGAAATTGAAGTGTGTCGGGATGCAGGGGGCGCACGTGGGTCAGGTCGCGGATGAAACTCTCGAAGAACGCCACCCAGCACGTCGGGTTGATGGTCTCGAGGACGATGATGCCGCCGGGGCGCGTCTTGTGGCCGGCCGTCTCGAGCAGCTTCGCGAGGTACTCGGGCTGGAGATGCTCGACCACTTGCGACGCAAACACTCCGCCGAGTGTCGCGTCAGGCAGGCCGCTGAGATACTGGAGGGCGTCGCCCTGCGTGGCATCGAGGCCACGGGCACGCGCCTCCTCCACCATGGCCTGATTGAGATCCACGCCCCGGCCGCGCACGCCGTGTTGCCGCATCAAATCCAGGAACTCGCCGCGCCCGCAGCCGATGTCGAGTACGTCCTGGAGGCCCTCGAATATGGGCACGTAGCTCGCCAGCCGGAGGCCGATCTCGTCAGGGGTCCCGCGAAATGCGTTCTCGAAGCCGAGATAGCGGAATGCATCCAGGTCTGCTGGAACTGCCGCCGTGGTGTCGGCTGGGGCGTCGGTGTGACCCGCCGGTGGCGCAGGCAAGGCCAGCACGCGTTCGACCTCCCGCTTGAGGGACAGGCTTGTTTGCTGCGCGAGCGCTGCCGTCGAACGCAAATCGGTCAGCGCCTCGGAGACCGACTCGACGCGGCTCGACAGCCGGGCATCGCGCGCGCCGAGCGACTCCCATCGTTTCATCCACTCGTCGGTCACAGCGCTCAGGCCGGCGTTGAGCACGAGGCTCGATCCGGCCGACGCGCGATCGCGCGTGTCGACATACAGCGTGATGCGTTGCAGAAACTGAATGAGGTGCGACTGGAAGCGCACGCGGGCGCCGAGCTCGCCAGCCAGCAGTTCGAGGGTGCTGGTGATGGCTTTCTGCGTCTCCTGGTGCGCCGTGACGTTGCGGTTGAGGTGATCGACGAGCGCCGCATTGAAGTGTCGCTGGCGTTCGAACGCCGGTCCCACCAGCCGCCAGACGAGGCCGCGCAAGCGACCCTTGAGGCTCCGATCGATGGCCGGCGCGCCGTCGGGCAGGATGTCCCAACTGGCGTTGGCGGCCGCCAGCTGCTGCGCGTCGTACGGCGGGGGCGGATGCGGCAGCTCGGGCATCGAGCTGCAGGCGCGATCGAGCGCCGTCAAGGCGGTGTTGTAGAGCGTGTCGGCGTCTTCACGCTCTCGCTCCACGCGCGCGAGCAGGTCCTCGAGCCGCTCGGTCACGGCTGCTCCTCGGCCGCGCGCCGTCTCACGTTACCTCGTCGCCGATGCCGTGATCAGCCCCTCGGTGGGGCTGCTGGCCGCGGCGTACCGTTTGCGCGCGATGCGGCCGGCGAGAAAGGCCAGGCGGCCGGCCTCGACCGCGTGCCGCATGGCCGTTGCCATCAGCACGGGATCGCCCGCGCCGGCGATCGCTGTGTTCATCAGCACGGCGTCAGCGCCAAGCTCCATCGCCACCGCCGCATCCGACGCCGTGCCGACGCCCGCGTCGACGATGACCGGCACGGTGGCCTGTTCCTTGATGATCCAGAGGTTGTTGGGATTCTGCAGACCGAGTCCCGACCCGATGGGCGCGCCCAACGGCATCACCGCCGCGGCTCCGGCATCGGCGAGCTTGCGACACGCGATCGGATCGTCGTTCGTGTAGGGCAGCACCACGAAGCCTTCCTTGACGAGCTGACGGGTCGCCTCGAGCAGGGCCTCGTTGTCGGGAAACAGCGTGCGTTCGTCGCCGATCACTTCGAGCTTGATCCAGTTGGAGAACCCGGCCTCGCGCGCCAGCCTCGCCGTGCGCACGGCATCGGCGGCCGTGTAGCATCCGGCGGTGTTCGGCAGCAGGAAGATTCGCGACGTGTCGATCCAGGAGAGGAGCGAGGCCGACCCGGTGGCCGACAGATCGACGCGGCGAATCGCCACAGTGACGATCTCGGTGCCCGACGCCACGTGGGCCGCCTGCATGACCTCGTGCGATGGATACTTGCCCGTGCCCACGATCAGGCGCGAGTGAAACGGGCGTCCCGCGATAACCAGCGGCTCGATCATGATGAAGGTAGCTTAGCGCACCGGCCCGCGGCTGTCATGAGCGCCACGGCGCGCCGGCACGCCACCGCGCGTTCCGCCATGCCATAGAATCGCTGCCGTGACTTCACGCTGGCTCGGATCGGGACTCTTTCTTGCGACGCTCGCGACACTGCTGCTCGAGACGCTCGACGCGCGATTGCTGTCGGTGCTCACCTGGTACCATCTGTCGTTCTTCGCCGTCTCGCTGGCCATGCTTGGGATGGCCGCAGGCGCGGTGTTCGTCTTCCTGCATCCGGCGCTCTTCTCGACCGACCGTGCGCCGGTGACGGTGGCCCGCGTCGCGTTCTGGTTCGCCGCCTCCATTCCGGCATCACACCTGGCCACGCTCGCCATCCCGTTTCTGCCGCTGAGCAGCGTGTCGGTGATGGAAGTGCTGTCCGTCTGTGTCGCGACCCTGGTGCTTGCGGTGCCATTCGCGCTCTCCGGGGTGCTGGTCACGGCAGCGCTGACGCGCTGCGGCGGCCGGATCGGCCGGCTCTATGCCCTCGACCTCGTCGGCGCGGCGCTCGGCTGCGTGCTGGTCATTCCGCTGCTCGAGCTGTCCAATATCAGCTCGGCGATCCTCATGGCCGGCGCCGCCGCCGCCGCGTCGGCATTCTGCCTGGCCCGCCACGCGCGCGTGCCCGGACGGCTGCAGAGCGCCGTGCTGCTGGTCGCGCTTGCCACGGTCTCGGTGGTCAACAGCAGCGCGCACCCATTCATCGAAGTGCTGTATCCGAAGAATCAGCAGCTCTGGCTGACCAACAAGCTGAACGTCATCACCGCGTGGAACAGCCACTCGTACGTGCTCGTCCAGGGACCGGGTGAGCAGAAGCCATTTCTGTGGGGTCCTGGGGTGGGAGGCGATCGGTTCAGGACCAAGCTCGCATGGCTCGTGATCGATGGTGAAGCAGGCACCCCCATTACGGAGTGGGACGGCCGCCCCGAGTCACTCGAATGGGTCAGCTACGACGTGACGACGCTCCCCTACTTCCTCCGCCGCGGAGACGTCGCGGTGATCGGCGTTGGTGGCGGTCGCGACATCCTCGCGGCGCTGTGGGGACGGAACACATCCATCCTCGGCGTCGACGTGAATCAGATCATGATCAACCTCCTCACCGGCAGCCATCGCGACTTCGCCCGAATTGCCACGCAGCCGCAAGTGACGCTGGTGCATGACGACGGCCGCGCGCAGCTGACCCGGACAGACAAGCGCTTCGACGTGATTCAGATGTCGCTCGTCGACACCTGGGCCTCCACGGGGGCCGGCGCGTTCAGCCTGTCCGAGAACGGGCTGTACACGCTCGACGCATGGCGCGTCTTCCTCGAGCGGCTGAAACCGGGGGGTGTGCTGAGCGTGTCGCGCTGGTTCGACCCGAGCAACGTCTCGGAAACCAGCCGTCTGCTGTCGCTCGGGGTGGCGACGCTGATCGATCGCCACGTCGAAAACCCGCAGGACCATCTGCTGCTCGTCTCGCGGGAGCGCGTCGCCACGCTGATGCTCTCGAACGCGCCGTTCACGGAAGCCGACCGCAGCCGACTGATGCCGGTCGTTGACAGCCGCGAGTTTCACGTGCTCGCGTCGCCGTGGACCGGTGCCACCACCGGTCTGCTCGCGAGAATCGCCGCAAGCCGCACTCGGCCCGAGCTGCAGGCGGCCATCGCCGACCCGCTGTTCGACTACAGCCCGCCCACCGATGCGCGCCCCTATTACTTCAACATGCTGAAGCCGCGTGCGATCTGGGCCAGCAGCCTGCCGCGGGGCGGCACGCTCGGCGGCAACCTGCGCGCCACGCTGATGCTCCTCGTGCTGCTGGGCGTCACCACGCTGCTGGTCATCCTAATCGTCGTCTGGCCGCTCATCAAAGCGGGACGCCCTCCGCTGCCCATAGGCGAGTTCGTCACAACGATGGCCTACTTCGCGGCGATTGGCTTTGCCTACATGCTGATCCAGATTGGCCTGCTGCAGCGCTTCTCCGTGTATCTCGGCCATCCCACCTACACGCTGGCCATCGTGCTCTTCTCGATGCTGCTGTTCACCGGCCTGGGCAGCCTCGTGTCCGCACGCGTGCTCTCACGGCGCGCCATGCTGATGGTGCCCGTCGCCATTGCCGCGCTGCTGCTCGTGACGGCGCTCGTGTTGCCCGGTGTGCTGGCCGCCACCATCACCGCCGGGTTGCCGGCGCGCACGGCCGTGGTGCTGCTCTTCGCCGCGCCGCTGTCGCTCGGGCTCGGCATGTGCTTTCCATTTGGCGTGCGGCTGACGCAGGGCGCGCCAGCCATGGTCGCGTGGGGGTGGGGTGTGAACGGCGCGTTCGGCGTGCTGGCGTCGATCATTGCCGTGGCACTGTCGATCTGGATCACGATCGACGCGAACTTCTGGACGGCGGCCGCGCTCTACCTGGCCGTCACCGTGCCGATGTCGCGGATGGGCCGGCGCCCTTCACTCGCCGCGGCCGCATAGGCCCCGCACGCGGGCGTCGGCGGGTGTGGCGCCCTCAGCCCAGGACGTACTTCGGTGCGCCCGTCGAATGCCGGGCGACGTCCGCGTCGACCATCATCCGGACCAGCCCCTCGAACGTGACGCTCGGCTCCCAGTTCAGTGTGGCGCGCGCCTTTGTGGAGTCGCCAATCAGATGGTCGACTTCGGCCGGCCGCAGAAACGCGGGATCGAGCTTGACGTAGTCGCGCCACGCCAGGCCGGCGTGACTGAACGCGATTTCAACCAACTCCTGCACCGAGTGCGCTTCGCCAGTGGCGATGACGTAGTCGTCGGGCTGATCCTGCTGGAGCATCTTCCACATCGCCCGGACGTAGTCGCCTGCGAATCCCCAGTCACGATGCGCATCCAGGTTCCCCAGCCGCAGTTCGGTCGCCAGGCCGAGCTTGATGCGGGCCACGCCGTCGGTCACCTTGCGCGTGACGAACTCGAGCCCGCGACGTGGCGACTCGTGGTTGAACAGAATGCCCGAAACGGCGAACAGCCCGTAGCTCTCGCGGTAGTTCACGGTGATGTAATGGGCGAAGACCTTCGACACTCCGTACGGACTGCGCGGGTAGAAGGGCGTCGTCTCGCGCTGCGGCACTTCGCGCACCTTGCCGTACATTTCCGACGACGAGGCCTGATAGATTCTGATGGTGGGGTCCACGACGCGCACCGCCTCGAGGACGCGCGTGACGCCCTGGGAATTGAACTCCCCGGTGAGCAGCGGCTGATCCCAGGACGCAGGCACGAACGACATGGCCGCGAGGTTGTAAAGCTCCTGCGGCTTGACGTGCTCGAGGACGCGGATGAGCGACAACTGATCGAGGAGGTCTCCCGCCAGCAGTGTCACTTTGTCGCGCAGGTGGTCGATGCGCCAGTAGTTTTCAGCCGAGAGGCGTCGTGTCAGCCCGAAGACCTCGTAGCCCTGCTCCAGGAGCAGCTCCGCGAGGTATGACCCGTCTTGCCCTGTGATTCCCGTGATAAGTGCGCGCTTCTTCGCCATCGGCCCAAAACGATAGCACGAGACACAGTCTGGAGGCAGCCGCCAGGAAGCAAGGCGCCGGTCGCCGGCTGGCTTGCGGAGGGGAGCGGACCCGGTGGCGGCAGGCGCCCACCGAGCGGCACGCCACTGAGATGTGATGCGTCGGCCCCGCGGCATTACCGAGGTGGCTGCCCCGGCGGAGTGATCGCAACGTACGGGCGACGTGCGAACGCTACGCGCGCCGCTCGGCCGCGAGCTTCCGAGCGCTGGAAAGCTTCACGGCAAGCAGAATGGCTTCGACCAGGCTGCCCTCGTCGGCCACGTCCTTGCGCGCGATGTCGAACGCCGTGCCGTGATCCACCGACGTGCGGACGATTGGCAGGCCCAGCGTGACGTTGACCGAACGGCCGAAGGCCAGCAGCTTGACCGGCACCAGGCCCTGGTCGTGATAGGCGGCGACGACGACATCGAACTCGCCGCGGACCGCGCGCACGAACAGCGTGTCTGCCGGAAACGGACCTGACACGGCAATGCCCTTCTCACGGGCCTGCGCTATGGCGGGCGCCATCACGATTTCTTCTTCCTTCCCGAGCAAGCCGTCTTCGCCGGCGTGGGGATTGAGACCCGCCACGCCGATCCTGGGAGACTCGACGCCGAAGCCGGGCAGCGATGAGGCGGTGAGGTCGATGACCTTCAGCAGAACCTCTGCGGTGAGCGCCGTCGGGACTTGGGACAGCGGGATGTGCACGGTCGCGAGCACGACGCGTAGACGTTCGGACCAGAACATCATCGCGACGTCGGGTGTCTGGCAGAGATGGCCAAGCAGATCCGTGTGGCCCCGCCAGGTGAGACCGGCGGCCGCGAACGCCGCTTTGTTGATCGGGGCCGTGACGATCGCATCCACACGCGAGGCGAGCGCGTCACCGGTCGCTTCGACGATGGCGTCGTAGGCGGCCTGTCCCGACGCCGCGTTCACTTGCCCACACGCAAAGGCAGACAGCGCCTCTGGCTCATAAACGCCGTACAGTTTCGGCCGGCACACTTCCACCACACGCGGATCGCGAATCGCCTTGAGCGCGATCTCCGGCCCGATGCCTGACGGATCCCCTACGGTGACGGCGATGAGCGGAAGGCCCGGTGCGTCGATCACAGAGACACCGCCAGCCAGTCGGCGACAATCTTGGGGCTCGCGTTTCGTCCCAGGGCCGCTTCGGCGCGACCGACCAGCGCGAACGCCTCGCTGACGCGATGCAGATCGAACGACGATCTCAGACCGATGAGCGCATCTTCGACATCTGGATTCGCGAGCGCGACAGTACTGCCGGCCGCGAGCGTGCCGAGGTCGCGAATGAGGGAGGAGGTGGCCGCGAGCCGGGCCCCCAGCGCCTCGCGGTCGCGACGTTTGGACCCGTGCTGGGTCAGCGTCGCGGCGGCCCGAAGCCGGTCGCCCACTCCGCCCGCACGGGCGGCGGTGAGCAAGCCGAGCGCCGCATCGCGATCCTCGGACGAGTCGCCACGTTCATCGGCGAGCGCCCGAGCCACGCTCCCACCCGATGCCGCGGCCAGCGGCCTGGCGGCGGCCGGCGCCACGCCCGCGCGCTCGACGAGCACGCGCGCGACATCGGCTTCGCCGAGCAGACCGAAGCGGAGTTTGCGGCAACGCGACTGGATGGTCGGCGCCAGCGTGTCGGGCCATGCGCTGATCAGCATCAGAATCGCGGACGGTGGCGGCTCTTCGAGCGTCTTCAGCAGGGCGTCCTGCGCCTGGGTGGTGAGCTCGTCGGCCGGGTCCAGGATGAAGATGCGGCGCGCGCCTTCGAACGGCCGGTAGCCGACCTGCTGCAGCAGTCGTTCGCGCACCTTCTCAATCTTGATTGTCGCATCGTCGCCCTTGTCGATCACCGTCACGTCGGAAAAGTGGCCGCGGGCGATGCGGAGACAGGTCGAGCAGGCGCCGCATGCGTCGCCGTCGGTTTGCTGCGGACAGTTCACCGCTTGAGCCAGCGCCATCGCCACCGCGCGTTTGCCCACGCCCTCGGGACCCGCGAACAGCAGGCTCTGCGGCACGCGACGACGGACGACGGCTTGCCGCAGTAAGGCGACGAGCGGCGCGTGCCCGATGATTGAGCGCAGTGGCATCTGTCGTGATCCTACCTTGATGGTGCGGGATTCAGGAGGTCTGGTTGCGCGTCTGCTTGCTGCGATGCCATAATCGCGTGTTGTCAGTCGGGCGGTTAGCTCAGCGGTAGAGCATCGGCTTTACACGCCGACTGTCACAGGTTCGATCCCTGTACCGCCCACCAGCCTTCGTACGCGGTGGGTTGGACCGCTCGGTCGTGAGCAGGACCAGTAGCGCCAGGCCGGCACAGCTGACGAGCCGGGTCGAACAGCACGCGTCGGTCAATTTTGCGGGGTCGTAGTTCAGCTGGTTAGAACGCTGGCCTGTCACGCCAGAGGTCGCGGGTTCGAGTCCCGTCGACCCCGCCATCTCACTCATTAGCATTCGTTCGATGCGGGGCCGACGTCCTCAGGCGCATCCGGTCAGCTTCCAGCTGACCGGAATGGGCACGAGTCCCGTCGACCCCGCCATATTCAAGAAACGGCTCGGGACTCGGGGCTCGAGGCTCACGACGAACTCAGGCGTTCGCGCGCGGCCTGCGGCCACGCACTCAGGCACGAGTCCCGTCGACCCCGCCACTTTCCCTGAGACAATCTGCGATTCGCCTCATCATCGCCCTCCGCGACTGACGATCGACTCGAAAGCCGACGAGTTCCGAGGACCCGATTCCTCTGCCAGGCACGCAGATCCGGTTCCGAGACACGATTGAGAATCCCACGGCGCGCAACACGCGAACGCAGAAGGCCCCCGACGCCGCGATGGTGCGAGCATGTGCAGCTCCGTGTGCGGCTGAAGCTGTACGTTGATGGCCCGCGACGCGCGAACGGGGTGCCGTTTCGGCGGGCTACGCCGGATCAAAGGGCGTCGGCAGCTCGAACCAGACCTCGACCTCGTAGCCATCCGGGTCGGCCGCAAACAAGTAGGGCTCTCCGGGACAGAAGTCGCCGCTGTCGCGCACCGTGCCGCCCGCATCCGCGACGGCGCGTGCCGCCAGTTCGAGGTCGCCCGGATCGATCAGCCGAAACCCGAAGTGTCTCATGCCGCCGCCGCGCCCAGCGGCGGCGGCGTCGAATTCAAGGACCAGCACGTCGCGGGTGCCGGGCGTCTGAAGCTGGATGAACGTCGCCTGCCGGTAGACCTCGACCATCCCGAACAGGTCGCGATAGAACCGCGACGAGCGATCGAGGTCGGCGACGGCCAGAGCGAGATGAGAAAGTCCGTAGGTCCGAACCACCGGCGCCTCCGCCTACTTCACACGATAGGTCTTCGCGAACTGATTGCGGCTATTGGTGACCGTGAAGGTTCCGTCGCCGTTGACGCGGGCGCGAATCCAGTGGCCCGGACAATCGGCCGTCTCGCCGAGATTCGCCGTCAGCATCTCCGGCGCGTTGTGCATGGCGTCGTTCGCGATGAGCCGATGCAGCGACCAGAAGTCCTGCAGGCCCGGCGACTGCTTCACGTGCTCGACACCCGCGGCGCCGGCGCCCTTCGCCGGACCGTTGTTCATCACGACGACGCTCGGCGCCACCGCGCTAATCATCTGCGGCACCACATCGTCGCGCACACCGTGATGCGGCGCCTGCATGAGGTCGACGTGGCCGAGCATACTGGCCGGGCACGCAAGCTGGCCCTGGAGGTTCCATGACAGGTCACCGAGATCGAGGAACTCGAACGAGCCGGCGCGCAGCAAGTAGCCAAGGCTCCGTGCATTCTCCCCGGCGTCGGGCGGGTGTGGTGTGAAAGCCGCACACAGCCCGTTCGGGCCGCCACCAGCGAGCGGTGTCTTCAGCACCTCGCCGTTCGAGGCCACGATGACGAACTCCACGCCCGCCAGCGTCAGATGTTCGCCAGGGACCACGACATGCCGGCGCGCCCCTGTGACCTCGAGATACGTCGTCCAGATGTCGCGCCCGCCGGGCGTGTCGCGCTCGACGCTCTCGCCGTGATCGATGAACGTGCCCACGGGAATATGTCTGGCGACGGCAGCGAGTGCGCCGACATGATCGGCATGGAAGTGCGACGTGAGCGCGTAGTCGATGCGCGCGAGGCCGGCGACGTCGCGCACGACGTGTTCGATCCGCACGGCATCGCGGTCGTCGAGGCCGGCGTACCCGGCGTCCATCAGCACCGATTGGCCCCGCGGCGTAACGATGAACGTGGAGGCGCCACCCTCGACATCGATCCAGTAGATGTCGAGCGTCCCGGCAACCGCCCCTGGCGCCGCGGCCAACGCGGCACTTGCGAGCAGGGCAAGCAGCAGGAGCTTCATCGGTGAGGGGATTATTCGCCAAGGAGTCGGTTCGACACAACCGGCCGCAGCCGTGCTCCTGGCGGAGCACGCCCTCACCGCCACATTCGCCGAACGTTCTGCTTCACATCGGACGGTCCGGCCAGGCTGAACTGCGCACAGAGGACGTGGCGCTACCGCGCGAGCGGAGTGGACACGCCGAGCTTGAATCCGTCTGGATCGCGAAGCTGGAACATGCGCGCGGCCCACGGGCGGAGTGGATCTGGCCGGCGGGGATCACCCGACGGCCCCTCCACCTTCTGCTCGCCAGGGTATCCGGTGATGCACCGTAACTAGATCTTTCGCAACATCACGTTCCGATACTCGACCTTGAACGGCGGTCCCGTGTGCATCTGAAAACCGAGCAAGCCCTCCGTGGGCGCGTGCTTGGCGTCCTCGTCGATCGCCACAGCCATTAGCTGACCGTTCATGATCTGCATTAATACCGGCCCGCGCGCAATGATGTGAAACTGGTTCCAGCCGTTGATGTTCATGACGCCGCGGAGCAACGTCGGATCCGCAATCCGCGCGACCGCCTTGTAGTGCGGTCCATCGGTGACCCGGGTCATCTCGCCACGCCGGGAGAGCACGACATGGCCCTCGCCCGCCGGTGAGCGGCCTCGCTCCTCGTGGACATTGCCCACGAACCCCGCTGAGAAATCGATATCCGCCTGATAACCCTTCAGCACCCATTTGCCGATCGACGGCACCTCGATGCTTCGGTACTGGACGCCGCTGTTGGCTCCATTCAGCCGGAAATCGACCTTGAGCTCGAAGTCGCGGACCATGCCGCCGCGCCAAATCAGAAAGTTATTGAGCGTGACCACGCGATCAGGCGTACTCTCGCCGACGATCACCCCGTCAGCGACGCGCCAGAACCTCGGGTCTCCATCCCAGCCGTCCAGTGTGCGCCCATCAAAAATTGGCACGAAGCCGGCGACATCGTCTGGTTCCGTCTGCGGGTAGAGCCCGCCCCCGCCGCGTCCCCCGCGTCCTTGAACAGCGCCGCCGGCTTGCGGCGTGGAGCCGGTCGACTGAGTGGCCGGCGGTCCGGCCTGGGGGCCCGCGACGAGCTCCCGGCTGATGACCGTGATCGAGACGAGTGCGAGCAATGCAAGCGTACGGCGGCCCAGTGTCATGGTGTCTCCTCGAAATCATGAGGGCCCGTCGACTCCTCAGCGGGCTCGCGAATCACGACGGCTCACGCCATCAGTTGGCGCAGGAAGGTCAGGCCATCGCGCGCCAGATCGTCCTGCGTCGCAGCAAGCGGCCGCCAGATCGCGGCGGCGCGCGCGATGCTCTTGACCTTGTTCGTGAACGACTCGATGACGATCGCGCCCTCGTAGTCGATGTCGCGCAACGCGGTCGCGACCTCGCCCCATGCCACATTGCCGGATCCCGGCGCACCACGATCGTTCTCACACGCGTGCACGTGGTGAAGACGGCGGCCCGCCGCCCGGATTGCCGCCGCAGTCGATTTCTCTTCGATGTTGGCGTGGAACGTGTCGATCATGATCTGGCAGTGCGGATGGTTGACCCGGTCGACAATATCCACGGCCTGCGCGGTGAGGTTCAGAAAACTCGTCTCGAACCGGTTGAGCGGCTCGATGCACAGCACGACGTTGCGGAGAGCCGCGTGCTCGCAAAGCGAACGGTACTGCTCGACTAGGAGCGCCTCGTCGCTCTGGCGTTCGACGGACGTCTGTTGCCACGCCCGGCCAACCGACGAGTACATTGGCCCAACGAGGGACGTCGCCCCTAGCGCCGCCGCGACGTCGACCGCGTCTCGGATGTACTGCATCCCCGTGTCCCGAACGGCCGGGTCCGGATGTATCAGGTCACGGTCTGGCCCCATCGCCGCACAGACGCTGACGCCCAACTCCTCCCTCGCGAGGATCTGTGCGACCCGTACCGGATCGATATCCGAGACTTGTTCGAGCGGGATCTCAATCCAGTCGAATCCAAGCGTGCGCACGTGCGGCGCCAGCTTTTCTAGATCTGCGGTCGTAACTGGCGACGTCCAGACCCACGCGTTCACGCCGAATTTCAGCTTCATTTCGTTCCTCTGGACCCTGACCGACGTTCAACGACCCCCACAGCCAGCCCACGTTGGCGCCGTCGGCTCGGGAGCAGCGGCACCACGGCCAGCAGCAGCCCCCCGGCCGGCAACGGCCAGGGGTCCGCGACCAGGGGCCGGCGCGGCGCCTGCGCCAGGCGGTGCAGGCGTGGGAGCGGCCGCGCCGCGACCCCGGGCAGCGGCCTGAATTCCCCCAAACCGGTACAGATTGCCCGCATGGTCGCCGACGAACACAGCGCCATTCGACACGGCGAGCCCGCTGAAGTGCATCCAGGACTCGATCGCGCTGCAACTGTTCCACAGCTCGCGCCCCGTCTTCAAGTCCAACGCGTGCAGCGTCGCCGGATGATTCGTCGACATGCGGAGTTGATCCCCGCCTCGCTGCGACTCATTGGAACCGCTCGAAAGGGCGAAGATGACGCCGTTGGCACTGACGATGGCGTCCGGCATGTCGAGGTCACGAGAAATCCACTGAGGCTCGAGCATCGGGTCACCCGTCTTCGCGTCCGCGACGACTTTCAACGCCATGACGCTGCCGTGCGTCACCGCTCCATTGGTGAGAGGAAACTTGATCCCAGCCTTCGCAGGGGGACCGCCCATTGGGGCGAGGACATATGTCGACCCCTCCGCGTCCCGGGTCATCGTCAATGCTCCCCAGATGCCCAGACCGGTGCAGCAGGCCTGCTCGTCGTTGCCGAGTCGGGGAGTGGCGTAGAGCGCCGTCTGATGATCGGCTCCCCCCAAATCGGCCGCGTCCATGAGGTAGATAACGCTCTCTTTCGACCCATGTGCCACAAGGTATCGATTCTTCCAACCGAAGACGACGGGGCTGGTGGAACCGAGATCCAGGTCGCGGCCGCGGATGTACCGCCAGTTGACCGGGAGGTGATAGTCGATGACGTGTAGCGTTTCGGTCGAAACGGCCACGACGGCATTGGAGTACACGCCGTTCTGCGGATCGAAATCGCCATCGGCTGTGCCGCCATACGCGCGGCCGTTGGTGCCGATCACGGCCCCGCCTCGGCCCCAGGGCCCGCCTGGTGTGCCGCCCGAAGTCAATCCCTGTCGAATGACGGGGTTTCGCCGATCGCGGACGTCGATTGCGTAGAAACCCGACGTCCCTTCGCCGCACCCTTGCGCCAGCGTCGTGTAGACCGTGCCTTGGACGAGGTTGAGGCTGCCATTCTTCGAGAACGGGGCCACGAACTGGACCGGTCCGTACCGGACGTCGCCGCTGCCGAGATCGAGACCGTACAGCTGCCCGTTCTGCCCGATCACATACAAGGTGTTCGTACTCTTATCGGCGACCGGCGATCCTGTGGGCCCATTGGGGCACAACATGCCGCCTTGGAAGCCGCCGTTAACCGGCGTCACACGAGTGGCGATTTTTCGGCTCCACAGCAGTTCGCCGGTTTCCGCATCGACGGCGAACACCGTTCCTGTGACGCCGACGGTATACACCACCGTCCTCGACCCCTTGGTGGTGGAAATGCCACTCGCGACAATCGGCGGCACGAGGTTGTACAGGCTGTACGGCTCGCTTTCGAGCTTCGTCTTCCACTCGAGCTTCATTTGTGCGACCGAGTCCGGACTGATCCGCGTTTCCTCGAACGCCCAATTCGTTCGTTGTGGGTCATGTCCGTAGGTCGGCCAATCCGCAACAGTAACGGCCCGACCACCGCCGCCGCCGCGTGCCGGCGCGGCGCCCACGCCACCGGCCCCACCCGGAGGCGGCGGTCCCTGGACAGCGCCAGGAGTCTGCGGGGCCGGCGGGTTTCCTCCCAGTGCGGGAGCGGGCGTTCCCTGTTGACCGAACAAGATGGGACTGGTGATCCCCGTCGCGATACTGCTTGCGATCGCGGCCGCGATAACCCCCAACCTCAGGCGTTTCACTTTCGAATTCATGTCGACTCTCACACCAACTCGCGCCGGTATCAATTGCCGCGGCCTCGACCTGCGCCTCCCCGGCCGCCACCCAGATTCCCGCCGGCCGCAATCAGCGCGTTGAGTTGTTCGGGAGTCAGTTTGTTCGGCCCGCTCTGGAGCTTCAGGAGCGCCTGCGCGCGCGCCGTGGCCAGTGCGATTTCCGCAGTCCGGAGTTTCTCCGCCGCCGCGTTGATGCCCGCCCCACGGCCCGCTGACGACAGTGCCACCGAGCCGAGTTCAGCCCGAGCTGTCGTTGCGGCTGCGATCTGCGGGGCTAAGGCCTCCATCATGTCCGTGAGGGCCTGCGTCTGCTCGGGTGTGGCGTCGGGCAGACCACCGCCACGTCCCGCACCCCCGCGGCCACCTCCACCGGCCGGAGTCTGTCCCGCCGCCGACGGCGGGGCCGGAGTCTGTGCGAACGCTGGCGGCAGCGAGACCGCCAGTCCGATAACAGCCGCGGAGAGGAGGAATCTGTTTGAAGTCATGGTTTTCATTTGACGATGGGCTCCAGGTGTTTCAAGTAGATGTTCCGATACCAGATCTCGCCGCCTTCGCACTGCAGCGAGAGCATGCCCTGATACGCTCGACGGACCGGATCATCGTCTATCGCGATGGCAACAACGTGACCGTTGACCATATGCACCAGCGTGTTGCCGCGGGCGATGACTTCGAGTTGGTTCCACTCGCCCTGCGGCTTGTTGTACTGTGGCGCGTTCTCCGCGGCCCGGCCGATGACGAACTTGAGCCCGTTGGGGTACAGCTGGACGAACTCACCGCCGTTGACGATCACGCCACGTCCCTGACCCTCGTAAAGAGACCCGATGCCTCCGAAGCCAGGCGTGATGTCTAGCTGGTACCCGCTGACCTGCCACGGATTGCCAGCCCCGGCCGGGACCAGGCCGGCCTGAGTCGCAGCGGCGAGGGTCGTAATGTTTGCAGGAAACATCTTGCCGAGCGGATCAGCAATCGTCGCCGGGTCGTACATCGCTCGGGCCTTGCCGTCCGCGCTGTGGGCGGCGCTAAGCAGCCGGCTGCGATACTGGATGCCTCCGTTGTAGTTGCCCGGCTGGGCGACCCGCATCTCAACCTTGAAGTCGAAATCCTTCAGGATCGGGCTGACGCCGGCCACACCGATGAAATGAACGTGGTGCTGCCCCGGGAGACGCTGAACGCTGAACTGCAGAGCGTCGTCGCCGATGATCCAGCCGTCCGTTTCGCCGCTCCAGCCGGTGAAGGTCTTTCCGTCGAAGATCTTGGTGAACCCCGTGTAGTCGTCAGCGGCGAGCGTGCCCCCGGGCGATGAGAGCCCGCCTCTCGGCAGACCGTTACCGGCGACAATCGACGCGACCTGCTCCGGCGTGAGGCCGAGTGATGGCCCGCCAGCGCGAGCGAACTGACTGGCGCGCTCGACGGCCAGCGCCGTTTCCGCCTTGACGAGAACATCGGTCTTGGCTCGAATCGCGGCCGTGTCCACAGGCAGGGTGAGACTCGCCCGGGCAAGATCGTTTCGGGCATCGGTGACGGCTTGAATCAGCGGCTGAGGCACCGCGATCGCACCCAACGCCATCAACTGAGCGGGAGTGAAGACCACAGCCGCCCCTCCTCCGCCGCCGCGACCAGCACCTTGCGCTGGGGCGGGTTGTGCCTGGGCCGACGGAGCCGGCCCCCGCTGTGCGAGGACGGCGATCGTACTGAGGCCAATGACAATCAGAGCTGCCGAGAATCGCGTGACTTTCTGCATGAGTGAACCTTCAGGAAAAAGGAGCTGGGTTCGCAGGGACGAGGACATGCCTCGCCCCTGCGACGTGTGACGTGCGTCAGAAGGAGAACCGGACCTGAGCCTGAAGGCTCCGAGGGGCCTGAAACTGACTGGCCACGCCGAAGCCGGCGTTCTTCGGCAAAGAGCGGTCCGGACTGAGTGTTCCGTTCGACAGCTGCGCATTGTAGATGGTACTGGCGCAAAATGTCTGCCTCGTTTGGTAAAATCTTCTAAAGTTCGCTTTTGTGTGAAGGAAAGTACGTCGATCAGGTGCGGAGTCCTATAATGAGGCCTCTCATCCGATCTACTCGTTCAACACGAACGCGGCAATCCTCGCTCCGGCGCCAGCGACGACGTACTGCAAACCATCGAGTTCGTACGTGATCGGGCCGTTCGTCACACCACCGACCCGCGAATTCCAGAGGGCCTCGCCGGTCGTTGCGTTATAGGCCGCGAGACCTTGCGCGCCCGATCCGAACAGCACGTTACCCGCGGTGCTGAGCAAGCCCGAGTTTCCGCCGTAGCGCGGGATGCTCCAGCGAATCCGGCCAGTGCGGTAGTCGATGGCTTTCAACTGCGGTTGTTCGGCGTATCCACCGCGATCGGTGCCACCCCATCCCATCGGATTGTCACTGGGGTCATAGATGTACCAGACGCTGAAGGCCCTGTTCGCATTGACATAGAAGAGCCCGGTCGCTGGACTGAAGCTGGGCGCGAACCAGTTCGTGGCGCCACTCTGATCAGGCGTAACGAGCACACCCGCCACCTGCGGCCGCTTTTCGGGATTCGGAATCGGCTGGCCGGTCTTCTCATCGACGCCGAGCGACCAGTTCGTTTTGATGTATTCGGTGGAGACGATGGCCTTGCCGTTCGTGCGATCGAGCACGAAGAACTTGCCGTTCCTCGACGCTTGCGCCAGCAGTTTCCGCGGCTGGCCGTTGATGGTGCCGTCAATCAGCACGGCGGCCTGTGTCGCGTCCCAGTCGTGCGTGTCCTGGGGTGAGGCCTGGAAATACCACACCATCTTCCCCGTGTCCGCGTTGAGCGCCACGATGGAGGCCGTGAACAGGTTCGCGCCCTCGCGGTTCTTGAAGGCGACGACCGGCTGAGGATTCCCGGTGGTCACGTAGATCAGGTTGAGTTGCGGATCGTAGGTCACCGGCTGCCAGGTCATGCCGCCGCCGTTCTTCGCCATGTCGAGATTAGGCCACGTCTCGATGCCCGGATCGTCCTTGCTCTGCGGCGTGACATACCAGCGCCAGATCTGCTCGCCATTCAGTGGATTTCGCGCGTCCAGATAGGCGGGCTGATCGAGATCGTCGCCACTGACGCCGACGATGATCTTGTCCTTCACGATGACGGGCGCCACCGAGCCGTAGTACATGAGTTCGACCGAGCAGATTTCCTTGAACCACTGCTCGCGGCCGGTCTTCACGTCCAGCGACACGAGGCTGCAGTCGGGTGTCAGGAAGTACAGCGAATCACCGAGAATTGCCGCGCCGCGATTGCCGATGTGGAGACCCCCGCGGTTCCGCGTCCACGTGTAGTGCCAGAGTTCCCGGCCCGTTCTGGCCTCGACCGCATAGGCATTATCCGGAGTGGTGACGTACAGCACTCCGTTCACCTGCAGGGGCGTGGCCTTGATGCCCCCCCCGCCCGCCATGTCGTAGAGCCATGCGAGGCTGAGGTGCTTGACGTTCTTGTCAGTAATCTTCGCGAGTGAACTGAAGCGACGTCCGGAGTAGTCACCGTTGTAAGTGGGCCATGACGATGGTGATGGATTGGCAATCTGCTGACTGGTCAGCGTCGGCTGCTGTGCAAGGGCGGCGACGCCAAGGAGAACAACCGCAACAAGGACTGCTACCCGCTTCATTTCATTGTCTCCAGGTACGCGACGAGATCGTGAATCTGCTTGTCGCTGACCACATCGAGCATGTCGACATGCGCCTGCAGGGGATTGGTAATCACGACTTTGACACCCGGCGCCCGGCGCACGACGCGGATGCTGCCGTCGGCGAGTCGCAGGGTGACATGGAAATCGCTTTGTTCGACCAGCACTCCCGACACGGCCTGACCGGTGGCCGGAGTGATCGTCGCCGTGATGGCATTTGGATTCGGCGTGGCAGACAGGGCACCACGGCGGCCGCCCCCGCTCGGGAACAGCATGCGTTGTTGCAAGTCGACGGGCGCGGGGATGCGCGTCGCAATGCCCGCGAGGTTGCGCGTCGCGGTATGGCAGGTCGCGCACTTGCCAGCGCCTTTGAAGTACGCCTCACCGGCTGCCGCATCCCCGACGAGCACATTTCCCGCGGTGAAGGTCGCCGATGAACGCATCGTGTCGTTCACGCGCTGCCTCAGAAAATTGGCAAGGTCCACCACTTCGCCCGGTGTGAAACTGGTACTCGGCGTACCACTCTGCGTCGGGTGGCCCGACTTCAGGAACGGTCCGAGCACGCTGCCCGCCGTCGCGGCCGATCGATCGAAGTTGGCGGTCCGGCTCCGAATGATATTCGGACCTGTATCGGACCCTCTGGCCTGAGTGCCGTGGCAGCTGATGCATTCGCGTGACCAGAGCGCCCGCCCTCGATCGTGCGCCGCGGTATCTACGACTGGATTGCTTGCGACCTGCGGTCTCGTCGGCGGCGTGCCCGCCGGAGGCGGCGCTCCGCGGCGTCCGCCTCCAGCGCCGCCGCCCTGGGCCGGCGCATTCTGGCTCGCGCCCATCGTGACCCCCATCGTCACGATGATTGTGACGCTCCCGATCCACGCTCTCTTGCTCACCACGGCCTCCCTGGTCGCTGGCACGACGGCCTGACGTACACGTTGACGATTGTCGCGGAGCGGGGATTATATCCGTGAACCAACCGACCTGGTGCGCGATCGTCGTGACGGGGTGCTTAACGGTTTTGGGGTACGGCGCGCCAGCGGCGAGTAAGTACCTTCGCGAGTGAGATTCCGCTTGTACGACGCGGAGGCCACGCGTACCGTCTCTGGTGATGAGGGCGTTCCCGTCGTTGT
>JBDSZL010000048.1:0-17974 GCA_039925145.1 Vicinamibacterales bacterium | reverse complement strand
GGATCCGGCCCCGAGCCCAACACCGGCCCCTCCTGCACCGACCGATCCGGAGACGCCTCCGCAGCCGGCGACCATTCCTGGCGTTCCGCCAAGCCTCCCTGTCGCCCAGGGCCCCGGGGGCGGCGGCCGCGGTCGAGGCGGCCAGCGCACCTACGCACAGCTCATCGCTGAGTCGAAGGTAGACGACGGCGTTTTCAAGGTCCATAGGGTGGCCGACAACATCTATTTCGAGATCCCGAAGACGTTGCTGGGGCGCGACTTCCTGTGGGTGACGCAGATCAAGCGGACGACGCTTGGGGCCGGTTTCGGGGGACAGTCGGTCGGCGAGCGGCTCGTGCGATGGGACTTGTCGAACAACCGGGTCTTCCTGAAGGTGGTGAACTACGACATGGTGGCCGATGCGTCCACGCCGATCGCGCAGGCGGTGACTGACGCGAACTACCCGACGATTGTCCGGGCCTTTCCGGTGGTGGTCTCGAGCCCAGACGGCAATCCCGTGATCGACGTGACGTCGCTGTTCCTCAGCGAGGTCACCGAGTTCTCGCCCCGGCAGAATCTGGGCGCGCGCGGCATGGATCAGAGCCGCTCCTATCTCGACAAGGTCGTGTCGTTTCCGGAGAACGTGAACGTCGAGGTGACACAGACGTATACGGCCGGCGCCCTTGGCGATCCCACGGCGGCTCCAGGCCGTGGCCGGGGGATGCGCGGCAGCAGCGGCACCATCGTGCTGTTTCACAGCATCGTGCTGCTCCCGGAGAAGCCGATGACGCCGCGGTTGTTCGACGCGCGTGTCGGGTATTTCTCCACGTCGTTGTATGACTTCGGGCGAGACGAGAACAAGGCCGTTGAGCGCGATTTCATCACGCGCTATCGGCTCGAGAAGAGCGACCCTGACGCCGCACTCTCCGAGCCCGTGAAGCCGATCGTTTACTACGTCGATCCCGCGACGCCGACCAAATACGTGCCCTGGATCAAGAAGGCCATCGAAGACTGGCGGCCGGCGTTCGAAGCGGCCGGGTTCAAGAACGCCATCGTCGCGCGCGAGGCGCCGAGCAAGACGGAGGATCCGGACTGGGATCCGGAAGATGTGCGCTACTCGGTCATCCGCTGGCTGCCGTCGACGACCGAGAACGCCTCTGGGCCGCACGTCCACGATCCGCGCAGCGGCGAGATCCTCGAAGCTGACATCCAGCTCTACCACAACGTTCAGAATCTGGCCTCGATGTGGTACTTCGCGCAGGTCGGCGCGCTCGACCCGCGCGCCAAGACGCTGCCACTCCCCGACGATCTCGTCGGCCGTCTCATCGAGTTCGTCGTCGCGCACGAACTGGGCCACACGCTCGGCCTGCAGCACAACATGAAGGCGAGTTCGCTGTATTCGCTGGAGCAAGTGCGCGACAAGACCTGGGTCAAGGAGAATGGCCACGTTCCCACCCTGATGGATTACGCCCGGTTCAACTACGTGGCGCAGCCCGAAGACGGCATCGCTGTCGAAGACCTGGTGCCAAAGCTGGGGCCCTACGACAAGTGGGCGATCATGTGGGGCTACAAACCGATTCCCGGCGCCAAGTCTGCTGACGAGGAGAAGAAGACGCTCGACGTGTGGGCGCGCGAGCAGGAGAGCAAGCCCTACCTGCGCTTTACGACGTCGAACTCGTTCGGAACCGACCCTGGTGAACAGACGGAGGCTGTCGGAGACGCGGATCCGACGCGCGCGACGGCGCTCGGCCTGCGTAATTTGCGGCGCGTCTCGGACATGCTCGTCACGGCGACATCGAAGCCCGGGGAGCCCTACGACGATCTGACGGATGTCTATGCGCGAGTGGTCGGCCAGTGGCGCATCGAGCTGGGGCACGTCGTGAACGTGATCGGCGGGATCGACTCGAAGGAGCTGTACGGCGGGCAGCCAGGTCTGCGGTTCGCGCCCATCACGCGCGTCAAGCAGTCCGCTGCGCTCCAGTTCCTGCTCGAGAACGGATTCAAGACACCCACGTATCTGGCGCGCACCGATCTGCTGCGCCGCATCGAGCCGTCGGGCATCGTGTCTCGAATCCGCACGGCGCAGAACTCGCTCATGAACGCGTTGCTGCAGAACGCCCGGCTCGATCGCATGATCGAGCAGACGGCCCTCGATCCGCGCACCTACACGCCGCTGCAGATGCTCGGTGACTTACGTGAGGGCATCTGGAAGGATCTGGCCGCGCCCGCGGCGCCAATCGATCTCTATCGGCGCAACGTGCAGCGCGTGTATCTCGACACGATCGACAACCGTCTCAACGGCTCCATTGTGCCGAGCGATGAAATTCGCGCGCTGCTGCGAGGTGAGCTGCGGGTGGTAGACCAGCAGGTCGCCACCGCGCTGCCTGCTGTGACCGATGCCGTCACACGCCGGCATCTGCAGGACGTGCGCGAGACGATTGCCGCCTCGCTCGATCCACGCGCGATGCGGACGAGGATTGCGGGCCTCGCTGGCACCGGACGCGGCGGCCCTGGCATTGCCCCGACCGGCCGGGCGTCAGCCGCGGCCCTCGCCACCGCGGAGCCCTACGACTACGACCACGATCCGTTCCTTGCGGCGCCCGAGAGCTGCTGGACGGATTTCGCCGTGCGTTAGGGTCGCGGACGCTCCGACGCCCCCGCGCTGACGGCGTCGAGCTCGCGGGTCAGTATTTGAGGATGTTGCCGATCACCTCGCGCTGGACAGCGATGAGCGCCTGAATTCCGCCGTCGGCCAGTGCGAGCAGTTCGTCGAGTTCGGCGCGGCTGAACGGCTGGGCCTCAGCCGTGCCCTGCACCTCGATGAACCGTCCATCCGACGTCTTGATGACGTTCATGTCCACGTCGGCACGCGAGTCTTCGTCGTAGGCCAGATCGAGCATCGGCGTCCCGCCGATCACACCCACACTCGTGGCGGCCACGTAGTTCAGAATCGGCACACGGGCAATCGCGCCCTGCCCGCGCAGCCGCTCGAGCGCCAGCACCAGTGCCACGAATCCTCCGGTAATCGCCGCTGTGCGTGTGCCGCCGTCGGCCTGGATCACGTCGCAGTCAATCCAGATCGTTCGCTCACCAAGTTCGGTCGGTGAGATCACCGAGCGCAACGAGCGGCCGATCAGCCGCTGAATCTCCTGCGTGCGGCCGCCCACCTTGCCTGCCGTCGCTTCGCGGGTTGTTCTCGTCGACGTCGCTCGCGGCAGCATGCCGTATTCGGCCGTCACCCAGCCCTTGCCGCTGTTGCGCATGAAGGGCGGAACCCGCTCTTCGACCGACGCGGTGCAGATCACCTTTGTGCGGCCCACCTCGATGAGCACCGACCCCTCCGCGTGCATTGTCGCGTCTGGTGTGATGCGTGTCGGACGAATCGCGTCCACGTTCCGTCCGTCAGTGCGAGTCATGCCTTCAGGGTCCCTTCTCAATCCAGTCGAGCGCCTTGGCGATCGGCCGCCGCAGGTCCATGTGGCCGGCGATCGAGTCTACTTCCTTGCCGTCGACCAGAATCTGCACGGCCACGATGTCCGGCAGGTTCACGGTGATGACGTTGACGATGGCGTACACCGCGAGTGCCTCGTCGAGCGATCCGCCGGAATGGGCCGTTCTGATGGCCCCGCCGAGATCCACGTAGGCCTCGTGCTGTTCGGTGAGGAACACGGCGCGCACGGTCGTGCCGTCTGGAATGGCACTGTGAGCGCCGCCACCCGGCGTAGCGACCTGCGCTTCGAGCAGGCGCCGCGCCTGTTCGGCGGGAGTCTCCCCGTAGAGCACCTGCCGGCTGGCCGCGGAGAGCGCCGTGCCGTCCTCCGACAAATAGAACAGCGTGGCGTGAATCTTCTTCGCGTCACCGGTCGGGGCGGTCGTCGAGGCCGGCGCGGGATTCTCCGGCGTCGTCAACCAGCCTGGCAGTCTGGTGGCCACGAACCAGATGCCCAGGATAATCAGCCCGGCGCCGATCCCAATCGCCATCCAGCGCCCACGCCCCGATGCGCGTCGTGGGGCGTCCGGGCGTGGGCCCTGCAGCTCCGTGTCGTTCTCTGCTCTCACGTCGTCGCTCATGGCGTTGCAGGGGCGACAGGTGTGACCGTGATGCCGCGACGCGCGTCGGCGATGGTGGCGAGTAGCGCGTCGATGATCTTCTGCGTGCGGTCACCGGTGGTGAGCGCTTTCTCTTCGTCTGGATTCGACAGAAAGCCCAGCTCGACCAGAATTGCGGGCATGTTGACGCCGACCAGCGGACGTAGCGGCAGTTGCGCCGTTGGGCGTTTGAACATAGGAAGGCCCTGCTCCTGGCAGCGCCGCAGCAGCATCGTGGCGAGGGTTGCGGATTTCGCCGCGAACGGGATCTGCGCGATATCCCACGCGACGACATCGATCGTGCGCAGACCGCCTCCAACCACAGGCACGGGAATTTCAGCATTGTCCTGGGCGTGTTCGCTGCTCCGGTAGTCATCCACGCGCAGCGAGAGCACTTGCACGCCGCCGACCTTGGGATTGACCGAGGCGTTGGCGTGCAGGCTGATGAACAGGTCCGCTTTGTTGTTGTTGGCGAGCGCTGCACGTTTGTCGGCGGCCACGTCTGTGTCGTCGTTGCGCGTGAGAAGAACCCGCAGGCCGATGCGTGCCTCGATGGCCGATTTCAGCCGCCTCGCAACCTGCAGCACGAAGTCTTTCTCTTTGATCCCGGCGCCGCGCACGCCCTCGTCTTCGCCGCCGTGGCCCGGGTCGATCACCAGCGTTCTCAGTGTGCCGGGAGGGGCCAGGTCGACCACGGGCGGGGAAGTCGGTTCCTGCGGCCGTGTCGGCGTGGGCGGCGGTGCGCCCGGAGCCAGCAGATCGATCTGCAGGTGCGCCCGATCCGAGTCATCGATGCGGTAACCGGCTGTCGATGGGCCCAGCGTCAGAACGAGGGCGGGCCCTTCGGCGCGCACGCCGGCGACGAACTCCGGAACCAGGCCGGTGATCGGCGTCAGCTCCAAGGCGACCGCGTCGAACTGCAGCGTCAACCGGTTGCCGTCGCGACTCGCGCGGTACGGGGCCCCAGGTTCCACGTCGAGTTGCACGTGAACGTTGGCGCCCTGCCGCTCGACGTGCCCGCCCACCTGCGGGAGGCGCACGTCGCCGAGCAGAATCACGTGGCTGGTCCGCCTGAGATCCACGCGCAGATTCAGCGCAGGGCCGAGCGCCTGCCGGATGAAGTCGACAGGCACCTGCCAGCTGTTGCGCTCGCGCTGCACGGGCGCTGGCAGCGACACGATTCGCCCCGGGCCTACCGATGCGAACGACTGGCCAGGAATGAGCAGAATGGTCTGTCCGGCGCCGCGGACGGTCAGACCGCCCACCACGGTGTCTTCGGCCGTCGTCAGGTTGAACATGCTGGCGAGCTGATCGAGGGACACGAAGTCGACGCCCGCGTTGGTCCGGAACGGCAGCGAGCGTCGCCCCTCGGACGAGTAGACGGTGTAGGCGGCGGTGGAATTCTGAGAGGCCGGACGGGCGTCGAACAGCAGCGTCGTCAGAAGTCCGCACAGCAGAGCGGCGCGGACCGGCACGAGGGTTTTCAGGGCAGGCTGACGCAACAGCTCATCATAATCTGGGCGGCCCCGAAGGCTCGCTCGAAAGCTCCAGACGCCGCCGAACGAAGACGGCGCGGTCGGCCAGCCACCAGTTGGCCAGTCCACAGGCCGCGATCGCGACCGTGGACGCCGCGAGCAGCGGGAGGTGCGCGTTGTCGACCAGCCATGGAGCGAGCAGGGCATTGCCCACCAGCGAGACGACCCCATTCGCGCCAATGAAACGGCCGAACAGCCCAGGCGACAGCCGCGCGCCGCCGCGGCGATCCTTCCATGTCCACGCCCGGTGCCATGCGAAGTTGTGGATCAGGGCCACGGAGACGGCGATAACCGCAGCGGGAGCGACGCCCGCACCGACCCTGACGAGCAGCGCCATGCCCGTCAACTGAACCGCCATGCCAACGGCGCCGACGATGTTGAAGCGCAGCCAGCGACTGGAACTGGTCATCTGTGTCGGGCACCCATGCGAGGTTCCAACTGGTAGAGCTCGCGCGTGTGACGGATTGCGGACGAGACGAACGTCACGGTCAGCCCGCACGCGCCGATCAGCGCGCCGATGTCGAACAACTTGAAGACGTGGCCGAACACGGTCGCTGTTGGATGGGCCAGCAACGCGAGATTCCCGACGGCCAGCAGAATGCGGAGTTCTGTGGGGCCGAGCCCGAGGAAGCTCATCTCGAAGTCGCCCACGCTGTGTGCGGCCAGGTAGACCTCGAGGCAGACGGCGAAGTACGCCACGAGGAGTGTCGCGGCGACAAGGGGCGACATGTAGCCGGATAGCGCCAGTCCGCCGAACAGGAAGATGGTACCGACTGCATCGACCACGTGGTCGACGTAGTACCCGTAGCGTGGCCTTTGCTGGTTCCGCACGCGGGCGATGGTGCCGTCGAGGCTGTCGCCGAACCAGTTCGCCGCCAGGCACGCAATGGCGAGCAGCAGCCCAACGGGCGTGACGCTGGCGAGCCAGTACGATCCGCCCGCGCCGACCATGGCGACGAGCGCCAGGATGGTCAAGTGATCCGAGTGGATGGCGCCCGGCAAGCGCACCGCCAGCCACTGCAGGGTCCGGCGCTCGAGCCGCGTCAGGACGCTCTGCTGCACCCTCCTGACCTCGCGAAAAGCACTCATTGATGACGTGGCCGCCGACGAACTGTTCATGGGCATTCTCCTACTGACACATGCGCAAAATCCCCGTGCGCGGGCTCATCCAAGCCCCAAGCCCCAAGCCCCAAGCCCCAAGCCCCGAGCCCCGAACCTCCCGTTCGACGCATTGAGTGACAGGAGTCACCGTGCGTACATCCCTTGCCGGTCTGTTTGTCGCTGCCCGTTTGCTGTTTGCCTCGGTGGTCGCGTCGGCTGTTGGGGTGCCGGCCGCCTATGTGAAGCCTGAGACGCTTGATGGCTGGCGGCTGTATGTAGAGGCGGTTGAGCAGCGGCGCGCGGGCGAGCTGTCCGATCCGAGTCGTTTCCTGGCGCTGGATTATGTGGCGCCTGACGAGAGGCGAGTGGTCTCATCGGGACGGATCGTGACCGCGGCCCTTCGCGCACGCAATCCTCGAAGCGAGGCGATTCCGGTGCCAGGAGCGGAAGTGCATCACTGGCGCGGCGCGGTGTTCATCCCGGGAGTGACGGTCGCCGAGGTGATGGCCACCCTGCAGGAGGCCCCGCCGAAGCAGGCGGATGTCCTGCAGGCCCGGGTGCTCGCTCGAGGCGCCGACTCGATGAAGGTGTACCTGCGGCTGCGGCGATCGAAGATCGTGACGGTGATCTACGACACCGAACACGACGTGCGGTTCTGGCGTTACGGCAACGATCGGGCGGCGAGCGCGACCATTGCCACGGGAATCGCGGAGCTCGACGACGTGGGGACGGCCGCGGAGCGACGGCTACCGGCGGGGGAGGATCACGGGTTTCTCTGGCGCCTGAACGCGTACTGGCGCTACTCAGCCGTGCCGGGAGGCGTCATCGCCGAGTGCGAGTCCCTCACACTCAGCCGCGGCGTCCCCTTCGGCCTGCGGACCATCGCCCGGCCGATTATCGATAGCACCGCGCGCGAGTCGATGACCTCGGCCCTCGAAGCCGTCCGCGACGCAGCGACACGACACAAGACACCGGGTCTCCCTACGAATCGCGGAGACCCGGTGTCCTAATCACTGACGCATCGCGGAGACCCGGTGTCCTAATCGCTGACTCATCACGGAGACCCGGTGTCCTACCACTGACGCATCACGGAGACCCGGTGTCCTAACACTGACGCATCACGGAGACCCGGTGTCCTAATCGGTGTCGAACGCGGCGTTCGTCGTCGCCGGTTCGATGACGACGGCAGACACGGCGACGGCTGCGGCGGCCGCCACGAGCAACACGCCGGATCCGGCATCCGCTCGCACGGCCAGCAGACCGACGATGAGCAGGGTGACCGTGAGCACCGCATCGGCGGTGCGAATCCAGGTCCTGGCGCGCGAGTGCTGTCGGGACCACTGCCCGGGATAATGATGTGCGGCAAAACAGAGATGCAGCCGTAGGGCGCCGGCCACGATGACAGCTACGAGACCGGCGAGAAACAGCAGAATGCCCCAGTCGCGGCTGGCGAATTCACGCGCGTGCCAGAGCGGCGCCAGCAGGACGACATACGCGGTCGTGGCCGTGACCTCGTGAAACTGCCACCACCAACGTGCCCGAGTGGCGACCGCGGGGACGTCGTTTGAATTGCTGACGGGGTGCGGAGTGGGTGCGGCGTGAGGGGCGAGCGCATCGAGTGCCCGCACAACCTCCTCGGCCGTCTGATAGCGCGCCCCCGGATTCTTGTTGAGCAAGGTCCGGGCGATCTCCATCAGCCCGGGTGCGGCGCGGCCGTTTCGTTCGTCGAGTGATGTCTGCGGCAGCAGCAGGGTCGGGCCGAACTGCGGCTCGTGCTCGAGCACCCGCGCGATCGTCGCCGCCTGGGTATCAGCATGAAATGGGTGTGTCCCGGTCAGCAGCTCCACCACCATGCCGCCGAGCGCGAACAGATCGGATCGACGGTCCACGACACCGCCACGGATCTGCTCTGGTGACATGTAGGCCGGAGTGCCGGGCATCCCGCCGCTCGTGAGTGACGACACGCCATCTGGCGCACTGAACTGCGCGAGCCCGAAGTCGAGGATCTTCACGGTGCCGTCGGGCGTGCGGATGACGTTCTCTGGTTTGAGATCCCGGTGGATGATCCCAACGCGATGTGCCGCGGCGAGGGCAGCCGCGACTTGACGCACGATGTCGAGCACCTCGACGGGGTGCATGGGGCCGGTCGCGAGCGCCTCACGTAGCGTGTGCCCTGGCACGTACTCGGCCGCGATGTAGATATCGCCGGCAATCTCCTCCAGCGCGTACACCGTCGCGATTCCCTGATGCGCGAGCGCGGCGGCCGCGCGTGCCTCTCGTGTGAGCCTGGCGCTGCGATCCGAATCGGACGCGAACCGGGGCGCCACGGCCTTCAGCGCCACGGGCCGATCGAGGCGCGTGTCGTGGGCCAGGTAGACCACGCCCATCCCCCCCTCACCAAGGACTCGCAACAATCGGTACGAGCCGACCTGGCGTCCGGCCACAGGCATCGATCGGGCGATGGCATCCAGTTCCTCCCGCGGAGCCACTGGGGCCTCGATAAAGTCGGCGGCGCGAGCGTGAGCATCGAGCAGCGACTGCACCTCGCGAGCAATCGGTGGCTCGCCAGCACAGGCCCGTTCGAGGAACGCCGCCCGCTCCGACGACGGCACGTCGAGCGCCTGATGAAAGAGATCGTTGATGCGCCGCCACACCTCGGCGTCGGACGGAACCGTCACACCGCCTGTGTCCCTTCGATTTCGCGGAGAAGCCATGCCCGCGCAACCATCCAGTCGCGCTTGACGGTAGCCTCAGAAATCGCGAGTGCTTCGGCCGTCTCTTCGACCGAGAGTCCGCCGAAGTACCGGAGCTCCACGATGCGTGCCTGTCGGGGATCCAGGGCGGCGAGGCGGCCGAGGGCTATGTCGAGCGCGAGCAGATCGACGACCGATGTCGTTGAGCTGGCGAGCATCGCGTCATCGAGCGTCACCTGCACCTGAACACCGCCGCGTTTCGCGGCGCCCCGCCGGCGTGCGCGGTCAACGAGGAGTCGCCGCATCGCGATAGCGGCAATGGCAACGAAGTGTGCCCGATTCTGCCAGGCAACTGGCTTCTCGGACGCGAGACGGAGGTAGGCCTCGTGAACCAGTTCGGTCGCCTGCACGCTCTGCGCGCGCTCCCGCCGCACGTACCTTCCCGCCACGCGCCGAAGCTCGTCGTACACGTCGTCCACGAGCCCGTCAACGGCCGGATCGTGCTGCACGCTGCGATTATTGCGCACCTGGCTTCGGGCGCGGCATGCGGCGCTAGAACAATCAGTGGTTCGACAAGGCCGAGCCGAAGCAGATGCCGACGCCCCACTGCGCGTTCTGGGTGGCCCGGTGGGCCTGATATCCTATGGCGTTGACGGTCACTCCTCGGGCGGACCTGAGTCCGATCACATTTCCTATGACACGACTGATTCTTGATGTGGCTTTGCCGTCCGCTCATGCGAGGCGACGGTTCATACGTTCCATTCGAGGCGCCGGGTTGCTGGCCGTTGTGCTGGTCGCCGGGTGCCGGGGCAGTGCGCCACCCGAGGGAGCCGCGGCGTCGGCGGGCCGGGGCGGCGGCGGTGGCGTACCGGTCGAGGTCGTCGAGCTGGCGACGAAACCGGTCGATCAGGTCGGCGAGTTCGTCGGCACGCTGCGATCGCAACGGTCCACGACCATTCAGCCGCAGGCCGAAGGTTTTCTCACGCGCATCCTGGTGAAGTCGGGCGATCGAGTGGCCCCTGGCACCCCGATGTTCGAAATCGACTCGAGCTCGCTCCGTGCGGCGGTGTCGAGTCTCCAGTCCGTGCGCGCCGCCCGTGAGGCCGATGCGGCGTTCGCGAAACAGCAGGCCGAGCGGGCCAAGACCCTGCTTGCCGTGGGGGCGACCAGCCAGCAGGAATTCGAGCAGGCGACCACGCAACAGAAGACGGCGGAGGCACAGCTCAAGGCTGTGGACGAGCAGATTCGGCAGCAACAGACCGAGCTCGGCTATTTTCGTGTGACCGCGCCCACGGCGGGCATCGTGGCTGACATCCCGGCGCGTCAGGGCGATCGCGTCACTCGCACCACCGTGCTGACGACGCTCGAAGACAACTCGGGCCTCGAGGTCTACATCAATGTTCCCGTCCAGCAGGCGCCGAGTCTGAAGCTCGGGCTGCCGGTGCACATCCTCGACGAATCGGGCGCTGTGCTGACGACGCAACGCATCAGCTTCATCGATCCGTCGGTGACCGACACGACGCAGACGGTGCTCGTCAAGACGCCACTCGATCCCCGGAGCGGGCAGTTCCGCAGCGACCAGTTCGTGCGCACGCAGATCGTGTTCAACACCACGCCCGGCCTCACCGTCCCAATCGTGTCGGCGGTGCGCATCAACGGCCAGTACTTCGTCTTTGTCGTGGAGAGCGGCGAACGTGGCACCGTGGTGCGCCAGCGCCCGATCACCGTGGGACGCGTGGTGGGCAATGAGTATGTGGTGCAGTCGGGTCTCGCCGCGGGAGACCGGCTGGTCGTCGGTGGCATTCAGAAGATTGGTGACGGCGCGCCCGTGACGCCGGTTCCCCCCGCTAGCCCGGCACCCGCGGCCGGTGGAGCGCCCGCGGGCTCGGCGGCCGCGCCCGCGGGTACGAACGGCCAGGCGCCGGCTGCAGGTCGCAGCGGGAGGGCACAGTAAGTGTTCAGTGAGCCCTTCATACGACGGCCGATTCTGGCCACGGTCTGTTCGCTCCTGATCATCCTCGGCGGCGCGATTGCGATTCCCACGCTGCCCATCGCCCGCTATCCCGACTTGACGCCTCCGACGGTGACGGTGGCGGCGATTTATACCGGCGCCAACGCACAGGCGGTCGAGAGCGCCGTCACGCAGCCCCTCGAGCAGGTCATCAACGGCGTCGAGGGGATGATGAACATCCGCTCGTCGAGCACCAGCTCCGGATTCAGTTCCATCACGATCACGTTCGACATCGGCCGCGATCCAGACCTGGCGGCGGTCGATGTGCAGAACCGGGTGAATCAGGCGCTTGGCCGCATGCCGGCCGAGGTGCGCACCAATGGCATCACGGTCACCAAGAACACGGCGGGCTTTCTCGGCGCCGTCGGCTTCTTCTCCAAGGACAATCGCTACGATTCGTTGTTCATCAGCAACTACATCGATGTCTACGTGCGCGACGCGCTCAAGCGCATTCCCGGCGTCGGCAACATCGTCATCTTCGGCGAGCGCAAGTTCGCCATGCGGCTGTGGCTCGACCCGGAGAAGCTGGCCGGCCGTGGCCTGACGGCCGGCGACGTCGTGTCGGCGTTGCGCGAGCAGAACGTGCAGGTGGCCGCCGGTAGTGTTGGAGACTCGCCGGCCTCGAGCGATCAGATGTTCCAGCTGAGCGTGCGTGCCGCGAGCCGGCTCAGCGAGGCGAAGGAGTTCGAGAACGTCGTCGTCAAGGCCGGCAAGGACGCCGCGCTCGTGCGCGTGAGCGACGTCGGCCGTGTGGAGCTCGGCGCGGAAAGCTACGCGTCGCGCCTGCGGTTTGGCGGGCTCGAGGCGTCGGGCATCGGCATCCAGGTGCTGCCGTCGGCCAACGCCATCGAGGTGTTCGACGCGGCTCGTACCGAGTTGACACGCCTGCAGAAAGACTTCCCGCCGGGCCTCGAAGCGGTGGTGGCCTTCGACAACGTGGCCGTCGTGCGCGAGTCGATTCGCGAAGTGCTGGTGACGCTGGCGGAGGCCATCGGGCTGGTCGTGCTCGTCATGTTCCTGTTCCTCCAGAACTGGCGGAGCACGCTGATCCCCGCCATCACGATCCCGGTGTCACTGATCGGCACGTTTGCATTCGTGAAGCTGTTCGGATTTTCGATCAACACGCTCACGCTGTTTGGCGTCGTGCTCGCCACGGGCATTGTCGTCGACGATGCGATCGTGGTGATCGAGAACGTGGAGCGGCACATGAGCCAGTTCGGGAAGAGCGCCCGCCGAGCGGCGATTGACGCGATGCGCGAGGTCTTTTCGGCGGTTGTCGTCATCGGCGTCGTGCTGGTGGCCGTGTTTGTTCCGGTCGCGTTCTTCCCCGGCACGACTGGACGCATGTATCAGCAGTTCTCGCTGACCATCGCGTTTTCGGTGGTGCTGTCGGTGTTCAACGCCGTCACCTTCACGCCCGCGCTCTCGGCCGTGCTGCTCGACAAGGAGCAGCATACGCACGGGCGGTTCTTCACCATGGTGAACCGCGTCATCGATGCGGGCACGAACCTCTACGTGCGCGTCATCAGCGTGCTCGTCAACCAGAAGCTCGCCATGCTGGTGTTGTTCCTCGTGGCGCTTGGCGCCACCACGATCATCTACCGGGCGGTGCCGACGTCATTCGTGCCGGACGAAGATGAGGGCTACTTCATCGCGATCATCCAGGCGCCGTCGGGGGCCTCGCTGGAGTACACGTCCAACATCGCGCGTCAGGCAGAGACGATTGTGATGAAGCAGACGGAGGTGGCCGCCGTCTTCTCCGTCGTCGGATTCAGCTTCAGCGGGTCGGCGCCCAATCAGGGGCTGATGTTCGTGCGGCTGAAGGATTTCGAGGAACGCAAGGAGAAGAGCCACTCGCTGGCGGCGTTGTTGGGCCGGATGCGCGGGACGCTCATGGGTATTCCGGGTGCGCTCGTCATCCCAACTGCTCCCCCTGCCATTCAGGGGCTGTCGTCCTTCGGCGGATTCCAGTTCGAAGTGCAGGACCAGAGCGGTGGCGACATCGCGAACCTCGCGAACGTCACGGGGCAGATGATTGCGAAGGCGACGCAGACTGGCAAGGTGGCGGGGCTATTCAGCAGCTTCACGGCCAACGACCCGCAGCTGGTCGTCGAGATCGACCGCGACAGGATCCGCAGCCTCGGGCTCCCGACGCGAGAGGTGACCGACGCGCTCACCGTGCTGCTCGGGTCGCAGTATGTGAACGACTTCGACTTCAACAGCCGTGCGTATCGCGTGTATGTGCAGGCCGATCAGCGCTTCCGCGCGCAGCCCTCGAACCTGCGGCAGTACTACGCGCGTTCGTCGACGGGCCAGATGGTGCCGCTCGATGCAGTGGTGCGTCTGCACGAGACGACGGCGCCGACGGTCATCAGTCACTTCAACCTGTTCCGGTCGACCGAGATCACGGGCGGTGGGGTGCCGGGCGTCAGCTCCGGCCAGGCCATAGAGACGATGAATCAGGTGGCAAACGAGACGCTGCCCGCAGGGTTTCGCTACGAGTGGGCAGGACAGGCGCTCGAGGAGATCAAGAGCGGGTCGCAGGCCATCTACCTGTTCGGTCTGAGCATCCTGGTGGTGTACCTCGTGCTCGCCGCGCAGTACGAAAGCTGGGTGCTGCCGTTCATCATTCTGCTCGGGGTGCCGCTCGCGGTGTTCGGCGCGCTTGGCGCGCAGTGGGCGCGCGGGTTGTCGAACGACGTGTTCTGCCAGATCGGCCTCGTGATGCTCATTGGGCTCGCCGCGAAGAACTCGATTCTGATCGTCGAGTTCGCGGAACAGCTGCGGGCACAGGGCCGCTCGATTGTGGAGGCGGCGATTGAAGCGGGACGTATCCGGCTGCGCCCCATTCTCATGACGTCGTTCGCCTTCATTCTGGGCGTGCTGCCACTCGCGCTCGCCACGGGAGCGGGATCGGCCGCGCGCAATTCGGTCGGAACGGCCGTTGTCGGCGGCATGCTCGCCTCTACCTTTCTGTCGGTGATTTTCATTCCGGTGCTCTATGTCTCGATTCGGACTCTGGCACCCGGCCGCGCGACGCGCGGGCACGAGGAGGACGAGCTCGTGCCCCAGACCGGAGGTGCCCATGCGTAGCATCAGCGCGCGAACTGACCAGACGAGGGCAAGGCGCCTGATGACGCGAGCCGTCGCGGGTGTCTCCACGGCCTGGCTGCTCCTGGGCGCGGTGTCTCACGTCGCGGCACAAACGCCTCGAGGCTCGCAGACGCCGCGACCGGCGCCGGCCACATCGGGGACGCTTGGCGCGCCGATGCGCCGCATCGAGTTTGCCGACGCCATTGCTCAGGCGCTCGCCAAGAACCCGACGATTGGCCAGGCCGCGGTGGCCGTGGCGCGGGCCAACGCCCTGGTGCAGCAGGCGCGCGCCTCGACCCTGCCGGCGCTGAGCGTGGGGGTGACCAACACCACGCTCGACTCGGCTCGGGGATTCGCGGGCGGGATTACGCAGCCGCAGAATCAGTTCGGGTTTTCGGCCAACGCGCGGTACGAGCTCGGCAACTGGATTGACGTCGGGCATGCGCGCGATCAGGTGCAGGTGGCCACCGCCTCCTCGGCCGAGGCGAAGCAGCGCGTTGCGGTTGCCGCGGCGGAGGCGTATCTTGCGATCATCTCCAATCGGCGTCAGCTCGAGGTGAGCGAGCGGGCCTTGCAGGTGGCCAACGCGCATCTCGACTATGCGAACAAGCGGCTCGAAGGCGGCGCCGGAAGTCGCCTGAATCAGCTGCGGGCGGCGCAGGCCTCGACGGCTGTCGAGCTGCGGCGAGAGAACACGGAGCTGGCGCTGCGGCGGGCGCAGGAGGCGCTCGGCGTCATTCTCGCCGAGGACGGACCCGTCGATGCGGGGGGCGAGCCGGCGTTCGACGCACCCGCGCTGGCCGACGACTCCTGGCGGACAAGTCGTCCAGACCTGCAGACGCAGGCCGCGGTGCAGCGCGCGGCCGAGCACGTCGTGCGGGATAACTGGATGGACTGGATGCCGTTGCCCGTCGTCTCGTTCGATCCGGTGCTCGTGGCGCCGAGCGGGCTGTTTCAGCCGGCGCGGACGTTCCGATTCACCATCCAGGTCGTGCAGCCGCTGTTCGACGGCGGACAGCGCCGCGCGACGCTGCGATTGCGGCAGAACGCCGTCGAACAGTCGAAGCTCTTCATCGTCGAAACAGAGATTCGGGCCAAGTCGGAGGTGCGGGTGGCGCAGGCGGCACTCGTGAGTCTGGAGCGCGCGCTGGCCACCGCCCGTGCTGGCGTCGATCAGGCGACCGAAGTGCTGCGAATTACGACGGTCGCGTTCGAAGCCGGTGCCACGACCAACATCGAGGTGCTCGACGCGCAGCGACTGGCGCGCGACGCCGAGTCTGACGCCGCCGTGGCCGAGGATGCCGTGCGGCGCGGGAAACTCGACCTGCTCGTCGCCATCGGTAAGTTCTGATCTGGACTCGTCGTGCCGAGACAGGTGTCGACGACATCGGCGTCAACGCAGCTAATCAGGGACGGTGCTCATGACGTTACCCACTGAACCGATCGGGAGCATTCCCCGGCCGCTCGAGCTGGTTCGGGGCATGAGGGAGTTTGCCGCCGGGCGCATGTCGGCGGCTTCGCTCGACGCGCTCGTCGACGAGGCGCTGCGCGACACGATCGAGCGGTTCGAGCAGACCGGATCCCCGGTGATCACCGATGGCGAGCAGCGTAAGCCCAGCTTTGCGACCTATCCGATTCAGGGGTTGCCGAACCTCGCCCGTGGAGGCGTCACCATTCCGTTCAAGGACGGTCACGAGCGTCAGCTCCCCGTGCTGACCGGAGGCCCGTTTCTCTATGCCACGTACGCCGCGACCTATCTCAAAGCCGCCCGGCGTCACGCGCACGTCCCCATGAAGCAGGCGGTGATCTCCGCGTCCGCGCTGTCGTTGCTCTATCCGTCGAAGGGTATTCCCGGGTATCCACGAGAAGCGTTCATCGAGGATCTCGTGCGCGAGGCCGAGTCGGACATCCGGCGATGCCTCGCCGCCGGCGCCAGCGTGCAAATCGACTTCACGGAGGCACGTCTCTCGCTCAAGCTCGATCCATCGAAGGGCCTGCTCAACACCTTCGTCGACCTGAACAACCAGGTACTGCGCCGGTTCACAGTCGAGGAGCGGCGGCGTATCGGAGTCCACACGTGCCCGGGGGGCGATCAGGACTCGACGCACAGTGCCGACGTCGATTACGCCGAGCTGCTGCCGTCGTTGTTCCGTCTCGAGGCGGGTAGTTTCTTCGTCCAGCTTGCGAGCGAGACTGACCGCCCGCGGGTCCTTGCGATCCTCGGCCCGCTGGCGTCCGACGATCGCCGGATCTTCGTCGGCGTCATCGACCCGATTGACCCGCGCGTCGAGACGCCAGAGCAGGTGCGCGACCGCATTCTGGAAGCGGCGCGATTCATCGACCCGGCCAATCTCGGCTCCACCGACGACTGCGGGTTCTCGCCGTTTGGCGACGATGTGTCGACGTCGCGGGAGACGGCGTTCGCGAAGATCCGGGCCCGCGTCGAAGGCAACGAGCTCGCGTCGCGCGAAATCGCCGGCGGCTGACGCATTCCCCAGGGTTCGAACGTCCGCCCCCGGCGGGTCGAGCCCCGGCGGGTCGCGTCGCGGCTGCGATTACACGGCTGTCCTCCGCTGATGAGCGACGGTCCACCTGATCCACACGGATGTCGCCGTTCCAAATGGCATCCGCCTTGCTCCGTCAGGAATCGGCGTTTCGGAGTCGCATACCCGACCGCCGGTTTCGATGAAAACGCTCCCCACCGACCGGAACTTGGCGGCACCTCGGCGCGAGCGATTCACCTGCGTCCATTGCGGGCCAGAGCTGATCGTGGTGCGCCAGGAACTGGCGCGGCGGCACACAACCGCCGCACCGCGGCAGAGACACTCGTGGCCCATTCCACTTGCGACATTTCGCAGACTCCAGCCTGAGACGCGTCGTGCGCTCATGCGTGCTGTGAATGCCGGCGGGTCCGATCGCGGTGACTAGCGGGGGCGGGGGCAACTGTGGTGTGGCACAATGGAAGCGTCAACTACCTCGAGGGGGCGAAACGGCTTCGACGGGGGCAAGGGGTTGCGGAATGCGTGCCGAGCTTGTTCATCTCGCTCGTTAAACCGGTGGACACACAACGTAACTGCGGATTCGCAGCTTGCGCTCGCAGCCTAATTAGGCTGTGACGTTCGTCCCAGTCAGCCTACGGGCTGGGAACGAACGCCATTCAGTAGGCTGGCTTCCGACGCGTGTCCGGCGCGGCGGGGCGAGACAATTCGGACTAGCGATCGGCGCGTTCGCCGTTCTTTGTTGCCGGTCGCAAAATTAAAAGAGCGGATACGCATGTAGAGTTCTGCAGCGACAGGCCTTTCGGACGCGGGTTCGACTCCCGCCGCCTCCATTTCCCTCACTACGTTCGGTCAATGTCGGCGGCGGATTCAGGCAAGTGGCGTCGCCCTACGGGCTTGCCAACATGCTCGACTCCCGCCGCCTCCACTATTTTTTGTCGATGAATACGGGCCTTCGGGCCCTCCCTTCCCACC
>JBDSZL010000047.1:0-74434 GCA_039925145.1 Vicinamibacterales bacterium | reverse complement strand
GCTGGACCAGACCGCAAGTTCTGCCATCACCAGGTCCGCAGCGCCGGGGGTAACAGCGCCTGTCTCTGTCCCGAGTTCACGATCGGTCGACGTCGACCGCGCCGTCCCCTCGTGCGTGCAGTGCGGCACACCTCACGATCTGGACGCCCGTTTCTGCAAGAACTGCGGAGCTCGAGTCGCATGACATGTCGGAGTCTCCAGACGCCCAGCGGCCATGCCACGCTACGGATGGTGAGTGCGGCTGTGATGTTTCTTGTGGCGGTCATGATTCAGGGGCCGCCGCTGGCGGCGCAGGGCATGGACATCCGGCAGGCGTCAGGTATTCCTCTGCCCGCCAGCGATCTTCCAGTTGGCAGCGTATCGGTGCGGGTCGTGCGCGGCAGTTTCGCAAACAACCTCTCGGACGTTGACGTCGTGTTCGACGTAGACGGCAAGAAGACCACGATGAAGACCGACGCCGCAGGCCGGGCGCAAATCGCCGGACTGGCCAGCGGCGCTCACGTGAAAGCGACGGCCACGCCTGACGGCGAGCGCATCGAATCGCGTGAGGTGACCATCGGCCAGACCGGTATCCGGTTCGTGCTCGTTGCCAGTGGTGGCACCGTCGGACCTGATGCTTCGCCAGCCGGGGCGGTTGCTGCTCCTCCCGTCGGCCCCGCCCCACCCGTCGGACCGGCCACGCGCGGCACCGTCGCCATCGGGCCCGGCTCTCGCGTGGTGATCGACTACGCGGACGAGAAGCTGAACGTCTACTACGTCCTTCAAATCGTCAACGCCGGAACCGGGCCAGTCGACCTCGGCGGTCCGCTGACGATTGAACTGCCGCAGGGTGCGCGCGGGACCACACTCATGGAGGGATCGACCAAACAGGCTGCTCCAAGCGGCCCACGCGTCACCGTCACTGGTCCTTTCGTGCCGGGAGCCACGAGCGTCAACGTCGCCTTCGAACTGCCGTTCAGCGGCGCGACCGCGCACATCGAGCAGCGCTGGCCCGCCGACACCCAGCCGCTGACGGTGTTCGCGCTCAAGAGCGGTGACATCGACATGCAGTCGGGTCAGTTCAGCGACAAGCGTGCTGTGAACGAGCAGGGGCAACCGCTGGTGGTTGCCACTGTCCCTGCGTTCAAGACAGGGCAGGTGCTGTCGTTCGACGTCACCGGGCTGCCGCACTACTCGTTGCTGCCTCGCAACATCGCACTGGCCAGCGCCACGCTTCTCATCTCACTCGGTATCTGGGCGGCCGTTTTTCCAAACCGCCGCCGATCCGCATGACCGCATCGGTCGCGGATCCGGCCTGCGACTTCACGGTCGCAGCGGTCGAGAACGTCTCTCGACATTACGGCCGGCGTCGGGCGCTGTCGCGAGTGTCGGTCACGTGCCGGACGGGATCAGTACTCGGGCTGTTCGGCCCCAACGGATCCGGAAAATCGACCCTCCTCGGCATTCTGTCGACGCTCGTGCAGCCCAGCACGGGGCGAGTCCTCTACGGGGATCGGAACGCTGACGACTGGGGAGACACGCTGCGCTCGCGCATTGGCGTGCTCGGCCACGATCTGTTCTTGTATGCAGACCTGACGGCACGCGAGAACCTCACGTTCTTCGCCCATCTGCACGGGGTCCCGGATGTCGCCGCCACGGTGACTCGCGGCCTCGCGCACGCGCGATTGTCGGATCGGGGCGACGATCGCGTTGGCACTTTCTCTCGCGGTCTCCGGCAACGGCTCGCGCTCGAACGGGCACTCATTCACCTTCCTCGGCTGCTCCTGCTCGACGAACCATTCACCGGACTCGACGACGCCTCCGCGGCGCTGCTCGTCGAGCGACTGCGCCAGATTCGGGCGGCCGGGGCCATCATCGTGATGGCGACCCACGACTTCGATCTGGCGGAGGGCCTGACCGACGACGCGCTGTGTCTGGCCAACGGCCGCGTCATCCCGATGGCGCGCGATGGAGGCACGTTGCGGCAGCGGTACCGCGCAGCGGTCGCCCAGGCGACGTCCTGATGTCCGTGCTTCGCGCAGCCTGGCTCATCGCCCGCAAGGACCTGCAGGTGGAGGTGCGTAGCCGGGAGCTCATCTACACCACCCTGTTCTTTGCGCTTGCCTGCGTGCTGGTGTTCTCGTTTGCGTTCATCAAGGAAGGGAAGCAGCCGGTTGACAACGCCGCCGCCGGGATCTTCTGGGTGGCGATCGCGTTTTCCGGGACCCTGGCGCTCGGTCGCACCTTCGAGCGGGAGCGGCAGTCGGAGACACTCCGGGCGCTGCTGCTCGCCCCAATCGAGCGGAGTGCGGTCTATCTGGGCAAACTCATCGGTCTGCTGCTGTTGATGGCCTTGATCGAACTGCTGCTCGTGCCGCTCATCGCGCTGCTGTTCCGGGCGCCGGTCGCGCGGGCGCCCTGGCTATTGGCGGGGTTGATGGCCGCCGGCACGGTCGGGTTTGCGGCAATCGGCACGTTGTTCGCCGCCATGCTAGTCCGCGCGCAGTCGCGCGATGTACTCCTGCCCGTGCTGCTGTACCCGCTGACAATGCCGCTGATCATCGGGGGCGTGCAGGGAACGGCGGCGATTTTCGCAGTGGAGCCCGACTGGGGGACTGCCGAACTCTGCCTCACGATGCTGGTATCCTTTGACGCAGTATTCGTCACCCTGGCGCTCTGGACATTCGCGCCGGTCATGCGCGACTGAGACCTTATGACAGCCGGCCGCCGTCTCGTTCCCGTTCTGCTGGTCGTATCCGCCGCGATGTTTGCCGCGGCGCCGTTCATCATCGACACGGCCCCCTACGAGTCCACGATGGGGCTCGTGCAGCGAATCTTCTACTTCCACGTGCCCAATGCGATTCTCATGATGCTCGCGTCGAGCGCATGCGGCGTGGCAAGCCTCGTCTATCTCATGCGCCGGCGGCAGTCGGCGGACTTCGTGGCATTGGCGCTGGCCGAACTCGTCGTGGTGCTTGGGGTCATCGTTCTCATCACCGGCCCGATCTGGGCGCGCAAGGCGTGGGGTGTCTGGTGGGACTGGGAGCCGCGGCTCACGAGCACACTCATCATGTGGATGGTGTTCAGCGCCTACTTGCTGCTGCGCCGGTTTGGCGGGGCCGGCTCCGAGGTAATGGCGGCGGCGGTAGGCCTGTTCGGCGCGGTGCTCTCACCCTTCGTGTACTGGTCGGTCAACATGTGGCGGACGCTCCACCCCAAGACGAGCGTGCTGCCGAACATGGTGGCCGCCATCGCGACGGGTGATGTGGAGTCTGGGTCAACGATGGCGGGGCCGCTCATCTGGTGTTTCGTGGCGTTCACGCTGTTCTACATCGCCGTGATCCTGCTCCGGGTGCGCCTCGAGTCTACCCGGGCGACACTCGAACGCGCCGTTCTGCTGCTGGAGGACTGAACCGATGAACGCCAAGGTGTCCCGCACTTGTTTCACGCTCGCGACTCTGTCCGTGACGATGCTGCTGATGGGGGCGACGTTACTCGCGCAGGCCTCTGAGGCCGACAAGACGTTCCGCCCCATCCAACCTGGCAACGAGCTTCTCCAGGAGAAACTGCCCGCGACGCCGCTCGTCTTCTCCGCGTACGCGGTGGTCTGGATCGTGGTCGTCGTCTACGTGCTGACGTTGTGGCGCCGGATTGCGAAAGCCGAACTCGAAATCACACGCATCGCCACGCGCATCGAGGGCCGTCCCTGATGAATTTCTCGGAAATGCCCTCCAGCCATTTCCTGTTCATTCCGTCTGTCCTCTTGATCGGGATCGTGATTGGCTGGGTGCTCGGATCGCGCGCCGCGCGCGATGCGTACGCCGCAGAACTGCGCAAGCGCGATGAACGCGAAGTGCGTAAGCGCGAACGCGACTCCCGCCCCGATCAGCCGGCCCGCACGTAGTCCGGCCGGCGTCTACTGTCCGGCCTCGAGCCTCACGGCCAGCCACATCGGCAATCCGGCACGAACGATTGCCTGTTGCGCGCCCTTGATGTCGTACACCACGCGACACAGTTCGATCGTCCTGGCATCCCAATCGAGCAGACCGTACGACGCGCGAGGGTCGCGATCGCGCGGCTGGCCCACGGCGCCCACGTTGATGAGACACGGGGCGTCGGGCAGGCGCATCGGGCTGTGATCCTGGAGCGGCGCCGACGTGCAGCCGAGATCGTCCGCGCAGATGTAGACAGCCGGCACGTGCGTGTGGCCGAAAAGCCAGACGCCGGTACGTCCCTGTAGCGCTCGGTCGGCGTCGCTCGGATCGAGGATGTAATAGTCCTCGTCGAACGGCGCGCCGTGGCAGATCGCAAGGCCACCGACGATCGGCAGCGGTCCGCGTTGCAGCGTGGCGAGGGCGGCGAGCGCGGCCGGGTCGAGGACCGCTCGCGTCCACTCGATCGCCCGGCGGGCGAGCTCGTTGAAAAACGTGGGTGGGTCGAGACCCGCACACACTTTGTCGTGGTTGCCCCGGATCAGCCCGACGGGATCGAGGGCCGAGACTCGGTCGAGCACGGCCTGCGGGCTGCCGCCATAGCCGACCAGATCGCCGAGGCAGAGCGTCGCGTCGTACCCTCGTGACGCCGCGTCGGTCAGCACCGCATCCAGCGCCTGGATGTTGCCGTGCACGTCGCTGAGGATGAGATACCGCACGCGCGATCCTACCCGAGTGGCTGCGCCGGCCCGTCGATCAGGGGTGGCAACCCGGTGATCGCGTCCAGGATGCGATCCACGATGACGTGCGTCGGCAGGCGCGACGCGCTGATGCGAACGTGCGCGAGCCGGTAGGTATCGACGCGCGCGAGGTAGAGCCGTTCGAGCTGGGCCCGGTCGGCAGCAAGCGGGCGACGGCCATCGAGCGGAATCCGCGCGATGATGTCGGGCAACGGCACGTCGAGCCACACCGAGATGCCGTCGAGGTTGATGGCCGTCCGATTCTCCGGATCGGCGAACGTTCCCCCGCCAGTGGCCACGACCACATGACGCAACGGCTGGAGGAGCCGGAGGATTTCGCGTTCGACCTGGCGGAAGTACGCTTCGCCCGACTTGGCGAAGATCTCGCTCACGGTCAGACGTTCCCGTTTTTCGATCAGATCGTCGACGTCCTCGTGTCGCCACCGCAGTCGGGCCGCGAGCGCCCGGGCGGCGGTGCTCTTGCCCGCCGCCATGAAACCTACCAGGTAGATCTTGTCGGGTGTCACGCCGTGAGTCTCGCCAGGTCCAGGGCGAAATCGGGATAGGAGATCGCGACGGCGCCAGCGTCGGTGACGATGGACGGGCCGGCCGCGCCGAGCCCCACCAGCGTGAAGGCCATCACCAGGCGATGGTCGCCGGCGGCGTCCGCCGTGCCGCCTGCTGGCCGGGTCGAACCATGAATGATGAAACCGTCCGGCCGCTCCGACGCGTCTACGCCGAGCGCGCGGAATCCTGTGACCAGCGCGCTGATGCGGTCGCTCTCCTTGACCCTCAGCTCGCCGGCGCCCGACACCTCCAGCCCGCCCCCCAGCGCGGCGCGCGCCGCGAGCACCGGGAGTTCGTCGATCAGGCTTGGGACCTCGGCGGCCTCGATGACGGTCGCGAGGTGCTCGCCATGACTGATCCGCAGCACGCCGACGGATTCTCCACCGGCGTGCGACTGCACGTCCGTTTCCACCACCGCGCCCATGCGCTCGAGCGCGCGCACGAACCCGAGTCGATGGGGGTTGAGACAGACGCCCGTCAACTCCACCGACGACCCGGGAATGGCGGCGGCGGCCGCGGCCCAGACAGCGGCGGTGGACGGGTCGCCGGGCACGTGCAACGTCCCGGCGGGCGCTGTCGCGTATTGGCGCCCCGTTACCGAAACCGCGGTGGCGAGGCCGTCGGTGCTGCCCGTGACGGCGGGATCGGTGGACGTCTGGGACGTCAGACCGAACACGGGAAACGCGCGCTCGGAATGATCCCGGGTCGCCATCGGTTCCACGACGACCGTCGTCCCGTTGGTGGCCAGCGCGGCCAGCATGATGGCACTCTTGACCTGTGCGCTCGCCACCGGACTGCGCCACGTGATCGGGTGCAGATGGCCGCCGTCGATCAGCAGGGGAGCGCGGCCGTCACGCGACTCCACGGTGGCCCCCATTGCCACGAGCGGGTCGATCACACGCCGCATCGGCCGCCTCGAGAGCGACTCATCGCCCACGACCGTCGTGCGAAAGGAGCAACCAGCCAGGATCCCCGCCAGCAGCCGCATGGTCGTGCCGGAGTTGCCGGCATCGAGAGGGCCGGACGGGATCACCAGCCCTTCCCGTCCCTTCCCGTGAATTCGAATGGCTCCCGTGCCGATATGTTCTATGTGGACGCCGAGGCCGCGTAGGCACGCGATCGTCGAGGCGACGTCTGCGCCAGGCGCCAGATGATTTACCGACGTGGTGCCGGAGGCGAGCGCCCCGAGTAGCGCGTAGCGATGCGAGATCGACTTATCTCCCGGGACGGGCACGGCGCCATGGACGGCGCCGGCCGGACGGACGTGCAGCTGATGTACGGTCACATTGAACCCTCAGGCCCAAAAAGGCCCCGTTCTTGAACGTCTAGAGCCTAATATGTTACTTAGTCGGCGCCCCAATGCTCAGCGACCAGCATCTCATCCGCCTCGAACTGCCCAGTTCGTTTGAGCTGCTCGACCTTGTTCAGGTACTGAGCGACCGCCTCTCGGCGCTCGCCGGGCTCGACGAAGACGCCACACACTGGGTCAGCGTCGCGGTGCGCGAATCGGTCATCAACGCCATCAAGCATGGCAACCACGAGGACCGGGCCAAACACGTGACCATCGAGTTTATGCTGGAACCGCGTGCCAAGCCCGAGCAGTTCGTGGTGAAGGTCATGGACGAGGGCGACGGTTTCGATCCCGCCTCGGTGGCCAATCCCCTCGAACCCGAGAACGTGCTGAAGTCGAGCGGCCGCGGCATCTTCTTCATGCGCAATTTCATGGACGACGTCACGATTGGCCGTCGGCCCGAGGGCGGAACGGCCGTGCGCATGTGCAAGAAACTGGCGTCCTGATTGGCGCCGCTCGATCCCCTGTTGCTCGCCACCGCCGTTGAAGGCGCCCTGGCGGCGGGGCGTATTCACCGACGCTATTTCAGACAGAATCCACGCATTCAGAAAAAGGGCCGCATCGATCTGGTCACGGCCGCCGACCTCGAAGCCGAGCGGATGTTCCGCGAGCTGATTGCCAGCCGCTTCCCTGCGCACGGTGTGATCGGCGAGGAGAACGCGGCCGGATCGCCACGCACCGAGGCACCGTACCAGTGGATCATCGACCCGGTCGACGGCACTACCAACTTCGCGCATGGGCTGGCGCTGTTCTGCGTGTCGATCGCGCTCGAGATCGAGGGCACTCTCGCGATCGGCGTCGTCTACGATCCGATGGGTGAGGAGCTGTTCACAGCGGAGTCGGGGCAGGGCGCGCGCCTGAACGGCACGCGTATCAGTGTCTCTGGATGCACCGAACTGGTCGACGCGATGCTGTGCACCGGCTTTCCCTATACTGTTCGCGACGCCCGTCACCGCCCTGTCGATGTCTTCGACGCGTTTCTCCGGGAAGCTCAGGCTGTGCGGCGGTTGGGATCGGCGGCGCTCGACATGTGCTACGTCGCGGCCGGGCGGCTCGACGGCTATTGGGAAGAGCGGATCCAGCCGTGGGACATCGCAGCCGGGGCCGTGATTCTTCGGGAAGCAGGAGGTCACGTCAGCGGGCTCGGCGGTGAGCCGCTCGACGTCTTCGCCGGGCACATCATCGCATCCAATGGGGTGCTGCATCCCAAGATGCAGGGCCTCATCGATCAGGTGCGCGGCCGCGCGTGATGTACTCGGCCGTGGACGCACGGCTGCCTTCACACCACGCCTGACCCATCCGTGCAGTGGGCGGGCTCACGCCTCGCTTGGCACCCTTCCTGCTGTCACTGCGTGCAGTTCCCCTGTCCCAGGAGCTCTCATGCGCGCACTCATCTGCACCGCCACTCTCGCTCTGACGACACTCGTGACCGCCGTGCCGGCCTCCGCGCAGTTGGTCCACTCGCTGCAACTCGGCGCCGGTCTGTTCATGCCTCGAGGGCTCGATTCCCGGACGCAGGGCGATGTGCTCGTCCGAAACTACTTTGGCGAGGCGATCCCATCGTTGCCGAACTTCTCCGATGCGCTGGCGTTCGACGTCAAAGACTTTCGCGGGGGCCGCCTCTTCGGCGAGTGGAACATCGCCTTTGGCGACCACGTGGAGGTCGGCGCGGGCCTCGGGTTCTACCGCAAGACGGTGCCGACGGTGTATCTCGATCTCGTCGATCCTCGCGGGCTCGAGGTCGAGCAACAGCTGAAGCTACAGATCGTGCCCGTCACGGGTGTCGTGCGGTTTCTGCCGTTTGGCCGGCCCGGTGACGTCCAGCCGTACGTCGGTGCCGGAGTCTCGCTGCTCAACTATCGTTACAGCGAAAGCGGCGACTTCATCGACACCAACACGCTCGACATCTTCAGTAACCGCTACACGACGAGCGGGTCTACCCTTGGCGGCCTGCTGCTCGGCGGTGTCCGGTTTCCGATTGGTGGAGATGTCTACGGCATGGCGGTCGAGGGGCGCTACCAGTTCGGCGCGGGCAAGACCGGCGGGATCGACAAAGGGTTTCTCGCAGAGAAGATCGATCTCAGCGGCGGGGAATTGAACTTCTCATTTCTCGTCAGGTTCTAGCTTCGCGTCGGAGACGTCGAGGATCTTGCGGTACAGGACCAGACCGCCCCCCGACGCGGCGCGCGTGAAGCCATCCAGAAAGTTCGCGTCTTCATGCGCTCGAGCCGCCAGCATGTCGCCGCCTTCGGCCCGTTCCTCAATCAGGACCCAGTTCACGTAGCGTCGTGGCGCGCGCGTGGCCGCCTGCCAGAGATCGCCGTTTCCCTCGTGCACGAAGTTCCTGATGTTCAGCCCGCCGCCTGACGCCTCCTGCATGTAGTGTCCGAGCGAGCCCATGCTCGCCAGGATGGGCGTGCCGTCGTACACGCCCGCGAGATACCGGGTCACCTCCTGGCGTCCCAGACGGAACGGCGTCTCCCATTGCGCCTCCGTCACCATCGGGGCGTGGGAATCGATCGGCGACCGTTCCAGGCACGTGACGACCAACAGAACGGCTGCGGCCACGCCCCGAGCCCGCCGCGGCACGGACGCGACGGCAAACGCGGCCATGATGCCGCTGGCTGCGACAAGCGGCACCATGTACCTGACGCGGAGAGGATGCCCTTGCACGAACGCGAACAGCGGAAGCGCCCCGGCGCTCAGCAGGCTCAGCGGCAGGAGGGCCGTGACAGAGCGCGCGGCCGCGGCCAGCACGAGCAGCACGCCCACAGCCGCCACCATCAACAGCGTGTGGCTGCTGAGATCGGCCAGTGACGCGACAACCTGCCTCAGCGCTTCGAGTGGATGCGACAGGGCCGGATTGTCGGGTACAAAGAATCCTGACGACACGAACCACTCACCGGTTGATGCGCGACTGAGCGCCACGAACAACACCACCGCCGAGACCACGTACGGCGCCAGCGCGAACACACCGGGCTCCCGCGCCCGCCACCGGACGAGCGCGGCAAGGGCCACGAGCGTCATAGCGATGCACCACCCCTCGTAGCGGGTTAATGTCAGGAGGAACAGGACGCCGCCGGCCACACGACGACGGTCTGGCGTGCTCTGCCGACACCACGCGTCGACGGCTGCCAGCGCCGCCAGAGAGAGCCCAATCAGCAGCGGCTCGGTCATCGGCGTGCTCTGCAGATACAGCACGTTCGGATTGGCCAGGATCACCGCCGGCCCGACGAGCGCCGCCGCCCTTGAGCGCGTGACGCGCGCGAGGTACGTGCCCGCCAGCGCCAGTCCCAACGCCAGCGAGAGAATGGAGACCGCCACCATCGGGTATCCCGTCCGGTACGCCCAGTCGGATTGCAGCGGCAGTATCCCAATCACATGAGGCAGCGGCAGCCACACCGCGCCGATTTGCCGCCATCCGGGCGTCAGGCTGTCGGTGACGCGCCGTGCAACGACGAGGTGCGCGCGCGCATCGTAGTGACTCAGCGTCAGGTGTGCATGTGCATAGAACACCGCGGCCGCAGTCCCGAGGATGATCGCGGCCACCAGGAGCGCTGCGGCCACGCGAGGCGAAGCCAGTATGGGCTCGGCTATAATCGTGCGGTTGTCCTGCGTCATGCGGCCGACCTCATTGTAGATGCATCATCTCGCCGCGCTGCTGCAGCGCCTGATCGCGATCGTCGAGCCGATCGCCGAGCGACTGGGCGGCCCCGGGCTCACCCTCATCGCGTTCTTCGACTCATCATTCCTGTCGCTACCAGAAGCGAGCGATGCGCTCGTGATCATCCTGACCGTGAAGACCCCGTCCGAGTGGCTGTACTTCGCCGCCATGACGACGCTCGGATCGGTCGCGGGTTGTTTTGCGTTGTACTCCGTCGGACGCAAAGGTGGAGAGGCCTTCCTCCGGCGCAAGTTCCGGGCGAACCACATCGAGGGCGGCCTCCGGCTGTTCCGGCGTTTTGGTCTTCTGGCGATCATCGTGCCGTCACTGTTGCCGCCACCGATGCCGTTCAAGCTGTTCGTTCTGCTGGCCGGTATCGCGGACATCAAACCGCGCACGTTCCTCATCGCGGTGACGCTCGGTCGCGGGTTCCGCTATGGCGCGACGGCCTGGCTGGCCTATATGTATGGCGAACAGGCCAGCGTCTACATCCGCAACAATCTGCCCGCTATCTCGATGTGGCTGGCTGGCGGCGTGCTCGTCGTCGGAATTGCGGTGCTGGTGTGGCGCCGGCGGCAGGGTAACACTGCACAGTAGAATGGCAGCCACCCCGTGACCCCACATATCTCCGTCGTGATCCCGGTGTACAACGAGGCGTTGAACGTCGACGCGCTCTATCGCGAGCTCACCGACACGCTTTCGCGCTGGGGCCGGCCGTACGAGCTCATCCTGGTGGATGACGGCAGCCGCGACGACTCGTTCGAGATTCTGGGACGGCTGCAGGCGCGCGACGCGCGGCTGCGGGTCATCCAGTTCCGTCGCAACTTCGGACAGACGGCCGCGTTTGCCGCTGGCTTTGCGGCCGCGCGCGGGCGGCTCATCGTCACATCCGATGGGGACCTGCAAAACGATCCCGCCGATATCCCCGCGCTGGTGGATCGGCTCGAGCGAGACGGCTTCGACATCGTCTGCGGGTGGCGCAAGAATCGAAAGGACGCGTGGATTAACCGTCGTCTGCCGTCCATGTTGGCCAACAGGCTCATCTCGTGGTCGACCGGTGTGCGCCTGAACGACTACGGCTGCTCACTGAAGGTCTTCCGCGCCGAGGTCGTCAAGCCGCTCCGACTGTATGGGGAACTGCACCGGTTCCTGCCCGCGCTGGCGAGCGAGATGGGCGTCCGGATCGCCGAACAGCCCGTCAACCACCGCGCCCGAATCCATGGCCGATCCAAGTACGGCATCTCGCGCACGATCAGGGTCGTGCTCGACCTGGTCACGGTAAAGTTCCTGCTCAGCTACTCGACACGGCCCTTGCAGATGTTCGGCGTGATGGGATTGGCGATTGGCGCCCTCGGAGGGTTGCTCCTCGGCTATCTGGCCTACGTCAAGTTCATGTACGAAGAGGCGATCGGCAACCGGCCGTTGCTCTCGGTCTCCATTCTCCTGATGATCACGGGCGTGCAATTCGTCACCGTCGGCCTTCTGGCCGAGATGCAGGCCCGCACCTATCACGAATCGCAGAACAAACCGGTCTACGCGATTCGACAAATTCTCGAGCGCGACGAAGACAGTTAAGCTCGAATCTGTCTGTTACCATGGGTCCGAATTGTTCGGCCCGCCATCCGATCGGCGAGCCGGTCCGACAGTGGAGGAGTGTTTGATGAAGCGCACGTGCGGAGTAATCCTGATGATGTCCCTGGCCCTCTGGGCCGCGCCTGCGAGCGCGCAGACGCCGGCACCTGCCAGCTCCGCTGGAGTCGGCTCGCTTTGGTACGTGGGGGCCAATATCGGGACCGCTGTGGTGGATAGCTTTTCCGCGACCGGCGGGCTCGAGGGCGGACGCCGCGTGTGGCGCAATCTCGACGCGGTGGGCGAACTCGCGTGGATTGGCAACGCGGTGAGCCGGCGGCAGCTCGACAAGGTCGCAACGCTCGCCACATACATCGGCCAGAGGCAGAATACCGACGCGTCCAGCGACCTGACAGCCAAGACGCGCTACGGCGGACTGGGCGTCCGCTGGGTGTTCGAACAGGAGATGCGACTCGAGCCGTATGTGATGGTGACGCTCGGCGGCAGCCACACCACGTTGAAACCGACGCTCCGGCTGCAGGGCACGGACATTACCGATGCGGCGGCGCAGTACGGCGTCACGCTCGGGCGCGACGTAATCGGCGAGTCGAACGACTTCGCGGCCGAAATGGCTGTTGGCGTGATTCTTCGTCGCGGCACGTGGTTCGGCGACGCCAGCGCCCGCCTGCTGAGCAGCAGAGGCGGCGACCAGCGCACGAACATCGCGCGGTTGGTCATCGGCGGCGGCTACCAGTTTTAGCCAGCCCTCACACGCGTGGACGAGCCACGGGCGCGCCGCGTGCTACGGCACCCGACTGCCTTGGCGGTCAAAGTCTCTGACTTCGTGCGGGAAGGCCGGACATAGCGAGAGCCGCGTTGGCCGATCGGTGCCCGCCTCGGGCGCAAGCGAGCGCGCGACGCCCCCAGTGATCGCCGCGCGAAACTCCGTGGTCAATGCCAGTGGCGCCCCGGGCGTCCGCCATTGTTCGAGCCGGAGCACGTGGCCGCGCCGGCTGGCGACCTCGACATCCAGAGGCGCCTGGTCATCGATCGATGCGGCCCGCAGCGCCGCCCAGTCCCTGTCGTTCGACAGGTCATAGAGCGTCACGTTGAATCCCCGCAGCGCGCGCGCCGGCCAGGTCCGCGCTGCCGGCGAGGGCGTCACATCGAAAGTCAGATATGCGACGACGGGCCCGGTGTCGCCCTCGGCCTGCGCGGCCATCGTCAGCGCCTGCGCATCCCTGAGGTTCGGGAGCGTGCGCCATGAACCTCGAAGCGGCCGGCAGTCACCACCGACGTCCACCCGCGCGAGCCCAGCCGCAGCGCCGACGTCGGTCAGACGCATGCCGAGCTGCTGCAACTGCTCCTGGGCCAGCGGCAGCGCAAAGACGCCCGCCGAGACGGCACGGAGCTCGGCAGCAATCTCGGCCGGCACCCTCGGAATCACGTGGAGCGCATCGGACGCCGCAATCCTTCCACCCGCGCGGCTGCGCAGGAGCACGTCCACGACCGCATCCTCACTCACGAGACCGGCACCGGGTGGCAACCGGTCAAGCAGCTGAGCGAGCTGCGCGCGTGACAGCGCCGCGTGCCCGAACTGGGGCGGCGTCACAACGGGCTGCTGGATCCGTGCCGACACCGCGAGCAGAGGTACGAGGACGACGAGCACGGTCGCTGCGACATGTCCGGTGGTCGTGCGACGACACCCGCGAACGAGCTCACGCAGGCCGACTGCCGCACCGACCCAGAGAGCGACGGTCAGCGGCACGCGGGCCATTGTCGGACCGCTGAGCGAAGCAAGACCAGCGACGGCCAGAATCGCGCCGTAGGCGATCACGGGGCGGGCGGCGGGGCCGGCCAGCTGCTTTCGGCACGCGACCACTGCCAACAGGGCGAGCCCGCACACGTACGGCCCAGCATCCTTCAGCGGCGCGGCGATTGCTGCCAGCAGGTCGACGGGGCGTCCTGTGGCTGGGACCAGACAACTCCATTCGCGGGACCCCGATGGCAGAGTGGGTAGCAGCAGTCGCACCGCCACAGCCGAGGCGGCAATCATCGCTGCTACGAGGAGCGCGTGGGAAGGGCGGGGCCGAGCATCGGACCCGCGCTGTAGAGTCAGCCACGCCCCAAGACCCGCAAGCGGTAGCGTCGCGGCAGGCACGACGGCCGCCGTGCAAACGAGCGCAACGACCGACCAGAAGGGAAGCGGCGACCGTGACGTCCCCTCCTGCGGCACCAGCAGCAGCATCGTCACCGCAACAACCGCAAAGGTCGCCCCGTGCAGTGGTGCGAGCACTGGTGAGAACAACGGCAGCGCCGTCATCGCTCCTGCGATGGCGACCGCAACGATCCAACTGGCGGTCAGACGGGCGAGCAGCAGGAGCAACGCCGCCAGGCCTATGACGGTGATCACCGGTTCGATTCGGAGCACGACCAGCCCGAGCGGCGCGGACGGCCACATTCGGGCGATGACGACACCCGCCAGTTCCGCGGCCGCCGGGCAAGCGGGGGCGAGAACCGTCTGCGGAGGACTTTGCTGTAGATAGGCGCCGAACGTCGCCAGTGCGACTGCAATCGCGAGAGCGCCGGACGCGGCTCGCAGAGCGGGGAGAGCGGTGCGCATCAGCGGAAAAACAGCGTGCTAGCATACCCGACAATGCGCGGACGGGCGGACGCTCCTTCGAAGACGGCGTCTGTCGCAAGCGTTCCGGCCGACACGAACGTGCCCGATCGATGTTTGCTGCTCCCCAGCGCCATCGCGTGCGCGCTGGTCCTCGCACGCAGCCTCATCTTCCTCTGCTACGAACAGTCGTTCTTCGACTCGGACCAGGCCATCGTCGGGCTCATGGCAAAACACCTCGTCGAGGGCCGGGCGTTCCCCCTGTTCTATTACGGCCAGGCCTACATGCTCGTCGTCGATGCCTGGGTTGCTGCGCCGATTTTTCTCGTGATGGGACCGACCGTCACGGCTCTTCATACCGCGCTCGTGCTGATGAACATGGCGGCGGCCGTGCTGCTGATCCGCTGCCTCGTGCGATGGGGGGGCGTGACGCCGATGCAGGCGCTTGGCGCCGTCGTCTTCTTCGCCTTTGCGCCGCCGCTCACGAGCGCATCGCTCATCGAAGCCGGCGCGAACATCGGTCCGTTCCTCTACGTGCCGTTGCTCTGGATGCTGAGGCGTCGGCCGCTCTGGTTCGGCCTCGTGCTCGGTATTGGGTTCCTCAACCGTGAGTTCACGATCTACGCCGTAGTGGCACTTCTTGGCGTCGAGTTGTTACAGGGCGCGCTGCAGTGCGAGGAGCGCCGGCGATTCTGGCTCGTGGCGATGGTGGCGACGCTGGCGACGTGGCAGGTGCTTCAGGCGCTTCAGCCCTACTCAGACATGATGGGCCCGGGGACGCGCGGGCAGTTGATCCGCGGATTTGCCGACTCGCAGGTGGGCAACATCATGGACCGGATCGCAGTCACACCCGCCGAACTTCCCGCGCGGGCGCAGGCGATGTTCACGCGTCACCTTCCGGAACTGTGGGGCGCGCAACGACGCGTCGATGTCATCAGCACGCAGGGGCACGCCTGGCTGTTCTGGCCGTTGCTCGGCGGTCTCACCCTCGCGCTTTTACGCGCTGGGATTCTCCTTCGGGCGCCCGGCGCGTTTACGAGATCGCTCTTCGGCTGGTATCTGATCGCGGTGGGCATTCTGGCTGCCGGTGGCTACATCGCCACACGACCCGCCGAGGACGTCGTCTACAGATACATCCTGCTGACGATGCTGCTGCCTGTTGGAATTGCAGCGGTGTGGCTCGCGCTGGAACCGAAGGCCGCGCTTCGGTACGTGGCCGCAGCTGGACTGGCCGTGTGGATGGCCGGATCCGCCATCGATCACGCGGCACAGGTCTCCCGGTACTGGGGCGGACGCGAGCCGAATGAGCCACGCGACCTGGCAGACGGCCTGGTGGCCCGCGGCATCCGCACCGCGCAGGCCGGTTACTGGCGCGCCTACAAGGTCACGTTTCTCGCGCGTGAACAGGTAAAGATCGCCTCGACCGACATGGTGCGCATCGATGAATACCAGCGGACCGCCGCCGCGACGGCGCGCCTGCTGACCATCACGGAGGAGCCGTGCGCAGGCGCCGAAAAGGTCAGTCTCTGGTACTTGTGCCCGCCGGCCGAATGACACGCCGGGTGGCCTTCGCCAATCGTCCGGGTTAGCCTTGAGGCGTGTGCGGCATCGCGGGCATTGTCACGGCCGACGGATCGACGCCCGACGTCCGTCAGCTCAGAGCCATGACGGATACCCTGGTCCATCGAGGCCCCGACGGGGAGGGACACCGCGCGATGCCAGGCTGCGGCCTCGGGCACCGGCGCCTCTCAATCGTGGATCTCGCCGGCGGCGCCCAGCCGATGGCCGACGAGCACGAGCGGTGCTGGATCACCTTCAACGGTGAGATCTACAACTTTCAGGAACTCCGCGCCCGACTCGAATCCGGGGGGCATCGCTTTCGCACGCGCAGTGACACCGAGGCGCTCGTACACCTCGTCGAAGAGAAATGGACCGCTGCGCTCCCCGAGCTGAACGGCATGTTCGCGTTCGGCCTCTGGGACAGCCATAGCAGACGCCTTCTCCTTGCACGCGACCGTATCGGCAAGAAGCCGCTCTACTGGTTCCGCGACAGCGATGGGTTGTACTTCGCCTCCGAGATCAAGGCGCTGCTGACGTTGCCCAATTGTCCGCGCGAGGTCGACCCGGACTCGCTCGATTTGTACCTGGCCTATGCGGCCGTGCCGGGAACAACGACGATTTTCAAACACATCTTCCGGCTGCCTCCGGCATCCGCGCTCACGTGGTCGCCTGGCACCGAACCTCGCATCGAGACGTACTGGACCGCCAGGTGGCAGCCGAAGACGTCGCTGACCTACGACGAGGCGCAGCACCATCTACGCGACCTGATTGGGCAGGCGACGCGCGCCCGGCTCATCGCCGACGTGCCGCTCGGTGCGTTTCTGTCCGGCGGCGTCGACTCGTCGGTCGTGGTCGCCGCCATGGCAGAGAGCTCGACGCGGGTCAAGACGTTCTCCATCGGCTTCGCGCGCCAGCAGTTCGATGAACGGCGGTACGCCCGGATGGTGGCCGACCGCTTCGGCACCGATCACGAAGAGTTCGTCGTCGAGCCCGACACAGTCGACATTCTCCCGAAGTTGGCGTGGCATTACGATCAGCCGTTTGCCGACTCGTCGGCGTTGCCGACCTATCAGGTCAGCCGGCTCACACGGCAGCGGGTCACCGTGGCGCTCACCGGCGACGGCGGCGACGAAATGTTCGGCGGCTACGAGCGCTACCGGGCACTCGTCGTCCAGGCAGCGTATCGCGCCCTCACCACGCCAGGGCTGCGCGATCTGGCCGAGCGACTGACGTGCTGGCTACCCGAGGGATCGAAACGCCATTCCTGGCTGCGGCAAGTGCGCCGTTTTACGCACGCGGCTCGGCAGGAGCCAGACGCGTTCAATCTGCACCTGTTCACTCAGCGCGAGTTCGTGGCCGGAGACCGCCAGGCGCTCTACACATCCGCGTTCGCCGGCAGGCTCCGGGACGCGAACGCCGACCGGTACCTCCTCGACCTCATGGCGGCAAGCGCGGCCGAGACGGGGCCAGACCCCGTCGATCGTGCGCTCCGCACCGATACGCTCATGTATCTGCCCGACACCCTGCTCGTGAAGGTGGATATCGCATCCATGGCGGCGTCGCTCGAAGCCCGCGCGCCATTGCTCGATGTCGCGGTCATGGAATTCGCCGCGTCATTGCCGCGTGCCTGGAAGGTCACGTCGACCGAGAACAAGAAGATTCTGAAGTCCGCGTATCGAGACATCGTGCCGCGCGACGCGCTGTACCGCCGCAAGATGGGGTTCAGCATCCCGCTGGCCGAGTGGCTCCGGCAGGAGCTCTACGGATATCTGCGCGATGTGCTGCTCGACTCCGCGACGCTCGAGCGAGGCTACTTCCGCCGCGAAGCCGTCGAGAGACTTATCGAAGACCACCGGAGTGGCCGGCGCAACAACGCCTCCAGGCTATGGGCGCTGCTCATGCTCGAACATTGGCATCGGGAGATTCTCGGGGTGCGCCAGCCTCTGGCGGCCGCTCGCGCGTAGCCGAGCCTGACCTCGCAACGGCGACGAACAGATCGGCAAACCGCCGGAAGATGATTGTCTTGTCGAAGTCGTTCGCGACGCGATCGCGTGCCTGCCGTCCCAGCCTCTCTCGGATTGGCGCATCGTCGACGAGCCTCGACAACTGGCGCGCGAGGTCGGTTGAATCCGCCGGATTGCAGAGCAGTCCGTTCTGCTCGTCGTCGATACAGTCGAGCATCCCTCCGACACGCGACGCCACGAGCGGCAGTCCTGTAGCCATCGCTTCGATCACGGCGTTGCTGAATGCCTCGTAATGGGAGGGTTGTGTGTACAGGTCGGCGCCGCGCAGTAGCCGCGCCGGACTGACGCATGGGCCGTGAAACCTGACGACCGACTCGAGGCCATGGCGTGCGACAAAGGCGCGCGCGGCCGGGCCGGCGTCGAGCGCGTTGCCCGTCATGTCAGGTCCGACCAGCACGAGCAGCCGTTCGGGCCGGGCCACCGTCCGCCAGGCCTGGAGCAGATCGAGCACACCCTTCTCGACGCTCAGCCTTCCGAGGTACACGCACACGAGCGTGTTCTCCGGCCATCCCTCTTCCGCGCGGACGTCGGTTCGTTCGGCGGCCGACGCAGGGTGATACTGCTGAAGGTCGACCCCGTTGGGCAGATAGTGCACTCGGTCGCGGGGCATCCCGCAGTCGAGGGCCTCGCGCTCGATGTCGCGGCAGTTACACACCAGCGCGTCGGCAGACATGTACATGCGCCGCGCCCGGGCCTTGAGCCACCGGACGATGGCGATGTCTGGGTCGATGCGCCACCGCGCGAGCGGTGCGTCCCAGTTGTTTCCGTAGAGCACGCCTAGATTGCCTGAACGCAGGATCACCGGTCGTCCCAGCAGCTTCCCGCACAGCAGCGCAGCCACGCCGATGCCCTGGTAGCCCGGGCAGTAGATCACATCGAACGTGCGTCGCAGGCGCAGAATCTCGAGGATTGCAGAAGGCAGCATCAACAACTTCCGAATGCCCGTCCGTGGCCCCCGCGGCCAGACGCGATGCACCGGCACGCCTTCGAGGAGTTCGCGGCGAGGCGAAGTCCGATCGACCTGCCGGGTCACGATGGACACCGAGAATCCAGCCGACACGAGGAAGCCGGCCAGCGCTCGGGCGTGTGTCTCGACGCCGCCCTGAAACGGAAAGTAGTACGCCGTTAAGAGGAGGATCCTGGGCTGCGTGGTCATCAACGTCCGTCAGAGCGCGCGTATCGTCGGGCGGTCTCCGGTGAGTGTAGTGCCGTTCGGCCGAACACAGACTCCGGGCTGACTCATGGGCGCGAGACGAAGGCGACCGTCGATACTCGCGACGTCGGAGGCTCGCGCAGTCGTCCGCCGAGGGTGCCGTCCGGAGCAATGGCGTACGCCATGTAGCCGAGGGGGGTCAGCTGGTCAAACACGTCTTGCGGCGTCGCGCCTGACACGCGGTCCAGCAGCCGGTCGTCCAGTTCGCACAGCAGGACGGGCCGGTCGTCGTGAAGAATGTGCCGCGCTCCGTCGAGGGCCTGAGGCTCGGCGCCTTCGATGTCGAGCTTGATGAAGGCGACAGGCCGGCGCAGATCGCAGTCGTCGAGCGCTTCGATGCGTACACTCATGGTCTCGACGCCCGGCGTCCTGAACGATGCGTCTCCGATCAGGCACGCATGCGCCAGGTCGGCGGTCTCCGGTCCGACGCTCATGGTGCCGACCGAGGCGGCACGACCGATCGCGACCTGTCTCACAGAGACCTGCGTCTGGAGCGCGTTGGCCACAATGCCCATGTGGAGCAGGGCGGCCTGAGAGGGGATGGGCTCGAAGGCGTACACGTGGCCGAGGGGCCCCACAGCCTGGGCCAGATGCAGCGTATAGAGACCCACGTGCGCGCCAACATCGACGACGGAAGCGCCCTCGCGGACGGCGTGGCATGCGAAGGCGAGTTCGGCAACCTCGAAGGCACCACGCGCAATCGCGCGGCCGATTCCGCGGTCCCGGCGATCGACGGCGATGCGCAACCCGGACGCCAGCGTCGCGAACCGGACGCGCGGGTTCGCCAGGGCGGACGTCTGCTGGCTCACTCCGGGCTGTAGGTTATCGACACCTGGATTCACGAGCCTTCGCCTCCCTGATTTTTTGACGTAAACGCGTTGACACCATGAGATTAGGGCCGTATTCTCAACGACAGTTTCCTGCCGCGAGTCAGCGGCGCGTCAGTCTCGAGGTGCTCACACCGCGCGCCTCGTTCGCTTGGAGAACGAATGAAAGTACGTGTTCTTGGTCTAACTGTTGTTCTGGCGTCCGCCCTGGCGGTCTGGGCCTGCAGCACGAACAATCCCACACGACCGTCGGTAAGCTTCGCGGCGCCCGTCGCGGATCAGCCGTCCAACGGTCTCGCCTACAACTTTACACAGCAGCCCATCACGCTGCAGATCGTCAACTCGGTCACGACCGGGACGAAGCCGGTGACCTATGCCGTCGAAGTCTCCAACAACGCCAGCTTTGCCTCGCCGGTGGTGGCACTCGATGGCATCGAGCAGGGCGGTAGTGGCACCACCACGGCCACCCTGCCGCAGCTGGCCGGCAACATCACGTACTTCTGGCGGTCACGCGCAATTGTCGACGGTGTCGCTGGCGAGCCCTCAACGGTCCGGTCGTTTTTCGTGCGACCCAACTTGGTGATCAACGCGCCAGGGCTGCAGCAGCCGGCGACGGGCGCCTCCGTGTTTGCGCCCCGGCCCACGTTCACGGTGGCCAATGCCACGCGCACCGGTCCGGCGGGCACGATCTTCTACGACTTCCAGGTGTCCAACTCGGCCGCCTTCGGCACGGTGATCGCATCGGCCACGGTGCAGGAACAGAACACGACGACATCGTGGACGCCCAATGCGGATTTGCCCGAGGGCAATCTGTTCTGGCGCGTGCGGGCCAAGGAAATCACGCTCGGAGTCACAGGCCCCTTCAGCAATGCGGCGGGCTTCGAACGGCGCTTCGGGTTGGATCTCGCGAAAGCCGTCATTGCGTTCGGCCCCGGCCACGTAGCCACGTGGCCCGAGACGGTCAAGTTGAACAACGTCTTCTTCCAGTCATTCGACACTGAAATTCTCTGCACCGAATACGAAGACCCAGGCTGGCCCGAAGCCCCCTTCTTCGGCGGACCGGACACGGTCTACGCGAACCAGTGGGTCTTCATCAACCGGGGCGGCACCTGGTACGGCGGCGCGGCAGCCTGGATGCGCGCCTGGCCGCAGTTCTGTAAACGCGACTACGACCAGGACTTCTTCAAGGACAGCCTGGGTGGCGTCTTCCCGTTCAACGAGACGGTGCTTCACACCGGCGATGTCATCGGCGTCATGATCACGTCGCCCGCCCGCGCGTGGCCCGAGATGAAGACCGTGGATCAGCGCAGCAACGTCGTGATGGTGCCCTGGCCCGCTGGAAGGTAACTGGTAGGGCAGAGGCCCTCGCCTGATCCGCCGCACGTCGACTAGGGGCTCGCGTTCCGGTTCAGGTAGGGTCGAAATCGCAGAGACAGAAGGGCGTTGGCCTCTTGGCCAGCGCCTTTCGCTTTTGTCGCTCCGATGCTGTAGCGCTTCGCCGCTCCCGCCGATAGGACACTTAGGTCCCTCCAGTTCAAGGGCCGTGCTCCAACAAAGGTTTCTGTATGCGTTACGCCTGGATGCGCCTTCTCCTCCTGCTGCTCCCCGTGACCGTGTTCGCCGCGTGCGAACAGGCCAAGAGCGCCACACCGCTGAGTCCGTCCATTGCGGGGCCCATCGCCGGCGTGGAGATTTCCGCCCCTGGCCCGGTATCACCGAGTGCCGGGACCAAGGTCGCCGCTGACACCCAGCCGATCACGCTCGTGGTCCAGAATGCCAGCTCGAACGGCGTTCGACCGCTCAATTACGTGTTCCAGGTGGCCAGCGACAGCGGTTTCTCGAGCGTCGTATTCTCGCAGACCGGCGTGACGCCGGGCGAGGGGGGACGCACGCAGCTCAGGCTGCCCCAGCCACTGGCCGCCGAGCGGGTCTATTACTGGCGGGTGCGCGCGATCGACGGCGCCAACGAAGGGGAGTTTTCGGCCGCGGCCGATTTCACGGTCTTCACACCGGTCGTCATCGGAATCCCGGCCTTGACCAGCCCTGCCGACGGCGCGACCGTCGCCACCAACAAACCGACGCTCGACGTCAACAATGCGTCGGTGTCGGGTCCTGCCGGCGCCATCCACTATCTGTTCGAGGTCGCGACAGACGGCGGCATGGGCAACCGGGTGGCCGTCGGCGACGTCCTGGCCGGCAGCGGCCACACGTCCTTCGTGCCGAACGAGCTCGCGGCCTCCACACGCTTCTTCTGGCGCGTCCGGGCATTCGACTTCGCGCGCGTGGGCGAGTGGTCGGCCGTGCGTTCGTTCGTGACACCGGCCGCGGCAGCCGGTCCGACCCCGCCCCAGCCCGGCACACCAACACCGGCCCCTAACGACGACATCGACGTCCGTAACATCAGTGTGGTCAAAGGCGAGGACATTCGCGGGTGGGCGGTCACGTCCACGATTACCTCGGCGGGGCGGTCTGGCGGCGACCTCTGCATCAACCACACGAAGGCCGGCCGATGGCCTACCGTGGGCTGGTTTGGCGACAATAGCGTGCTCGTCGAAGGCAACCAATGGTTCTTTGCCAACATCGGCGGCAAGTGGTACGGCGGCGCCAATGAATGGCTCCGACCCGGTCAGATCTGCAAAAACATGGACGGCCACGTTGGGCAGGGCGGCTACGGCGGCACCCTCCTCGAGAGCTGGACTCCGGCACCTGGTGAGATCGTCGGCGTCGCGATGAGCACGCCCGCTCGCGCCGGGCAGTGGACCACTGCGGAACGGACGAACATCGTCCTGATCCGCTGGTAGGGACTCTCCGTCAACTTGACGAAACGGGCGTCGCCCCGATAACTTGCACAGCGAGCCCACCTGTCCAGGTTGGGCTTGCTGTGCACATACGGTCTCTCGTCTCCCGCATCTTTCTGGCCCTGGCACTGTGCGGTGCGTTATCGGCCTGTCATAAGCGCGCGCCCGCCGGGCCGACCGAACCCGAACCGCCACCCGTCCAGGCGCCGTCGCTCACGTGCCCGTCTGACATCGCGGTCGACGCCGACCTGACGCCGATCGTCATCAATTACCCGGCGCCTACCGTCACCGGCGGAACCGCGCCCATCACGACGACCTGCACGATCGACTCGGGGAAGGCGTTTCCCGCAGGTACCTCCGACGTCGTGTGTACGGCCACTGACTCGGGCGCGCGCAAGGCGCAGTGCGTCTTTCACGTCAACGTGACGCAGCTGCGGATGCTGATCGGCACCAGATTCCTGGCCTATGGGGACAGCCTGACCGAGGGCGAAATCACCGCGTTCGTGTCGAACGTCCGCAACGTGGACCCGGTCAATAACTACCCGACCATTCTTCAGAGCTTGCTCCAGGCGCGTTACAAGAAGCAGACGGTGACCGTAATCAATAAGGGGCTTGGGGGAGAGCGCGCCAGCTGCAGCCTCGACGCTGTCGAGCTGAAGAAGTGGGGAGGACTGCTCTGCAGCGATCCGAACAACTCCGAGCAGCGTCTTGTGGACGAGATTCGCAGGACGAATCCAGACGTCCTGCTGCTGATGGAGGGGACCAACGACGTGCACGACAATGTCAGCCCTGAGGCGGTTGCTCGCAGCCTGAGTAATGATGTGCGCCGAGCCAGGGACAACAACGTCCGCAAGGTGTATCTCGCGACTCTGCCGCCGTTCACGACCGGCAGGAACGCCGCGAACCCAGCTGACATCGTCACGACGAACCGGCTAATCGAGGATGTGGCCCGTCGTGACGGCGCCGAACTGGTCGATGTGTTTGCCGCTATCGAGCCCCGGAAGGATCTGCTCATCGGCAGCGATGGCCTGCACCCGACCGTTCAAGGCTACCGCGTGATTGCCGAGACCTTCATGAAGGCCATCCAGGACACATTCGAGCAACCCCTGCCTGCGCCTGGCAGCCAAGGTATCGCCACTCCGTTCAAGCGTCGCTGACCGTGCGATCCATCCCGGCCCTTCTCGTGACACTGGTCATCGGCATCAGCATGGCCGCGTGCAGCCACGCGCCACGGCCGCCTGTGGAGCCCGACCCACCGGCGCAGGCGGTCGCGCCCGCCATTGTGTGCCCATCGGACCTGACGATGGAGGCAGATGCAGCACCGATGAACGTCACCTACGCGCCGCCGGTGATCACCGGCGGAGCGCAGCCGGTCACCGCCACGTGCACCGTGCAGTCGGGCGCGACGTTTGCTGCGGGCACGACGGACGTCGTGTGCGCGGCGACCGACGCGCAGCAGCGAAAGGCCCAATGCGTGTTTCACGTGGCCGTGACGGTGGTGCCGCGCCTGCTCGGCACGACCGTGCTTGCGTTTGGCGACAGCATCACCTGGGGCGAGGTGGCCCAACCCGTGATCACGCTGCACGAATACGATCCGGCACACAGCTATCCCACGGTGCTGCAGGCGCTGCTGCAGGCGCTGCTGCAGGCGCGCTATTCCCGCCAGACGATCGCTGTATTGAACGAGGGAGAACAAGGGCGCAGGGCCGTCGCCGACGAAGACCGCTTCGCCACCGTCGTGCAGCGATACCGCCCCGATGCGGTTCTGCTCCTCGAAGGCAGCAACGATGCGAACCAGCAGGAACCGGGCTACGTTGCGCGGGTCGCGCAGAGTCTCCGCAGTGACGTGCGTCGAGCCCAGGCCGAGGGCGTACGGAAGGTGTACCTCGCGACCTTGCCGCCCGAAACCAAGGGCAGCCGTGCGAGCAACCCTGACGGCATTGAAGACATCAACGACATGATCCGCGACGTAGCCGCGCGCGAAGGCGCAGAGCTCGTCGAGATCTACGGGACGCTGGAGCCCTTGAAGGATCTGCTGATTGGCGATGACGGGCTACACCCCACCGCGCAGGGATACAAAGTGATTGCGGAGACGTTCCTGAAGGCCCTACAGCAGACGTTCGAACAGCCGCCGACCGGCGGGACGAGCGTGACGTCGCGTGCAGTACGCCGCTACTGACGACCGGGCGACGATCCGACGGGGTCTGCGGCGCCCGTGGACTTCACCGCACGAAGGTTCCAGGCAGGTCGCAACCCAATCCAGAGCATGGCGGTGACCACGTATTCGCTCGCCACGGTGGCCAGTGCCGCCCCGTCGTGCGCGTATCGGGGAATCAGCAGACTGTTCAGCGCGATGTTGAACGCGGTGCCGATGCCCGTGGCCCACAGGAGCTGCTTGTTCCGGTGGGCCGACATCGCCACGGCGTGCAGCACCCATGTTGCGTAGACCGCGGGCAATCCCGCCAGCAGGATGCGAAGCGTGTGGCTGGCCATGTCGAACTCTCCGCCGTAGGTGAGCCGAATCCCCCAGCCAACCAGCGGCCAGCCAACCGCCAGCACGATCAGCGCGACCGCCAGTACCCCCGCAAGACCGGTCCGGACGAGATGGCGATACTCTGCGGTCTGGTTCCCAATCAGGCGTGACAGTCGTGGAATCAGAACGGCGGCGACGATAGCCGCCGGGTAGGTCGATCCCTCGTACAGCTGATACGCGGCACCATAAAGACCCGTGCTCCTGTTGGGATCTCCGGCCATGCTGCCGAGCATGACGGTGTCGACGCGGTTGTACACGTTGAGGACGAGCAGAAAGAGGCCGAGCGGCACCGCCTCGCCTGGCAGACGCCGCCACAGCTCCCGATCGATCGCGCCATGTCCGGCCCGCAGCTTGGCCAGCAGCAGCGCGGCTGCCGCTGTGAAGGCGCGAACGACGAGGAACACGAGGCAGACCGTGATGACTCCGGCGTGCAACCACAGCGCCGTGCCGCACGCGACGAGCAGGAGCAGCCGATCGCCGACGGTAATCAGGGCATCGTCGCCGAACCGCTCGAGTCCCTGGAGCACGCCCCGCGCGGTGAGCAGATACGAGCGCATGGCTGCCGAGCCCAGCATCAGCCAGCACGCGGCGCGCACGATGGGGTCGGCTCGGAGCAGCGTGGCCCCGAGGCCAAACAGCAGGATCATCGCCAGGCCGGGCGCCGCTTTCAGCGCTATCGAGGTGTGCAGCAGCCGTCCGGCCTGCGTGGTGTCTCGAGCGACAGTACGAATCGTGACCTGGTGCAGGCCGAAATCCATGAAGACTTCGGCGATGGTCGCCAGGCCGATCGCGTACGAGAACGGGCCCAGTCCGTCGACGCCCCACTCGCGCCCCGCGAGCACGAGCAGGAGCAGCATCAGCAGCGCGCTGCCGGCCGAGATGCTCGAGTAGAAAAGGCTCCGGCTCATGTGCACGTCGTGACCTTCGCCTCAGGACAAGAGCGCCGAAGCCAGGCGCCAGTACCAAGCCAGCCATCGATCGTAGAGGTGCTTCGCGCGTTGCCCAGTGCGACCTCCGACAACTTCCGCGCGAACCACCAGAGGAGCGGCGTGCAGCAGCACACGGTCGTGGACGCGCCGGGTGCGCCCCACGGCACGGCGGTCAGCGCCGAGGTGTTTGAGCATTGGGAGCAGTCCCGCGACCGCCTGGACCCACGCCACAGCATGACCCTGCGCGATCAGCGCGGCCAGTTGCAGCGGCTCGTGCACGACGAGCGCGGGGCTGACGACCACCAGCGTACGGAGCTGATAGTTCTTCAGCATGAAGTGCCATCGGTTGCGAAGCTGGTAGCGGTACAGCCAGGTGGAGCGTGGCCGGCTGGCGTGCGCGACCACGGCCTTGGGGGTCTCGACGAGGCGATAGCCTGCGACACGGAGCCGGTAACAGAACTCTCCGTCCTCCTTTCCCATGAAATACCGGTCGTCGAAGCCGCCGATCTCCAGCGCCGTGCTCACCCGCAGCAGGAAACAAACCCCCGGTGCCGTGTCGACACCGCGCGCCTCATCGCCGCGCTCTGCGAGTGGACGACCGAGCCAGGGGTTGATGGCTTCGCAGATGAAGTGGAGGGACGCGCCCGCGTACTGAATGCGATCCGGCTGCTGTTCGTGGACGACGACCGGCACGACGGCGGCAATCGAGATGCCCGTGAGCTCCTCGCGCAGAGCGGCGATCGCATCGGGTCGCACATACGCATCCGAATCGAGGAGTAGCAGGTAGGGCAGGCGCGCTTCCCGCAGCGCACGATTTCTCGCCGGGTTAGGCCCGGCATTGGCGGACAGGCGCACGACGACAATCGCGCGGTGCTCACGCGCCAGCCAGGCGGCGGTGTCGTCCGTGCTCGCGATGTCGTAGACAGTGACGCGATCGTCGGGCACACCGGCCTCGACGAGACACTCGAGGACCCGTGGCAGCGTCTGGCGGCCGTTGTGCGACACGATGGCCACGGCGACATCGCCCGGCAGTGTGTGGGCTGAATCGATCATCCCCGCTTCATCAATCGGCGCTGAGCATACCAGTCAATGAGGCACGACGAATCCCGTTCGCTTCCGCCGCCGGATCGGATGCATGGACTCCTCTGGACAGGTAGGGAATAATCCGGTTGGCCCGGCAGGTGCCGTGCGTCCTGCACCAGCCGAGGCACCTGATCGCCGTAATGAAAGTTCCGTTCCTCAGCAGCCTGCTGGCCTGCCCTTCGTGCTCTTCCGAGCTGACCGTCGCATCCGGCGGATTCGCATGTCCCGGCTGCGCCGCGTCGTTTCCGACTGTCGACGGGATCCCTCGCTTTGTCTCGGCCGACAACTACGCGCGTTCGTTCGGGTTCCAATGGAATAGGTTTGCTCAGGCCCAACTTGACGACCATTGGGGCATCGACGCGTCGCGCGATCGGTTCCGGAAGGAGACACGCTGGAGCCACGATCTCCGCGGCCAACTGATTCTCGAAGCCGGCTGTGGCGCTGGTCGCTTTACGGCGCATGCAGCGAGCACGGGCGCGCGTGTCGTCAGCTTCGATTATTCGTCAGCTGTAGAAGCGGCAAAGCGCAATCACGATCAACTCGAGAACGTCGAGTTTCTCCAGGCCGACATCCACCGGCTCCCGCTTCGCCACGGCCTCTTCGACAAGATCTTCTGTTTCGGCGTCCTGCAACACTGCCCGGATCCGGCGGTGGCCTTTCGTTCTCTGGTCCCATTTCTCAAGCCCGGCGGCGAGATCGTCGTCGACATTTATCGGCTCTCGTGGAAGTGCCTGTTTCAGGGAAAGTACTACGTCAGGCCACTCACGCGGCGCATCCCGCCCGAGCGACTCTTTCCGCTGGTACGGGCCTACGTGAAGGTCGCCTACCCAGCCCTGGCTCTGCCGCATCGGGTCTTCGGCTCGCGAGTCGCGCGGATGATCGGCCAGGTGGTCAGTGTGTGTGACTACCGCGGCTACTTCGCCGTCTCAGACGACAAGCAGTTCGAGCTTTGCCTGCTCGACACCTTCGACATGCTCAGCCCCGCGCACGACCATCCGCGCAACATCCGAACCGTTCGCCAGTGGTTGGGCGGGGCAGGCCTCGAGGCGATCGAGGTGCGGCCTGGATTCAACGGTCTCGAAGCGCGCGGTCGGAAGCCGGTCGATAAACGCGATGGTATGCTGACGGTTGCCTGATGCCGAACGTTCCACCAGGAGCGCCCTTCGACGAACAAGGCGGCCGGCTCCGTGGTGTGCTCGATCTGGCGGCCGGCCGTTATCCCGGATTCCTGTTCGGATTGCCGGTCGGCACGCTGCTCCCAGTTTTTCATTTTCATCAGACCACAGCGGCTGTGCTCGAACCTGCCTTCCGTTATCTCGCCGAGAATGGCTACCGCACCGTCCTCTCAGACGACGCGGCGCGCCTGGTGCGAGAGGGCAGACACCCGGGAGCCCGGACGGTCATGCTGGCCTTCGACGATGCGTTTGCCAGCTTATGGCTGGTGGTCGGCCCCCTGCTCGAGAAATACGACCTACGTGCGGTGACCTACGCCATCCCCGCCCGCCTGGTGGATGCACCAGAAGTGCGCAGCACCGGCACTGATGGGCCCGTGGATGCTGCGGCCGCCGACCGCGCCGACAACCCGTTCGTCACCTGGCCCGAACTTCGGGCGCTGTCGGACTCTGGCCGGGTCGATGTGCAGTCACACACGTGGTCGCACTCGATGATCTTCAGCGGCCAAACGGTCACCGGCGTCGTGGACGAGGCGTTCGGCCGCGAGCCCTCGATTATCCATCCACGCGTCAACGCCGGCACACAGCTCGAGTTCCTGCAGCCGTCGCGCCTTGGCCATCCGATGTTCGCGCGTCGATCGCGCATGTCAGATGGCCGTCGCTTCTGGCCAGACGCGGACGCATCCGCCCGGATCGAACGCGTGGTCGAGGCCGGTGGTGGCGCGGCGTTCTTCCGTCATGCCGGCTGGCGGAGGGAGCTGGCGCCTCTCCTCGAGGGCACCTTTCCGGGCCGGTGGGAGAGCGTCGCCGAACAACGTCATGAAATCGAAAGCGAACTGTCGCAGTCGCGCGACGAACTCGAAGCGCGTTTGAAGAAGCCGGTCCGACATGTCTGCCTCCCTTGGGGAATCACAGGCGCAACCACCCGCGCGGCACTCGAGCGGCTGGGCTTCGCTAGCGCCTACGCGAATCGACTGTCGGGACGGCTCGCGGTGGCGGCGGGCGACGACCCGTTCTTCCTGAAGCGGCTCCATAGCCGGCACATCTTCGCGCTGCCAGGGCGGCACCGCCGGATCTTCACGACGCTCGCAGGCTGATGCGCATGCCTCCTGACCGCAGCGAGGCCCGCGGCTGGTGGCTCTTCTGGCGCACCACGCTGCTCGGCGCCGTCCTCGTGGCGATCCTCACGGCCCCGACCCTCACGCACCCGACAACAGCAGGCCGGCTCGATACTGACGACGGGCGTTTCAGCATCTGGAATGTGGCATGGATCGACCACGCGCTCCTGACCGATCCCGGCAGTCTGCTCGACGCCAACATCATGTGGCCCCACAAGGGCACGCTGGCCTACTCCGAGTTGAATCTCGTAGCGGGGATACTGGGACTGCCCTGGTACGCCGTGACTGGCAGTGCCCTGGCCGCGCTCAACGGCGCGGTGGCGACGGCGCTGCTCCTCTGTTTCGTCGTGATGTGGGCACTGGTGCGGAGGCTCAGCGGCTCGGACGGAGCCGGGCTGGTCGCCGCAACCGCATTTACGTTCTGTCCCTACATGACCGCCCGAACGGCGCATGTTCAGCTGCTGATGATTTTCGCGTTCCCGCTCGTGATGCTCGCCTACCACCGGCTCGCAGAACGGCCCAATGTGTGGCGCGGCGTGGAGCTCGGCGCCGCACTGGCCGTGGCGGCGCTCGCGTGCGGCTACTACGGCATCTTCGCTGGCTGCAGTCTCGCCGCGCTCGCACTGGTCCTTGCCAAACGGGACAAAGCGTACTGGGTGGGACTGGGCATCGCGGTCCTCGCCGGGGCGGCATTCTTGTACCCCGTGTTTCGTCTCTTCGCGGCTGCACGGGTCGCATCGGGCTCGACGTTTCTGCGCCGGGCGGTTCAATCTGACGGGTACTCGGCCAACTGGTCGTCGTATCTCGCATCGAGCGCGGTGGCTCACGACTGGTGGTTGCCCGCCCTGGCGCGCTGGCAGCAGTGGGAGGACGTGCTGTTCCCCGGCATGGCCGTAATCGCGCTGGCCGTCGTGGGTCTGGTGGAGGTCTGGCGGGGCATCCGTCCGCGCGTTGTTGTGGGCTACGTCGTCATGGCCGCCGTTGCCTGCTGGGCATCATTCGGCCCACGCGCCGGTCTCTATTGGCTGCTCCAGCAGGGCGTACCCGGCATGACGCTGCTGCGCGCTCCATCCCGGTTTGGAGTGGTGGCGACGTTCGCGCTGGCAGTCGTGGCCGGATTCGGAGTCGCCCGTCTGGAGCGTCGACGCCGTTGGCTTCCAGCTGTCCTCGTACTGCTTGTTGCTTGCGAGCTCAGCGTCCGCACGCCGGAGCACGGGTGGCCGTCGTGGCCGTTGCGCGATCTGCCTCCGGTACCGGCCGCCTACAGCAAGCTCGCGGGGCTACCGCGCGCCCCGCTCGTCGAGTTTCCATTTCCCTATACGCCCAATACCTTCCACACGCACGGCTGGCCCATGTTCTGGTCTACGTACCACTGGCAGCCGATGGTGAATGGCTACAGCGATGTCACACCACCGGACATGTACGAGATCGCATTGCCCATCAACGCCTTCCCGGACGCCGCATCGTTCGCGATCATGAAGGCGCGCGACGTCCGGTACGTCCTCTGGCGGCTCGAGGACTACGACGAGGCCGGCCGGCAGGTCATCACGCAGCGTCTCCGTGATTACGAGGCCTATCTCCGTCCGCTGCTGCGGGGCCCGGACATCTGGCTCTACCAGATCACGCGCTGGCCGTGAGCCACGCCAGATAGGGCGGCCTGCATCGAAAGACCGGCCCGGCGCGATTGACGGCTGGTCATCGATTACTATGCAGCGACTCATGCAGCACGGTCAGCTCTCGAAGTGGCTCGTCGTGGTCGGAGCAGTCGTTCTGGCGACACTCTGTGGCCGCCTCATCGATGTCCGCCACGTCGCGGGCGACATCAAGGGGGATGAGGCGACCTACATCGCCATGGCGTCGAGCCTTGCGAACGACGGCGACCTGAGATGGCGGCCGGAGGACTACCGTCGCTTCAAGGCTGTGTACGAGCGGGGCCCCAGCGGAATTTTCCTCAAACGGAGCTATCACTTCAGCCTGCACAATCCGTCGCCCGTACCCGCCGACGAAAGTCTCTCCTTCGGCAAGGCGCTGATCTACCCGGCCGCCGCGGCGCCCTTCGTCGTCGTCGGAGGTCTCGGCGGGATGTTGATTTTCAACGGCCTGCTCCTCGCGGGTTGCATCTGGTGCGGTGCGCTCTTCGCTGCTGCCGTGACGGGCCGGCTCACCGGGTGGTTGCTCGCGTTCGCGTTCGTCATGGCATCTGTGGTGCCGGTGTTCGGCGCCTGGCTCACGTCAGAGGTCTTCAATTTCTCGCTGGTGTTCTTCGCGTACTTTCTATGGCTCTACAAGAAGGTGGCATCGGCAGAGCCGCGACGCTGGCTCACATCGCCGGCCACCACCCTGATCGCCGCACTGCTGATTGGCCTGGCGGCGTTCTCGAAAGGCACGAATGCCGCGCTGATCGCGCCGCTCGTCGTCGACGCGCTGATCGGCCGTCGAATCAGAGAGGGCCTGCTGGTCGCGGTCGTGTTCGTGGCCTCGACGGCGGGACTCTTCGGTCTCAACGCGCTGATCACCGGCGAGGCGAACTATCAGGGTGCGCAGCAGACGACCGATCGGCGGTCGTTCTACGACGCGTACCCATTCGATGAGCAGGGCACCAGGTTCGACACCACAGGCCATGCGATGGTCACCAACGACGCCGACACCGGTCGAGTGCTCGCATCCGACGCGCTCGAGCAGGTGCCGATCAACGTGCTCTACTTCTTCGTCGGCCGCCACGCAGGCCTCATCCCGTTCTATTTCCCGGGGGTTGTGATCGCCGCCGGCTGGCTCCTGCACCCTCGACGCGTGCGTGTGTGGCAGGTCGCCACCGCGCTCGCGGTCGCCGGATCAGTGGCGGCGCTGATCGTGTTCTTTCCCGACAGCTGGAACGGCGGAGGAGGGCCGCCTGGAAACCGCTACTTTCTCAGTCTCTATCCGCCGCTGCTATTTCTAGCCTGGACGGGCATTGGGCTGCCCACCGCCGTCCTCGCGCTCGCAGGAGGGGTGGCGTTCACCGGCGCCATGGTGCTGCATCCTTTTGCGGCTTCCGCGGCGACGTGGAAGAACGTCGAGCGGGCGCCCCTCCGCTGGCTGCCCATCGAGATCACGCTGCTGAACGATCTGCCCGTCCGGCTGAACCAGCTCCGCGGTCCGATCCTATTCGTACGCGAGCCGACGGTGCTCCTCTACTACATGGACGGCCATACCTACTCGGCCGAAGGGGACGGGCTCTGGATCGCGGGCCAGGCGACGGCCGAGATTGTCGTCAGGACGGAGCACGTGCTCAAGCGGATGGACATCATCTTCAGCGCGCCGATCGAAAACACGGTCGAGGGCCGGCTCGACGGTCGGCCGTTCTCGGTGACGTTAAAGGCCGGGCAGGAGTCGCGCGTGCAGATCGGCAGCCTCGAGGGCGAGCGTTATCACCAGAGCTACGCGTACGTGCTGCACATGACGACGTCGAACGGGTTTGTGCCCGCCGAGCGGGAACCCGGCTCCAAGGACACACGCAATCTCGGGGTGTTCGTCAGGCCGCGGTTCGTCTACGAAGACGAGCCGAGATAAGCCGTGTCGGCGCGATGGCCGCGTCGGAGCAGGTAGGCCACCGCGCCTGAAGTCGAGAACAGCATGATCAGCACGGCGCCGATGAACGACAGCGCGAGGGCCGACTCGAGCGGCAGGTGCAGCTTCGCGAAATAGAAACTGAACGTCGCCTCGCGCACGCCAAAGCCATTGACCGACACGGGCAGCATCTGCACGAGGAACGACAGCGGCACCAGCATCGAGAGGTGCGCCACGGGAATGGGAATCAGCAGCGCGCGTGCCACCGCCGCGTAGAAGCCGACGATGGTCGCCTGCACGAGAATGGCGCCGATGAACCCCCGGAGCAGCGCGCCCGGCGCCGCCCGGAACTTGCCGAGGGCAATCGTCAGCCGCTCGATCTGCTGCCGCACCCACTCCTGATGCAGCCGTTCGAACGGCCGGAGCAGCAGTCGGGCGCTCTGCGGCATCAGCACGAGCGGCGCACTCAGGGCAATGCCCCCGGCCAGCATCATCCAGAGCAGTCCAGGGCCGATGGGCCCGAGCGCCTCGCTGTGCCACGCCGCGATTGTCGCCCCCATGGCCGCGACGAACACCAGTCCGAGCAATCCGAGACCACGGTCGAGCAGCACCACCGTCGCAGCCAGAGTCTTCGAGCCGGCGGCGCGGGATGTATCTCGAATGCGGACGACGTCGCCGCCGATGTTCGAAGGCAGAAAGTTATTGAAGAACGTCGCGACCAGAAAGGAATTGAGCACCGTCACGAAAGGCAGCTCGATGTGCTGCGCCTCGAGCAGCACGCCCCAGCGCCACGCGCTGATGAGCGCCGAGACGAGGTACAACAGCAGCGCCGTGGCGAGCCATCCCAACGAGGCCGTTCGCGCGACCTGCCACAGCCGCTGCAAATCGACGCGCGAGAGCAGGAGGTACAGCAGTCCTGCGCTGACCGCAATCTTGATGACCCAGATGAGCGTCTGTTTGAGCGCCTTGGCGTGTCGCGAGGCTTGGGGCGGTGAAGTCACGTGCTTAGGGCCGGCGGTCCGTCGAACCGGCGGCGTAGTGTAGCATGTACCACCCGACACCACCCGCGTGTTGCGGGCTGCCGCGCATGCACATCCTGATGATCGCGCCGGAGCCGTTCTTCGAGCCCCGGGGCACTCCTTTCTCCGAGTTCCACCGGATCCGCGCGCTGACGACGCTCGGGCATACGGTCGACCTGGTGACCTATCCATTCGGGCACGACGTCGAGATGCAGGGCCTCCGGATTTTCCGGTCGATCAGGCCGCCGTACATGACCCGCATCGGCATCGGGCCGTCGTGGGCAAAGGTGCCGCTCAACCTGGCACTCGCGCTGACCGCGATACGCCGCGCGCTGACCACGAAGTACGACGCCGTGCACTCACACGAAGAGGGCGGTGGCATTGGCGTGGTCCTAGCCGCCCTGTTGCGCGTGCCGCATCTGTACGACATGCACTCCAGCCTGCCGCAGCAGGTGGAGAACTTCGGCTATCGCGGCATGCCGGGGCTCGCCGCGATCCTGCGCTGGCTCGAGCGCCTGATGATTCGCGGGTCGAGGGTGGTCATCGTCATCTGTCCCGATCTCGAGGAGACCGTGCGACAGGTGAATACCGACGTGCCGACCGTGTTGATCGAAAATGCGCCGGGCTCTGGCGATCAGCCACAGGAGGGCACTGGCGCCGCAGTCCGCGCCGCGCTCGGTGTATCGGCCGACGCCCCGGTGGCGCTGTACACGGGCACCTTCGAGCATTACCAGGGACTCGACCTGCTGTACGAGGCAATGGTCCGCGTGGTGGCGCTTCGTCCTGATGCGCGGCTCGTGCTGGTCGGCGGCGACGAGTCTCAGGTCGCTGCGGCACGCGAGCAGATTACCCGCCTGGGTCTCGAGCAGCAGGTGGTGCTGACAGGGCAACGGCCGGCGGGCGAGATTCCGGCGTATCTCGATGCGGCGACCGTGCTGGTTTCTCCTCGTTCAACGGGCACGAACACGCCGCTCAAGATCTATCAGTACCTGCGATCGGGCCGCGCCATCATCGCGACCAACCTGCGCACGCATACGCAGGTGCTCTCGGCGCAGACAGCCATCCTCGCCGCGCCCACCCCGGCCGCATTCGCTGCGGCCATGCTCCAGGCGTTTGCCGATCCCGAGCGCACGGCGGAGATCGGTCGTGCGGCCAAGTCGATGGCTGACACGCGCTATAGCGATCGGGCGTACATCGACAAAACGCGCGCTGCGCTCGACCTGCTGTTTCCCGCAGCGAGGCCCGAGCCCGAGCGGGGCGTGGCGTGAGCCCCTCGTCAGACTCGGCCCCGGAATCGGAGCGCACGCACTATAGCTACGCGCACTACGCCAATCGCGACGTCGCCGAAGGCTTCGACGCGTTGCGATTCAGCGGCCCGATTGGACAGCACCTGCTGCGCGAGCAGCAGCGGCTACTGATCGAGGCGCTCTCACCGCTTGCCGGACGCCACGTCGTCGACGTCGGCACCGGCACGGGGCGTGCCGCCATTGGGCTGGCCCTCGAAGGCGCACGTGTCACGGGACTCGATGCTTCGGTCGAGATGCTCGACGTTGCCAGGCGCCGCGCGTCGGACGCCGGCGCGGCTGTGGTCTTTGGCGTCGCCGACGCCCATCGTCTGCCTCTGCCCGATCGGTCCGCCGACGCCGCGGTGTGCCTGCGCGTGCTCATGCACGCGATCGATTGGCCGATGTGCGTCGGCGAGTTGTGCCGCGTTGCCCGCTGGCGCGTTGTCGTCGACTTTCCGGCGCTCGGAAGCGGAGCCGCCATCGAGAGCACGGTGCGCCGCACGCGCAAGTGGCTCGGACGACGTGTCGAGGCATACCGCGTCATCAGTGAACACGATGTGAGGGCCGTGTTCGCGCGGCATGGTTTCCGTATCGTGACCGTGCGACGCCAGTTCGTCATGCCTATCGCGATCCACAAGGTCGTCAATCGACCTGGCGTGACGTTGAAGCTCGAGCGAGTCCTGGCGCGGCTGGGACTGCTGCGGCTGCTCGGGTCGCCGGTGAGTATGGTGGCCGAACGGTGAGGGCACTGGTCACGGGAGCCACCGGATTCACCGGAGGGCATCTGGCCAGGCGTCTTGCCAGCGCAGGTGATCAGGTGCGTGTCCTCGTCCGGCAGCCGGCACTGGCCGTCGAACTGCAGGCACTCGGCATTGAAGTTGTCGGCGGCGACCTGACCGACAGAGACAGCCTCCGCCGCGTGATTGCCGGCGCGGATGTGGTTTATAACATCGCCGCCCTCTACCGGGAGGCCGGACTCCCGGCGAGCGCCTACCGGGCCGTGAACGCCGACGCAGTGGCCGCAATCGTGGAACTGGCCGCCGAAGCCGGTGTCGGTCGCGTCGTGCATTGCAGCACCGTTGGTGTGCACGGCGACATCGAGCATCCTCCTGCCAACGAAGATGCACCGCTCAAACCCGGCGATGTGTATCAGGAAACCAAGCTGCTCGGCGAGCAACTTGGACGCGAGGCCGCGGAACGGCTCCACCAGGATCTCGTGATCGTCAGGCCCACCGGCATTTACGGGCCCGGGGATCGCCGCCTCTTCAAGCTGTTCGGCCAGATTGCCCAGGGACGGTTCGTCATGCTCGGCACTGGCCGCCACTTCTACCATGTCACGCACATCGACGATCTGTGTGATGGCGTTCGACTGGCAGGCACGGTGGAGGCGGCAGCGGGACGCACGTACATCATCGGCGGCGGGGAAGTGACCACTCTCGCCGATCTCGTGCGCATCACGGCGGAGGTCGCGGGCCGGCCTGGCCCGCGGATCAACCTGCCGCTCTGGCCCGTGTGGCTGGCGGGCGCCGCGTGCGAACTGGCCTGCGCTCCGCTGCGGGTGTCGCCGCCGCTCTACCGTCGGCGTGTAGACTTCTTTCGCAAGAGCCGTGCGTTCGACATCGACCGCGCGCGGCGTGAACTGGGATACGCGCCCACAGTCGGCCTGCGCGAGGGCATTCGGCGAACCCTGGAGTGGTACCGTGACCAAGGCTGGATCTGACACGCCCGCTGCGCGCGACATCCCGCGCGCGCAGGATCAGCTCTTCGCCAGCCCCGGCGGGGCGCTCAGCAAGTACTCCCGGCTGATTGTCGGCCGCCCCGGTGTTGTCGCGCTGCTGCGTCATGAACTGGTCGTGCTCGTGTGCCAGGCGCGAGCGGGCGCGCTCGGCCTGTTGCTGCGCAGGGTCTGTTATCCGTGGCTGCTCGGCCGCTGCGGCCACAACGTCGTGTTCGGCCAGAACGTGGTCGTGCGCCATCCTCACAAGATCACCATTGGGACCAACGTGGTGATCGACGACAACTGCCTCATCGACGCGAAGGGCGACTCCAACACGGGCATCACGATCGGCAGCGGCGTCTTCATCGGTCGCAACACGATCCTGTCCTGCAAGAACGGCGACATCGACCTCGGCGACGGGGCCAACATCGGCTTCAACTGCGAGATCTTCTCGGCCAGCCGGGTGAGCATCGGCGCCGGGACGTTAATCGCCGCCTACGCGTACGTGGTCGGGGGCGATCACGACGTCGCCGATCGCGAGCGCACGGTCATCGAACAGGGGCGGCGCTCGGCGGGCGTCACCATCGGCCCTGGCGCGTGGATCGGGGCGGGCGCGACAGTACTCGACGGCGTCACCATCGGGGCGCGTGCGATCGTCGGCGCGGGCGCAGTTGTCCGCCACGACGTGCCGGAAGGCGCCACGGCCGTGGGTGTCCCCGCACGACTGCTCGGCGGCGACACGGCGGCCTCGTCCTGATGACCCGATGGCTGTGATTCTCGTCGTCACGTCGGCGCCTCCGCTCGTGAGCGGGGGACACCTCGTGATCGCGCACGCGCTCGAGCGGGCGCTCGTCGACGCCGGACACCGGGCCGCCATCGTCACTACGCCGTCGAACCGTTTCGGTCGGCAGGGCAGCGCCTATCTGGCCAACTGGCTGACCGACGTCGGGATGACGGGGTCGGGCGAGCGCGTCGACCAGGTCATCAGCCTCAGGTTTCCGAGCTATGCCGTGCGGCATGAGCGTCACGTGTCGTGGCTCAACCACACGATGCGCGAGTACTACGATCTGTGGGACGACTTCTCGGCGCGGCTGTCACCGCAGGGACGCATCAAAGAAGGACTGCGACGGCGCATCATTCACACGGCGGACACGTATCTGCTGAAGCACCACGTCACCAAGCTCGTGGCCCAATCCAAGACGATTCAGGCACGGCTCACCCGCTGGAACGGCATCACCCCCCCGGTGCTGCACCCGCCACCGCCGCCGCGCGCGTATCGCTGCGATGATTACGACGACTATCTGTTCATCGCATCGCGGCTCGCACCGCTGAAGCGGATTGACCTCATCCTCCGGGCACTCGGACAGCCGCCCGCCGAGCGCGTGCGGTGCGTCATCGGCGGCGAGGGGGAAGACCTGCCACGGTTGCGACAGATGGCCGCCGACCTCGGGCTTGGCGGTCGCGTGACGTTCACGGGCGCGCTGAGCGAGGACGCACTGCTGAATCACCTGAGCCGTTGCCGTGCGGTGGTGTTCGTGCCGCGACAGGAGGATTACGGGTTCGTCACGGCCGAGGCGTTTTCCGCGGGGAAGCCGGTGATCACCTGCCGCGACAGCGGCGGACCGCTGGAGCTGGTTCGCGCAGGCGAGAACGGATGGATTGTCGATCCGTCACCAGCCGCGCTTGCGGTCGCGTTTGCGGAGGTGCTCGACAGCCGCTCGCTGGCAGAGAAGTATGGATCCCAGGGCCGGGCAGACATCACGCAGCTCACGTGGGCACGTGTCGTCGACGAGCTGGTGATCGCGTGAGCCGGCAGGGCACACGCTTCGGGTATTCTGGTTCGCGAGGCATGGTGTGAGCTACAGAACTCCGCTCGAGAATCGCGTGGCCAAGAAGGTCACACAGGCCATCGTCGAGCACAAGCTCATCGAGAGTGGCGACCGCGTCATGGTCGGCCTCTCGGGCGGCAAGGATAGCTGGGCGCTCATGGAGATTCTGCACGTGCTCCAGAAGCGTGCACCCATCGACTTCTCGATCGTGGCCGTCAACGTCAATTCCGGATACACGGGATTCCGACACGACCTCGTCACGGGCGCGTGTGCCGAGCGCGGCTGGGAAGTCCATATCGAACACACCACCATCGGCGCCATCATGGACGATGTGCTCGAGGACGGGGATACACCGTGCTCGCTGTGCGCGCGCCTGCGCCGTGGCGTGCTGTACCGGCTGGCCGCCGCGCATGGCGCAACCAAGATTGCGCTCGGGCACCACATGGACGACTTCGTCGAAACCGCGCTGCTCAACCTGTTCTTTCAAGGTACGCTCAAGGCGATGCCCGCGCGGCTCGTGTCCGACAACAAACAGCACGTGGTCATCCGTCCGCTGGTGTACGTCTCGGAGGCCGAAGCGCGGGCCTACACCGAGGAAGTCAAGCTGCCGGTGATCGGCTGCTGTTGTCCGGCGTGCGGCGATCTCAGCCTGAAGCGCCAGCGCATGAAACGACTGATCACCGAGCTCGAAGTGGAACACCCGGACATCAAACAGTCGATGTTGAAAGCGCTCAGCAACGTCGTACCCAGCCATCTGCTCGACAGGACACTCAACTCGCCACCACAGGCCAGGCCTCGTGGAGACTCGCACGCCGCGTACGGACCCGTCCGCGCGCCGCGGCCCGATGGGACCGTCATCCCTGCCGACTGATTACGCCGCGGACCCGCTCTCGCTGGGCCCGCTCAAGAGGACTTCACCATGACATTTGCTCCAAGAACATCCGTGCTCGCGATCGCGCTTGCCGCCTGCGCGCTGACGCTCTCACCTCGTGCCGCCGCGGGGCAGTCGCGTCCGCTCGTGACCGAGGATCCCGAGACCGTGCCCATGGGGAACATCCTGCTCGAGGCAGGCGTCGATTTTGCCCGGGGTGTGGTGTACCCGGCGTCAGGTCTGACAGGTAACCTGTGGCGCGTGGGCACGTTTGGATTCAGCTTTGGCGTGAGCCAGATTGCCGAGATTCAGCTCGACGGCGGCGTCAGGAATCGGCTCGCGATCACCGCACGCAACCCAGGCGCCCCGCTCGCCTACATGCTCGAGGTGCCGACGACCAGTACCAACGACTTCGAAGATCTGAGCATTGGCGCAAAGGTCCGCTTCCTGAGTGAAACGGCCACCCGGCCGGCCATGGCGATCCGCTTTTCCACGCGGCTCCCGAACGCGGGCAACGAGAGCGGCCTCGGCCTCGATACCACGGACTTCCACTTCGGTCTCGCTCTGGCCAAGACCGTCCAGTCGATCCGCTTCGTCGGCAATTTCGGCTTTGGCATTCTGCCCGATCCGGTGCGCGGCGACCGGCAGAACGACGTCCTCGATTTTGGCGCATCGCTCGCGCGCGCGGTCCGTCCGGGAGTCGAGGTCGTGGGCGAGATCAATGGGCGCCTGAACACGCGATCCGGCGTCCCGCCCACCGGCACGGAGAGCCGCGGCGTCATGCGGCTGGGCTCGCGGTTCACGCATGGGCCCGTGCGGCTCGATGGCGCGCTGCTGCTCGGCATCACCGAACGCGATCCGTCGTGGGGCTTTACGGGCGGGGTGACCTGGGTGTTCAAGGCCTTCGACGTCAACTAGCAGACGTTCACGAACAGGCTCGAATATCCGGCGGAGCCCTTGGCCTCACTGGACGGCGCGTGTGAGGGGGTAGCGCCGTTCAACGGCCGCTGTCTCCTCCAGCTGCTGCTGAGCTGACCAGCCCAGCAGCGATCCCATCAGGTCGGCCGCCCGCGTCAGGGCCTCTCGCCCCGGGTGACCTGTCGAACCCAGCAACGTGCGTCGAAGCACGGCGTCCGAGAGTCGCAACGCCTGGCCGTGGGTGACGGCGTACACAATTTCTCCGGCCATCACGGGCGAGCTCGAGGACAACCGGTTCAACAGCCCCCGCTCGCTGGCGACGAGGGCGACGGCCGGCGCCTCGGACCCGTACCAGTCGACCAGATGGACGGCGTCCGCGGGATCCAAGGCCGGATGTCTGTCCGCGAGCTGCGCCGCGATCGTCACCGCAGTGGCGGGTGCGATGGCATAGGGCAGCGCGACCTGACCGGTCCGGCTCGGCGGCCGCGGGGTGAGTCCGAGCTCGCCGTAGACCGCGTCGACGGCTGCCTCGGCTGTATGTCGGGCCGTCGTGAACTTCACGCCGACAATCGACAGCAGGCCAGGTCGTCCCGCTCCATTGTGGCGGGTCACGTGGGACTCGGGCATCAGATCTGCGACGCCTGCTCGACGCACCGCGGGCGTGAGGCCGTGATGCACCAGACGGATATCGTCAGCACGAACGGCAAACGACGGGAAGGCCTGATTGACTTCCGAGATGGCTTCCGCGACCTGCACCGGGCCTGGCGCCGGATCAGAGGCGTCAACGAGATCGCGCGACTGATGCGTACCCACCAGCACGAACCCACGCCACGGCACCGCCGTGAGCATCCGGCCGGCCCTGCCGCGAACGGCCACGGCCAACTCGCCGCCAGGCCGGTCGATGAGAAGGTTCATCGCCCGCACCAGGGGCGGCGCACCGGTCGCGCCGAAGTTGGCCATCACGTCGCCGAGCGCGCTGCCGGCACAGATGAGCGTGGCCCGGGCCAGGACGTCTGATGTCTGGCCGGTGAGTGCGTCACGTACCCGCGCGCCCGCCACGCGGTTCCCCTCGAGCAGTGGCGCGATAGCCTCGGTGTAGTTGCACAGCACCGCACCCGCGGCACCTGCTGCCAGCGCCACGCTCCAGGTGGTGCGATCCGGGTGAATCGTCTGGTAGTCGTGCCAGACGCCGGCGCCTGTCAGTCCCCGTGCGGACGTGCCGGCGAAAAGACGGATGGCCTCGGTCTTCGACACCATTCTCGTGAGCGGAAGAACGAGCTCTGCCGGAAGCCCGGCATTTCGTCGCCGCCCAATCAGGTCATACGCCTTGAAACCGGCGGCTATCAGCCATCGCGATTGGGCCACACCCGCGTAGGTGCCCACCATGAACGGCAGTGGCCGGATGAGATGCGGCGCCATGAGCGCCCACGCCCGGCGCTCGGCAATCTGCCGTCTGGCCTTCTGCACATGTCCAGTCCCCAGCGCGCGCAACCCGCCATGAAGCGTCCGCTGGTGATTGAAGGACAAGCCGCTGCCGAAGTCGGCACGCTCGACGAGCGCCACCGACAGCCCACGTTGCGCGGCGTCGTACGCGGCAAACAATCCGTGGATGCCACCTCCGATGACGAGCAGGTCGTGTCGGACGCCGACGAGGCGGCTGAGGTCGCGTGACATCGGCTCGCATCGTGCCACAGGTGAGGCCGACTCGGACAGCCGCGCGGGACGCTCGCACCGGGAACGGCACGCGGGCCGGCATTCTCAGCACGCGGCGAGGACGGGGCGCCACGGCTCTGCGTATATGATCTGGCGCGATGCAGAGTCCCTCGAGCGCGAGCGTCCGTCGATATTGGGACGCCCATATCCACGACCTCGAGATCAGCCGCCATCGTCCCGGTTCACCAGCGTTCTTTGCCGATCTGGACCAGTACCATTTCGAGAAGCTGCACCACCTGTTGCGTCTCGTCGACTTCAACGCCTGGAAGGGCAGGGCGGTGCTCGATGTCGGCTGCGGGGCTGGCGTCGAAGTCGTCCGGTTCGCGCGCGGGGGGGGCCGCACCGTGGGGATTGACCTCTCCACGCAGGCCGTGGCGCTCACCAGCCAGAACGTCATGCAAGCGGGACTATCCGCAAGCCTCGCCGTGGCCGACGGCGAAACGCTGCCGTTCCTCGACGACTCGTTCGATCTCGTCTATGCGCACGGCGTCGTCCAGTACGCCGCCAACGATCGCCGCGTTGTCGAGGAGTGCTTGCGCGTGCTTCGCCCCGGCGGTACCGCGGTCTTCCAGGTGTACAACCGCATTTCGTGGCTCCACTTGCTGTCGAAGGTGATGAAGGTGCCGCTCGAGCACGAAGACGCGCCAGTGCTTCGTCGGTACTCGATCGGAGAATTTCAGACACTCGTACGCGGCTTCTCGCGCGTCGAGATCATCCCGGAGCGGTTCCCCGTGAAGAGTCGCTTGCACAAGGGGTGGAAGGGGACGCTTTTCAACGCCGGGTTCGTCGGCGTCTTCAATGCGCTGCCGCGCGCCTGGGTACGTCGATTCGGCTGGCATCTGCTCGCCGTCTGCTCGAAGTGATCGCGTCATGAGCCACACCGACCCGCTGCCACTCGTGAAAGCCCACGCCCTCGGCAATGATTTCCTGCTGACGCCGGCGCTCGCCGGCGCAATGGGGGGACACGCCGACCTCGCGCGACACGTCTGCGACCGACACCGTGGCCTCGGTGCCGACGGCCTCATGTTTCTGCACGAGACCGAGGCCGGAGCGGACACGCGGCTCTTCAACGCCGACGGGGGCGAGGCCGAAGTCTCTGGCAATGGCGTCCGGTGCGCCGCCGCATGGTTGGCGCACACGCGCGCGCTCGCAGCCGGCGACAGTCTCACCATCGGCACAGTGGCCGGGCCGAAGCGCCTGGAGTTGCTGGGCGCGGACGCCGCGCGTTACACCTTCCGCGCCGAGATGGGACCTCCGACCGACCTCCGGGTCGAGTCGCTGGATGTCAGCGGCCACGCGATCGAGGCCGTGGTACTGCGGGTCGGCAATCCGCAGTGTGTCGTGCTCGGGGCCGTGAACGAAGAGCGTCTGCACACACTGGCATCCGTGCTGAGCGTGCATCCCTTTTTTCCTGACGGCACGAACGTCGAACTGGCAACCGTCGAGGCTCCTGACCTCGTGCGCATTCTGATCTGGGAACGGGGCGTGGGGCCCACCGAAGCCTCCGGCACCGGTGCCTGTGCCGCCGCCGTCGCCGCGGCGTTCAAAGGCGGCGCCAGCCGCGCGGTTTCAGTCGTGTCGCCCGGGGGCACGCAGAGTGTCGAGTGGACGAGCGACACCATCTGGCTCACGGGCTGGGCCGAAATTGTGGGCGTCGCAGAGTGGTGGGGCGCTTTTTAAGCCATTCCCATGCGCCACGCCCGACGCGGACATCAGGTTACCGAGGCCGTCGAGGCCTTCTCGCCCGCCGAGGAGCAATTCAACCGCCGCCGTCGCACGACCGGTCTCATCGTCGGGCCTCTCGCCTTTGCGCTCGTGTTTCTCCTGCCCATGAACGTGTCGCCACCCGCGCACAAGCTGGCGGCCATCATCGTCCTCATGATCGTGTTCTGGATGACCGAGGCCCTGCCGCTCGCGGTCACCGCGCTCATGGGCCCAGTCATGGCGGTGCTGTTCGGAATCACCAGCGCACGGGTCGCATTCGCGCCGTTTGCCGATCCCATCATCTTCCTCTTCATCGGCAGCTTCATTCTGGCCGAGGCCATGTTCGTGCATGGACTCGAACGCCGGCTCGCGTTCACGGCACTCGCGTCACGGTGGGTGGGGCACAGCGGCCTGCGGCTCGGCATCGTGTACGCGCTCGTCGCGTGTGTCGTCTCGATGTGGATGAGTAACACGGCGACCACCGCCATGCTGTTCCCGCTCGGCATGGCGCTTCTCGCAGAGCTCGGTCGCGAACGCAAGTACGACAGGGCCTTCCAGCAATACGCGCTCGCGATGATGCTGATGACGGCCTTCGCGGCATCGATTGGCGGCATCGGCACGCCCGTCGGCACCCCGCCCAACCTCATCGGCATCGGACTACTCCGCGATCTCGCTGGCATCAACGTGTCATTTGTCTCCTGGATGATGCTCGGCGTGCCGATCGTCGCAATCACGATGGCGGTACTGATCGCCGTGTTGCTCTACCCGCGCGCCCGGCACATCCAGCTCAGTGCCGAGGCGGTGGCTTCTGTCAGGGCGGAGCTCGCGCGCCTGGGTCCCATGTCGGCTGGCGAGCGCAATGTGGTCATCGCGTTCGGGTTGACGACGGCCTTGTGGATTGTGCCCGGGACGTGCCAGGCGGTGTTCGGCGCGACCAATCCAACCGTGCAGCATCTCACCGCGCTGCTGCCCGAGTCGGTGGCCGCCATGGTGGGGGCGCTGCTGCTCTTCGTGCTGCCCGTCCACTGGAACAGCCGCCGTTTTACCCTGACCTGGGAAGAGGCCGCCTCGATTGACTGGGGGATCGTGCTGCTGTTTGGCGGCGGGCTCGCCATTGGCCAGCTTGCCGAGTCGACGGGCCTGTCCACAGGATTCGGGCACTGGGTAGCGGCCGAGTTTCCGGCCGCTGGCGCCGTCGGGCTGACGCTGATCTTCACGGCCGTCGCGATTGTGATGTCCGAGGCCACGTCGAACACGGCTGCCGCGAACATCATCGTGCCGCTCGCCATCGCCGTCGCGAAAGCGGCCGGGGTCTCGCCCCTCGAGCCAGGGCTTGGGGCGACGCTCGGCGCCAGCATGGGCTTCATGATGCCCATCTCCACGCCGCCCAACGCCATCGTCTACAGCAGCGGGCACGTCCCGATTGGCGCGATGATGCGCCACGGCATCGTCCTCGATCTCGTGGGCTACGTCATCATCGTGGTCGTCGTGATCACGTTCGGATCCTGGCTGCGGTAATTCACATCTGGCGGGCCGCAGATCGCAACAACTGCACGAGGGCAGTCGAAGGCGACGGTGAGGCTATCGCTCGCGGCGGGCGGGGGCTGGGGCGGCGTCGACGAGTTCAGCGCGGAGACTGTCGATGATCGGCTGAAGGTCCGCGGTGACGGCGCGAAAGTTCTGCTGCTGCAGCAGTGTGCGCGCTTCTTGCAGATGGGTCGTGGCTGAACTGCTCGCGGCACGCAGCCGCGTGAGGGTGGCGGGGGATTTGATGGCACCTGGACCAGTCTGCCGCTCCGCCGCCTGGTCGATGAGCGACGTGAGGTCCGACATCAGGCGCTCGGCCTGGCCCCGCGCAATGGCTCGCTCATCTGCCGCGCGCCGGGCGGCCTCGTAGGCCGTGTCGCGCGCTTCGAGCGCCAGTCGCAGCGCCAGTCGGTAGTCGCGCTGCGCGACCGACCCGTCGTACTTCTGGAGGGCCGACTCGGCGGCCTTCAGTTCTTCTGGCGCATACACCGCGGCATCGGCGGCGCGGGCGGCTGCAATGGCGCCTTCGGCTTGGTGGAGTTCCTTGTCTGGAGCGGAGCAGGCAACTGTCGCGGCCAGGACGGCGGCGAGCGCGAGGCGACGACACATGCAGGTGGCAGTATAACGCACCCTTTTCGGGCAGAGACACGCGATCCCAGATGCACGCTCTCACACCGCCAGACCGTCCCCGCGAGAAGCTCGACCGTCATGGCGTCTCTGCGCTGGGCGATAACGAGCTGCTCGCGCTCGTGCTGGGGCACGGCAGCCAGCAACGCGACGCCTTGGACCTCGCGAATGCCATTCTCGAGGCCGCGGACGGCATTCACGGCCTCACTCGCATCCGTCGCGATCAACTGTTACGCGTCGCAGGCGTCGGGCCCGTGCACGCGAGTCGTATCCGGGCGGCGGTCGAGCTTGGGCGGCGAACGCTCGTGACGCCGGCGATAGCGCGCCCGCGCTTCCTGACACCGCGCGATACGGCGCACTATCTGCTCCCGCAGTTCGGGTCGCACGCGGTCGAACGCTTCGGCATCCTGCTGCTCGACACCCGGTGCGGGCTCCTCGCGACGCGAATCGTGTCCGTCGGATCGATCGACGGCAGCCTGGCACATCCACGCGAGGTGTTTCGCGAGGCGCTCGGCGGGGCTGCGGCGATGCTCGTGGCGTTCCATAATCATCCGTCTGGGGATCCGACGCCGAGCACGGAAGACGTGACGCTCACGATGCGGCTCAAGCAGGCCGGTGCCATCATCGGGGTCGAGCTCGTCGACCACGTGATTCTCGCCGACACGAAGTACTGTTCAATGAAGGAGATGGGGCTGATCTGATGGGACGTGTGATGTATCTCGACTGTGGAACAGGTGCGGCGGGCGACATGCTGCTCGGCGCGCTGATCGACGCTGGGCTTCCCGTCCAGGCGTTACGCGACGCCCTCGGCAGCCTCGGCGTGAACTGCGAGGTTCAGGCCTCACGAGTCTTGCGGTCGGGTCTCACCGCCACCAAGTTCGACGTCGTCGAAACTACAGCGTCAGCCACCACTCCCCACAGCCACGACCATGGTCCCGGTCACACACACGACCAGGGCCAGACGCACGAACACGGTCACGGTCAGGCGCACGACCACCCGCACAGCCACGGCACATCGCATGCGCATGCCCACGCCGACGGGTCGCACCGGTCGCTGCACGACATCGCGCATCTCATCGGGCATTCCGCGTTATCGGCCGCGGGCAAGCTGCGGGCCAAGGCCCTGTTTCGGCGCCTGGCCGAAGCCGAGGCCGCCATTCACAGCATGCCCGTCGACGAGGTGCATCTGCACGAGGTCGGCGCCCTCGACTCGATCGTCGACATCGTCGGCTTCGTATTCGCGCTCGAGTGGTACGGCATCGACGATATCGTGGCATCGCCCCTCAACGTGGGTGGCGGTCAGGTAGACATCGCCCACGGACGATTTCCCGTGCCGGCTCCGGCCACCGTCTCGCTCCTGCTCGGCGTGCCCGTCTACAGCGAGGGACCTCAGGTCGAGCTCACCACCCCCACGGGCGCCCTGCTCGTCAGCGACTACGCGCGCGAGTACGGGCCGGTGCCCGCCATGACGATCGCGGCTGTGGGCTACGGCGCCGGGTCGCGCGACTTTCCCGACCGACCCAACGTCGTGCGCGTGCTGATTGGCGAGCGGACGGCACGTCCGGTGCCGGACGAATCGCGCCCCGATCTCGCTGTCGCCACCGCATCGGCCGAAGACCAGCCGGCGGCTGGGGCCACCTCAGTCGTCGAGATTCAATGCGAGATCGACGACATGAACCCCCAGTTGTTTGGCGCCGCGACAGAGCGCCTGTTCGCGGCTGGCGCACTCGATGTGTTCCTCACGGCGGTGCAGATGAAAAAGGGCAGGCCTGGCACGCTCATGACGGTGCTGGGACGTGAAGAAGACCGCGCCGCGCTGTGCGCCGTGCTCTTTCGGGAGACAACCACGATTGGCGTGCGGTTCACGCGCGTGTGGCGCGAGACACTCGAACGCCGCTTCGTCGACGTGGCAACGCGAGATGGATCGGTTCGCATCAAGGTCGCGACCGGGCCAGGCCTCACGCCCAACGCGGCGCCAGAGTTCGAGGATTGCCTGCGCATCGCCGAGCGAACCGGCCGCTCCGTCAAAGACGTTCATGCCGAGGCGCTTGGCGCGTGGCTGAACCGGCCCACGATAGAATGACGTCTTCGCGCCCGCCCATGCCTCGCTTCTATCTCACCACCGCCATCGACTACGTCAACAGCCGGCCGCACCTTGGCACCGCGTACGAGAAGATTGCCGCCGATGTCATCGCCCGCTACAAGCGCCTGCGCGGGTTCGACGTACGGTTCGTCATGGGCAACGACGAGCACTCGCAGAACGTGTTTCGGCAGGCTGCCGAAGCCGGCCTCGACCCCACCGCCTACTGCGACAGAATGGAAGACGAGTTTCGCCAGGCGTGGCGGAGTCTCGATATCTCATTCGACGACTTCATTCGGACCACCCAGCCTCGTCATAAAGCCGCGGTCACTGAAATTGCGACGCGGCTCCACGACGCTGGCGACATCTACCGCGGCACGTACGAAGGCTGGTACTGCGTCGGCTGCGAGGCCTTCAAACAAGAGAAGGATCTCGTCGGCGGCCGCTGCCCGCTGCATCCACAGTCGGAACCGCAGTGGCTGAAGGAAGACAACTACTTCTTCCGGCTCTCGCGGTATCAGCAGCCGCTGCTCGACCACTTCGCCGCACATCCCGACTTCATCCAGCCCGATATCCGCCGCAACGAAATTCTCCGCCTAATCGAAGGCGGGCTCGACGATGTGTCGGTGAGCCGGGCAGGACAGGCCTGGGGCATTCCCTTGCCGTTCGATCCGGGCAGCGTGGTGTACGTGTGGTTCGACGCCCTCATCAATTACGCGTCGGCCGTCGGTCTCGGCACCGATCCCGCCATGTTCGATCGCTGGTGGCCTGCAGACCTGCACGTGATCGGCAAAGACATCACGCGCTTCCACACGGTCATCTGGCCGGCCATGCTGATGGCCGCCAAGCTGCCGTTGCCGCGCCACGTCTTCGGTCATGGTTTCTTGACGAAAGACGGGCAGCGCATGAGCAAGTCCACGCCTGGGACAATCATCGATCCCACCGAGGCGGCGGCGCGGCTCGGGTGCGACCCGTTGCGGCTGTATCTGACCAAAGAGATCGTGTTCGGATCGGACGGCGACTTCAGCTGGACCAGGTTCGAAGAGAAGTACAACGTCGACCTCGCGAACAACCTCGGCAACCTGGTCAATCGCATCACAGCGATGGCCGAGCGCTACAGAGGCGGAGAGTTGCGCGCCACTGCCTGCGGCGAGCCGCTCGGAGGCGCGATTGCCACAGCGAAGCACGACTATGGCCGGGCCATGGATCGACTGGCGCTCGACGCGGCGTGCCAAACGGTGTTCAGGCTCGTCGATGCGACGAACGAATACATCGCGACGAGCGAGCCCTGGGCGCTGGCGAAGCAGGAGCGCGGCGCCGAGCTCGATCAGGTGCTGTGGACCGCGGCCGAGGGCCTGCGTGTCGCGGCCGTCCTGCTCAGCCCGGTGATGCCCGGATCGTCCGAGCTCATCCTGAGCCGTCTGGGCGCGTCCCAGACCCGCGCCAACGATCTCCGGTTCGACGTCGATGCCGCGGTCACAGACACCGGATCCCGTCGCATCACGCGCGGCGATGTGCTGTGGCCTCGCCTCGAGGCCCCCAAATCAGAGTCCGCCAGTGCGGACAAGGAGAGTGCTGTGAGTGAACTGCCGAAAGACGTACCGGGTGCTCCCGCGCCTGCAACCGCATGGTCGCCGCCCGCTTCACCCGTGCCCGCGCCCCCAGCGCCGGCTGCGCCTGTCGGGGCAGCGCCTCCGACTTCGGCCGACGGGCTGCTGTCGATCGACGACTTCATGAAGGTGGACCTGCGCGTGGCGAAGATTCTCGCCGCCGAGCGCGTGCCCAGTTCCAAGAAGCTGATGAAACTCGAAGTCGATCTCGGCACCGAGAAGCGCACCATCGTGGCGGGCATTGCGGAGGCATACGAAGCCGAGGCTCTCATCGGCCGTACGGTCGCCATCGTGGCGAACCTCAAGCCCGCGAAGCTGATGGGCGTTGAGTCGAACGGCATGATCCTGGCCGCGACCGGCGACGGTGGCAAGCCGATGCTGGTCGCCTTCGATCAGCCCCCGGCCCCCGGCACGCGCATCCGCTGAGGCAGACCTCCCCGCATCAGGACACGAACCGGCGCCATGCTCATCGATTCGCATTGCCATCTGGCAGACGAGGTCTTCGTGGCCGATCTGCCGGCCGTGGTCGAACGGGCGCATGCGGCGGGGGTAACCGGGGCCCTGTGCATTCTCTCGGCCGACGAGCCTGCTGAAATCGAACGGGTAACAGCCGTGCGGGCCGCCTGGCCTGGCGTGCTCTTCGCGGCAGGGATTCATCCGCACCGGGCTGGCCAGTATGGGGACGCGCCGCTCGTCTCGGCCGAGCGCACGGCCGAGGCGGTCCAACAGTCGCAGGCGATGGCCGTGGGTGAGATCGGCCTCGACTATCACTACGACCATTCGCCGCGCGAGATTCAACGCGAGGTGTTCGCCGCCCAGCTCGAGGTGGCACGTCTCGCCGGCCTGCCGGTCGCCATCCACACGCGGGAGGCCACAGACGACACGCTCGCCATCATCAGACAGGCGGCCGGCGTGCGGGGCGTCATGCACTGTTTCAGCGGCACGGTCGACGAAGCGCGTGCCGCGCTCGAGCTCGGCTTCTACGTGTCGCTTTCCGGCATCCTCACGTTTCCCCGGTCGGGCAACCTGCGCGATCTGGCCGCGTTCGTTCCCGACGACCGGCTGCTCATCGAAACAGACGCGCCCTTTCTCGCCCCGGTGCCGCATCGGGGGAAGCGCAACGAGCCAGCCTGGGTCGCCGAGACGTTCGCGGTGCTGGCCGCCACGCGCGGCACGTCGGCCGCGGCGCTCGCCGAACGGCTGGCCACTAATTTTTCGACGCTGATCGCGCGCACACCGCTCACACAGGCGCGTTGACACACCCTTCAACCTATGGTCTGATTCCCGCAGGTTTCATCGGCGTCGCGTTCTCAGGCGAGACCCGTTTACGTGCATCCTCCAACAGCTTCCGTCCCCGATCTTTCGCACATCTTCGAGCCCGTGAGGGACGAGTTGGCCCGGGTCGAACGCGAGTTCGCCCGCCACCTCGAATCTCGCGTCGAGCTCATCCCGCAGATGGGCAAGTACGTGCAGATGAGCGGCGGCAAACGCGTGCGTCCGGCGGTGCTGCTGCTCTCGGCCCGGCTCTGCGGCTACACCGGCGATCTCGGTGTGCTGAATGCGGCCGTGGTCGAGTTCATCCACACGGCCACGCTCGTGCACGACGACATCATCGACGGCGCCGAAACGCGGCGCGGACGGCTCACGGCCCATTCGCGGTGGGGCAGTGACATCACGGTCCTGCTCGGCGATTACCTCTACATCCGGTCCATGGCCATGGCGCTCACACAGGACAGCCTCGACGTGGTGCGGCTGCTGTGCGACTGCACGCTCCGGATGATCGAGGGCGAGCTGTACCAGCTCACGAAGACGGGCGACGCCAGCATCACCGAAGACGAGCACTTCGAGATCATTCGCCGCAAGACGGCGTATCTGTTCTCCGGCTGCGCCGAGATCGGCGGGCTGCTTGGCAGCGCCACGCCCGAACAACGCGTGGCCCTCCGCGACTACGGTCTGAATCTCGGCATCGCGTTTCAGATTGTGGACGATGTGCTGGATTACATGGCGGAGGAGTCGGCGCTCGGCAAACCGATTGGCGGTGATTTGCGCGAGGGCAAGGTCACGCTGCCCATCATCCTGCTGCTGCAGCGCAGCGGACCCGAGGCCGCGCAACTGATTCATGCCGTGATCGCCGACGGCCAGGTCACGCCGGAGAAGTGGCGCACCATCCAGGATCTGCTCGCCGAACATGGCGCGATCGAGGCGGCGTTCGAGCGTGCGGTCCTGCACGCGACCAAGGCCAAAGACAGCCTCGCCAGCGGTTTCCCGATCTCGCCCGAGCGCGACGGTCTCATCGCCCTGGCCGACTACGTCATCAACCGCGACCGCTGAGCCGCGCGGGCACGCGCACCAACCCTTTCACCAGCCACCCCCGTGCGCGCATGACCCCTGCCGATCGCATCGCCCGGCTCCGAGATCTGATTCGCCACCACGAGGAGCGCTACTACATCCACGACAGCCCCGAGATCTCGGACTCCGAGTTCGATGGTCTGATGCGGGAGCTCTCGGCGCTCGAAGCCGAGCACCCGGAGCTGGGCGATCCCAGCTCTCCCACGCAGCGCGTGGGTGGCCGCCCGGCCGAAGGATTCGAGACCGTCCGGCACCTGGCGCCGATGCTGAGCCTCGACAACGCGTATACGGAGGAAGAGGTCCGGCAGTACCACGAGCGCATCTGCCGCGGCCTGGGTCTGCCGGTCGAGACAAGTCTTGCCTACGTGGCCGAACTCAAGATCGACGGTCTGAGCATCGCGCTCACCTACAGCCTTGGGCGTCTCGTCCGGGCGGTCACAAGAGGCGATGGCATCCAGGGCGAGAACGTGACGAGCAACGTGCGAGTCATTCGCGCGATTCCCCTCAGGCTCAAGGCCGATCACCCACCTGACTCGGTGGAAATCCGGGGCGAAGTGTTTTTGCCCCATGCCGAATTCCAGCGCATGAATGCGGAACGTGAAGCCGCAGGGGAGCCGCCGTTTGCGAACCCCCGGAACGCGGCGGCGGGCGCGGCGAGAACGCTCGATAGCGCGGCTGTCGCCAAGCGGGGGCTGCGTGCCTTCGCTTATCAAATCGTGACGGCCGCCGGCACATCGCTCCCGCTGGACGAGCACAGCGGCGCGTTGGCACTCCTCGGCGACTGGGGCTGTCCGGTTGAGAGTCACTGGCGCCGCTGCGAGGGCGTGGACGCGGTGCTCGCTTTTTGCGACGAGTGGCGCGAGCGCAGGCACCAGCTGCCGTTCGACACCGACGGGGTCGTCGTCAAGCTCGACGGCCTCGCGCTCCGCGAGCAACTGGGGCATACGGCGAAGTTCCCCCGGTGGGCGCTCGCATTCAAGTTCCCAGCGGAGCAGGCTCGGACCCGGCTGATTCGAATCGAGACCAACGTTGGGCGGACCGGCGCGGTCACACCATTTGCCGTCCTCGAGCCCGTGCGCCTGGGCGGCACGATGGTCCAGATGGCCACCCTGCACAACGAGCAGGAAGTCGCCCGGCGCGACATCCGCGAAGGCGACCTCGTCATCGTCGAGAAGGGAGGCGATGTCATCCCCAAAGTCGTCGGCCCCGTCGTCGAGCCCGGCGTGCCGAGGGGGCCCTCCTGGCAGATGCCATCCACCTGCAAGTTCTGCGGCAGTGTGCTCGTCAAACCCGAGGACGAAGTCGTGTGGCGTTGCGAAAACGCCTCCTGCCCTGCCCGAATCCGTCGTGGACTGCTGCACTTCGCCTCGCGGCGCGCGATGAACATCGAGGGGCTGGGCGAGTCGCTGGTCGACCAATTCGTCTCAACTGAGCTCGTGCGCGACTACGCGGACTTGTACTCGCTCACGATCGACCAGCTTGTCGCACTCGAGCGCATGGGCAAGAAGTCCGCCGCCAATCTCGTAGCGGAAATCGACAAGAGCCGCGGCGCCGAACTGTGGCGTCAGCTGCACGGCATTGGAATCCGCCACGTCGGAGAGGGCGGCGCACGGGCATTGGCCCGGGCGTTTCCGTCGATGGTCCGGCTCCGGCAAGCGAGCCTGGCCGAACTCCAGATGGTCCCTGATGTTGGCGATGTCGTGGCGCGATCGGTTCGCAGCTTCCTCGACGAGCCCGGCAACGCGCGGCTCCTCGACAGGCTGGCCGAAGCAGGCGTTCGAACCGAAGACGAGGTTCCCGAAGGTGGTATGCCAGAGCGGCAGACGCTCGCCGGCCAGACATTCGTCATCACAGGGACGCTCGACCGCATGAGCCGGGAGGCCGCAGCCGAGGCGATCGAGCGGCTTGGTGGCAAAGTGGGGAGCGCCGTCAGCAAGAAGACGTCGTGGCTGGTCGTTGGGCACGAGGCCGGCACCAAACTCGACAAAGCGCGGGCCCTCGGCGTGGCCGAGCTCGATGAGGAGCGTTTTCTGGCCCTTATAATGGGAAAGGACTGATGCCAGTGCCCACGCCCCCTGCCTCGTCATGATCCGCCAAGCTGGCGCCCTCATCGGCCTCGCTGCCGTCGTCAGTTTCCTGCTGGGCCTTGTCGCCGCTGGCACTCGACCTCCACTCAGTCATGGTGTTGCGGCGATCAGCCGGCCCGCGACTGACGGCGCCCCACTGGTCGTGCAGTCCACCGCCCAGGTTCCCGTCATTCCGACCAGCGTGTCAGCCAGCGTGGACTTTGCCGAGGTGGCCTCACGGCTCAACGCCGCCGTCGTCAACGTGGATATCGCATCGCGCGGCTCCGACGATCTCCCTCGCTTCTCCCGTCGCCGCTATTCCACTGACGATACCGACGCGCCGCGTGAGGGTTCTGGCAGCGGGTTCATCATCGATCCCAACGGGTTCATCCTCACCAACCATCACGTGGTCACGGGCGCCGACCGGGTTACGGTCACGCTCAGCGATGGCCGGAGCTTCCGCGCCGAGGTGGTGGGTGTCGATGAAGCAATGGACGTCGCCCTTCTGAAAGTGAACACAACCGATAAGCTCCCCGTCGCGCCGCTCGGCAATTCGGACACGTTGCGCGTGGGTGAATGGGTGTGCGCCATCGGCAATCCCCTCGGCGTGTACGTGCACTCGGTGACCGTCGGCGTGGTGAGCTTCCTTGGCCGGAAGCTCTTCGATCCGAGCCTCGACGCCTTTATCCAGACCGACGCGGCGATCAGCTTCGGCAACAGCGGCGGTCCGCTCATCAATGCCCGCGGCGAAGTAGTGGGCATTACGACCGCCATCAGCGCGCAGGCCATGAACATCGGCTTCGCGATTCCGATTGGGCAGGTGGTGGCCGTGCTGCCGCAGCTGCGCGAGCGCGGCACTGTCGCGCGCGGATACATCGGCCTCGGACTCACCACCGTCACGCCGGCGCTCCGCCGCGCGCTTCATCTCGGCCCCGACAGCGGCGCACTCGTCCAGGACGTGACGCCTGATACGCCAGCCGATCGCGCTGGCCTGCGTCCGTACGACGTCATCGTCGGCCTCGACCAGCAGCCCGTGCAGGACGACCAGCAGCTCAGTCGTCGCATCGCGAGCCGCCAGCCAGGCACCACAGCCGCACTTGACGTCTGGCGCGACGGCGCAATGCGTCATGTCCTCGTGAAGCTCGCCGTCCGCGAACTGACCGACGCCACGCGCGCCCAGTTCCCGCGTACGGCAGATGTTCGGGCCGCGAGCCACGACGATGCGCCGCTCGGGATCAGCGTGAGGGATCTCGACGACACGACTGCGGAGCATCTGCGCATTCCGCCATCGGTGCAGGGCGTGCTCGTGACGGAGGTCGATCCGGCGGGCCCGGCACGCCTCGCGCAGGTCAGGACCAACCATGTCATTCTCGAGCTCAACCGGCAGCGGGTGCGGTCGGCGGCCGAGTTTCGCGGGGTGGCCGGTGGCCTGAAGGCGGGGGAGGCCGCAGCGCTCCTCATTTTCGATCGCAGCACCCGCCAGCGCGTGATCTACACCGTCGTGTCAGACTCCCAGCCATGAAGGCACGCATTCTGGTCGTTGACGACGAGCCGGCCATTCGCGACACGCTGCGAATGATTCTGGAATATGAGGGGCACGAGGTTGTGGTGGCGGGTTCCGGGCAGGAGGGACTCACCATCGCCGAGCGCGTCAGTCCCGATCTGGTGTTCCTCGACATCAAGATGCCCGGCCTCGACGGTCTCGAGGTGCTCACCAAGCTGAAGACGGCCAACGAAGCGCTGCCTGTGGTGATCGTTTCAGCGCATGGCACGGCCGCAACCGCTCTCGAGGCTGGCCGGCTCGGCGCGTTCCGTTTTATCGAGAAGCCGCTGTCGAAAGACTACGTGCTCGACGCGGTGCGCGAAGGACTCGAGCTCGGGACGCTCCGGTACGAGAACCGGTCGCTTCGCACGGCGCTCGAATCGCGGCATCAGCTCGTTGGTGACAGTTCGGCGATCACGCAGATTCTCGACCAGGTCAGGCGAGCGGCGCCGAGCACGGCCACCGTCCTCATTCTCGGTGAGAGCGGCGTGGGCAAAGAGCTGGTCGCCCGCGCGATTCACCGGGGTAGCCTGCGCGCACGCGAGCGATTCGTGCAGGTCAATTGTGCCGCCATTCCCGAGGAGCTGATCGAGTCCGAGCTCTTTGGCCACGAGCGCGGCGCGTTTACCGGCGCGACGGAGAAGCAGGTCGGCAAGTTCGAGATGGCCGACCGCGGCACCATCTTCCTGGATGAAGTCGGCGACATGAGCCCCAAGACCCAGGCCAAGGTCCTGCGCGTGCTGCAGGAGGGCGAGGTGGAGCGGCTCGGATCGTCGCGCACCATCAAGGTCGACGTGCGCGTGATCGCCGCGACGAATAAAGACCTCGAGCAGGAGCTGGCGGATGGACGATTCCGCGAAGACCTCTATTTCAGACTGAGTGTCATCCCGATCGTGGTGCCCCCCTTGCGGGAGCGTCTCGAAGATATCCCGTCGCTCGTGCAGCACTTCGTCGCGCGTTACAGCCGCGAGCACAACCGCCGTGCGCCCAAGTTTGCTCCAGGCGCGATCGACGTCCTGCGTCAGGCCCGGTGGCGGGGCAACATCCGCGAGCTCGGCAATGTGATCGAGCGGCTGCTCATCATGAGCGAGCGCGACCAGATCGAAGCGGAGGACGTGCGGCAGGTCGTGCGGCCCGATATTGGCCGCTCGCCGTCGGCGCCGACCACCACAGACGCAGCCCGCACCGGCGGGGGACTGATCGCCGCCGCCGGTCCTACGCCCGCTACTCTGCGCGAGTTCAAGGAGTGGTCCGAACGGGTGTTTCTGGTCGAGAAGCTTCGGGAGCTCGGCTGGAACATCTCCAAGACGGCCGAAGTCATCGATACGCCCCGGAGCAATCTGTACAAGAAGCTGGAGCAGTACCGAATCAGCCAGGAAACGGACGGCTGACGCGGGCCGGTGTAAGATCGACGTTCCGCCGCAGCGGATCAGACGATCGCCGTCTTGCCGTCATGCCCGCAAGGGTGTGGGGGCGGAGGGAGGAAAGTCCGAACTCCAGAGGGCAGTGCGCCGGGTAACGCCCGGTCGGGGCAACTCGAAGGACAGTGGCACAGAAAATATACCGCCCGCCTTCGCCCTCGGCTCTTTGAGCTCGGGCTTCGGCGGGGCCGGCTCCTGAATGTGGGCTTGCCCCGCCGAAGCTCGAAGCCCGAAGGGCGGAGAGCGAAGGTGGGTAAGGGTGAAAAGGTGCGGTAAGAGCGCACCGCGTCTGCTGTAAGGCAGATGGCAGGCAAAACCCCGCACGGAGCAAGACCAAATAGGGAGGCGCTTGAGGACGGCCCGTCCGAAGCCTCCGGGTAGGTCGCTGGAGCCCGCCAGCAATGCCGGGACTAGAGGAATGATCGTCACCCTGAGCGATCCCGAGCGCCTGCACGTTGGGTGTCGAGGGAGAGTCGAAGGGCACAGAATTCGGCTTACGATCCGCTGCGACGGAACTACTCGTCAGAATCCAGGAGTCTTCATGCGCCGGTTGCGTTCTCCGTTGGTTGTCCTGAGTCTGGCCGTGCTCGGCACGGGCATTCTCGCTCAGGGCCCGGCGCCGGCGGCGCCACGGCAGGGTGGGCCACCCGCCGGCGACGCGGCAGGCCGTCAAGGCGGTCGTGGCGGGCGCGGCGGTGTTCAGATTCAGCCAGGCGAGGAGTGCCCTCCCGGCACCACCGAGGTCCGGCCGCGTTCCTGTCAGGCTCCCGAATTCCCCGCGCCGAGCATCGTCGACTACCGGCCGAAGTCCACGCTCGTCACCGAAGCGCACCCGGTGCCGCGAGCGAAGTTTCCGGTCGTCGACATCCATGGTCACCCAGGCAACCTCACGACCCCGGAGGCGCTTGCCGCCATCGTCAAGTCGCTCGATAGCCTGAACGTCCAGGTCATGGTCAGCGCCGACAACCTCGGCGGCGATCGCTTGCGCGCCGCGCTCGACGCGATCGCCAAGAGCCCGTACAAGGATCGATTTCGCGTGCTCGCCGGCTTGAATTTCCAGGGTGTCGCCCCAGGCTGGGGCGAGAAAGCGGCGCAGCAACTCGAAGCCGACGTGAAGGCCGGTGCCGTGGGCATCGGCGAGGTCGCGAAGAGCTTCGGGTTGACGACTCGCAAAGCGGACGGATCGCGACTCCATGTCGACGATCCGGAGCTCGACCCGGTGTGGGCCATGCTCGCCAAGCTGGGCCTGCCGGCCTTCATTCACACGGCCGAGCCGCAAGAGTTCTTTCAGCCCCTCGACATGCACAACGAGCGGTGGCTCGAACTCTCGCTCTTCCGCGATCGGCGCAACAACGAGCCGGGACAGGTCACGTTCGAGGAACTGATGACCGAGCGGAACAACCTGTTTCGCAAACACCCGAAGACCCACTTCATCGCGGCGCATTTCGGCTGGCATGCCAACAACCTGGCGCGGGCCGCCAAGATGCTCGACGACTTCCCCAATGTCGTCACCGAAGTCGGTGCAGTGCTGTACGACCTGGGCCGGCAGCCGCGCGCCGCGCACGACTTCTTCGTCAAGTATCAGGACCGCATCCTGTTCGGAAAGGACTCGTTTCAGCCCGAGGAATACCCGTACTACTGGCGTGTCTTCGAGACCAGGGACGAGTATTTCGACTATTACCGTGACTACCACGCCTTCTGGAAGCTGTACGGGATCGATCTGCCCGATGCGGTGTTGAAGAAGGTGTATTTCCAGAACGCCCTGCGCGTCGTGCCGGGCCTGCCCAAGACGGGCTGGCCCCGGTAACCCTCCCGGAGACAATCGCTCGTGGCAAAGTACCTGGTAACTGGAGGTGCGGGCTTCATCGGCTCGCATCTGGTGGAAGAAATCCTTCGGCGCGGTCACGCCGTGCGCATCGCCGATAACTTCTCAACAGGCCTTCGTGAAAATCTGCCAAAGCCTGGGACGTACGAGCTCGAAGAGGGGGACCTCTCGCACGCCGGCATCGCGCAGCGCGCGGTGGCCGGGTGCGACTACGTACTGCACCAGGCCGCTATCCCGTCCGTGCCCCGGTCGATCAGCGATCCGGTGGGCTCGCATGTGGCCAACGTCGACGCGACGTTGCAGGTGCTGGTGGCCGCGCGCGATGCGAGGGTGAAACGTGTTGTCTTCGCCGCCTCATCGTCGGTCTACGGCAACGCCGCGACCTTGCCGAAGCGCGAGGACATGCGGCCCAACCCGCTGTCGCCCTATGCGCTGCAGAAGCTCGTCTGCGAGCAGTATTGCCAGATGTTCACCGCCTTGTATGGGCTCGAGACTGTGTGCACGCGCTACTTCAACGTGTTTGGGCCGCGACAACAACCGGGCTCGCCCTACTCGGGGGTGATTTCGCTGTTCATCGAGGCGTTGGCTCGCGGTCAGGCGCCGCGGATTCACGGCGACGGACGCCAGACCCGCGACTTCACATACGTCGCGGATGTCGTCGACGGAGTCCTGCGCTGCTGCGAGGCGCCTGGGGTGGCCGGCGAAGTGATCAACGTGGCGCGCGGGGATCGTATCTCGCTGCTGGAGCTCGTCCGGGCGCTGCAGGTGATTCTGAAGAGCGAGGTCAGCCCCGAGCTCGGTCCCGAGCGCGAGGGCGACGTGCGCGATTCGCAGGCAGACATCTACAAGGCGCGTAACCTCCTTGGCTTCGAGCCCAAGGTCCCGTTCGACGAGGGCCTGCGGCATACCGTCTCGTGGTATCTCGCCAACGCGGCATCGGGCGGCACGCGCACGTAATCCGTGGCGCGGGCGTGTGGATTCGGCCGCTTCAGCCTCGGAGTTGATCAGGGCAGGCTCTGGCGCTATCATCGCCGCCCATGCCAAAAACAGCGCTGACTGTCGTCGGAATCATCGTCGTGTTGCTGGTGACCTTTGCCAACCCGATCGAGGGCAATGTCCTCGGCTTCTGCCCGATTTCAGAAGGTCCCAAGGCGATGGGGGTTGACGCGGTTGTGGCCGCCGTCGATGCTCTCGCCCTGTGGATGATCTATCGCGGCGTTCGATCGTGATTCGGTTCTGCGAGTTGGCGGACCGGATCCTAGTTCTTCCGCGCGACGACAGAGCGGCCGAACAGCATCGTGGTCCACTTCTTCACGATCGTGAAACCGCTGCGCTCGAAAAACCTCGCATAGGAGTGTCGGACGTCAAAGATGGCGGCATAGCCGCCGGGCTTGAGGACGCGGGCAATCTCACCCAGCGCCTGCTCGCGTTCCCTGGCATTGTAGATGTTGTGCAGCGCGAGGCTGGAGACGACGACATCGAACATCGCCCCGCCAAATGGAATCGTCCGCGCATCACCGTCGCGGACGTTAACGGTGACGCCTTCCAACTCCGCGTTGCGCAGTGTGGCAGCGGCGGAGTTATGAGCCTGATCGACGTCCTGCCAGATGTCGATGCCGGTTGCGCGGCCCGTGCTGAGCCGCTTCGCCGCGCCGATCAGCATCAAGCCGTGCCCGCAGCCGACGTCGAGCACCTGCTCATCACCCCGCCACGGAACAGCATTCAGCAGCGCGTCGCGTGCGCGAAACTTTCCGAATAGGCTGCTCCACAACAGCAGCAGCGCCCCGACACCGCAGCCCGAGCCCGTGGAGAGGAACGGGCGCCCGATCGGGCCGACATAGCGAAGGAGTACGAGTCCTCCGATAATGCCGGCTGCCGCGCCGATCAACAGATTCCGAAGGACGGTGGGCGCGTCGATTCCATAGTTCGCTTTCGGCATGGCGCTCCCGGTTAATGTAGTCGAACTCGCGAATGCGTGCGAATGCCCGAGATGACGGGGCCGTTTGCTACCGGTTCAAAGTGCAGCGCGTACCCAAGGGTCAACCGCGGGTGGCGTGCAGTGGCGCTGGCGCCTTTCACATCCACGGGGTAGTCGGCGAAGGTGTTAACATTTCCGCCGCGGCGTCCGTCTTGTGGGGGAAACGCGATGAGACATCGGCCGGCCGGCACTCGGGCCCCATCGCCCATTACTGCCGTTCTCGCACTGACGCTAGCTGGCGGCATCGCGATCGGCGCGCAAGGCTCGCAGGCCACGCCGCCCCCGCCGCCATCGGGACTAGTCCTGGGCCAGGTCATCGACGCGCAAACCAATCGTCCCGTGGGCCGCGCGACCGTGACGTTGGCAGTGGGACGAATAGCACCGGCCCTCACGCTGCCCGGACAGGCCGGGCCCCAGCAGGTCATCGCCGATGCCGAAGGGCGATTCGTGTTTCGCGCGCTCGCGGCTGGCAGCTACACATTCAGCGCCGCGGCGACGGGTTACTTGACCGGCAACCTGGGCCAACGCCGGCCCGAAGGCGCCGGCCAGCCATTCGACCTCGTCGAGGGACAACGCACCGGTGACCTCATCATCCGGCTCTGGCGGGCCGCGACGATCGGCGGCACCGTGGTCGATGAATCCGGTCACCCCGTCGGCGAGGTCTCTGTGCAGATCGTGCGGCGGACCAGTGCCGGCGGTCGCGCGGTGCTGTCGCCACAGCCGACCTACACCAGAACAGACGATCGAGGCGTGTATCGGAGGTCTAATCTTCCGCCGGGCGACTATCTTGTCGCGGTCGCCTCGAGTATCACGGCCAGTCGGGCGCAGTTGGCCAATCCCGATAAGCCGCAGTCGGATCTGCTGCAGGCGTCAGGCGCATTCTCTCTCGCCGCTCCGCAGGGCTTCGGACCAGCGGTTCGCGTTGGAGAACTCATCATTCAGACGTCACGGCAAAGCGGCGGCACCGACGCACTTGCCGGAACACTGCCGTTGTCGGTTCTGCCCGATGGCCGGATCGCGGCCTATCCAACGACGTTTCACCCGAGCGCCGCGTCACCAGCCGAGGCAGGCGTGATCGCGCTCGGTCCTGGCGACGAGCGCATGAGCGTCGATGTGCAATTGCGTCCGATTCCACTCGCGCCGCTCACAGGCACGGCCCTGACGCCGGAGGGACCGGCGTCAGGGCTTGCCATTCACCTCATCCCGGCTTATGCCGTTCACACCATGGCGGAGCGGACATTCGAGGTGGCAGTGACCGTCACCGATCGCGCCGGACGATTCGTCTTCCCGGCGGTTGCCCCCGGTACGTATGTCATCGAGGCGTGGCGCAAGCCCTCGGCTTACGTGAGTCTAATTGCACCCGCGTCATCGGAGCCGGCGTGGTGGGCTGAACAGCGCGTCACCATCGGGGCCCAACCCGTCAACGTCGGGCTCACACTCGCGCCCGGAGCCAGAATAAGCGGCCGGATCGTCCTCGAAGGCACGACCGCGCCCCCGCCACCGAGGGGCTTTCAGGCGATGCTCGGCGCCTGGTTCCAGCCGCCGTGGCCGCTCGCCTATACACAAGGACCGCTTGGCGAGACGCGCGTGTCGGAAACCTGGGAGTTCACGCGCGAAGGCAGCCCCCCTGGGCAGTACCCGCCCGCGGTCAGCCTCACCTCGTTTTCGCCACCGGTGGGCTGGTACCTCAAGTCCGCAACCCATCAGGGCAGCGATCTGATGACCAACCCGCTGCGGCTCGATGGACACGATGTCTCGGACGTCGTCCTGACGTTCACCGATCGTCCGACCTCCTTGTCAGGCGTCGTCACCGGGCCCGACGGCAAACCCGATACGAACGCGAGTGTGCTGGTCTTTCCCGCGGAGTATCAAGCGGGGATCGATAACGGGATGCCGGCGATCGCCGCACGGACTGTCGTCGTTTCGCAATCCGGGCGGTATGCGATCGACGATCTTCGGCCTGGCACATTCCTTGTCGTCGCTTCGGGCATGGATCTGCTCGACCGCTGGCAAGATCCGGTCGTGCTCCGCGGACTGGTCGCGGGCGCCACCCGTGTGACGCTCACGTCCGGCACGCGGAACACGCAGGACCTACGGAGTCGATAGCGCCATGACTTTTCTTGGGCGGACGTCGATTGGCGCAATCGTGTTTATCCTCTTGTCTGGTGCGGCGCTCCCCGCGTCGCAAGCGAGAAACGTTGCTGCCCCCCAACCCGCCAACACCGCCACCGTCGCTGGAGTGGTGGTCGACGACAACGGCACTGGCGCCCCAATCGCCCGAGCGGTCGTGGTCCTTCGCGGCGCGGACGTTCAGCCGGCGATGCTGGTGGTGGCCGACGACACAGGTCGGTTCGTGTTTGGTAATTTGCCGGCCGGCAGCTTCGTGGTGACGGCTTCGAAGAGTGGCTATTTGACGATGTCCTACGGCCAGAAGACGGCGGGACAAGGCTCAGGTCTGCCATTGGCGCTCACGGCCGGCCAGCAGTTCACCGATCTCCGCATCGCGCTGCCGCGCGCCTCTGCCATTTCGGGACAGGTGCGCGACGAGGCGGGGCAGCCGGTCGAGAATGCGCCGATCATCGTTGGGCAGTATCGATCGATCAACGGCGAGATGGCATTGGCGCGGGCAGGTGGCATCTCGCAGAACACGGACGATCGCGGCAGCTATCGCGTGCACGGTCTGGTGCCGGGCGAGTACATCCTCTGCGCGTTCCGACCGGGGAACTACCTGGCGTTGCCGCAGAATTGCGGCGCCGGCTCCTTGGGTCAAAGCGTGCGTGAGATCAGCGCCGCTGAACTGCAGTGGGCACGGCAGCAGATTCGGGCGGCCGCGCCCGGGGGCGCGCGCGAGCCGTTGAGCACGACGGCAGCGCCACCTCCTCCGCTCGGGCCTTCGGTGTCGTACGGTTCGACGTTCTATCCGCAGTCGCCCGATGCGGCCGGCGCCGTGCCCGTGAGCGTCGGTCCAGGTGAGGAACGCACGGGTATCGATATCGTCATGCTCCGCCGCACCGTCGGCCGCGTCGAGGCCGTCATTCTCGGTGTCGACGGTCAGCCGGCCAGAGGCGCGAGAGTGAGCTTCTCCGACGGCTTCGGCACGTCCAGCCGTGCGACGCCGGACGGGGCGTTCTCGGCCTCCAGCCTGTGGCCGGGCCGCTATGTACTTTCAGCAGTGGCGGCCGACGCCACTGCCACGACGGAGATCGTCATCCAGAACGGCGAGGAACAGCATCTCGTGTTGCAACTGCAGCCCGCCGGAGTCACAACTGCCTCCTTCAGCGGCCGCGTGGTGTTCGACGCGACGACGCTCAAGCCGCCGTCGACGCAGAGCGCCGTGCGTATTTCGCTGGTGAGCTCGCCGCCCTCGGCCCTCCACACCGGGATGGTCAACGCCGACGGCACGTTCACGATCTCGAGGATCGAGCCCGGCCGCTATCGGGTCCAGGCTTCGCTGGGCGGACCGGCGCCGTCAGGACCGAGCTGGGTGTTGAAGTCCGCGACGGCAGGCGGACAAGACGCGTCAGACAGCTTCTTCGAGGTCACCGCCGGACAGGTCGTCGCGGACGCGGTCGTGACGTTCACCGATCACCCGAGCGAGCTGTCGGGCACGCTGCAGGATTCGCTCGGCCGACCCGCGGGCGGCTTCTACGTCGTCATCTTTCCAGCCGAGAAGATCTACTGGCGGCAAGGCGTGCGGCGGTTGCCCCCGTCGGCCCGATCGGCGACTGACGGGCGCTACCGCTTCACGAACCTGCCCGCTGGCAGATACCGCCTCGTGGCGCTCACCGACGTGAACCAGAACGACCTCTACGACGAAGCATTCCTCACGTCGCTGCTCCCAGGTTCGATCGAGATCATCATCGCGGACGGCGAGAAGAAGGTTCAGGATTTGAAGCTGGGACAGTAGATCGCTGGGCGGCACTCGATCTCACTTCCCGCACTTTGCGCCGGCACCGCCTCACACACGAACACCATCCAACGTCGTCTTGAAGATTGTGCTCTTACAAAGTCTCGGGGCCTCCGAGACTCTCCGCTCGCCGGTCAGCCAGTCACAGTCCGCGCGAGTGCGTCGAGTTCAGCGCCGAGCAGCTCGCCGCGGAATCCGCCGATCGAAGCGGCGAGCGATCCGCGGCCGCCCCACGCATCGAGAGCGCGATCTCGCCGCCGACGCGATAGCAGGAGTTCGGGCGGCAGTGAGAGCTCGTGAGCGTGGCGGGCCACGAGCGCGCTGATCGCCTCCTCGAGCGTAACGCGCCGTTCGAAATCAGCGGCCGAGGGCGCGGGCGACGCTGGAGATGGCCCTCGAGTTTCCACGGCCAGGCGCGCTGCGGCCAGGGCCTCGGGCCATCGCACGGCATGCGTGGCGTGCCGTCGCGCGTCGTAACCGGGGAGCCGGGCCACATCCTGCCGCGACACGTCGTCGTGGCGCGCGAGAGCGAGCAGTGTCTCGTCGCGCAGCAGGAACGGCCGGGCGACGTCGAGGCCTGCGGCCTCTCGTTCCCGCCATGCCGCCAGCTCGCGCGCGACCGCCTGGACTCCGGCGGGGCATCGGTCCAGGCCCTTCACCTTGCGCCACGCCTCGGCCGGCGCCGGGCCGTCAGCATCCGCCCCGGCGAGCGTGGCCGAGTCTTCGATGGCCCAGTCGAGCCGGCCCAGGGCGACAAGCCGGCCCTCCAGTTCGGCCGCGGCCTCCAGCAGATAGTCGACGTCATCGGCGGCGTAGCGCAGTTGCTCGGGCGACAGGGGCCGACGCATCCAGTCGGTGCGCGTCTCGCCTTTGTCGAGCGCTACCTCGAACAGCGCGAAAATCAATGCGCCGTACGAAAGGGAAGGACCGAGTCCGGCGAACGCGGCAGCGATCTGCGTGTCGAACAGCGGCGCGAGCGGCACGCCGGTGGCCCGGCGCAGCCCGGGCAGATCTTCCGAGCACGAGTGCAGGATCTTCCGTGTCTCGGGGCTGCTCACGATGGAGGCGAGCGGCGAGAGGTCGGGGATGCGGACGGCGTCCACGAGTGCAACTTCGTCCGCCGTGGCGACCTGCACAAGGCCGAGCCTGGCGCGGAACGTACTCTCGCGCACGAATTCGGTGTCGAGCGCGACGCACGGCGCCGACTGCCAGCGAGCGACAGCCGCAGTCAATTGCTCGGGATGTTCAATCAGAATCCTGTTTCGCACCCCGAAGTGTAACGTCTCCAGCTTCGGCCTGGCTTTCTGACTTCGGCGCGTCGATTCCATAGTTCGCTTTCGGCATGGCGCTCGCGCTCAATGTAGTCGAACTCGGCAATGCGTGCGAATGCCCGAGATGACAGGGTTTTGAAAGCGCCGCTGCGCCTACGGCCTGCGGACGGCGCCGACGACGCCTCCAGGTCCTGCCTTGTCGCGCGGTGCCGACCAAACGGCCTGCCCGCGATCATGTTCTCAGTTCCGCTATCTCCGCCACTGCGGCGAAGTGATGCCGAAAAGTGGGAGGAAAATCAGACGTCCTTGGCGGAGAACCCATGAAAAAGCTGGCGGAGAGAGTGGGAGTCTTGGATCGCGATTTCGCGAAACCCAATGAACTCAATGGTTTCGCGATCAACTCGCGTAATCAGAGCGATTTAGCGTCTTCCAGCCGTCGCCGGTGTTTGCGTCCGTTTGCCGGCTTTTGCCGATTTTTCTATTTCAATGACACTCGAAATGGCACTCGCCGGGAAACGCGCAGGGGATCACCTGTGAGCAGTTTCCCCCGCAATGTCCCTCCAGGGATCCCGACGGCCGTTGGCTCGGTCATTCGTACTCGATCCGCAACTCTTGTTGCTTCATCGGCGCGCGGCCCTCGGTGTGACAAAGCTCGTAGCCGATCGCGCGGTAACCCTTGAGGCGCCGCTCGGACATTCTCCGCAACATCGGCACCGAACGATCAACGTAGTCGATGATTCTCACTTCGGTCTTTGCGGCATGCCGGCGGTGCATTCGGCCGGCATACTGTTCGAGGGTGCCCTTCCAAGAAACCGGCAGCGTCAGAAACAAGGTGTCGAGCCGTGAGTCGTCAAAGCCCTCACCAATGAAGCGGCCGGTCGCCAGGACCAAACGTTCTTGAGTCGGCGGGATCGCCTGCAATTGCTTCTGAACCGCCCGGGCACACGTCTTCGCGGCCGCGAAAGAGACGACGGAAGAGTGCGATCTTGTCGGTCGATGACCTCGGAACGGCGATCGACGCTCCTGGTGTCGTCGCTGGCGGAGTCTGCGTGGTTGCTGGCGTGCCGAGACCGGAGGTCAGTTCAGACTGAAGCGCTTTGATATGCGCACGGACTTGCTGCGCCTCGGCGTCCAGATCAGCGAGGCGCTGCGTTGCAGCAGGGCTACTCCGCGGGGCGCTGGGAAGGCGATACCCTCGTCGTCGAAACGAACAACGTCAGGGGCGCCGAGACGGGGCCCTTCGACGGCTGGTTGGACGTGGACGGCAGTCCGCACAGCGATCAGGTGAAATTCACCGAGCGCTTCCGTCGTCCGACCTTGGGGACGCTGGAAATCGATCTGACGGTCGAAGATCCCAAAGCGTATACAAAGCCGTTCACCGTGCGCATCAATCAGCAGCTGATGGTGGGCGACGAACTCATCGAGTTCATCTGTAACGAGAATCAGCAGTTCCGGCGTCGCGTGAAGGTCGACTGACCCGGCGTGAAGCGTTCCGGCATTGCCGACCTGCCGCTGCACGGCGGCCGTGTGCCGCCCTGGCTGGCGGCGCGCATGGCGACGCTGGGGACGGCGATCGTCGAGAGCGTCGTCCACCACTACGGCCGCCCGGCGTTCCTCTCACGCCTCAGCGATCCCTTCTGGTTCCAGGCGCTTGGCACGGTGATGGGGATGGACTGGCATTCCTCCGGCATTACGACGTCGGTGATGGGCGCGCTGAAGCGCGGCCTCAATCCGCGTGCCGACGAGCTCGGCCTCTATGTCTGCGGCGGTCGCGGCAAACAGTCACGCCGCACGCCAGACGAGCTCCGCCGCATCGCCGATCGGACCAGCGTCAACGGCGACGCGCTCGTGCGGACCAGCCGCCTGACGGCGCGCATCGACAACAACGCGATCGCCGATGGCTTCCAGATCTACCTGCACTCGTTCGTCGTCGCGCGCGACGGCGAATGGGCGATCGTTCAGCAGGGCATGAACGAAGGGATGCGGCTGGCGCGCCGCTATCACTGGCACTCGGCCGCGGTCCGCGATTTCACCGCCGACCCGCACACCGCCATCGTCGGCGAGTCGCGCGGCGAAATCCGGAACCTGGTCGACGGCCGTGCCAGGCCGGCGCAGAGCGCGCTCCTGTCGATCGTCAGGGAGGATCCGGCGAAGACGCTGGCCGAGGTGCGCCGCCTCGAGATGCCGGCGCATCACGACGTCCGCCGCGCCGACGTGAACGAGCGGCGGCTCGGCGCCGTCCTCGCGCTGGCGCACGACCGCGAGGTCAGCGACTTCGCCTCGCTGCTGCTCCTCGAACAGCTGGGACCGCGAACGCTGCAGTCGCTCGCGCTCGTGGCGGAAGTCGTCCACGGCGCGCCGATGCGGTTTGCCGACCCGGCGCGGTTCTCGTTCGCGCACGGCGGGAAGGACGGGCATCCCTTTCCGGTGCCGCTGCAGGTCTATGACGAGTCGATCGGGTTCATGAGGCGGGCGCTGGACTCGGCGAAGCTTGGCCGCACCGACAAGCTCGATGGCTTCGCCAGGCTCGACACGTTCGCGCGGCTGGTGGAGGATCGCCTGTCGCCCGGCGTTGACGTCGACGCGGCGATCGCGCACGAGCGCGGCCTCGCCCCGTCCCTCGGCGGGCGGACGGTCTTTGACGACGAGCGGCCGCGTGCGAGGAGGCGCCCGTCCGTGCCGGCGCAACTGGACTTGTTCGCATCGGGGGACGTTCAGTAACGCTAGAGAAAAGCGGCTTCAGCGGTGCGCGCAGCCGGTCGCCTCCATGCCACCCGACAAAGGGCGTATGCTGGTGCACACGCTCGGCAACACAAACGCAGGCTGGAGGCCCTTGGAGGACGTTCAGAAGCCCACCGCTCCGGCGCAGGAGATCACGCAACTGCTGAAAGCGTGGGGGGCTGGAGACAAGACGGCCCTCGACGAGCTGACCCGCCTCTGTTACGGGGAACTGCGACGGATCGCGCGCCGGCATCTCCGACGCGCGCATCCGGGCAACACGCTGCAGGCGTCGGGGCTAGTCAACGAGGCGTATCTGCGGCTGACCGCCTTTTCGAGCTTCGAATGGCAGAACCGCGCCCATTTCTTCGCGATGTCGGCGCGCGTCATGCGAAACATCCTGGTCGACCTCGCACGGAAGCGCGGGCGAACCAAGCGGGGCGCAGGCGCCCTGACCGTGTCGCTCTCGGAAGCGGGCGAGCTGTCGTCCCAGCGCGGCCCCGATCTGATCGCGCTCGATGAGGCGCTGGACGCGCTGGCCGCCCTCAGCCCCAGGAAGAGCCGTGTCGTCGAGCTGAAGTTCTTCGGCGGCCTCACCAACGACGAGGCAGCCGAGGTTCTCGAGGTCTCGTCCGATACGGTCAGACGTGACTGGCGGTCGGCGCAGGCCTGGCTCTATCGCGAGTTGACCAGCAGGGGCACTGGAGGATGACGCCCGAGCGCTTCGCGCAAATCGATCGGATCTACGACGCCGCCGTGGATCGCCCGCCCGCCGATCGACGAGCGTTCCTCGATAGCGTCTGCGGCGCAGACGACGAGCTTCGCCGCGAAGTCGAGTCGCTGCTCGAGGCACACGACCGGGCCGGCGATTTCATCGCAGAGCCCGCGGCGCGAATGGTGGCCGGGCTCTTGGACGATGCAGATGCCGGAGCCCCGTCGCTCGCGCCAGGGGATATCGTCGGCCGCTACGGACTCCTGTCATTGCTCGGCGCGGGCGGCATGGGCGAGGTGTATCTGGCAGAAGACACGAGGCTGGGACGCAAGGTGGCGCTCAAGCTCCTGCCCAACGAGTTCACCGACGACGCGGACCGGATTCAGCGATTCGAGCTCGAGGCCCGTGCCGCCTCGGCGCTCAACCACCCGAGCATCCTGACCATCTACGAAATCGGACACGCCGCCGGTATCCATTTCATCGCCGCCGAGCTGGTGGATGGCGAGACAATTCGCGCCCGCCTGACGAAGGGCAGGATGCCGATCGCCGAGGCAGTCGATGTCGCGATTCAAGTCGCGAGCGCGCTGGATGTGGCGCACGGCGCGGGCGTCATCCACCGCGACATCAAGCCTGAGAACGTGATGATGCGGCGCGACCGCCTCGTCAAGGTGCTCGACTTCGGCCTGACCAAGCTGACCGAGCAGGCCGAACCCGCGGTGCCAGGGCGGTGGGCCGCTTCGGGCCCGCAGGCGGTGGTGATGGATCACGCCGATGCCGGACTTCTGCTAGGGACGGTTCGTTACATGTCTCCCGAGCAGACGCGGGACTCCTCCTCCGTGGATCACCGCACCGACATCTGGAGCCTCGGCGTGGTGTTGTACGAGATGGTCGCCGGTCGGACGCCCTTCGAGGGGGAAGACGTCCACCGACGGGTAACCTCGATCCGGGAAGGCGAGCCGCCGCCGCTCGCGGCCTATGCCGGCGAGATTCCCGAACGCCTCGACGCGATCGCGCGAAAGGCCCTGGCGAGGGACGTGAACGAGCGGTACCAGACAGCGAAGGATCTGCTGATCGACCTGCGGAATCTCGCGCGGAGCCTCGAGGACGGCGAGGAGACGGCGGGCGGCGCGACGCCTGCCTCGCTCATCGTCGCGACCACATCCAAGCGGCGCGTGCTCGTCGCACTGGTGGTGTTCGCTGCACTCGCGGCCGGGGGGTTCGCGGCCTACCGGTGGGCTGATCGCGGCCAATCCTCGAACAACGTGTCGGCTTCGGCCATACCGAGGATCGTGCGGTTCACGAGTTTTCCGGGCGCGGAGATGGAGCCGTCCTTTTCGCCAGACGGCAAGCAGATCGCCTTCGCCTGGAACGGCCCCGACGCCGACAACTACGACATCTACGCGAAGCCGCTCGACGGCGGGTCGCTGCGCAGGCTCACCAGCCATGCCGCTGAGGACCGCTCTCCCAGCTGGTCGCCGGACGGGCGTTCCATCGCCATCATCCGCTCGTTGCCTCACGACGATGTGATCGTGCTCGTGTCCGCCCAGGGCGGCCCGGAACGGATCCTGCACTCGGTCGCACCGCCCAGCATCCGTTTGCCGGGCCATTCGCTGTCGTGGTCGCCGGACGGGCAATCGCTGGCCTTTTCGGACCGGACGTCGCCGGTCGCGCCCTTCCAGATTCACCTCCTCTCGGTCGCGACGCGCCAGACACGCAGCCTGACATCGCCGCCCGCGGGGATTCACGGCGACAGATTTCCTGCCATCTCCCCGGACGGGCACACGCTGGCCTTCGTCCGCAGGGGCAGCAACGACTTCGACGACGTCTATCTGGCGCGCGTGTCCGGCGGTCAAGCCACACGCCTCGCCTCGGACAACACGCCGATAACAGGCCTGGCGTGGACGTCCGACGGACGTGAGGTCATCTATTCGTCGGTCCGTGGGGGCGCCCGCCTCCTGTGGAGGATTGCCACCTCCGGCGGCACCCCGCAACTCGTGCCGTTGGGCCCGGAGAATCCTCACACGCTGGCGGTGTCGCGTCAGGGGGTCCTTGCGTACAGCTCCACACTCACTGACTCGAACATCTGGCGGGTCGACATTCGGAGCACGGGCGGCAGACCAGTCAAGCTGATCTCCTCGACGGGGGCGGACGTCAGCCCGCAGTACTCGCCGGACGGAACAAGGATTGTCTTTTCAAGTTCGCGCACCGGGTCCCTGGAGCTGTGGACCTGCGAGGCGGACGGCTCCAAGGCCGTCAGGCTGACGTCCTTTGGTGGCCCGGGGCTCGGCACCCCACGCTGGTCCCCGGACGGGCGGCATATCGCGTTCGACTCCGCTGCTGACGGTCAACGGGAGATCTACGTCGTGTCGGTCGACGGAGGGAAGCTGCGTCGCCTGACATTCGAGCCCGCAGCGGACGTGCGCCCCAGCTGGTCGGCAGACGGGCGCTTCATCTACTTCGGCTCCGACCGAACCGGGCAGCCGCAGGTGTGGAAAGCGCCTGCCGAAGGCGGGCCTGCTCTGCAAGTGACGACGCAAGGTGGTCGCGAGGCGTTCGAGTCTCCCGATGGGCGGTTCGTCTATTACGCGAAGGAGAACGTGCCGGGACTATGGCGGGTGCCGGCAGAAGGGGGTGAGGCGGCGAAGGTCCTGGATCACGTCAGGCAGGGCGCCTGGGCGCTGTGGAAGCAGGGCGTGTACTTCGTGAACCCCGAAGCGCGACCGCACCGGTCCATCGAGTTCTACAGCTTCGCCAGCGGCCGGACGCGGCCGGTCGCGACCATCGACAAGGAACTCCTCTGGAGCGGACCGAACCTCGCCACAACGGCCGACGGCCGGCACATCCTCTACGTGCAGGTGGACCAGACGGAAAGCGACATCATCCTGGTTGAACGCTTCTCTTCGGGTCCACTAGCCGGTCGACCGTAGGAAGTGCAGACGGGGCGGGCCTCAGCCGGCCCCGGCAGCCAGCACCGAGGCCGCTACAAAAAAAAATCGGTCGCCGTGCACACTTTCGCCGACAAACGGCGATCTCTCTAAGTACAGGGCAAGTTTAGGCGGACGTCCGTGCCCGAGGTCCGGGCATCTACGTCTGCAACTGTGACGCCTGAGGAGCGATTGTCGATGTTGACCAGAGCCATTCCGCCTACCACCGCGCGCCCACGCCTGGCGTGGGGTCTCGTGGTCTCCCTCCTGTGCTTGATACCCGCTTCGTCCGGCCATGCGCAGGTTCTCTATGGCTCCTTGACCGGTAACGTCACGGACCAGAGCGGCGCGGTCATCCGAGGCGCGAAGGTCGAGGTGCTGAACGTCGGCACCAAAAGCGCCAAGGAGACGACCACGAACGACAACGGGGTGTACCAGTTCAACGACCTGCAGCCTGGCGTCTACAGGGTCACGATCTCGGTCGACAGCTTCCGAACGCAAGTGCAGGAGGCGACCAGCATCGAGGCAAACACGGTCCGTCGGTTCGACGCGAGCCTCGAGCCTGGAGGGTTGCGGGAGACGCTCAGCGTCGTGGCTCAGGCAGAGGCGCTCCAGACCGACCGCGGCGACGTCAGCGTGAATCTGACCGCGCGCCAGGTCAACAACCTGCCGCTCGCCGGCAGCGTCGGCCGCAACTACCAGAGCCTGATGCAGATCGTGCCGGGCGCCACGCTGGCCGGCGAGCAGAACTCCACCGCCGGCAGCCCGCAGCGGTCCATCTCGTTCAACGTCAACGGCGTGTCCCGCCTGCAGAACAACACCAAGCTTGACGGCGCGAGCATTCAGTACCCGTGGCTCCCGACGAACACGGCGTACGTGCCGCCGGCGGAAGCGATCCAGGCGGTGAACATCGTCACCAACGCGTTCGACGCGGAACAGGGGATTGCCGGCGGCGCCGCGGTCAACGTCATCATCAAGTCAGGGACGAACGACGTCCGCGGCGCCGGGTGGGTCTACGACACCGACAGCAAGTTCCGCGCGCGAAACTTCTTCCAGACGCAGCAGCAGAACCCGAAGGACACCTCTGCGCAGTTCGGCTTCGCCGTGGGCGGCCCGATCGTGAGGAACAAGCTGTTCTTCTTCATCGATCTGGAGCGCACCACGCGCCGACAGGATTCTCCAGTCCGGTTCCTCACCCTGGCCACGGCGGCCCTCCGCAACGGTGACTTCAGCGGAACGGGGACGACGATCTACGATCCGGCATCGAATCCGAATCCCGCGCTGCGGACGCCGTTCCCCAACAATCGAATCCCGGCCAACCGTATCGATCTGGCGGCCGTGGAGATGATCAACCGGTTGCCTGCGACCAACCTCCCCGGCTTTACCGACAACTTCACGGCGGCGGGCGTGGCCGAGTACAACCGCACCAACGTGGACGTCAAGGTCAACTACTCGGCGACGTCGAGGTTCTCGTTGTTCGGCCGCTACAGCTACTCCCCCCACCTCATCATCGATCCGCCGGCGCTCGGGGAGGCCGGCGGTGATGCCCTCACCGCCGGCGCCGGCGGCCAGCAGGGCGAGGCGCCCGGCAGCA
>JBDSZL010000046.1:0-12393 GCA_039925145.1 Vicinamibacterales bacterium | reverse complement strand
GGCAGGAAGGCCGGCCCGAGCTGGCGATTCGGGTCGATCGGCCCAAGGCCGCCCTCCTAGGGCTCACCGTTTCGGGCGTCGCCAACACCATTCGCACGAACATCAGCGGCACGCAGGCCGCTACCTTCCGACAGGAAGGCAAGGAGTTTCCCATCATCGTGCGCCTCCGCGAAGAGGATCGCTCGCGCACTGAATCGGTAAACGACGTGCTCCTCAGCACGCCGCAGGGCCTGGTGCTGCGCGCGCGTAACGTGCTCGACATCAAGTCGCAGACCGGCCCGACGCAGATTCAGCGCAAGAATCAGCAGCGGGTCACGCGCGTCAGCGCCGAGCTCGACGCCGACACGAGCCTCGGCGATGCCGTCAGGGCCGTCCAGGCCCAATTGCCCCAGGTCAACGTGCCACTGGGCTTTTCCGTGGGATTTGGCGCCGAAGTCGAGCAGCAGGCCACGGCGTTCAACCAGCTGCGGACCCTGTTGCTGCTGGGTGTCCTGCTGGTCTATGCGGTCATGGCCTCGCAGTACGAGTCGCTCCGCGACCCGTTCATCGTCATGTTCTCGGTGCCGGTGGCAGCCATCGGCGTGGTACTGGCGCTGAAGTTGACGTCAACAACCTTCAGTCTGCAGGCGTATATAGGCGTGATCATGCTCGCCGGCATCGTCGTCAGCAACGCGATTCTCCTGGTCGATTACACCAATGTGCTCCGCCGCCGGGACGGCACGCCACTGCGTGAGGCCGTGGAGCTGGCGGGTCGCACCCGGTTGCGGCCGATTCTGATGACCACCCTCACCACCATCCTGGGCCTCGTGCCCATGGCGTTTGGCGTCGGAGAAGGCGGCGAACTGCAGGCCCCCCTCGCGCGGGTCGTCATCGGGGGGTTGCTGACCTCTACTCTCGTGACGCTGGTGCTCGTTCCCAGCGTCTACACGTTGTTCGAAGAAGGTTTTAGCGGACTGCGCCGAGGGGCGGCGCACTCGAATCCTGAGCAGGCCTAAATACAGACCATGAAAAAGCTGGTTATCGTACTCATTCTGTTAGCAGTGGGAGGCGGGGGCGCCTACTACTACTACACCTATGGCAAGACGGTCGAGAAGCCCCAGGTCGTGCAGACGACGATCACACAAGGGCCGGTCACCGAGGTGGTTCAGGCCACGGGCACGCTCGAGGCTCTCCGCACGGTCGCCATTGGATCGCAGGTTTCGGGCACCGTCAAGGACATCTACGTCGACTTCAATAGCATCGTGAAGGCGGGCAAGTTACTGGCAGAGCTCGATCCCCAGTTGCTGCAAGTGCAGGTTGACCTGCAGAGCGCCAACGTCGAGCGCCAGAAGGGCGAGATTGCGAGTCAAGAAGTGCAGCTGCTCGACACACAGAAGCAGCTCGAGCGCACACAGCAGATGGCGGAGAAGGGGCTCGCCAATCAGCAGCAGCTCGACCAGGCCATCCTGACGGTCAAGACCCGCACCACCGCCGTCGACTCTGCCAGAAAGCAATTGGTCACCAATCAGGCCAACCTCGATCAGGCCAAGCTCAACGTCTCCTATACGAAAATCTACGCGCCGATCGACGGAGTCGTGGTCGACCGCCGGGTTGACCGGGGACAGACCGTGCAGGCGAGCATGACGACGCCGCAGTTCTTCACGATTGCGACCGACCTGCGGCAGTTGAAGCTCACGGCCGGCGTCGACGAGGCCGAGATTGGCAAAATTCGTAAAGGCATGCCGGTCCAGTTCTCCGTGGAGACCTATCCGAATCAGATGTTCTCAGGGGAAGTCGAGCAAGTGCGGCTCAACGCGACCACGCAGAACAACGTCGTCACCTATCCGGTGTGGATTAACGCGCCCAATCCGGACCTACGGCTGCGACCCAGTCTCACCGCGACAGTGCGCATCATCGTCCAGACAGAAGACAACGTCATTCGCGTGCCCAACCAGGCGCTGCGTTTCCGCCCCACGAGCGACATGTACACGGCGCTCGGACTGACGCCCCCGCAACTGGGCCAGGGCCGCGGCGTCAATGCCGGCGGTCGCGGTGACGGTGGCGCCGGTGCGCCAGATGCAGCGGCATCCGGCGCGTCAGGCGGACGCCGTCAACGTCAAGGTGGCGATCAGGCCGTCGCCGGCGCGCCTCCTTCCGGCGCGCAACCCAGCGCCACACCCGGCGCGGCGGGCCGCGATGGACAGGGCCGCGGACAGGCGGCTGACGCTCAGGGAGCTGGCCAGCGCCAGCGTCGCTCCGGCGTTGAAGCGGGAGCCGGCGCTCAGGCGCGCGGTGGTCGTGGAGAAGGCGCCCAGGGACTCGCCGGCGGCCGCGGCCAGGGGACGCCAGGCGGTGGTGGGGTCGGCCAAGGCCGTGGCGCTGGTCGGGGTGGCTTCGCCAATATGACGCCCGAAGAGCGCGAGCGTATGCGAGCGCAATTCGCCGGTGGCCGCGGCGGCCGGCCCGGCGGGCCCGGCGCAGGTGGCCGCAATGGCGGTGCCCGCGGCGGCCAAGCCACACTCGATGCTGCGCCCGTCGCGCTCGATGCGGACAAGATTGACGATCTGTTTGCGCCCACCGAGCGGCGTACTATCAACGGGCAGGTCTGGACTTGGGACGCCGATAAGAAGGAACTCAAGTCGATTCGTGTCACGACCGGCATCAATGACGGCACGGCGAGCCAACTCGTCAATGGCGACCTGACAGTTGGACAGCAAGTCGTCACGAACATCGTGCTGCCGATCACCGCGGCGCAACGGCAGAACCAGAGCATTTTTGGGCAGCAGCCTAATCGCGGTGGCGGTGGCTTCGGTCCGGCTCCCTTGGGTGGTGGCGGCGATCGCGGGCCTGGTGGCGGCGGCGGTGGTGGCGGTGGTGGACGCGGCGGTGGCGGTGGCGGTGGCGGACGCGGCGGTGGCAACTGACCGTGACTCCGCTACCTGAAGATGGGAATTATGCCGTGAGCACAACATCGACCACTGAAGCAGCGGCCGCGCCCGTCATGGCTGTGAGGGATCTCACCAAGATTTACCGGATGGGCGACCACGAGGTGCGGGCGCTGCGGGGCGTCTCCCTAAGCATCGCAGCCGGGGAATTCGTGGCTGTGACCGGCCCGTCCGGCTCGGGTAAATCGACGTTCATGCACATTGCAGGAGCGCTGGATCGGCCGACGAGCGGTGTCTACGAGCTCGACGGCCGGGATGTCTCGCAGCTCTCGAAGGACGACCTCGCCCGTGTGCGCAACCAGAAGATCGGGTTCGTTTTTCAGGGGTTCAATCTCCTGACGAGAACCAGCGCCATCGACAACGTCGAACTGCCGCTGCTCTATCGGCACGTGAACGGCTTCAAGTCTGCCGATCGGCACAAGCGCGCTCTCGCCGCGCTCGACGCGGTCGGTCTGGGTCAGCGCTACCACCACATGCCCAACCAGTTGTCCGGTGGGCAGCAGCAGCGTGTGGCGATCGCCCGGGCGCTCATCAACGAGCCGTCCATCCTGCTCGCGGACGAGCCCACCGGGAACCTGGATACGCGCACGAGTATCGAGGTGATGGGGATCTTTCAGCGCCTGAACCGCGAAAAAGGCATCACCGTGCTGTTGATCACGCACGAGATGGATATTGCGGAGTACGGCACACGGCTAATCCGCTTCCGTGATGGGCGCGTGGTCGCCGACCAGCCCGTTTTGCATCGCCGCAATGCGGCCGATGAACTGGCGGCGTTGCCGCCACCCGAGCCGGACCAGATCGCCCCGGTACCAGACGCGACGGCCGCGCCTTCCGCGGCTCATTGATTTGTTGGAGACTGCCCTCTTATGTCGATTCTGATGACGATACGCATCGCGTTCAAGGCGCTCGCGCGCAACAAAATGCGGACGGCCCTCACCATGCTCGGCATGATCATCGGTGTTGCTGCCGTCATCGCAATGGTTGCGCTCGGAACGGGTGCGCAGGCCCAGATTGAGGAGCAGGTCAAGACGGCCGGCACGAACCTGATTACCGTGATGGCCGGCAGCGCTCAAGGAGCTGGCGGTGTCCGAACGGGTGGCGGGGGCAGCACGCGCCTCGTCCCGGAGGATGCCCAGGCCCTGCGCGACTTGCCCGACGTGCAGTACGTGGCGGAAAGTACCAACACGCGCCTGCAGCTCATCTTCGGCAACATGAACTGGAATACCAACGTCGAAGGGACGAACGTCGATCTGCCAGCCATCCGTTCCTGGCCCCTCAAATACGGCAGCTTCTTCACGGAAGAAGACGTCAAGGCCTCCGCCAAGGTGGTCGTGCTGGGCTCCAACGTCTCAGACATGCTCTTTGGCGAAGGCGTCGACCCGACTGACACGCAGCTCCGCGTGCGCAACCAGGTCTTCAAGGTGCTCGGCGTCATGACCTCCAAGGGGGCCGGCGGCGGCGGCATCAACATGGACGACCAGGTCTTCGCTCCCTACACGACGGTCATGAAGCGTCTCACCGGCTTCACGAACATCAACCGAATCTATGTGTCGGCGCGGTCCGCCGATGCGATTTCACCCGTGACCAACAGTGTGACGGCTACCCTGCGGACCCTGCACGGGAGCACTGGCCCTGAAACTGACGACTTTATGGTTCAGACGCTAGATGATATTGTGGCTCTTCGCACCCAGACGGCGAACACCATGACGAACCTGCTTGCCGGCATCGCCGGCGTGTCGCTCGTCGTGGGAGGAATCGGCATCATGAACATCATGCTGGTTTCGGTGACGGAACGAACCCGTGAGATTGGACTGCGCTTGGCCATTGGAGCCCGAAGTTCGGACGTGCTGCTGCAGTTCCTGATCGAAGCCATCGTCATCAGCATCGTCGGCGGCGCCCTTGGCATTGCCATCGGGTATTTGGTGTCCGAAGGGCTCAACCGGTACCAGGGGCTGGCGGCGAGCATCCCGCTCAATGCGGTCTTGATCGCCGTGCTGTTCTCGGCAGCGGTCGGTATATTTTTCGGGTTCTATCCGGCGCGTAAGGCGGCCGGTCTGGACCCCATCGAAGCGCTACGATTCGAGTAGCGCACGTCAGCATTCGGGTCGGCGACTTCGCCGTCTCGATTTACCAAGGAGCACTCTTAAGATGAAGCGCATGACAACAATGGCAAGCATTGCGGCGGTCGTCCTGATGACGGCTGGCGTTCTGGCGCAGGCAAAGCCCAACTTCGCGGGCAAGTGGACGATGGACGCGCCGGCGGCAGGCGCAGCGGCACCGGGAGCACCGGCGGGCGGACCGGGCGGCGGTGGTGGTCGAGGCGGCGGGCGCGGTGGCCTGGGCATGGAGATCACCATCGTGCAGGACGCCACCACGCTGACCATCAACGGCATGCAGGGCGGCGCCCCCACCAAGATGGTCTATAAGCTCGACGGCACCGAGAGCAAGAACATGGCGATGGGCCGCGGCGGCGAGCAGACCGAGCAGGTCGCGAAGGCGGCCTGGATGGGCGACAAGCTGGTGGTCACCACGACACTCGCCACCGGCGTCCAGAAGCGCACGTTGTCCATGGAAGGTGGCAAGCTGGCGGTCGAGACCGAGCAGCCCGGCCGCGATGGTGGCCCCGGAACGCCCACCAAGAGCACTTACACCAAGGGCTAGTCACATCGTGACGGCTTGAAGCACGACCGGGCATCCCCAGCTCATGGGGATGCCCTTTTTTTTGCAGCGCACACACTCAACGTCGGACACTACAGGAGAGGGCGATGAAACAACTAGCAGCAGTCGCAACAGCAGTCATCATGACTGCCGCCATCGTCGGCGCGGCGACCCAGGCCAAGCCGAGCTTTGCGGGGAAATGGACGCTACAGGCCGACCCGAACGCGGCGGCAGCGCCTGCGGGCGGTGCTGGTGGCCGGCAGGGTGGCGGCCGTGGCGGCGGCGGAGGCCAGTTCTGCGGTATGGAATGCACGATCACCCAGGACGCCACGACGCTTGTCGTCAGCAGGACCACCCCGGCCGGCGACGTCAAGGCTACCTACAAGCTTGACGGTACGGACAGCAAGAACACGACAAACTTCGGCGGCAACGAGATGGTCAGCACGTCCAAGGCGTCGTGGGACGCCAGCAAGCTGGCGATCTCGACGGCGCAGGACTTCAACGGCACCGCTATCACTTCGAAGACGGTGCTCTCGACGGATGCCGCGGGCAATTTGGTGGTGGAGCGAACGGCCCCCGGACGCAATGGCGGCGAAGCGACCACGACCAAGCAAACGTACAAGAAGGGGTAACCCTCGTTCGGCCGGCGAGCCGCTCGGTTCTTTGGTTTGAGCCGGGCAGCTCGCCGATCGATCCGGTCATCCGTCCCCATCCGGCGCTCAAACGGCGTCGGTCTCCCCCGCCCGAAGCGCCGCGAACAGCTCAGCCATCGTCTTCCCCGTCACGGGATCGATGAACTCAGGCGCGAGCTCCACCAGCGGCTCGAGGACGAAGAGCCGCGAGCGAAAGCGCGCGTGTGGAAGCGTGAGCTCTGGCGTGTCGAGCACGACATCCCCGTAGAGAATCAGGTCGAGATCGAGGGTGCGTGCGGCGCGGTAGCTGCGTCGATCCCGGCCGCGATCGCGTTCAAGTGCGAGCAACTGCGCGAGGATGACATCCGGCGGGTGGTCGGTATGACCGGCCGCTAGAGCGTTGAGGTAGGGCGGCTGAAGATCAGGGACTTCGAACGGTTGGGATTCAGTAATTGTGGAGAGCCGGACGTCGTGCAGCAGAGCCGTCAGCCGGTCTGCTGCCCATTGGATGTGACCGCGACGGTCGCCCAGGTTCGATCCCAGGGCCACGAAAACCTGAATCGGCCTACTCAATCCACCGAACGGACATGACGCCGTCGCCGGTGCCCGGCGATCCGGCACCATTGGAGCGCCGGCCCAGCAGATCTTCGCGGCCGGCGAGCATCTGGTCGAAGAACCGCTTTTGCTCGAGCGTCTCGCCGATGACGACACCCATCAGGTTGCGATGGCGGGCGTTGTTCATATCGGCCAGCCGTGGACGCCACCGCGTGACGAACGCCTCGGCCTCTCGCGCGTCGTGCGAAATCAGCGGGGTGATCGTCTCTTTCGCGGAGCGCGGGGGCAGTTCGACCGCGGGCACCTGGTCTGGCTCGGCGCCCAGATCGGCCAGGGCGGCCTCGATCCACGCGACGTGGACGTCTTCGCGAGCGATGATGTACTGGTAGGTGTTGTTGAAGTCGTAATCGACGATCAGCCGCGCGACGCCAACGTGTCGCTCGCGAAGGGTGAGCCGGTCGCGATGGAACTCGCGGAGAGTGTTGACGAGATCGACCGTGTTCACGCGTTCTGCTTCTGTTTGCAGGCGATGCACACCCGCGTCCAGGGAATGGCCTCGAGGCGGGCCGCGGCGATCGGGTCACCGCAGTCGCGGCAGACGCCGTAGTTGCCCTTGTCCATCCGGTACAAGGCTTCCTCGATGGCCTGAAGGATCTTGGCGTCTGTCTGTTTGAGCTTCAGGGCGATGTGGACTTCGTTGTTCCCGCTCGCCTGATCGGCCAGGTCGCCCTGCCGGCTGTTCACATCAGCTGACTCGGGCAACGGCCGGGTACCGGTCGACGCAGCCAGAATCTCGCCCCGCTTCCGCAGCAATTCGTCTTTGAGCTTCGTCAGCAGCTTGTCGTCCAGCACTTTGTCGGTCATGTGCATGCGCAAAAACTGAGCGCTACTCCAGCCAGGTATCCTATCAGAACTTCCCGGCCGACACAGCAATCACCGCTCCTCCGCGAGAGTGGCCAGGGGTTTGCGCAACAGGACGTCGGCGCTTGCGGCCACCCCGACGCCGGACACGAGTGCGCCTGTCATGCTGATGGCCAGCAGCATCAGGGTCGGTGCCGGTTGCCATGGAATGTCGAACAGAAATCGGGCCAGCCCCCACGACATGGCGGCCCCACCCGCGCCCCCGAGCGCACCAGCCAGGCAACCGATGAGGGCGTACTCGATAGCCATCATCGCCGCAATGCGCCCTGCGCTCGCGCCGAGCGTCCGGTAGATGGCGGTCTCGTACAGCCGCTGGAACTTCGTCATCGCCACGGCTCCCACGAGAATGAGCACGCCGCCGACGAGCGTCACAAGTCCGACAATCGTGATCCCGACCGTGACGTTATCGACCACCTCCCTGATGGACGCAACGATGTCTCGCACGTCGATCGCTGACACGTTGGGGTGGGTGCGGACGACCGCGCGCTGGAGCTCGCCGCGATCGTCTCCTGTCTGCCGCACCTGAAGGAATGCCACGTAGTTGTGCGGCAGCCGCGCCACGGCGGCACCGGGCCGGAGCACGAACACGAAGCCGCCGTTCTGCGTGTCGTCCCATGCGACGGCTCGGATACTCGTGACGCGGCCTCGGACCGGCATCCCGGCGATATCGAAGCGCATCGTGTCTCCCACACTCAGCCGCGCCTCGGTCGCCATACGTTCTTCGACCGACACCTCGACCGGTTCGCCTGGAGGATCGTTGGATGCGCTGCTCCAGAAGGCTCCGGAGACGATGTGCTCGTTGCTCTCGAGGTGATCGCGAAACGTCAGGCCGAACTCGCGAACGAGCTTCCCGTGTTCCCGCACCGCCTCGAGCGTGGGCAACTGCACCCGACGACCGTCCACCTGCACGACACGGCCTCGCATCAGCGGGGTGATGCGCGCGGGCGATCGAAGGTACGCCCCAATTGTGTTGCCGAGGCTGCCGACCTGATCCTCCTGGATGTCAATCAACACCAGGTCGGGTGAGCTCTCACCCACCTGGGCTGACATCTCGCGCAGCAGGTCCTGCTCGGTGGCGCGGACGCCCACCACGACAAAGCAGCCAAGGCCGACTGAGATGAGGATCACGCGCGTCTGATTACCCGGTCGGGCCAGGCTGACCGCGGCGTGCCGGAGTGCGAAACTGCGAGACGATTGGAGAGGTCGCGTCAGCCTGACGAGCACGAGGCTGCAGAGGTACAGCACCGATGTGACGACCAGCAACCCGCCGGAGATGTACGCGCCGGCGCGCACCGAGTCGGCCTGCCACACCGCAACCGCAGCAAGCGCCGCTGAGATCAACACCCCCGCCGTCCAGGTCCACGGGTCGCGACGACTGGTGCTCGCCCCGTCCGCCCGAAGCAGCAGCAACGGCTTCACCCCGCGAATCTCGAGCAGGGGCACCGCAGCGAAGAGCGCCGAGACGAGGAGCCCCACGGTGATGCCTTGCACTGCCGATGCCCAGGTAACTCCGACGGAGGTCAGCCCCAGCGGGATCAGCACAGACGTGGGGATGGCCTGGAGCGCAATGACAGACAACGCCAGTCCCACAAGGCTCCCGAGCGCGGCAAGACCGAGCACCTGAATCAGATAGATCGTCAGCACCTGTCCGCTCGACACTCCGAGGCACTTCAAAATCGCGACGCTCCGGATCTTCTGCCGCACAATCACGCGCGTCACGCTCCGCACGCCGATTCCGCCGAGCACGACGATGGCAAACCCCACGAGGCTCAAGTAATTCTCCGCCGTCGACAGGCTGCGCCCGATACGATCCTCGAGCGTCTGCCACGAGCGCACCGACACCAGCTGGTTGCGCAGCGCCTGCCGCAACGACTCGGTGGCGACCGTGACCTGCGAGTCAGAAGACAGCTGCAACAGCAGCTGGTTCGAGACGCGGCTGCCGTAAGCCAGCATCGACGTCTGGCGCAACGCCGCGAGGTCTACGTAGACGCGCGGGCCGAAGGCGATGCCTCCCCCCCGCTGGCTACGGTCCCTGGCGATCACGCCGCGGACGGTAAACGGCTGTCCTGCGAGCAGAATCCGATCGCCCAGCTTGACGTCGAGCGCTGAGAGCAACTCGGGCTGGACCACGGCCCCGCGATCCTCCAGGAGGTCGTGTGAGTAGGGCCCAGAGGTCAGATCGATGGTGCCGTAGAAGGGAAACGCCTGCTCGACGCCGCGCAGCTCGACGAGTTTCACCTGACCGCCGCTTGTCGCTCCAACCGAGGCGGCCATGGTCTGTGTATCCACCACCTCGGTTTGGTTCCGTGGTGGAACCGCCTCGAGGAGGGAGCCGATCTGCGCGCGCAGTTCTGGCGTCCACGGGCGTTGGGTCTGGACGACGATGTCGGCACCGAGCAGGCTGCGCGCCTCGCGCATGAGCGTGATCCGCACATCCTGCACGACGCTGCGCAAGACGATGATGGATGCCACGCCCAGCCCGACGCACAGGAAGAAGAAGCCCAGGCGCGCCCACGAGGTTCGTGTCTCGCGCCAGGCCATTCGCAGGACGAACATCATGCGGAGCTGGGAGCCGGCCGCACTTGCTCGCGGCGCTCGACCACGCGGCCGTCTCGGAGCAGCAGGACCTCGTCGGCGAGCGACGCCAGTTCCGCGTCGTGCGTGACAAGGACAAGCGTTCGCCCGTGACGACGGTTGACGTTCACGAGCAACTCGATGATTTGGTGACCGGTCGTGCTGTCGAGATTGCCCGTCGGCTCGTCGGCCAGCAGAATCGGCGGGTCGTTCGCCAGGGCGCGCGCGATGGCCACCCGCTGCTGTTCGCCTCCCGAGAGCTGCGAGGGATAGTGGTGGCTTCGTTCTACGAGACCCACCTCTGCGAGGAGCGCGCGGGCCCGCGCTGCCGCGCTCTTCGAGCGGGCAATCTCGAGTGGCACGAGCACGTTCTCGTAGGCCGTCAACGACGGCAGGAGATGGAAAAATTGAAAGATGATCCCGATGCGGTCGCCTCTCAGTCGAGCCAGCGCGTTCTCGCTCAGGGCGGTGATCTCAGTGCCGCCGATGAAGATCGCACCTGTGGTGGGCGCATCGAGTCCCGCCATCAATCCGAGCATCGTTGACTTACCGCTGCCAGACGGCCCCGTAATTGCCACGGCCGTGCCAGCGGCCACCACGAATGATGTCGGGTGCAGAATGGTCAACTGCCCCGTGCCACTGGGTACGGTGCGGGAGACGTCACGAAACTCGATCATCGCGGCCTAACCCGCGCCCGGCTGCGGCAACTGATCGACCATGTCGCGCAGACGCGGATAGAGGTGATCGGCGATGATTCGGGCGCCCTGTTCGTTGGGATGAATTCCATCGGCCTGGTTCAGTGACGGGTTGCCGGCCACGCCCTCGAGCAGAAACGGCATGTAAGAGATACTGCCGCGGTAGTCGCGAGCCAACTGGGCAAAGGCGGCCCGGAACGCGGCCTGGTAGTCCTCGCCGAGATTTGGCGGCGCCTCCATGCCGGCCAGCATGACCGCCACCCCTCGCGCTTGTGCCCCCTCGATGATCGCCTTCACGTTTTCGCGCGTCTGCGTCGTTGACAGACCACGGAGTGCGTCGTTGCCTCCGAGCGCCACCACGAGAATTTTCACATTAGGTTCAATCAGCTGCTCAACCCGCCGCAGTGCCCCGGCGGTGGTGTCGCCCGTGGCCCCAGCGTTGAGCACTTCGATCTCGTTGTAGCCCTCTGCGTGGAACATGTCCTGAATTCGGAGCGGGAACGCCTGCGTCAACGTGAGACCGTAGCCGACAGTGACGCTGTCGCCAAGGAACACGATGACTTTCTTAGCGTCGGCCGGCAGCTGGCCGGGATCAGGGATTGACTCGGTCTGTCTGGGCACCGGCGGTGAATCGCGCCGGCATGCGGCCGCGCTGCAGATCGTGGCGACAACAACCGCGCTGAGGAAGACCAGGGGAATGCGCCGGGCACGGGCCATCCGCCCATTGTACGGCGGCAGCCCCGGGCCCGCGTCGCCATCCGGCGCCGAGAGTCCCGTCGTCGGGCCTGATGCAGTAGTCTGAGGCCGCTGCGCGTTGGAACGCCATGCCTGCTGTGCCTACACTGTCTTTCGATCTGCCCGCCTTGTGGAATGTGGCGGTCGCCGCCCTCGGCGGCCTCAGCGTGGGCATCGAGCGCCAGTGGAGCGGTCACGCACAGGGGACGCGCGCGCGCTTTGCCGGCGTCCGCACGTTCACTATGCTCGGCCTTGTCGCCGGTGTCGCGGGCTGGTTGTCGGCCGCTGGGCTCGTTGTCCCCGCCGCCATTCTGCTGACCGGCCTCTCCGCCCTTATCGTCGTCGCGTATTCCAGCGCCAGCCGAGCCGACGTGGATGGCACCACAGAGGTGGCGGCGTTTGTCGTGCTCGCCGCAGGCATGGTGTCGGGGCTCGGATTCCCGCGGGTCGGCTCGGGTCTCATGGCCCTCACTACCCTGCTGCTGATCGAGAAGACCAGACTGCACGCGTGGGTTCGTGCCCTGGATCGTCAGGAACTGCGCGCGGGCGCGCGCTTCGCCGTGATGGCCGCGGTCATCCTCCCGGTGCTGCCGACCGGACCGTACGGACCGGCGGACACCATCAAGCCACGCCTGCTCTGGGCCCTGGTGCTGTTTTTCTCGGGACTGAGCTTCCTCGGCTATGTCGCCCAGCGTGTCG